>NZ_JBLUPS010000005.1:0-451515 GCF_048068035.1 Pseudomonas sp. NY11955
GTGAGGCGTTGAGCTAACCAATACTAATTGCCCGTGAGGCTTGACCATATAACACCCAAGCAATTTGCGCACGAAAGCCAAATTGTGGTGGTGAAGACGAAATAACCGAAAATTCGTAAGCCCACAAATATCGCATATCCGAATTAGCCAAGAGTGTTCACGGACATTCTGGCAACAGAATTTCTTGACGACCATAGAGCATTGGAACCACCTGATCCCATCCCGAACTCAGCAGTGAAACGATGCATCGCCGATGGTAGTGTGGGGTTTCCCCATGTGAGAGTAGGTCATCGTCAAGATTCATTTCGCAAAACCCCTATCTGCGCATGCAGGTAGGGGTTTTGTCTTTGTGGCGCCAAAAACAGGCACCACGCGATCCTTGTAGGAGCAGCCTTGTGCTGCGAAGAGGCCCGTATAGCCGACCCATCACTTTCAGCCGTACGGGCCTCTTCGCAGCACAAGGCTGCTCCTACAGTGACCTTGCCTGCTCTGAAAACATGTTCGCGTGATATCGTTCCCCCTCAGCTTTCAGCGCCCGTCAGAGACCTTCCGATGCCCCACACCACCCGCCTCCATCCCGGCTTCATGATCGTCCACGGCAACCGCCTCGACGACTTGCGCAGCCTGGTAGTGAGTTGGATGCGCCGCTATCCCCTGGCGCCGCTGGAAAACGAAATTGCCCTGGTGCAAAGCAATGGCATCGCCCAATGGCTCAAGCTGGCCTTGGCCGAAGACCCGCAGGAAGATGACCAGGGCGGCTGTGGCATCGCCGCCGCAATCGATGTCCAACTGCCCGGCAGCTTCATGTGGCAGCTGTACCGAAGCGTGCTGGGGCGCGACGAAATTCCCGAAGTGTCCCTGCTCGACAAGGCCCCACTGACCTGGCGCCTGATGCGCCTGTTACCCGCTCTGATCGAGCGCCCGCATTTCGAGCCACTGCGGCGCTTTCTTACCGACGACAACGACCTGCGCAAGCGCTACCAGCTAGCCGAGCGACTGGCCGACCTGTTCGACCAGTACCAGGTCTACCGTGCCGACTGGCTCAAGGACTGGGCCGCTGGCGAGCACATTCTCAACAGCGCCCGCGGCGAGCGTAAACCGCTACCGCCGGGTAACCGTTGGCAAGCCGAGTTGTGGCGAGCATTACTGGAGGATGTTGGCGAGCAGGGCATGGCGCAGAGCCGCGCCGGGGTACATCAACGCTTCATCGAGACAATCCACAACCTGGAGCAGGCGCCTGCCGGGCTGCCGCCAAGGGTGATCGTGTTCGGCATCTCTTCACTGCCAGCCCAGGCCCTGGAAGCATTGGCAGGCCTGGCGCGTTTCAGCCAGGTACTGCTGTGCGTTCACAACCCATGCCGCCACCACTGGGCCGACATCGTTGCCGACAAGGACCTGCTACGCCATCAGTACAAGCGCCAGCAACGCAAGCAGGGCATGCCCCTGCAACTGGACGATCAGTCGCTGCATCAACATGCCCACCCGTTGCTGGCCGCCTGGGGTAAGCAAGGCCGTGACTACATCAACCTGCTCGACAGCTATGACGACCCGGGCAGCTACCAGGGCGTGTTCAGCGATGGCCGCATCGACCTGTTCAGTGACGGTTCGCCCACCACGCTACTCAACCAACTGCAGGACGACATCCTGGAGTTGCGCCCGCTCGCCGAAACCCGTGAGCTGTGGCCGCCAGTAGACACCGCCAAGGACCGCTCGATCCGCTTCCACATTGCCCACAGCCCACAACGTGAAGTGGAAATCCTTCACGACCAGTTGTTGGCCCGCTTCAGCGCCGACCCTACTTTGCGCCCGCGAGACGTGATCGTCATGCTGCCGGCCATCGACACTTACGCGCCGCACATTCGCGCTGTATTCGGCCAGTTGCAGCGCAACGACCCGCGCTACATCCCGTTCACCCTGACCGACCAGGGCCAGCGCGGTCGCGAGCCTCTGTTGATCGCGCTAGAGCACCTGCTCAAACTGCCGGACAGCCGCTTCGCTGTCAGCGAAGTACTCGACCTGTTGGACGTGCCCGCAGTGCGCGCCCGCTTCGGCATCCGCGAAAACGACCTGCCCACGCTGCACCGCTGGATCGAAGGCGCCGGCATCCGCTGGGGCCTGAACGCCGAACAGCGGGCGAGCCTGGGTTTGCCTGCCGGGCTCGAGCAGAACAGTTGGCGCTTCGGCCTGCGGCGCATGCTGCTGGGCTACGCCGTGGGTGTGGGCGAGGCCTGTGACGGCATTGAGCCCTACGATGAAATTGGTGGCCTGGACGCGGCACTGATCGGCCCACTGGTCGCACTGCTCGATGCGCTCGAAGTCGCCTGCCAGGCCTTGTCCGAGCCTGCTACCGTCAGCCAGTGGGGCGAACGCCTGCATGCCTTGCTGCAGGTGTTCTTCCTCGCAGAAGGCGAGCGCGATGAGTTTCTGCTGATACAGCTGCAGGATCTGCGCGAAAGCTGGCTTGCAGTGTGCGAGACCGTTGGCCTGCAAGACCCATTGCCGCTGACCGTGGTGCGTGAAGCCTGGCTGTCGGGCCTCGACCAGGGCAAGCTGTCGCAACGCTTCCTCGCCGGCTCGGTGAACTTCTGTACCCTGATGCCCATGCGCGCCATCCCGTTCCGGGTGGTTTGCCTGTTGGGCATGAACGATGGCGATTACCCGCGCGCTCAGCAACCGCTGGACTTCGACTTGATGGCCAGCGACTACCGCCCCGGTGACCGTTCACGCCGCGAAGACGACCGTTACCTGTTGCTGGAAGCGCTGCTGTCGGCACGTGATCAGCTGTATGTCAGCTGGGTAGGGCGCAGTATCCGCGACAACAGCGAACGCCCGGCATCGGTGCTGATTGGCCAGTTGCGCGATCACATCGCTGCGGGCTGGCATCTGGCCGGCGCGCAGCAGGGGCAGCCAGCGGAACCGGGCGAGCAATTGCTGCACGCGCTGACCCAGGAGCACCCACTGCAGCCGTTCAGCCCACGCTACTTCCAGAAGGGTAGCCCGCTGTTCAGCTTCGCCCACGAATGGCAACTGCTGCACCAGCAAGGCGAGGAGGATGAACAAGGCGCCCCCGGCCTGCCGCCTTACCTCGATGATGAAGCCCTGAGCCTCACCCAGCTGAATGACTTTCTGCGCCACCCAGTGCGGCATTTCTTCAGCCAGCGCTTGAAGGTGTACTTCGAGGCGCTGGAAGCGCCGACCCCGGACGAAGAACCCTTCGCCCTCGATACGTTGCAACGCTATGGCGCCAGTGAAAGCCTGCTTGGCGCAGCGTTGGCCGAACCGGACAACGCCGAACAGGCGCTACGGGCCCAGGCCCGGCGCCTGCAGGCCTGCGGTTTGCTGCCGCTGGCCGGTTTCGGCGAACTGCTGCAACACGAGCTGATCGAACCGCTACCCGACTTGCTGCAACGTCACCAGCAGTTGCTGCAGCGCTGGCCGCAGCTCGTCGAGGGAGCCCTGCCGGTGCATTTCGAGCACGCTCAGCATCGGCTTGAAGGCTGGTTGGGGCGGGTGTTCCAGGCGGATGACCAGAGCTTGCTCAGCATCACCACGGTACCCAACACCATCAGCGCCGGGCGCAACAACTTCAAGTGGCACCGCCTGATCGCTCCTTGGGTTACGCACCTGGCGGCCTGCGCGGCGGGTTACCCCTACAACAGTGCGCTGGTAGCCAGCGACCTTACCCTGTTGCTTGCCCCGCTGCCGCAAACGCAGGCGGCGCAACTGCTGGGCGACCTGTTGGTCGCTCGTCAGGCAGCGATGAATGCGCCATTGCCAGTCGCGGCCAAGACCGCGTTCGCCTGGCTGGCCCAGGAGGATGCCGATAAAGCGATGGCCGCCGCAGCCCGCGCCTACGAAGGCGACGAGCGCACCAGCTTTGGCGAGCGCAGCGAAAGCATCGCCCTGGCTCGCCAGTTCCGTGACTTTGCCGCACTCATGGCTGACGAAACCTTCGAAGGCTGGTGCGAAACCTTGTACCGCCCGTTGTTCACCGCCCCTTGGCAGACCCTGGGCAACCCGGAGAAAGGCGCATGACCCAGGACCGTCCCCTGGCATTGAGTTTCCCCCTGCACGGCAGCCAGCTGATCGAGGCCAGCGCCGGCACGGGCAAGACCTTCACCATTTCGGCGCTGTACCTGCGCTTGATCCTTGGCCACGGTGGTGAACAGGGCTTTGACCGCGAGCTGCTGCCTCCGCAGATCCTTGTGGTGACCTTCACCGACGCCGCCACCAAAGAGCTGCGCGAACGTATACGGGCCCGCCTGGCAGAAGCCGCACGGTTCTTCCGTGGCGAACTGGAAGGTGCCGACCCGCTGTTGCACCAACTGCGCGACGATTACCCGCCAGAGGCTTGGCCGCGTTGTGCCGGTCGCCTGGAAATTGCCGTGCAGTGGATGGACGAGGCTGCGGTTTCGACCATCCACGGCTGGTGCCAGCGCATGCTGCGCGAGCATGCCTTCGACAGCGGCAGCCTGTTCACCCAGACACTGGAAACCGACCACAGCGAGTTGCTGGGCCAGGTCATGCGTGATTACTGGCGGCGCTTCTGTTATGGCATGCAAGGTGATGCATTGGCCTGGGTGCGCAGCAACTGGGGGAGCCCCGACGCTTTGCTGCCGCGCATTCGCCCACTGTTCGGCCGTGTGCGCGCCCAGCAGGATGGACCGGAGCCCGCCGCATTGATCCAAGCATCGCTGCAGCAACGTGGCGAACAGTTGGCCCGGCTCAAGGCACCCTGGGCGCAGTGGGCCGAGGACCTGCGGCAAATCTGCCGCGATGCACTGGCCGCCAAGCAGGTCGACGGCCGCAAGATGCAGGCCCGTTACTTCGAGCCCTGGTTCGACAAGCTCTGCGCCTGGGCTGGTGATGAGCAGCAGGTTGAGCTGGACTTGGGCACGGGCTTTACCCGCCTGACCCCGGCAGGCATGGCCGAGGCCTGGAAGGGCGAGCCTCCCGAACACCCTGGCCTCAACGCCATGCAGAGCCTGCCGCAACAATTGCAGGCCCTGGACAGCCCGGATGCGCCCTTGCTTGAGCATGCTGCCAATTGGGTATCGGCACGCTTCGAAGTGGAGAAGCGCCGGCGTGCGGAAATGGGCTTCGACGACATGCTCGTGCGCCTGCAGCACGCGCTCGCCAGCGAGGCCGGCGAGCGCCTGGCCAGCCTGATCCGCGAGCAGTTCCCGGTAGCGCTGATCGACGAATTCCAAGACACCGACCCGGTTCAGTACGGCATTTTCGAGCGCATCTACCAGATCAGCGAAAACCACGCAGAAACCGGCCTGTTCATGATCGGTGACCCCAAGCAGGCGATCTACGCCTTCCGTGGTGCCGACATCTACACCTACCTTGCCGCGCGGCGCGCCACCCGTGGCCGGCTGCACAGCCTGGACACCAATTACCGCTCAAGCAAGGCCATGGTCGCTGCGGTCAACCAGGTGTTCCTGCAGGCCGAGGCGCGCGAAACGGGGCGCGGTGCATTCCTGTTCCGTGAGGCCGATGACAATCCATTGCCGTTCATCGAGGTGCGCGCCAAGGGCCGTGGCGAACAGCTGTTGATTGACGGTGAAGCCAGTGCGGCCCTGCGGTGTTGGCAACTGGAAAGCGAAGAGCCTGTTTCCAGCAGTGTCTACCGCCAGCAGTTGGCCGCCAGCTGCGCCAGTCATATCGTCGCCTTGCTCAATGGCGGCCAGCAAGGCACATCGGGCTTCCAGAATGCCGAGGGCGAGTTGCGCCCCTGCCTGCCCTCGGACATTGCCATTCTGGTGCGTGACGGCCATGAAGCACAAATGGTCCGCGCCGAACTGGCTGCGCGCGAAGTGCGCAGTGTGTACCTGTCCGACAAGGACTCGGTGTTCGCCGCCCAGGAAGCCCACGACCTGCTGGCCTGGCTCAAGGCCTGCGCCGAGCCCGACTCGGAGCGCCTGCTCAAGGCCGCGCTGGCCAGCCTTACCCTGGGCCTGTCATTGGCCGCGCTGGACCGGCTGAACCAGGACGAGCGAGTCTGGGAAGACTGGGTCATGCGTTTTCGCCATTATCGCGAGACCTGGCAACGCCAAGGCGTGCTACCCATGCTGCGGCACCTGCTGCATGACTTCCAGCTGCCGCGCACACTGATTCGCCGCAGTGATGGCGAGCGGGTGCTGACCAACCTGCTGCACCTGGCCGAGTTGCTGCAACAGGCTGCCGGCGAGCTGGATGGCGAGCAGGCGCTGATCCGCCACTTGGCCGAGCATCTGGCCAGTTCCGGGCAGGCCGGAGAAGAGCAGATCCTGCGCCTGGAGAGCGACGAACAATTGGTCAAGGTGGTGACCATCCACAAGTCCAAGGGGCTGGAATACCCCCTGGTCTACCTGCCGTTCATCTGCACCAGCAAGCCGGTGGATGGCAGCCGCCTGCCGCTGGCCTGGCACGATAGCGAAGGCAATGCCCACCTTACCCTCACCCCGGACCAGGAGCAGATCGAGCGCGCCGACGACGAGCGCCTGGCCGAAGACCTGCGCCTGCTCTACGTAGCCTTGACCCGCGCCCAGCATGCTTGCTGGCTGGGCGTTGCCGACCTCAAGCGTGGCAACCAGAAGAGTTCGCAGCTGCACCGCTCGGCATTGGGCTACCTGCTGGGTGGTGGCCTTGCCCTGACCAGCTCGCAGCAGCTTACCGATTGGTTGCAGGCGTTGACGTCGGCATGCCCGCACATCACGTGCCCAGGTCTGCCGCAGGCGGATGAGCAGGTGTACCGCATGCCGCACGCAGAACGCGAGCTACTGCCCGCACGCAAGCCCCGCCGCGCGGCAGCCGAGCATTGGTGGATCGCCTCGTACAGCGCCCTGCGTATCGGCGATCAGGCGCTGGTTGCCGACAGTTCACAAGCCCAGCAGCTGCTGGATGACGAAGTGATCGGTGCCCAGGCACTGCGCGAGGTCCCTGCCGACAGTGGCGATATTCACCGCTTTCCGCGTGGGCCGAACCCCGGCACCTTCCTGCATGGCTTGCTGGAATGGGCGGGCCGCGAGGGTTTTAGCCAGGTCAGCGGTAACCCACAGCTGATCGAACGCACCGTTGGCCAGCGCTGCAACCGCCGTGACTGGACCGGTTGGATCCCTACCCTGAGCCACTGGATGCAACGCTTGCTGGGCGAGGCGTTGCCATTGCCGGGCAGCGACCAGCGCGTGACGCTGGGCCAGTTGCGTCATTACCAGATCGAAATGGAGTTCTGGTTCGCCAGCCACCAGGTCGACGCCGAACAACTTGACCGCCTGGTGGCACGTCACACCCACCCCGGCCAGACGCGCCCGGCAGCGCAGCCGACTGTGCTCAACGGCATGTTCAAAGGCTTCATCGACCTGGCGTTCGAGCTGGACGGGCGTTACTACGTGACTGACTACAAGTCCAACTGGCTGGGCGCGGACATCCAGGCCTACGATGCCATCGCCATGGAAAAGGCCATTTTGGAGCACCGCTACGACCTGCAGTATGTGCTGTACCTGTTGGCCCTGCACCGCCAGTTGCGCGCGCGCCTGCCGGACTACGATTACGACCGCCATGTTGGCGGCGCCCTGTTCATCTTCCTGCGCGGTGCCAGCAGCAGCGGCCACGGTGTCTATCATGCCAAGCCACCACGTGAGCTGATTGAAAGCCTCGATGCGCTGTTCCGTGGCGAGCACCCGCCGGCACAGCAGGACCTGTTTGCCGGAGCCGTGATATGAGCCGAAACCTAGTCGACCTTTTGCCCACGCCGTTGCACGCCGAGCACCTGCAGGCGCTGGCGCCACAGCAAGACAGCGACGACTTGCTGCAACTGCTCGACCGCTGGGTGGAACGGGGCTGGCTGCGCGCCCTGGACCGCGCATTCGTGTCGTTCCTCGAAGAGCGCGCCCCTGGCAGTGATCCCTTGCTACTGCTGGCGGCGGCGCTGGCCAGCCACCAACTGGGGCATGGGCACGTCTGCCTCGACCTGCAACAAACCTTGGCCGAGCCTGATTTCGCCCTGTCGTTACCGCCGGAAGGCGATGCCCTGACCGGCCCCTTGCTACTGCCGTCGCAATTGCTGGCCAAGCTTGACTTGAATGCCTGGCGCCAACGCATCGCCGCCAGCTCGCTGGTGGCGGAGGGCGATAACCCAGGCCAGCAAGCGCGGCCACTGGTGCTCAGCGGCGAGCGTCTGTACTTGCGCCGTTACTGGCGCTACGAGCGGCGTATCGACCATACACTTCGCCAGCGGCTGACCCAGGCCGAAGCGCCGCTGAGCGACCTGACAGGGCGCCTGGCGCAACTGTTCGACGGCGGTGCACCAGCCGGCCAGGTGGACTGGCAGAAGCTGGCCTGTGCATTGGCCACCCGTGCCGGGTTCAGCATCATCACGGGTGGCCCCGGCACGGGGAAAACCACCACCGTGGTGCGCCTGCTGGCTTTGCTGCAGGGGCCGGCCGTGGAGCTGGGCAGGCCCCTGCGCATCCGCTTGGCCGCGCCAACTGGCAAGGCCGCTGCACGCCTGACCGAATCCATTGGCCAGCAAGTCGAGCGCCTGCAAGTCAGCGCCGCAGTGCGCGAGCAAATCCCCACTGAAGTCAGCACCGTGCACCGTCTGCTCGGCAGCCGTCCGGGCTCCCGGCATTTCCGTCACCATGCCGGCAACCCATTGCCATTGGACGTGCTTGTGGTCGACGAAGCGTCGATGATCGACCTGGAAATGATGGCCAACCTGCTTGATGCCTTGCCGCCCCGGGCACGCCTGGTACTGCTGGGAGACAAGGATCAGCTGGCCTCGGTCGAGGCCGGTGCGGTACTGGGCGACTTGTGCCGCGATGCCGAGGAGGGCTATTACTCCCCGGCGACCACCGCGTGGCTGGAACAGCTCAGCGGCGAGTCGCTGGCCGGCAGCGGCCTCAAAGTCGGCGATGAACAGCGCAACCCGCTGGCCCAGCAAGTGGTGATGCTGCGTTTTTCACGCCGCTTTGGTGAAGGCAGTGGTATTGGCCAACTGGCCCGCCTGGTCAATCGACAGGACTCCCATGCGGCGCGCAACCTGCTGGCCACGCCGCCGGCCGACGTGCACAGCCTGGCGCTCAAGCACGAGCAGGACCGCGCCTTCGACCGCCTGTTGCTCGACGGCCTCAACCGTGGCAGCGACGGCCCGCAAGGCTATCGCAGCTACCTGCGTACCCTTGGCCGTTACCGGCCGGCACTCGATACCGCCTTTGACGACCCCGCCTGGGAGCAATGGGCAGGCAAGGTACTGCGCAGCTTCGAGGACTTCCAGTTGCTGTGTGCGGTGCGTCGTGGCGCCTGGGGTGTCGATGGCCTGAACGAGCGGGTGGCGCGGGTGCTGCACAATGCCGGGCTGATTGACAGCCAGCAACCCTGGTACGAAGGGCGCCCGGTACTGGTAACCCGCAACGACTACGGGCTTGGCCTGATGAACGGTGACATCGGCATCGCCCTGCGCTTGCCGGATGAGCGCGGTGAGCCGCTGCTGCGGGTGGCCTTCCCGCGTAACGATGGCAGTGGTGGCGTGCGCTTCGTCCTGCCCAGCCGGCTCAACGAAGTGGAAACGGTGTTCGCCATGACCGTGCACAAGTCCCAGGGCTCGGAGTTCAGCCACACCGCGCTGGTGCTGCCCGATGCGCTCAACCCGGTGCTGACCAAGGAACTGGTGTACACCGGCATTACCCGCGCCAAGCACTGCTTCAGCCTGGTCGAGCCACGCCAGGGCATTTTCGAAGAAGCAGTGGCGCGCAAGGTGCGGCGGATTTCCGGGCTGATGCTGGAACAAGTCTGAAGGCAGATGCGCGCCTACAGGGCGCGCATGTGTCTCTGCGATCAGCGTCTTTCATACAACGATGCGGCCATGTGCTATCGTTGCGCCGAGATCGGAAGGGACTTTAAGAGATTGCCCACATGAACGTGGCCGCAAGGCGAGTGACAAGCTGTGCGCTTTCGCTATTGCTGGCCGCCCTGTTGCTTTGTGCAGGCCCTGCCCGGGCAGACACCGCTACGACCGCCGCTCAGGCACAGCAACGCGCCAAGGCGGTCACCCAGGTCGTACTGGGTATCTTCAGCTACGCCCGTTGGCCCGCCGAACCTTCACCCCTGCGTCTGTGCCTGATCGGCCCGACCGAATACGCCGATGACCTGATCAAGGGCCATGTGCAGGAGTCCGGCCGCCCGCTGCAGGTTCGGCGCTTGCTGGCGGAAGACGCCCAGGTCGCCCAGGCCTGTGACGCCATCTACATCGGCAAGCTCGACCAGGGCCAGCGCGACCGGCTGTTCCAGCGTGTCAGCGGCCACCCGGTACTGAGCATCAGCGAGGCGGATGACCCGTGCACGGTCGGCAGCTTGTTCTGCCTGCGGGTCAGCGACCAGCAGGTGGCCTTTGAAGTCAACCTCGACTCGGTGGCGCGCTCCGGCGTGCGCATTCACCCGAGCGTGCTGCAATTGTCGCGGCGCCGGGCGGTGCAGCCATGAAGCCGACCCGCAAGCGTAGCGCGCGCCCGACCCTGCGCTCGGTGCTGGGCCGTGGCCACCTCAGCGTCGCCTTGCTGGCTGTGGGCCTGGCCGGTATTTCCCTCACCCTGCTGGGCGTGCTTGCCCTGCGCGTCTATGCCAACCAAAACCTGCAACTGATCGCCCGCTCGATCAACTACACCGTTGAGGCGGCGGTAGTGTTCGATGACAGCGCTGCAGCCAATGAATCGCTGGCGCTGATCGCCAGTACCGAGGAGGTGGCCGAGGCCAAGGTGTTCAACGACGAGGGTGAACTACTGGCGCATTGGCAGCGCGCAGATACTGGCATGCTCGCGCAGTTGGAAGTGCAGGTTGCCACCGCCTTGCTGGATGAGCCGGTCAACCTGCCAATCCTGCACCAGCAACAACAGGTCGGGCACATCGAACTGGTCGGCCAGGGCCGTAGCCTGTTGCTGTTCCTGCTCAGCGGCCTGGCCGGCATCCTGTTCTGCACGATCCTCAGCGCCTTGGCTGCTCAGTATCTGTCGCGTCGCCTGCTCAGCAACATCACCCGCCCGCTGCGTGGCCTGGCCAGTGTTGCCCACGCCGCCCGCCGCGAGCGCAGCTTCGACCGGCGCGTACCGGAAGCGCCGATTGCCGAGCTCAACGAACTGGGGAACGACTTCAATGCCCTGCTGGACGAGCTGGAGGTATGGCACAGCCACCTGCAGAGCGAAAACCAGACCTTGGCTCACCAGGCCAGCCACGACAGCCTTACCGGCCTGCCCAACCGCGCGTTCTTCGAGGGGCGTCTGAGCCGCAGTGTACGCAATGCTGCGCGGCAGCAGGACCACCTGGCGCTGCTGTTCCTCGACAGCGATCACTTCAAGCAGATCAACGACACCCTTGGCCATGCCGTAGGCGACGAGGTGCTGATCAGCGTGGCCGACCGCGTCCGTGCCCAGCTGCGCGAGCACGATCTGGTGGCGCGCCTGGGCGGTGATGAGTTTGCCGTGCTGCTGACGCCTTTGCAGTCGCGCAAGGATGCCGAGCACATTGCCGAGAAGATCGTTGCCAGCATGAAGCTGCCGGTGCAGCTGGACAGTGGTCGCAGTATCGCTACCTCACTGAGTGTCGGTATTGCCTATTACCCGGATGACGGCGCTGACCCCGCCAGTCTTCTCAATGCCGCCGATGCGGCGATGTACCAGGCCAAGCGCAAGCGCCGTGGCCATTGGCAAGTGGCGCAGACGGAACGGTCCGCCAACGAAATCAAGAACAGGAGTTGAACCCGTGATACAAGCTTTACGTTTTCCGCTTTGGGCCTTGTTGCTCGCCCTGCTGGCGCTGAGTGGTTGCCAGACCGCCCCACCCAAGGGCCTTACCCCCGAACAGATTGCCGTGCTCAAGCGCGAAGGCTTTACCCCGACGGACGAAGGCTGGGCCTACGACTTGTCTGGCAAGGTGCTGTTCGGTAGCGATCTGGACGGCCTCAATGAGCAGAGCCAGGCGATCGTCGAACGCATTGGCAAGGCGCTGCTTGGCGTTGGCATCCAGGGCGTGCGGGTAGATGGGCATGCCGACTCCTCGGGCAAGGCGGCGTACAACCAGCAACTGTCCGAACGCCGCGCGCAGAGCGTGACCAAGGCGCTGGTCGGGGTTGGCATGCTGGCGCAGAACATCCAGAGCCGTGGCCTGGGCAGTACCCAGCCGGTGGCGGACAACCGCACCAGTGCCGGGCGCACCGAGAACCGGCGCGTCTCTATCGTGGTAGCTTCCTACTGACCACCGATCACATTTCTCTGTAGGAGCAGCCTTGTGCTGCGAAGAGGCCAGTCATGGCAACACCATTGCTGGACCTGGGCTGGCCCCTTCGCAGCACAAGGCTGCTCCTACAGATGGGCCACGCAACAGCCCCTCATTCCCGGGCAAAGCGCATCTCCCGAGTTTCCCCCATCAGCAATGGCGCATTCGCCTCCGTCACCCCGCGGATGTAATCCCACAACAGGGTAATGCGCTTCAACTTGCGCAAATCCTCCCGGCAATACATCCAGAATTGCCGAGTCACCTCGATTTCCTCTGGCAACACCGTCACCAATCGCGGGTCCTGCGCGGCGAGGAAGCACGGCAAGATCGCCAACCCACGCCCCTGCAACGCTGCGGTGTACTGCGCGATCACGCTGGTACTGCGCAAATGCGCGCTGGCGCTGGGGATCAGGTTGGCCAGGTACAGCAGCTCGGAGCTGAACGCCAGGTCGTCCACGTAACTGATGAACGGGTGTTTGGCCAAATCTGCCACTTGGCGGATCGGCGCATGGCTGTCCAGGTAGTCCTGGGTCGCATACAGCCGCAAGCGGTAGTCGCACAGCTTGCAGCACACATAAGGCCCATGCTCCGGCCGCTCCAGCGCGATGACGATGTCCGCCTCGCGCTTGGACAGGCTGATGAAGTGCGGCAGCGGCAGGATGTCCACCGAAATTGCCGGGTAGGCATCGACGAAATGGCTTAGCTGCGGGGTGATGAAGAAGCTGCCAAAGCCTTCGGTGCAGCCCATGCGCACATGCCCCGACAACGCCACGCCCGACCCGGACACCTGCTCGCAAGCCATGTGCAGCGTACTCTCGATCGACTCGGCATAGCCCAGCAGGCGCTGCCCTTCGGCGGTCAGCACAAAGCCGTTGGTCCGTGACTTTTCGAACAGCAAGGTGCCCAGCGCGCCCTCCAGCGAGCTGATGCGCCGTGACACCGTGGTGTAGTCCACGCTCAGCCGTTTGGCGGCGCTGCTGGCCTTGCGGGTGCGGGCCACTTCGAGGAAGAACTTCAAATCGTCCCAGTTGAGCGCGCTCAGGGATGTGAGGTCTTTTTGCATGATGATCCGGTTTTTTTGTGCGTTCTTGTTGGATGTTTGCACATCTATACTCGAAACAAGCCTCAGGACGCCACCTCGCGTTTGCCCGGCGCTGGCGATCTCGTCCCGACAATAATTCCAAGGAGAACGCAGATGAACGCACCGCAATCCCCGAACCCAACCAAGGTCGAGCAGGTGAAACTGCTGATCGACGGCCAGTGGGTCGAGTCGAAAACCACCGAATGGCGCGACATCGTCAACCCAGCCACCCAGGAAGTGCTGGCGCGCGTGCCGTTCGCCACCGTCGAAGAAGTCGACGCTGCCGTGGCCGCTGCCCACCGTGCCTTCCAGACCTGGCGCGAAACCCCGATTGGCGCGCGCATGCGCATCATGCTCAAACTGCAGGCGCTGATCCGCGAACACACCAAACGCATTGCCCAGGTGCTCAGTGCCGAGCAGGGCAAAACCCTGGCCGATGCTGAAGGCGATATTTTCCGCGGCCTGGAAGTGGTCGAGCACGCCGCCTCCATCGGCACCCTGCAGATGGGCGAATTTGCCGAAAACGTTGCAGGCGGTGTCGATACCTACACCCTGCGCCAACCGATCGGTGTGTGCGCCGGCATCACCCCGTTCAACTTCCCGGCGATGATCCCGTTGTGGATGTTCCCCATGGCCATCGTCTGCGGCAACACCTTCGTGCTCAAGCCGTCCGAACAGGACCCGCTGTCGACCATGCTGCTGGTGGAGCTGGCGCTGGAAGCCGGTGTACCAGCCGGCGTGCTGAACGTGGTGCACGGTGGCAAGCAGGTAGTGGATGCCATCTGCACCCACCAGGATATCAAGGCGATTTCCTTCGTCGGCTCAACCGAAGTCGGCACCCACGTGTACAACCTCGGCAGCCAGCACGGTAAACGTGTGCAGTCGATGATGGGCGCCAAGAACCATGCGGTGGTGCTGCCTGATGCCAACCGCACGCAAACCATCAATGCGCTGGTCGGTGCTGCCTTTGGCGCGGCGGGCCAGCGCTGCATGGCCACCTCGGTGGCGGTGCTGGTGGGTAAGGCCCGCGATTGGCTGCCGGATATCAAAGAGGCCGCCAGCAAGCTCAAGGTCAATGCCGGCTGCGAGCCGGGCACCGACGTAGGTCCGGTGGTTTCCAAACGTGCCAAGGAGCGTGTGCTGGGCCTGATCGAAAGCGGCATCAAAGAAGGTGCCAAGCTTGAACTGGACGGCCGCGACGTCAAGGTTCCGGGTTACGAGCAAGGCAACTTCGTTGGCCCGACCCTGTTCTCGGGCGTGAAGACCGACATGCAGGTGTACACCCAGGAAATCTTCGGCCCGGTGCTGGTGACCCTGGAGGTCGACACCCTCGACGAGGCCATCGCCCTGGTCAACGCCAACCCGTTCGGCAACGGCACCGGCCTGTTCACCCAGAGTGGCGCGGCTGCACGCAAGTTCCAGAGCGAAATCGATATCGGCCAGGTCGGCATCAACATCCCGATCCCGGTACCCGTGCCGTTCTTCAGCTTCACCGGCTCGCGCGGCTCCAAGCTCGGCGACCTCGGCCCGTACGGCAAGCAAGTGGTGCAGTTCTACACTCAGACCAAGACCGTCACTGCCCGCTGGTTCGATGACGACAGCGTCAACGACGGTGTGAACACCACCATCAGCCTGCGCTAAGGAGAAGTCATGCGTATCGCATTCATCGGCCTGGGCAACATGGGCGCGCCCATGGCCCGCAACCTGATCAAAGCCGGGCACCAGCTGAACCTGTTCGACCTGAACAAGGCCGTGCTGGCCGAGCTGGCAGAACTGGGCGGGCAGATCAGCCCGTCGCCCAAGGACGCGGCGGCCAACAGCGACCTGGTGATCACCATGCTCCCGGCCGCAGCCCACGTGCGTAGCGTGTACCTGAACGAGGACGGCGTATTGGCCGGTATCCGTCCCGGCACACCGACCGTTGACTGCAGCACCATCGACCCGCATACCGCCCGTGACGTGTCCAAGGCCGCGGCGGCCAAGGGCGTGGACATGGGCGACGCGCCGGTGTCCGGTGGCACTGGCGGCGCGGCGGCTGGCACCCTGACCTTCATGGTCGGCGCCAGTGCCGAGCTGTTCGCCAGCCTCAAGCCGGTACTGGAGCAGATGGGCCGCAACATCGTGCACTGCGGGGAAGTCGGTACCGGGCAGATCGCCAAGATCTGCAACAACCTGCTGTTGGGCATCTCGATGATCGGCGTGTCCGAGGCCATGGCCCTGGGCAACGCGCTGGGCATCGACACCAAGGTGCTGGCCGGCATCATCAACAGCTCGACCGGGCGTTGCTGGAGCTCGGACACCTACAACCCGTGGCCGGGCATCATCGAAACAGCGCCCGCCTCGCGGGGCTACACCGGAGGGTTTGGTGCCGAACTGATGCTCAAGGACCTGGGCCTGGCCACCGAAGCGGCACGCCAGGCACACCAGCCGGTGATCCTCGGTGCCGTGGCCCAGCAGCTGTACCAGGCTATGAGCCTGCGCGGCGAAGGTGGCAAGGACTTCTCGGCCATCGTCGAGGGCTACCGCAAGAAAGATTGATGCAAGAGGTGGGCTTCATCGCGGGCCAGGTGGTCTTCCCTCTGTAACTGCGCACCAGAGGGAAGGGCACCTGATCCGCGATTTTTTTTGCCCGTACTCAAGGCTCGAGTCTCGTTGTAGGAGCAGCCTTGTGCTGCGAAGAGGCTGCTCCTACATGCGGCCTGCGAAATCAGGCAAAGACGAAATACTTGCGCACAGTCTCGACCACTTCCCAGGTCCCTTTCATCCCAGGTTCGATCACGAACACATCACCCGCTTTCAGGTGCTTCGGCTCTTCGCCTTCCGGGGTGATGATGCAGTAACCATCGAGGAAGTGGCAGAACTCCCACTTCTCGTAGTTGACCTCGAACTTGCCCGGGGTGCAGATCCAGGTGCCCATGATCTTGCTGCCGTCGGCCGACAGGTAGGCATTGAGGTTGACGGTGTGCGGATCGCCGCCGATGCGCTTCCACTTGGTGGCGTCCACGACCGGTGTCGGGCAGGTTTCGCGCAGGACGGTGATGAAATCGGACATGGCACAACTCCTGGTGACTGGTTGAATGACGAGTCACCATAGGGCTATCGGCCGAGCCGCAGTTGCCTGGGCTCGACGTCCAGCTGTCTGGCCGCGCTATGCCAAGTGGTTTACCTCGACCGTGATGTGCGCCAACTCCTCGTGCACGGCCAGCGCCTGGCGCACGCTGTCGGCGTTCAGCGCGGCAGGGGTGGCCAGGCCAAGAATGCAGGCATACTGGTCTTTGCCCACTCGCCACACGTGCAGGTCGGTGATGCTGGCCCGCACCGGCAACTGCGCCACCACCTCGCGAATTTCTTCCACCACTGGCGCATCCATCTCCGCATCCAGCAGCACCCGCCCGGTATCGCGCAACAGGCCACGGGCCCACAGCGCCACCAGCAGCGCGCCTACCAGGCCCATGACCGGGTCGAGCCAGCTGGCGCCCCAGAACTTACCAGCCAGCAGGGCAACGATGGCCAGCACCGATGTGGCGGCATCGGCCATCACATGCAGGTAGGCCGAGCGCAGGTTCAAGTCGTGGTGATGATGACCGTGGTCATGCTCAGGGTGGTGATGATCATGATGGTGGTGGTCATCGCGCAACAGCCATGCGCAGATCAGGTTGACGGCCAGGCCCACCACGGCGATGAAGATTGCCTCGTCGTAGTGGATCGGCCCCGGTGTCAGCAGCCGCTCCACCGATTGGAACGCCATCAACCCAGCTACGCCCAGCAACAGCAGGGCGCTGGAGTAGCCGCCGAGAATCTCGATTTTCCAGGTCCCGAAGGCAAAGCGCCGGTCGCCGGCAAAGCGCCGTGCGGCGGCGTAGGCCAGCAAGGACAGGCCAAGGGCCAGGGCGTGGGAGCTCATGTGCCAGCCGTCGGCCAGCAACGCCATGGAATTGAAGAACCAGCCTCCGGCAATTTCCGCCACCATCATCAGAGCGGTCAGCCATACCGCCAGGCGGGTCTTGCGCTCTGCGCCCAGGTTGCTGGTATGGAACTGGTGGCTGTGCTGCCAGCGGTCTGAGGTTTGTGTCGCCATGGTTTATCATGCTCCCGGAAGATCGAGAAATATACTATACCCCAGTATACCTATCATGATGGTAAAACCAATGGCACATACCCAGAAGAACAGGAAGCAGCTGCTGACCCGGGTGCGCAAGATCAAAGGCCAGGCCGCCGCCCTGGAGACGGCGCTGGAACAGGACAAGGATTGCCTGGCGATCCTGCAGCAGATCGCCGCCGTGCGCGGCGCGGTGAACGGGCTGATGGCCGAAGTGATGGAAGGGCATATCCGCGAACACCTGGTGGCGGACGGGCTGAGTGCCGAAGAACGGCAGGACGAGGCGGACAAAGTGGCGGCGTTGCTGCGGTCGTACCTTAAGTAATACCCCCTGGGGGTATACGGCAAGGTTGCCTATTTCCTGCATGGCTATCAGCCAAAGCCTACTAGCCGTTATGAACCCTCCTCTGGTCGGTTGAAGTGTGCGTGGTGTGTACTGCGCTTCGTTTTGGTTAATTCGGTGTGTATCATACACATCGACTGCCGAAGGAAGGGTGTATGCGCAGTCGTGAAGTGATCCAGCTCATTGAGGCAGATGGGTGGTACGAAATTGAGGTGAAGGGCAGCCATCACCAGTTTAGGCACCCGATCAAGAAGGGTAGGGTGACAGTCCCCCATCCCAAAACCGATCTGCCTAAAGGCACCGTACACAGCATCCTGAAACAAGCAGGCTTGAAGCCGTGCAGCGGCTTCGATACCTCGAGCATCAGTGGAGACGCGCAATGAAATTCCCGGTCGTATTGCACAAGGACGCCGATTCGGATTACGGCGTGACCGTTCCCGATGTTCCTGGCTGTTTCTCCGCCGGTGCCACAGTCGCATCAGCGCTGGAAAATGTGCAGGAAGCGTTGGCGCTGCATTTCGAAGGGTTGGTGGCCGATAACGAGGCCTTGCCGCAGGCTCGGGAAATCGATGTCCATGTGGCGAACCCCGACTATGAAGGCGGGGTGTGGGCCGTGGTGGATTTTGACGTCACCCCTTACCTGGGCAAGGCAGTTCGCTTCAATGCAACGCTGCCAGAAAACCTGCTTCAGCGGATAGACGAAAAAGTGAAGCGTGACCATCGCTACGCATCCCGCTCCGGTTTTCTGGCTTCGGCTGCGTTGCGAGAATTGGCACTTTCACACTGAACGTCGGTACAAGCGCACGCGTTACGCCCACCAGTACCGCACAAAGTGGAAGAACACCGGTGCTGCAAAACACACCGAGTCCATGCGGTCGAGCATGCCGCCGTGGCCTTCGATCATGTGCCCCCAGTCCTTTACCCCGCGGTCGCGCTTGATTGCCGACATCACCAGCCCGCCGAAGAAGCCCATGGTATTCACGGTCAGCGCCATCAGCGCGGCCTGCCAGAAGGTGAACGGGGTGATCCAGCACAGCAGGGCGCCGATCAAGGTGGCCAGTGCCACGCCACCGGCCAGGCCTTCGACCGTCTTGGACGGGGACAGGTTGGGTGCGACCTTGTGCTTGCCGAACAACTTGCCGCACACGTACTGCAGCACGTCGCTGATCTGTACCACCAGGATCAGCCAGGCGATCAGCAGCAGGTTGTGGCCCTCGTAACCCGGAATGTCCAGCGTCATCAACGCCGGTACCGACGACACGCAGTACACCGCGATCATCAACCCCCACTGCACTTTTGACGCACGCTCCAGAAAACGCGTGGTATCGCCGCCGAAGCTGGCCAGAATCGGCAGCAAAAGGAACAGGTACACCGGGATGAAAATGCTGAAAAGGCCGTACCAATCCATGGCGATCAGTATGTACTGCACTGGCAGCGCCACATAGAACGCCGCCACCAGCGCCGGGTAATCGCTACGCCGGGTCGGGGTAAGGGTCATGAACTCGCGCAGGGCGTAGAACGACACACCATAGAACAGCACGATCACACCGTAATTGCCGAACAGGAAGGCGATGCCGATCACCAGCACCATCACCCACCAGGCGTTTATACGGGCGTTGAGGTTGTCGATCACCGCGTGCGGTGCCGGGCCGGCGCGCCACTTGAGCAGGCGGCCGATCACGCTTGCGAGCAGCAGCAGGGCGCCGATGCCGGTGAACAGGGAAAGGGTATTGTCGTCCATGTCAGGCATCCTTCGGGGCCAGGTTCAGCAGGGCCTGGCTGGCCCGCTCGAGAAAGGCCTGCTTGCTTTCGTCAGCCTGCAGGTGCAGCGGTTCGCCAAAGCTCAGCGTGCACAGCAGGGGCAAGGGAAGGGCACGGCCCTTGGGCATCACCCGGTTGAGGTTGGCGATCCATACCGGTACCAGCTCGACATCGGGGTTGGCCGCCGCCAGGTGGTACAAGCCGCTCCTGAACGGCATCAGTGGCTCGTCGCCCAGGTTGCGCGTGCCCTCCGGGAAAAAGATCAGCGAGTCGCCCTGGGCCACCGCCTCGAAGATCGGCTGTAGCGGGCTGCCATGGCCTTCATTGCGTTGCCGGTCGATCAATATGCCGTTGAACACCTTGCGAATGAGAAAGTCGCGGATGCCCGGTTTAGCCCAGTAGTCCGCGCCGGCCACGGGGCGGGTGCGCTTGCGCAGTGGCTGCGGCAAAGAGGCCCATAGCAGCACGAAGTCACCGTGGCTGCTGTGGTTGGCAAAGTACAGGCGCTGTACCGGCAGCGGCGTGCAACCCAGCCACAGGGCGCGGGCGCCGGTGATCAGGCGGGCGGCGGAGGTGATGATGTAGGCGGTCAGGTTGGCGAGCATTTATCAGTTGTTATCCCTTCAGAGCCAGTGTCAGTAGGGTAGCCAAGGCTAGCGACAACTGCAGGCCCAAGCATGCTGCCTGGCGACGCAACAACCCAAGTGCAGCCTGGCTGCGGGCAGGCCAGGCGCGGGGCTGCGTGGTGTGCGGTTTGAGTTTCAGCTCGAACAAGGCTTGGTCCAGGGCCTGGGTGTCTGCCGTCAAGTCGCTGCTGTTGGCGAGGTGGGCGAACAGTTCTGCATCTATTGCCACGCGGATGGCCCAGTACTTGTGCAGCACGCCGAGTGCCAGCAGCACGCCGCACAGCAGGCTGGCCAGTGGTTGCAGTGGGGCACCCAGCAAGGGGGCAAGGCCGTAGGCCAGGGCCAGCAGGGAGAGGCCATCGGACAGGCGTTCCAGCTGTTTGCCACGGCCCAGCAGGCTGGCGACCACGCGCAGGTTCATGGCTGTGCTCCAAGCTGTTGCAGGGCCTGGTGATGCGCGTTGTGCAGGACGATACCGGGGCGGGCTTTGCGAATCAGCGCTGCTGCCTGTTGGGCATCGTTGCAGCGGCCGGTAATGATCAGCCAGGCGGCCACGGCGGTGGCGCTGCGTGAGTAACCCAAGGCGCAGCAAACCAGCACGGGCCCTTGGGCGCGCAGGCGTTCGATGGCGTTGGCGGCCTGTTGTAGCAGGGCGTTGTCTGGTGCTATCAAGTCCAGGGCAGGAAAACACCGGTAGCCCAAAGCTGGCGTGACCTCTGTGGGAGCGGGCGCGCCCGCGAAGCAGGCAGCGCGGTTGATGGCACGGGCTGCGCCCGTGTTCGCGGGCATGCCCGCCCCCACAGAGTCAGCGCTCCCACAAATGTTCGCAGCAGGGCTTGTAAGGGCGCATGGCAGCTCTGCACACAAATCGACCACTGCAGCAAATTGCTCTCCGTCGCCGCGCCCTGGAATCCTTCCCAGATACACGCCATCGCACACTTCATCCGCCTGCGGATGGTGCCGGGTCCATAGCCGGGAATTGGCCCACGCCCCGATCAGGTAAGGTGCCAGCAGCCAGCTAGCGGCATTCGACAAGCGCCCGTCGGCACCTTTCTGAAAACCGCCCGCCCCGAGCACGGCATAGTTCAGGGCCACCATCCCCAGTGACACTGCCGGCCAACTCAAGCAAAGCCAGATACCGCCCAGTACAGCCGCTGCAAGCGCACACAGCAGCGCGCCCACGCCATAACTACAGGCTACCTTCCAACGCTTGGCATCCCGAGCGAGGCGGGCCGCTGCAAAGGGCAAGCGCCCCTGATACGGCCAAAGCCACAGGCAGGCAAACCCCGCCAGCGCCCCCGTAGGGACATCGATGAAATGATGCTGCCAGGTGGTCAGCACCGACACCCCGATCAACGCCATCCAGCCATGCATCAGCCATCGCCAGGGCTGGCCCTGCACGTGCCGGGCGAACATCGTCCAGATGATCACCAGCAGCGCAATGTGCAGCGACGGAGCCTGGTTGAACGGCTTGTCGAAGCCCATCAGCACATCGAACAGCCAGCCGAACAATCCGCCCAGCTCCGGCCGCTCGAAGGTGAACCGCAGCGGCCACAGCAGGAAACAGGTGACGCTGATGACCTGTGCGCTGAGCAGTGCCAGCGCATGCCGGTCCATTTCCTGGCTCGTGCGCGGCAGCAGGAAGGAAAGCCCGTAGAGCAGGTCGATCGACCAGTACGGGAGGATCGTCCAGGGCCACAGCGGCATGCCGTGCTCCCAGCCGAACACCAGGCTGCCGACATCACTGCGCCCAGCCGTGTAGTGATTCGTCAGCCCGTAGCTGATGAAGAAAAAGGGGCCCAGCAGCAGAAGCCAATACACGCCACGGCGTATCAGCCCAGGCTCGCGCGGCGAGCTCATTCAACGCACCCGTTGCGCGAGGCTGACACTGAAGATTCCCCATTCATCGATGCGCTGGGCCAGCTTGCGAAAGCCCGCCGCCTCAATCAGCTGGTCCATTTCAGCCTGGCTGCGCCGGCGCATCACCCAGGCTTCCCCACCACGATGGCTGGTGAGGGCGCGGGCGATCATCTCCAGTTGCGGGTGCCACGGCTGGCCGGTGTAGATCAGGTAGCCGCCATCTTCCACGGCATCTGCCAGCCCAGCCAGCGAGTTGCTCACCAACCGGTTACTGGGGAACAGTTCGTACAGCCCCGAAACCACGGCCAGTGTTGGGGGTTGTTCAAGCGTGGCCAGGCTCTGGCGGTCGAAAGCATCGCCCTGGACGAAGCGGGCGATGTCGGCAAGGCCTTTTTCGGCGATCAGCGCGCTGCCCTGTTGCACGTTCAACTCACTGTAGTCGCGCAGCAGGATCGAATCTGGCAATCGCTCCAGGCCTTGCAGGGCTTCGAGGATGTAGCGGCCATGGCCGGCGGCGATATCGACGATGTGCAATGGCCGTTGTTGTTCGCGCAGGTGGGCGATGGCTAGGCGCAGCAATTCTTCGGCGTGCAGCTTGCGCTGGCGAATACCACGCCAGCCGATGGCGTCGAGGTAGTTCTGGTCGACCAGGCGGCCCAGCTTGCCCTTGCCGGTCGGCTGGTTGCGGTACACGTAGTCAAGGGTGCTGCCTGAATCGAAGCCGGTGTCGAAACCCAGCTTCACGCCCGCAGACAGTCTCTTGCCCAGGCTCAACCCGGCGCGGGTGGCACGCCAGTAAAGGTCGCGGGGCGAATTGCGCGGCAACGGTGCGGCCAGGCTCTCGGCCTCGGCGCAGCTGGCGCCGGTCTTGTCGGCATCCAGCAACGACGGCACCGCGACGGGGTGACTGAAGCAATGTTCGACAAACCGCTCGATGCGCCTCAGGGCATGGGCCCGATCACGCTCGCCGAGGGTGTCGTGGAAAAAACCGGGCAGTATGTGCATTTCCTTGCGGGCACTGCCCAGCCGTTCGAAAAAGCGTTCCTGGGGCTGGCGCTCGACCACGAAGTCGGCACCGGAGACCAGCAACTGGGTCGGCACCTGAATGGCCTGCGCATCCGCCACCACCCGGTCGGCCGCTTCGTACAGCCCCAGCAGCATGGTCACCGAAATCGGTCGGCTGATCAGCGGGTCGGCCACGTACGACATGACCCGCTCGGGGTCGTGGGTAAGCAGGCGCGGCTTGACGTAGCTATTGACGAAGAAGTTGCCGCGCAAGGCCTTCAGCAGTTTCAGGCCGGGGCGGGCGAATGGCACGTACAACTTGACCTTGAATGCCGGCGAGGCCAGTACCAGGCAGCGCACCTTGGGCGCGTAGTCGTGAGCCCAGGTGGCGATCAGCACCGCGCCGACGCTTTGCGCCAGTACCACCAGGTCCTGTTCGGCAATGCCGTGGTGGGCCTGGATATGCTGGATGAAGGTTTGCACGTCGCGCACGCTGGTGGCGAACCCAGGGCTGTCGCCGCGTGCGCCCGGCGACTGACCATGGCCGCGGGCGTCCCAGGCGAAAAAGTCATAGCCCGGCATGTCCAGCTCATCGGCCAGGTGGGCCATGCGCCCGCCGTGTTCATGGCCGCGGTGGAACATCACCACGGCCCGGCGTGGCTGGTGTTCGTTGCGGGTGGCAGGCCAATGTCGGTAGTGCAGCTCGACACCGTCATGGGTGGAGAAGTGCAGCGCTTGCGCTTGGCGCATGGTCAACGTCCTTTTGCGACGACTTTAGGCTTTACGGGTTTCGGCCAGCCCCTGGCGAACCCGGTTGTAGAGGGTATAGAGCGAGAGTGCGAGGATGAACAGCAGCAATCCATTGATCCAGCTGCCGTTCAGCAGGCCAAGGGCGACGCCGGTGCCTAGCACGCCAAAGGCGAAGGCGCGGTCGCTTTTGCCCATGGGGCCGTCATAACGCCGCGAGGCACCGGCCAGCGGCCCCATGACCCCGGCGTACTCGCTGAAGGTGGCACACAGCACCACCAGCACCACCAGCGTGGGTGAAACCCCGGCCAGCAGGGCAAAGGGCAGGTACAGGGCGGCGTCGGCGATCACGTCGCAGAGTTCGTTGAGGTAGGCGCCAAGGGTGGATTGCTGGCCGAATTCCCTGGCCAGCATGCCGTCGACGGCATTCAGCGCCATGCGCAGCAGCATCCATACCGGTAGCAGCATGAACAACCAGGTGATGTGCGTCAGGGCGGCCAGCAGCAGGCCCAGCAGGATCGACACCACAGCGGCGGTGACGGTGACCTGGTTGGCGGTGACGCCCCGGTCATGCAGGCGCTGCACGGTCGGGCGCAGCAGGGCCTGGAAGCGCGGTTTGAGCTGGTAGATCGAGGTCACTGGAAACTCCATTCTAGTGAGGCGTCATGGCGCCATTTTGTGAGGGCCTTCTTCACGGGTAAATCGGCAAATTCGACATTAGAGGTAGCGCATTAACTTCAAGCTTCCACCAACCGTTCAACCAACCCCGATGCATACCCGGGCAACGCCGCAAAGTCCCGTGCACACACCAGCAACCGGCGGTTGGCCCAGGGTTCCGCCAGGGCCACCCAATGCAGCGGCAGCATCCCTTGCCAGCGCTTCACCGCCGCCAGCGGCACCACCCCGACCCCGGCACCGCCGGCAACCATGCGAATGACCCCGTCAAACCCTTCGGCCCGCACCCGCACCTGCATACGCAACCCCTCCCGCAGTGCCTGTTCTTCCAGGTACAGCGCCAATGCACTGGCGGCCCCCAGCCCGACATAGCCATGCGCCAGGCTATCGACGAAGCTGGGTGCAACCTGTTTGGCAAGCGGGTGGCCCAGCGGTGTCACCAGCACCAGCGGGTCGTCGCGAAACGTGCGGGTCTGAAGGTGCTCGCTCGGCGCAGCGGTGGACACGATGCCCAGGTCCGCCATCCCCTGGCCAATCGCGTGCACGATGCGCAGGCTCGGCAATTCCTGCACATCCACGCTGACCCTTGGGTTTTCCGCCAGGTACCGGGCCAGCAACTCAGGCAAGTACTCCGTGAGCGCCGCGGTGTTGCACAGCAAGCGTACCTGGCCCTGCTGCCCCTGTGCGTACTGGCTCAGGTCGAACTGCAGGCGTTCGACCTGCTGTGCAATCAGGCGGGCATGTTGCAACAACGCCTGGCCGGCCGGGGTCGGCTGCACACCACGGCGGTTGCGCTCCAGCAACGGGATGCCCAGCGATGCTTCCATGGCGCGGATGCGCGCACTGGCGGCCGGCAGCGACAGATGACTGCGGCTGGCGCCGGCGGTGATGTTGCCGCACTCCAGGGTGTGCTGGAAAAGTTTCAGGTCGATCAGGGTGAAATGCATGTGGCTCTGTCTGTACAAGAGTCTGGCTAATGGTATGGCAGATTTTCACCTTGCCCGCTACACGCCATCATTGGCGCATGAATACCTTACTCGCTTTCTACCTAGACATCGGGCCTGCGCTGTCGCTGCTGGTGGTACTGACCTTCCTGCTGGCCGGCGCGGTCAAAGGGGTGATCGGTCTGGGCCTGCCGACCATCGCCATGGGCCTGCTGGGCCTGGCTATGCCTCCGGCGCAGGCTGCAGCGCTGCTGATCGTGCCCTCGACCCTCACCAACCTTTGGCAGTTGGCCTGTGGTGGGCATCTTCGGGCGTTGATGGTGCGGCTAGGCCCGATGTTGGCGTCGATCTTCATAGGCACCTTGCTGGGTAGTGCCTGGTTGGGTATCGACAGCGGCCCATGGGCCGTCCACGCACTGGGTGCGGCCTTGCTGGTGTATGCGGTGTACGGGCTGATTGGCCCAGGTTTGCAGGTAGCGCAGGGGCATGAGCGCTGGCTGGGGCCGCTTTGCGGGCTGGTGACCGGCGTGGTCACGGCGGCCACCGGGGTGTTCGTGATGCCGGCAGTGCCCTACTTGCAGAGCCTGGGCCTGAGCCGCGAACAGATGATCCAGGCCCTGGGCCTGTCATTCACGGTTTCGACCCTGGCCCTGGCCATGGGCCTGGCCGGGCAGGATGCCCTCGGTGGCCAGGCGTTAGGGGCTTCGCTGCTGATGCTGGGGCCAGCCTTGCTCGGCATGTTGGCCGGGCAGTGGATGCGTCAGCGCATCAGCGCGCTGCTGTTCAAGCGGTGTTTCTTCATCGGCCTGGCCGTACTGGGCGGCCACCTGCTGATCAACGGCTAGCGGATGATGCGCTGAGCATGGCGACCCGCTGGATATCGAAATCGCGCTCCAGGTAGTCCATGCGCTTTTCGAAGAACGCGGTCATGTGCGGCAGCGCCGAGTGCACGTCCAGCGCGGCCTGGTCGGCCCACACTTCGAAGAACACGAACAGGCTTGGGTCCTGCTGGTCGCGCAGCATGTGGTACTCGATGCAGCCCGGCTCCTGGCGGCTTGGCTCGACGTAGGAACGGAACAGGGTTTCGAACGCATCAGCCATTTCCGGGCGGGTCTTGGCTTTGAGGATGAAGGCGAACTGCTCACTCATGGGGTGCTACTCGATGATGGTTGGTGAACCGATTCTACGGCAATAATGCAGTGCTAATTCGTGACTTAAAATCAATTGTATTTTGCCCCGTCGTTGCTGTATCCCGCACCCGCGAGCCTCTAACCTGGCGGCCTGAATATTTGATTCGGCCCTGGAGGCCAGCATGAAAAAGATCCTTCTGCTCAATGGTGGTAAACAGTTCGCACACTCCGACGGCCGTCTCAATGCAACCTTGCACGAAGCGGCCATCGCCCATCTGGACCGGGCCGGTTTCGACGTGCAGCAGACATTTATCGACGGTGGCTACGACGTGCAGGCCGAGGTGGAGAAATTCCTCTGGGCCGATGTGATCGTGTACCAGATGCCGGGTTGGTGGATGGGCGCGCCATGGACGGTGAAAAAGTACATCGACGAAGTCTTCACCGCAGGCCACGGCAGCCTCTACGCCAATGACGGCCGCACCCGTTCGGACCACTCGCAGAAGTACGGTAGCGGTGGCCTGGTGCACGGCAAGCAGTACATGCTGTCGCTGACCTGGAACGCGCCGCAGCAGGCGTTCGATGACCCCAGCGATTTCTTTGAAGGCAAGGGCGTGGATGCTGTGTACTTCCCATTCCACAAGGCCAACCAGTTCCTAGGCATGACCGGCCTGCCGACCTTCCTGGCGGTGGATGTGATGAAGCGCCCGGATGTGCCGGCGGCGTTGGCGGCCTATGAGGCGCATCTTGAAAAGGTATTCGGCAAGGCACAGTAAGCTGTGGGAGCGGGCGAGCCCGCGAAGAGGCCCACACAGGCACCACTGGACTTGGCCTCGACAAGCGGCTATCTAATCCTTGCACAGACCCGCCACAGGCCCAGATGTGAAAACTCGATCCGAAGAACTCCAGGTATTCGTCGCCGTCATCGACTGCGGCTCGATCTCCGCCGCCGCCGAGCAGATGGGCCAAACCCCATCCGCCGTCAGCCGCACCCTGTCGCGGCTGGAGGGCAAGCTGGGCACCACGCTGGTCAACCGCACCACCCGGCGCATGGACCTCACCGAAGAGGGCCGTTTCTTCCTCGCGCGGTCGCGGCTGATCCTGGAGCAGATGGACGAGATGGAAGAGCGCCTGTCGATGAACCGCCAGACCCCCACCGGTCGTCTGCGCATCAACGCCGCCGCGCCGTTCATGCTGCATGCCATCCTGCCGTGGATCGGCGAGTTCCGCCGCCAGTACCCAGGCATCGAGCTGGAGTTGAACACCGACGACCTGATCATCGACCTGCTGGAGCAAAGCACCGATGTGGCGATCCGCATCGGTGAGCTGGCCGACTCCAGCCTGCATGCGCGCAACCTGGGTTGCAGCCCGGTGCAGGTGCTGGCCAGCCCGGCCTACCTCGAGCAGCACGGCACGCCACAGCGGGTCGAGGACCTGGCTAACCACTGCCTGCTCGGCTTCAGCCAGCCCGAGTCGCTCAATCATTGGCCGCTACGCCACGCCCAGGGCGACCGCTTCAGCATCCGCCCGGCGCTGATTGCCTCCAGCGGCGAGACCCTGCGCCAGCTGGCACTAGCCGGGGAGGGCATCGTCAGCCTGTCGCACTTCATGACCCATGAAGACATCCGCAGCGGTCGCCTGCAGGTGCTGCTGAGCGAGGCCAACAACGGCTACCGGCAGCCGATCCACGCGGTGTACTACCGCAACACCCAGCTGGCGCTGCGCATCCAGTGCTTCCTGGATTTCATCCAGCGCAAGCTGGCAATTTACGCCTGCTGAGTTGCCTGAACGCGACAAGTCCTGTCCACTGGCGGCGAAACTTCCTACGGTTGATTGCACAGTCGAAGCGCTTCGGCCTTACTGACTGCTCAACAAAAACAACACCAAGGAAGTGTCATGCGTATTGTCCCGTTCCAGTACCTGGCTCTCGCAGCCGCGACCCTGAGCTGTTCCTCGGTTTACGCCGCCACCCTGGAGGGCGGTGCGGTGGCTGCACCCGATCAATATGGTGCACAGGTAGCTGCCGACATTCTGAAAAAGGGCGGCAACGCAGTAGACGCGGCAGTGGCCACCGCCTTCACCCTGGCGGTGACCTACCCCGAGGCCGGTAACATCGGCGGCGGCGGCTTCATGACCCTGTTCGTCGATGGCAAGCCTTACTTCCTCGACTACCGCGAAGTGGCGCCCAAGGCCGCCACGCGCAACATGTACCTGGACGACAAGGGCGAGGTCATCGAGAACCTCAGCCTGGTTGGAGTACGCGCCGCTGGCGTGCCCGGCACGGTGATGGGGCTGTGGGAAGCGCACCAGAAATTCGGCAAGCTGCCCTGGAGCGAGTTGCTGACCCCGGCCATCGGCTATGCCAAGAACGGCTTCAAGGTGGCGGAAAAACAGTACCAGTACCGCAACGATGCCCAGGGCATGTTCAAGACAGCGACCAACTTCAACGACTACTTCGGCAACATGAAGGTCGGCGAGCTGTTCAAGCAGCCGGAGATGGCCCAGACCCTGGAGCGCATCGCCGACAAGGGCGTGAGCGAGTTCTATCAAGGCAAGACGGCCGACCTGCTGGTGGCGCAGATGCAAGCCGACAAAGGCTTGATCACCAAGGAGGACCTGAAGGACTACAAGGCGGTATGGCGTGAGCCGATGGCCGTCAGCTGGCGTGGCAATGTGGTCTATACCGCACCGCCTCCCAGCTCTGGCGGCGTTGCCCTCGCGCAACTGCTGGGCATCAAGGAGGACCGTGCGGCGGACTTCAAAGGGGTGGCGCACAACTCGGCGCAGTACATCCACCTGCTGGCCGAAATTGAGAAACGAGTGTTCGCCGACCGCGCCGACTACCTAGGCGACCCGGCGTTCACCAAGGTGCCGGTGGATCAGTTGGTGGCCAAGGATTACCTGGCCAAGCGTGCCGCGCAGGTCAACGCGAAGGCCATTTCCGACACCGACAAGGTCAAACCGGGCCTGGAGCCGCACCAGACCACGCACTTCTCCATCGTCGACAAGCAGGGCAACGCGGTCAGCAACACCTACACCCTCAACCTCGACTATGGCAGTGGCGTGGTGGTGAAGGGCGCCGGCTTCCTGCTCAACGACGAGATGGACGACTTCAGCGCCAAGCCGGGCGCGGCGAATGCCTTTGGCGTGGTGGGTGGGGATGCCAACGCCATCGAACCGGGCAAGCGCATGCTGTCTTCGATGAGCCCCAGCCTGATGACCCGTGACGGCAAGGTCGAACTGGTCATCGGCACCCCGGGTGGCTCGCGGATCTTTACCTCGATCTTCCAGGTGATGAACAACCTGTACGACTACGGCATGCCGCTAGACAAGGCGGTGGCGGCGCAGCGCGTACACCATCAGCTGCTGCCCAAGGACACCATCTACTTTGACGCCTATGCGCCCCTGACCGGGCCGGTGGCGGATGAACTGAAGAAGATGGGCTACGTGCTGGAGGACCAGGGCTGGGAAATGGGCGATATCCAGGCGATCCGGGTGGATGGGGCGAAGCTTGAGACCGCTTCCGATCCGCGTGGGCGTGGGGTAGGGATGATCGTCAAGTAATCTTGCGTAGGCAGTGCTGACGCATTCGCGGGCTTGCCCGCTCCCACAGGTACAGTGCAAGATTTGAAGATTGCACTACTCCTGTGGGAGCGAGCTTGTCGAGGCGTCGAACCGCCGCGAATGCTATCTCAAGGTCAGACGCGGAACTGGCTGACCAGCGTCTGCAACTGGCCACCCAACCGTGCCAGCTCAACGCTCGACGCCGCGGTCTCGTCACTGGCCGCCGCCGTCTGCTCCGACACATCACGCACATTCAGAATGCTGCGGCTGATTTCTTCAGCCACCGCACTCTGCTGCTCTGCCGCCGCGGCAATCTGCTGGTTCATCGACTGAATGTTCGACACCGTGCTGGTAATGCTTTCCAGCGAGGCCCCGGCCTTGCGCGCCAGCTCGACGCTGCTGTCGGTCAGGGTACGGCTGCCCTGCATGGCACTGGCCACTTGCTGGGTGCCGTGCTGCAGGCTGGCAATCAGCTCCTCGATCTCTTCGGTGGACTTCTGCGTGCGCTGGGCCAGGCCGCGCACTTCATCGGCGACCACCGCAAAGCCGCGCCCGGCCTCACCGGCCCGCGCCGCCTCGATCGCCGCGTTGAGCGCCAGCAGGTTGGTCTGCTCGGCCACCGACTTGATCACGTCCATCACGCTGCCGATCTTCTGGCTTTCCTGCTGCAGCAGGTTCATGGCCTCGGTAGAGCGGTGCATGTCTTCGGCCAGGCGCTCGATCTGGCCAATCGCCTCGCCGACCACGCGGTCGCCGGCACGGGCTTCGCCATCGGCACCGGTGGCGGCTTGCGAGGCCTGCTCGGCATTGCGCGCCACTTCCTGCACGGTGGCGGCCATCTCGTGCATGGCGGTGGCCACCTGGTCGGTCTCGACCTTCTGGCTGTTGGCGCCGGCACTGGTCTGTTCGGTCACCGCCGACAGCTCTTCGGCGGCGCTGGCGATCTGGGTGACGCCATCGCGGATACCGCTGATCAGCTCACGCAGGGTGGTGCCCATGCGCGCGATGCCTTGCTGCAGCACCCCCAGTTCGTCGCGGCGGGTGACGCGCATGTGCTGGGTAAGGTCGCCGCTGGCGATTTTTTCCACGGCCACCAAGGTGTCGTGCAACGGCCGGGTGATCTGGCGGGTGATCAATACCGCTGCCAGCACACCGACCAGCAGCGCCAGCAGCGTGGCGATGGCCTGCAGGCTGCGGGCCTGAGTGCTCTCAACGTCACGGCGCTGCAGCTGGATCTGGTACAGCGCATCGCTGCGCTTGACGATATCGGCGCCCTGCACGGTCATCTCGGCGCGAGAGGTGGTGATGTTGGCGACCGCGTCGCGGAACTGGCGCACGGCGTCGCGGTAGGCCAGTACCGAGTTTTCGAACTGTTGCAGGCGGGCGTCTTCGGCGGGCAGCTGGCGCTTGAGGTTGTCGATATCGGCCAGCGCCGCATCCAGCTGGCGCAGGGCGGCCTGCTCGTTGGCGCTACTGTTGTCGGCGATGTAGCCACGTACATCGATGCGCACCTGCAGCAACTGCTGGCGAGCTTTGCTGATCAGTTGGTATTGGGCCAGGCGCACGCTGTCGGCCTCCGGGCGAGCCATCACCTCCTGGCTGAGCGCATCCATGGCCTGGTCGGCGCGGCTGGCCGAGCTGTCCATGGTAACGCGCGCGGCGCGGGTGGCGTCGTAGCCCTGGCGCATCTTGTTCAGCGACAGCTTGTAGGCGCTGATGGTTTCGCCCAGCTCACCCAGCAGCTTGATGTTCTCCGGGCTTTTGAAGGTGCGGGCCAGGTAGGCCTGCTGCTTGCTGAAGGCGTCCAGCTTGGCCTGGGTGTTGGCGGCGGCGGTGTCGTCGCCGTTGGCGATCATGTACTGCAGGCGCGCAATGCGCAGGTCGGTGAGGTCCTTGTTCAACTGGCCGATATCGCCCATCCAGTTGCTGCGGTCGATCAGGCTGCCCAGGCTGGTCCAGCCGGTGAGGGCCAGCAGGCCGGTGAGGACCAGCACCAGGCCGAAGCCCAGGCCGAGTTTAAGGTTGACGCTGATGTTGGCGAACCAGCTGTTCATGCACGCTCTCCAGAAGTAGATTTCGCTCTCTTGATCTTCGATCGCCAGGCTTTCTTGTTCTGGATGCCCGCTGACTCGTGCAGGGGTTATCGGCAATGATTTGGGAAGCTGAAACGCTTTTTCAGCAAAAAACAGCACGCGGACTTACGTTGACTCCCGCGCTCCTTTGTAGGAGCGGGTTTACCCGCGAAGCAGGCGACGCGGTGCATGGCACCGGCTTTGCCGGTGTTCGCGGCTAAAGCCGCTCCTACAATGACCGAGCCAGCCTGCTGGGTGTGGCGTCAGAGATTACGTGCGCTGAAGGTATCGCAGCGGTTCACCTCGCCTTCGGCGAACCCGGTCTTGAACCAGCGCACCCGCTGCGCGGAGGTGCCGTGGGTGAACGAGTCTGGCACTACACGCCCGCGGCCTTGCTGTTGCAGGCGGTCATCGCCAATGGCATTGGCCGCATTCAGCGCTTCCTCGACATCACCGGGCTCCAGCCAGTTCAGGCGCTTCTGTGCCTGGTAGGCCCATACCCCGGCCAGGCAGTCGGCCTGCAACTCCTGGCGCACCAACAGGCCGTTGTCGCCCTCCATGCGTTGGCCGCTGCGACGTGCGGCATCGACCTTGGCCGAAACGCCAAGCAGTGTCTGCACATGGTGGCCGATTTCATGGGCGATCACGTAGGCCTGGGCGAAGTCGCCGGCGGCGGCGAAACGAGTTTCCATTTCGCGGAAGAACGACATGTCCAGGTACACGCGCTGGTCCGCCGGGCAATAGAACGGCCCGACCGCCGCCGAGGCGAAACCACACGCCGAATTGACCTGGCCGCTGAACAGCACCAGCTTGGGGTCGCGGTACTGCTTGCCAGCCTCGGCGAACAGAGCCTTCCAGGTGTCTTCGGTATCGCCCAGGATCGAGGCGACAAAATCGGCCTGCTGGTCGTTGGCCGGGGGGGCCTTGCCGCCCGCACCACTGGGGGCTGTTTGCTGCTGCTGTTCCATCTGACCGGCGAGTTGGCCAAGAATCTGCAAAGGGTCCTGGCCGGTAAGCCAGCCGATGCCGACGATCAACAGAATCGCCCCAAGGCCCAACCCTTTACCGCCGCCAAAACGCATGCCGCCGCCACCGCCACCTTCGCCTCGGGCATCGACCACGTTGTCGCTGCGTCGGCCTTTTCGCCATTCCATGTGTGCTCTCCAGAGCGTGAAACAAGAAGACAAAGATTAGTTCACGACAGCGACGGGTGTCAGGGCAAAGTGCTTATACATAACCATATGGTTATGTTTGGAGTGGTCGATTTCAATATTCATCGTGCGTGACCTGCCGGAAACTGTAAGTCCGCCTGCCACGCCCAGGCGTTCTCATAATTCCAAGAGAGGAAATCGGCATGCCCGCCCAGGACAACAGCCGCTTCGTGATCCGTGATCGCAACTGGCACCCCAAAGCCCTTACGCCTGACTACAAGACGTCCATTGCCCGCTCGCCGCGCCAGGCACTGGTCAGCATTCCGCAGTCGATCAGCGAAACCACCGGCCCGGACTTTTCCCACCTGGGTTTCGGTACCCACGACCATGACCTGCTGCTGAACTTCAACAACGGTGGCTTGCCGATTGGCGAGCGCATCATCGTCGCCGGTCGTGTCGTCGACCAGTACGGCAAGCCTGTGCCGAACACCCTGGTGGAAATGTGGCAAGCCAACGCCGGTGGCCGCTACCGCCACAAGAACGACCGCTACCTGGCACCGCTGGACCCGAATTTCGGTGGCGTTGGCCGCTGCCTGACCGACCGCGACGGCTACTACAGCTTCCGCACCATCAAGCCGGGCCCGTACCCATGGCGCAACGGCCCGAACGACTGGCGTCCGGCGCATATCCACTTCGCCATCAGCGGCCCGTCGATCGCCACCAAGCTGATTACCCAGTTGTATTTCGAGGGTGACCCGCTGATCCCGATGTGCCCGATCGTCAAGTCGATCGCCAACCCTGAAGCCGTACAGCAGTTGATCGCCAAGCTCGACATGAGCAACGCCAACCCGATGGACTGCCTGGCCTATCGCTTCGACATCGTGCTGCGCGGCCAGCGCAAGACCCACTTCGAAAACTGCTGAGGACCCCGCCATGCCAATCGAACTGCTGCCGGAAACCCCTTCGCAGACTGCCGGCCCCTATGTGCACATCGGCCTGGCCCTGGAAGCGGCCGGTAACCCGACCCGTGACCAGGAAATCTGGAACCGCCTGGCCAAACCTGACGCGCCGGGCGAGCACATTCTGCTGATCGGCCAGGTATACGACGGTAACGGCCACCTGGTGCGCGATTCGTTCCTGGAGGTGTGGCAGGCCGACGCCAATGGCGAGTACCAGGATGCCTACAACCTGGAAAACGCCTTCAACAGCTTTGGCCGCACCGCTACCACCTTCGATGCCGGTGAGTGGACGCTGCACACGGTCAAGCCGGGGGTGGTGAACAACGCTGCTGGCGTGCCGATGGCGCCGCATATCAACATCAGCCTGTTTGCCCGTGGCATCAATATCCACTTGCACACGCGCCTGTATTTCGATGATGAGGCCCAGGCCAATGCCAAATGCCCGGTGCTCAACCTGATCGAGCAGCCGCAGCGGCGTGAGACGTTGATTGCCAAGCGATGCGAGGTGGACGGGAAGACGGCGTATCGCTTTGATATCCGTATTCAGGGGGAAGGGGAGACAGTGTTCTTCGACTTCTGAGTAGGGCCGGGGGCTGCTTTGCAGCCCATTCGCGGCACAAGGCCGCTCCTACAGAGGATCGCGTTCCCCTGTAGGAGCGGCCTTGTGCCGCGAATGGGCCGCAACGCGGCCCCAGCGGTCTATTCAGTTAACGCCGAACCAGCAGCACCCCACTCTCCATATGGTGGGTATAGGGGAACTGGTCAAACAGCGCACAACGCTCGATGCGGTGCGTGTCCTGCAACTGGGCGATGTTCGCCGCCAGCGTTTCCGGGTTGCACGAGATGTATAGAATCCGCTCGAATCGCCGGGTCAGCTCGCAGGTATCCGGGTCCATCCCCGCTCGCGGCGGGTCGACGAACACCGTACCGAACTCATAGCTTTTCAGGTCGATGCCTTCCAGGCGACGGAACGGCCGCACTTCATTCAGCGCCTGAGTCAGCTCCTCTGCCGACAAACGCACCAAACGCACGTTATCCACAGCGTTCTCGTCGAGGTTGCTCAATGCGGCATTGACCGACGTCTTGCTGATTTCGGTAGCCAGTACTTTGCGTACGCGGGTGGCCAGCGGCAGGGTGAAGTTGCCGTTGCCGCAGTACAGCTCAAGCAGGTCGTCCTCACGCTCGCCAATGGCCTCGAAAGCCCAGCTCAGCATCTTCTGGTTCACCGCACCGTTGGGTTGGGTGAACGCGCCTTCCGGCTGGCGATAGCTGAACACCCGGCCGGCCACGTCGAGCTTTTCCACCGCATAGTCGCGACCGATCACCAGGCGCTTGCCCTTGGAGCGGCCAATCACGCTGACGCCCAGTGCTTCGGCCAGTTGCCGTGCGGCCACTTCCCACGCCTCGTCCAGCGGGCGGTGGTAGCACATGGTAATCATCGCATCGCCGGCCAGGGTGGTCAGGAACTCCACCTGGAACAGGCGGTTGCCCAGTTCCTCGCTGGCCTGCCAAGCCGCCTTCAGGCGCGGCATCAGTGCATTGATGCGCTGGCTGGCAATGGGGAAGTCGTCGATCAGGATCGCCTTGTGCTTCTCGCCTGGGGCGAACATGGCGTAGTGGCGCTGGCCATCTTCGCGCCACAGGCGGAACTCGGCGCGCAGGCGATAATGCTCGCGCGGCGAGTCGAAAACAGCCGGTTCCGGCGCGCCGAACGGTGCCAGCAGCTCGCGCAGCCGGGCTACCTTGGCATCCAGCTGGGTGGCGTAGGAGGAAGGGTCGAAAGCAGCACTCATGCGTTGAACCAGCCCAGCTTGATGACGAACAGGATGGAAAGGATCACCAGGGCCGGGTTCAGGTCGCGGTGGCGACCGGAAATCAGTTTGACGGCGGTCCAGGAGATGAAGCCGAAGGCGATGCCGTTGGCGATCGAATAGGTCAGCGGCATGGCCAGGGCGGTCACCACCACCGGCGCGGCTTCGGTGACGTCGTCCCAGTTTATTTCCGCCAGGCCCGAAGCCATCAGTACCGCGACGAACAGCAGCGCCGGGGCGGTGGCGAAGGCGGGCACGCTACCGGCCAACGGGGCGAAGAACAGCGCCAGCAGGAACAGCACGGCGACCACGATGGCGGTCAGGCCGGTGCGGCCACCGGCGCTCACGCCCGCTGCGGACTCGATGTAGCTGGTGGTGGTCGAAGTGCCCAGCAGTGAACCGGCCATGGCGGCGGTGCTGTCGGCGATCAGCGCGCGGCCCATTTTCGGCATATGGCCGTCCTTGCCCATCAGCCCGGCGCGCTTGGCCACGCCGATCAGGGTGCCGGAGTTGTCGAACAGGTCGACGAACAGGAAAGCGAAGATCACGCTGACCAGGCCCACGTCCAGCGCGCCGGCGATATCCAATTGCAGGAAGGTTGGCGCCAACGAAGGCGGCATGGAGACGATGCCGCCGAACGGCGTCACGCCCATCACGATCGAGGCGATGGTCACTGCCAGGATGCCGATCAGCACGGCGCCGCGCACTTTCAGCGACTCCAGGCCGACGATCAGGAAGAAGCCCAGGGTGGCGAGGATCGGTGCGGGTTGCTTGAGATCGCCCAGGCCTACCAGAGTGGCTGGGTTATCGACGACGATGCCAGCGTTATGCAGGGCGATCAGCGCCAGGAACAGGCCGATACCGGCTGCGATCGCCGAACGCAGCGGCAGCGGGATGCTGTTCACGATCCATTCGCGAATGCGGAAGATCGACAGCAGGAAGAACATCACCGCCGACAGGAATACCGCGCCCAGCGCCACCTGCCAGGTGTGGCCCATGTGCAGCACCACGGTGTAGGTGAAGAACGCGTTCAGGCCCATGCCCGGCGCCAGGGCGATCGGGTAGTTGGCGATCAGGCCCATGGTGGTGGAGCCGATGGCCGCTGCCAGGCAGGTGGCGACGAAGATCGCCCCTTTGTCCATGCCGGTCTCGCCGAGGATGCTCGGGTTGACGAACAGGATGTAGGCCATGGCCAGGAAGGTGGTGACGCCCGCGAGAATCTCGGTGCGCACGTTGGTGTTGTGTGCTCTTAGTTGAAACAGCCTTTCCAGCATGCCCGCTCCCCAAGGCGCCCCCGGCGCCATGAATGTATCGACCCCATCAGCAAAGCACAGACCGTACCGGTTGCCGTGGTTTTGTGTGGGGAGGAAAAAAGCCGCGCATCATACCAGCATGGATGGCGGGGGCCTATGGCCGTTGGGGATGGGTTTTTCCAATCCCCGCAAAGCCTGCGCTGACTCTTGTAGGAGCAGCCTTGTGCTGCGAAGAGGCCCTTACTGCCATAATGAATCTTTAGTCAGACCGGCCTCTTCGCAGCGCAAGGCTGCTCCTACAAGAGTCAGCGCAGGGCTTGAGGCCAACCCTTCAGTTGTTATGCAACCGATCCCGCTTGGCCAGTGTCGGGAACAGTTTTATCCACACCCCCGTCACTAGAAGCGTGCCCACCCCGCCTAGCACCACCGCCGGCACTGTGCCAAACCAGTGCGCGGTCACCCCCGATTCGAACTCGCCGAGCTGGTTCGAGGCACCGATGAACAAGCCGTTCACCGCGCTCACCCGCCCGCGCATTTCATCCGGGGTCTCCAACTGCACGAACGAACTGCGAATCACCATGCTGATCATGTCCGCCGCGCCCAGCACCACCAATACCGCCAACGAGAACCAGAACGAGGTCGACAGGCCGAAGGCGATGGTGGCCACGCCGAACACGCCGACCGCCGTGAACATGGTGCGCCCGACATTGCGCTCGAACGGGAAACGCGCCAGCCACAGCGACATCAGCAACGCCCCCACCGCTGGCGCCGAGCGCAGCAGGCCAAGGCCCATCGGGCCGGTCAGCAGGATGTCCTTGGCGAATACCGGCAGCAGCGCGGTGGCACCCCCCAGCAAAACGGCGAACAGGTCCAGCGAGATGGCACCGAGAATGTCGGGCCGGCTGCGGATGAAGCGGATGCCGGCCAGCAGCGACTCGATGCTGGCGCGCCCGCGCTGGGCGACCTGGCCGCGCGCCTGCAGGCTCAGGGTCAGCACGCAGGCGATGGCGTACAGGGCCACGGTGGGGCCGTACACCCAGATACTGCCGAAGGCATACAGGAAACCGCCCACCGCCGGCGCCACGATGGTTGCCGATTGGGTGGCCGATGCCGAAGCCGCCACAGCCCGTGGGAACAGCCCGGGCGGCACCACATTGGGCAGCAGTGCCTGGGTGGCCGGCATTTCGAACGAGCGGGTGGCACCGAGCAGGAAGGCCAGGCCGAAAATCAGTTCGCGGGTGACGTTGTCGGTAGCGCTGCCCACCGCCAGCGCCAGGGCAATCAGCCCCTGCAGGCTCTGGCACAGGGCGGCGACCTTGCGCCGGTCATAGCGGTCGGCGACATGCCCGGTGTGCAGCATGAACAGCACCCGTGGGGCGAACTCGACCAGGCCGACCAGGCCCAGGTCCAGCACATTGCCGGTCAACTGATAGAGGTGCCAGCCAATGGCCACAGTGAGCATCTGGAAGCCGCTTGCGGTGAACACACGGGCCAGCCAGAAGGCCAGGAAAGGGCGGTGGTGACGCAACAACTGCGGTGCGGAATCGGACATCGGAAACCAGGGGCCTCGGCGCAGTAGAGGGGTGCGCAGCGTATCATCTGTTTGTAACAAACGGTTACTGTTTGCCCAGGTCGGCACTTTTTCACGCGTTGTGAAAGAGGGTGGGGCAACTGGTCACGCGGCAATCAACCACACGGCCCGCCGGGCCATTCGGGACTATGCTTCCTAGCATTCGTTGATCTGGGTCAATCGTTCCAGATTCAACGAATTGGCCCTCTGGGCCGGAATCCCTGCGATCGAACAGAACAATTCCAACTCGCCGTACTCGACCAAGTGGGGGCAGTGGGCGACTGGGGCCACACGCCCGGACGCCGGATTATCTGAAGAGGAAGCACCATGTTCGGAATAGAGGCCTTAGAGCTCGCCCGAATGCAGTTTGCCTTTACCGTGTCGTTCCACATCTTGTTCCCGGCCATCACCATTGGCTTGGCGAGCTACCTGGCAGTCCTCGAAGGCCTCTGGCTGCGGACCCACAACCAGGTCTACCGTGACCTCTACCATTTCTGGTCAAAGATCTTCGCCGTCAACTTTGGCATGGGCGTGGTCTCCGGCCTGGTCATGGCCTACCAGTTCGGCACCAACTGGAGCCGCTTCTCCGACTTCGCCGGCGCCGTCACCGGCCCGCTGCTCACCTACGAAGTCCTCACTGCGTTCTTCCTCGAGGCTGGCTTCCTGGGGGTCATGCTGTTTGGCTGGAACCGCGTCGGCCGTGGCCTGCACTTCTTTTCCACGGTGATGGTGGCGCTCGGCACGTTGGTCTCGACGTTCTGGATCCTCGCCTCCAACAGCTGGATGCAAACCCCGCAAGGTCACGAGATCATCGATGGCCGGGTGGTACCGGTGGACTGGTTCGCGGTGGTGTTCAACCCCTCGTTCCCCTACCGCCTGATGCACATGGCCACTGCCGCGTTCGTGTCCACCGCGTTCTTCGTCGGCGCCTCGGCGGCCTGGCACTTGCTGCGCGGGCGTGACAACCCGGCGGTGCGCAAGATGCTGTCGATGGCCATGTGGATGGCGCTGATCGTCGCCCCGATTCAGGCTGTGATCGGCGACTTCCACGGCCTCAATACGCTCAAGCACCAACCGGTGAAAATTGCCGCGATCGAAGGCCATTGGGAGAACGTGCCCGGCGAGCCGACCCCGCTGATCCTGTTCGGCATTCCCGACATGAAGGCCGAGACGACCCGGTTCAAGGTGGAGATTCCGGCGCTCGGCAGCCTGATCCTGACCCACAGCCTGGACAAGCAGGTGCCGGCGATGAAGGAATTCCCGCCTGAGGACCGGCCCAACTCGACCATCGTGTTCTGGTCGTTCCGGATCATGGTCGGGCTTGGCTTCCTGATGATCTTCGTCGGCCTGTGGAGCCTGTGGTTGCGCAAGCGCGGCACGCTGTACAGCTCGCGTCCGTTCCTGCATGTGGCCCTGTGGATGGGCCCGTCCGGGCTGGTTGCGCTACTGGCCGGCTGGTTTACCACCGAAATCGGCCGCCAGCCCTGGGTGGTATACGGCCTGATGCGCACGGCGGACGGCGTGTCCAACCACAGTTACGCCCAGCTTGGCTTTACCTTGGTGGCCTTCGTGGTGGTGTACTTCGCCCTGTTCGGCACAGGCCTTGGCTACATGATGCGGCTGGTGCGCAAAGGCCCGCAGACCGGCGAGGGTGACGAGCACACACCGGGTGGCCCTGGCCAGAAACGCACGCCGGCGCGGCCGTTGTCCGCCGCCGATGATGGCCGAGAGGCCACCTCTGCCAGCCTGAACAAGGGGAACTGAGCCATGGGTATCGACCTTCCGCTGATCTGGGCCGTGATCATCATCTTCGGCGTCATGATGTACGTGGTGATGGACGGCTTCGACCTGGGAATCGGCATGCTCTTTCCCTTCGTCAAGGGCGAGCAGGACCGTGATGTGATGATGAATACTGTCGCACCTGTATGGGACGGCAACGAAACCTGGCTGATCCTGGGCGGTGCCGGGCTGTTCGGCGCTTTCCCGATGGCCTATGCCGTGGTGCTCGAGGCGCTCTACCTGCCACTGATCCTAATGCTGATCGGCCTGATCTTCCGTGGTGTGGCCTTCGAGTTCCGCTTCAAGGCCAAGGCCGACAAGCGGCATATCTGGGACAAGGCATTCATCTGGGGTTCGCTGGTTGCCACCTTCTTCCAGGGTGTGGCCCTGGGGGCCTTCCTCGAAGGCTTCAAAGTGGTCGATCGCCATTTCGCCGGCGGCACCCTCGACTGGCTCACGCCGTTCAGCCTGTTCTGTGGTTTGGGGCTGATCGTTGCCTACACGCTGCTGGGGTGCACCTGGCTGATCATGAAGACCGAAGGGCCGCTGCAACAGAAAATGCACGACATGGCCCGGCCACTGGCGTTGGTGCTGCTGGCGGTGATCGGTATCGTCAGCCTGTGGACGCCCATCGCCTACCCGCAAATCGCCGACCGTTGGTTCAGCATGCCCAACCTGCTCTGGTTCATGCCGGTGCCGCTGCTGGTGCTGGTGACCTTCTACGGGCTGCTCAAGGCGGTAGCGCGCAATGCGCACTACACGCCGTTCCTGCTCACCCTGGTGTTGATCTTCCTGGGCTACAGCGGGTTGGGCATAAGCTTGTGGCCGAACATCATCCCGCCGTCGATCTCGATCTGGGATGCCGCGGCGCCACCGCAAAGCCAGGGCTTCATGCTGGTGGGCACCCTATTCATCCTGCCGTTCATCCTCATGTATACCTTCTGGAGCTACTACGTGTTCCGCGGCAAGGTGACCCACGAAGACGGCTATCACTAGGAGGGCCACATGATGACGGGCAAGCATGGTTTGGAAGACAAGAAACCGCTGTGGCAGCGGCTGGGTTGGCTACTGCTGATCTGGGCGATGAGCGTGGCGGCCCTGGGTGTGGCGGCGTGGGTGATGCGCTTGTTCATGGGGGCTGCGGGATTGACCACCCATTGAGAGCAGCGGGGGCGCCTGTGGGAGCGGGCGTGCCCGCGAAGCAGGCAACGCGATAGATGGCACCGGCTTCGCCGGTGTTCGCGGCGGTTCGACGCATCGACAAGCCCGCTCCCACAGGTTCAGTGCTTACCTCAAGGCATGCGCAATCCCTGTGGGAGCGGGCATGCCCGCGAAGAGGCCGGCACAAGCAGCACAAGACAGTTGCTCCCACAGGGGCGGCGCGGGCTCTTATTTACGGGCTTTCAGAATGACGAACTTGGGTGTCGCCGCCACCTGCTCCACCCCCCGGAACAACCGCGCCAGCTTGCTGTGGTAGCCCAGGTGCCGGTTCCCAACGATATACAGCGCCCCACCCACCACCAGCGCTTCACGCGCCTGTTGGAACATGCGCCAGGCCAGGAAGTCTCCCACCACTTGCTGCTGGTGGAACGGCGGGTTGCACAGCACCACGTCCAGCGATTGTTTCTCTACCCCGGCCAACCCATCGGCCGCGATGAAATTCGCTGCACGTTCGCCCAGTGCAGCTTGCCAGTTCTCCTGCGCTGACTGCACTGCCATGTACGACTCATCGACCAAGGTGTACTGAGCGTCTGGGTTGGCCAGGGCGCTGGCAATCGCCAGCACGCCGTTGCCGCAGCCCAGGTCCGCCACGCGCGCGTTGCCCAGGTCGCGGGGCAGGTGCGGCAGAAACGCCCGGGTGCCAATGTCCAGGCCCTCGCGGCAAAACACGTTGGCATGGTTGACCAACGCCAGCGCCGGCGCATCGAGGTGGTAGCGGCTAGGGTAGGGTGAGCGGGCGAGCGGGCGTTCGGCCACCGTTGCCGTCAGCAAGCGGGCCTTTTTCTGTGCCAGCGAAGCCTGCACCGGGCCGATGTACTTCTCCAGCAGGTCACCGGCTGCCCGTGGCAGGTGCTTGATCATTGCCCCGGCAATCACCTGGGCACCGGGTGCCAGATGGCCTTGCAGACGGATCAACTGCTCCTCGAGCAGGGCCAGCGTCTTGGGCACCCGCACCAGCACCCGGTCGAACAGGCCTTGCCAGTGCTCACTGGCCGGTACGAACGGCACGCTGTCGAATGGCAGGCCATTGCGTGCCAGGTTCTTTTCCAAGGCCAGGTGTGCCAGGTGCGAATCCCCACTGCTGACTACCTGCAGCTGGCCCGCCAGGCTGGCGGCCAGGGCGCCGAAGCTGTCATTGAGCACCAGTACCCGGCAGTTGGCGTCAGGAGCCTGTTCGTGCAGCTGCGCAAGCAGGTACTCATCGGCGGCATCGAAAGCCTGCAACGGGTCGTTGGCCTGCTCCGGCTGGCGGATCAGGTCGAGTTCGGCGTAGGGGGTGGTCAACAGGGGCATGGCGTTTGGCTCGGGTACGAAACTGCCCGTTGCGGTTCGCAACGGGCTTTGCCGGGCGATTCTACAGGGCTTTGGCCAAGGTCGCAGGGTTGTGAAGGTCAGATCCAGCCACGCAGGGCGGCGATGGCGATGGCGCCAGCCTTGTTGGCGGCGTTGGTCTTGGTGATCACGCTGCGGATGTGGAAGTTCACCGTGCTTTGCGACAGTGACAAGATGCAGGCAACGTCGGCAGCGGTCTTGCCGGCGGCCGACCATTTCAGCACTTCCAGTTCACGCTCGCTCATTTTCGGTTGGGGAGGGCACAGCGTATTCAGGTGGTGTTCGCCGAGCACTGCATGCAGGGTATGGCACAGCCACTGCACGCTGCCGGCCTTGTCGTAAAGCTCGGCGATGTCGATCATTTCGGCTGGCCTGGCCACGCTGATCTGGCTTTCGTTGTGCTGCAGGTCGTGCAGCGATTGCGTCCAGCCATGACGTAAGCCGTGCTGGCAGGCTTCTTCGCGAAATTCTGGGGCTTCTCGGTACAGGTCGTCAGTCCACAGCACGGGCATGGTCGAGCTGTGACTCACGTTCGCTGCCGGGTCCTGCTTGTAGAAATCGTCGCGCTGATAGCGCTCGATCCACTCAATTGGGTAGTTGCTGTAGAGGTACAGCCTTGGCGTTTGCGTGGCGATCTGGATGCGGATATTGAGCCCAAGGTAATCCATGTCCAGGTCCTGAGCCAGATGGACTGCGATGTCGAACAGCTTCCGCGGGTTGCGTTCGCTGACGAACGCATGAAGATGCTCGGGTTTCCAGTGAAGCATCTGAAACCCTCCTCAGGGTGAAGGATCCAATCCATTTGGGTACCCGAATCATTGTAGGAAAGACCTACCATGGCATTGGGATTTTTTTGTTATAGCGCTCAGTTTTTTCTGCGACTTCAGTACGATCACCCGTGATGAGGCCCTACAAAGCGGTGGTTTTTATCCAGGCCACTTTAGGCGACACTGTGCACACGCCAACCCTGGAGCCCGATATGACCGCTAGCGCCGAAAAGTTCACCCGCCAGACCCTGCTCGATGTTCAGCCGCTGACGCCGAACCTCTTCAGCCTGCGGGTTACGCGCGACGCGGGGTTCCGCTTCCGTTCCGGCCAGTTCGCCCGCCTTGGCGTGACCAAGGCCGATGGCAGCGTGGTATGGCGCGCCTATTCCATGGTCAGCGCGCCGCATGACGAGCACCTGGACTTTTTCTCCATCGTGGTACCCGGTGGCGAGTTCACCAGTGAGCTGAGCCGGTTGGGTGCAGGCGATACCTTGCTGATCGACCGCCAGGCCTTCGGCTTCCTCACCCTCGACCGCTTCGTCGGTGGTCGCGACCTGTGGCTGCTGGCCACTGGTACTGGCATTGCGCCATTTATGTCGATCCTCCAGGACTTCGAGGCCTGGGAGCGTTTCGACAGCATCAAGCTGGTGTACTCGGTGCGCGAGGCGAAGGAGCTGGCCTATGTGGATGAAATCGCCGGGCTGGAACAGCGCGATTACCTGGCTGAGTACGCCGGCAAGTTGCAGTTCATTCCAGTGGTGACCCGCGAGCAGCACCCAGGGGCACTGAATCAGCGCATTACCACGTTGATCGAGAATGGCGAGCTGGAGAAGGCGGCGGGGCTGGAGCTTTCGCCGGAGCACTCGCGGGTGATGCTGTGCGGTAACCCGGAAATGATCGACGAGACCCGAAAAGTGCTGAAGGCGCGTGACTTGCAGTTGAGCCTGAGCAAGCGGCCGGGGCAGGTGGCGGTCGAGAACTACTGGTAAATCCTGGGGGCCGCAAAGCGGCCCCCAGCCATTTCAGGGCAGGCGATTCTGGTTCTGCGTCTTGAGCAAATCGCGAATCTCAGTCAGCAGCGTCTCTTCAGCCGAAGGCACTGGCGGCGTAGTCGGTGCCACGGCTTCTTCACGCTTGAGCCTGTTGATCGCCTTCACCCCCATGAAGATGGCGAAGGCCACGATCACGAAGTCGATCACGGTCTGGATGAATTTGCCATACGCCAGCACCACCGCTGGCACGTCGCCTTCGGCAGCCTTCAGGGTGATGGCCAGGTCGCTGAAGTCCACACCACCGATCAGCAGGCCCAGTGGCGGCATGATCACGTCGCCGACGAAGGACGAGACGATCTTGCCGAAGGCCGCGCCGATGATGATACCGACCGCCATGTCGACGACATTGCCTTTGACCGCGAAAGCCTTGAACTCGTTGAGCATGCCCATGTTTGGTTCCTTGTAACAAAAGGTAAGGTTAACGCAGTGTAAGCCACTAAAACGCTTCATGCGTTGTGTTCAGGGCTACTGACTGCAGTTAGAACGAATAGTTTTGTCGCATCCCGAAGCGTTCGAGACACGTCCCGCTCGGCTATCATGGCGGTTTTTTCCAGGAGACCCCACCCATGGCCAAGGCCAAGCGCTTGTATGGCTGCACCGAGTGCGGCGCGACCTTCCCCAAATGGGCCGGCCAGTGCGGCGAATGCGGGGCCTGGAACACCTTGGTCGAAACCATGATCGAAAGCGGCGGCGCTGCGGCGCCCAGCAGCGGCCGCGCAGGCTGGACCGGGCAGCAGGCGCAGATCAAGACCTTGGCCGAAGTCAGTGTCGAAGAGATCCCGCGTTTCACCACCAGCAGCACCGAACTGGATCGCGTGCTGGGTGGTGGTCTGGTGGATGGCTCTGTGGTGCTGATTGGTGGTGACCCCGGCATCGGCAAGTCGACCATTTTGCTGCAGACCTTGTGCAACATCGCCGTAGGCATGCCGGCGCTGTATGTCACCGGTGAGGAGTCGCAGCAACAGGTCGCCATGCGCTCGCGGCGCCTGGGCCTGCCCCAGGACCAGCTCAAGGTCATGACCGAAACCTGCATCGAGACCATCATTGCCACGGCACGCGTCGAGAAGCCCAGGGTGATGGTGATCGACTCGATCCAGACGATTTTCACCGAGCAGTTGCAATCGGCTCCCGGCGGCGTGGCCCAGGTGCGCGAAAGCACGGCGTTGCTGGTGCGTTATGCCAAGCAAAGCGGTACGGCGATCTTCCTGGTCGGCCACGTCACCAAGGAAGGCTCGCTGGCGGGCCCGCGGGTACTGGAGCACATGGTCGACACCGTGCTGTATTTCGAAGGCGAGTCCGATGGCCGCCTGCGTTTGTTGCGGGCGGTAAAGAACCGCTTTGGCGCGGTCAACGAGCTGGGTGTGTTCGGCATGACCGACCGTGGCCTCAAGGAAGTGTCCAACCCATCGGCGATATTCCTCAACCGCACCCAGGAAGAAGTGCCGGGTAGCGTGGTGATGGCAACCTGGGAAGGCACCCGGCCGATGCTGGTCGAAGTGCAGGCGCTGGTCGACGATAGCCACCTGGCCAACCCGCGGCGGGTGACCCTGGGCCTGGACCAGAACCGTCTGGCGATGTTGCTGGCGGTGCTGCACCGCCATGGTGGTATTCCCACCCATGACCAGGACGTGTTCCTTAACGTGGTCGGTGGGGTGAAGGTGTTGGAAACAGCGTCGGACCTGGCGCTGCTGGCGGCGGTCATGTCCAGCCTGCGTAACCGGCCGTTGGCCCATGGTCTGCTGGTGTTTGGCGAGATCGGCCTGTCGGGTGAGGTGCGGCCGGTGCCCAGTGGCCAGGAGCGCTTGAAGGAAGCGGCCAAGCACGGCTTCAAACGCGCCATCGTGCCCAAGGGCAATGCGCCGAAAGAGGCGCCGGCGGGGTTGCAGGTGATTGCCGTGACCCGGCTGGAACAAGCCCTGGATGCATTGTTCGAGTAGGTACCTCGCCGTCTTCAGGATGGCACGGTATCGGTAGGAGCAGCCTTGTGCTGCGAAGAGGCCGGTATGGCCAGTAGATTTGCATGGGCAGTAATGGCCTCTTCGCAGCACAAGGCTGCTCCTACAGGTTCCGCGTATGCCCTGAATTGTTTGCCGACAGGTAAACGAAAAAGGGGCCGATGATGCGCATCGGCCCACACCTCACCGCTCAGTCAGCGGTCAATGCTCGGCAACCGCCGTGCGCCTCACGGTTTCATTGCCATGCTCGTCCAGTTCCAGCATCGGCACTTCATTACCCTCGGCATCGAACAGCTTGCCATCCTTGAAGTAGTCACCATCACGCAGTGCTGAAATGTCCGAATACTGGATAGTGCGCTCGTAGGCTGCCGCGAACACCGACTGGTTTTCCGAGTTGCCGGTGGTGAAGTGGTTAAAGATCAGGTTCAGCAGGATGGCCATGATCGCCGCCGAGCTGATGCCCGAGTGGAAGATGGTCTCGAACCAGTTCGGGAAGTGGTGGTAGAAGGTTGGCGCGGCAATCGGGATCATGCCGAAGCCCAGCGAGGCCGCGACGATGATCAGGTTGACGTTGTTCTTGTAGCTGACCTTGGACAAGGTGCGGATACCGCTGGCCGCCACGGTGCCGAACAGCACGATGCCGGCGCCGCCCAGTACCGGGGTAGGCACGGCGGCAATCACCCGGCCCATGATCGGCAGCAGGCCGAGTACTACCAGGATTACGCCACCGGTGGCCACTACGTAGCGGCTCTTGACCCCGGTCACGGCCACCAGACCAACGTTCTGGGCGAACGCGCTTTGGGTGAACGAGCCGAAGATGGGTGCCAGGATACTCGACGCCATGTCGGCGCGCAGGCCGTTGCCCAGGCGCTTGGAGTCGACCTTGGTTTCGATGATCTCACCCACGGCGAGGATGTCCGCCGAGGTTTCCACCAGGGTCACCATGATCACGATGCACATCGACAGGATCGCGGCGATGTGGAACTCCGGCATACCGAAGTGGAACGGCGTGGGGAAGGCGAACATCGGGCCTTCGCTGACCTTGCTGAAGTCGGTCATGCCCAGTGCCCACGCGATCAGCGTGCCGATCACCATGGCCAGCAGGATGGACAGGCGCGAAATGGTCGCGCTGCCCAGCTTGCTCAGTAGCAGCACGATGGCGAAGGTCAACCCCGCCAAGCCGATGTTGGCCACGCTGCCGAACTCCGGAGAAGCGCTGTTGCCGCCCATCACCCAGCGTGCGGCCACCGGCATCAGGGTCAGGCCGATGGTGGTGATGACGATACCGGTCACCAACGGTGGGAAGAACTTGGTGATGCGCGAGAACACCGGGGTGATCAGGAAGCCGATCAGCGACGCCGCCATGACTGCGCCCAGCACACCCGGCAGGCCACCGCCGCCTTCGCTGCTGAGGATTGCGCCCATGGTTGCCACACCGGCGAACGACACGCCCTGCACCAGCGGCAGCTGGCAGCCGAAGAAGGGCAAGCCCAGGGTCTGCAACAGGGTGGCCAAGCCACCGGCAAACAGCGAGGCGGCGATCAGCATGCCGATTTCGGCACCGTTCAGGCCCGCGGCCTGCCCCAGGATCAGGGGTACTGCGACGATCCCACCGTACATGGTCAGCACATGCTGCAGACCATAGGCCAGGTTGGCACCAAGACCGAGGTTTTCATCCTCGGGGCGCTTGGCGGGAGACGTGCTAGGGGACGTAGTCATGGAGCAGGCTCTCTGTTTATTGTTGTGTCGCTACTGTAGACACTTCCTGCAAATGATTGCCACAAGAATTGTATACAATATTTTGATTGGAGCGCGCACAGTCGCGGCCGCGTGGTGCGCGAAAACCCAATGCAGAAGGCGTACCAACTCGTCAGAAGCTGTATTAGAGGGGTGTGTACAAAGTGTTGCTACCCAGGCTTAAAGCTGTCTGGGTAGACAGGAAACACCAAGCGGGAAAGCTATTAGCTAGCTAAGAGATTTCATTATTCGATGAGTTCGCGCAGCTCACGCATCATTTCGGTGCTGTCAGCCACGTTCAACTCCACAAGACGGTGCAAATGGCTCATCGAGTCGAGGTCGATGTAGAGGCAGATGAAACCAAGGCGGTCGGGCTCTTCGTGACGCAGTTCGACCTGCATCTGCACGCGTGCCTCGCTGCCCAGATGGATGATGGCGTCGAAGTCCTGGGTCAGGTCGGCATTCCAGTTGTCCGGGCGCTCTATCAACAACCCTTTGAGGGACAGGTCCAGCAGCTTGGCGGGCCAGCGTTTCAGGCCTTGCCGCAGCTCGGCGGGTGCATCGAAATCGATGCGCTGAAAGCGGCGGCGTTCTTCGTGATCGCTCATGACGTAGGCCCTCGGGTGACATCCTGACTATAGTTGATTTGATGTGTTCATCAGGTACCGCAATCTGGCCGCAGAGGCTCTAGACCAAAGCAAGTATGGCAATGCGCCTTGACTGGCCCTAGACTCGGTAGGCGGTCTTTCCAATCCACCAGCTGGAAGCAAACCATGAACAACAATAATAGCCTGCTACGCCACATTCCGTGGCTGGCGCTGGCAGTCATAGGGGCCTGCGCGCTGGGTGTGGTCGCCCTGCGTCGCGGTGAGGCGATCAACGCCTTGTGGATCGTGGTCGCGGCAGTGGCCATCTACCTGGTCGCCTATCGCTACTACAGCCTGTTCATCGCCACCAAGGTGATGCAACTCGACCCGCGCCGTGCCACCCCGGCGGTGCTCAACAACGACGGCCTGGACTACGTCCCGACCAACAAACACATTCTTTTCGGTCACCATTTCGCCGCCATCGCGGGCGCTGGCCCCTTGGTCGGCCCGGTACTCGCCGCGCAAATGGGCTACCTGCCCGGCACGTTGTGGCTGATCGCCGGCGTGGTGCTGGCCGGTGCGGTGCAGGACTTCATGGTCCTGTTCCTGTCCACTCGCCGCAATGGCCGCTCGTTGGGCGACATGGTGCGCGAGGAGATGGGCCGTATTCCGGGCACCATCGCCCTGTTCGGCTGCTTCCTGATCATGATCATCATCCTCGCGGTGCTGGCGCTGATCGTGGTCAAGGCCCTGGCCGAAAGCCCGTGGGGCATGTTCACGGTGATGGCGACCATCCCGATCGCGATGTTCATGGGCATCTACATGCGCTACATCCGCCCGGGCCGCATTGGCGAAATCTCGGTCGTCGGCGTGGTACTGCTGCTGGCCTCGATCTGGCTGGGCGGTGTGATCGCCGCGGACCCTGTGTGGGGCCCGGCGTTCACCTTCACCGGTGTGCAGATCACCTGGATGCTGGTGGGCTACGGCTTTGTCGCCGCCGTGCTGCCGGTATGGCTGGTACTCGCACCGCGTGACTACCTGTCGACCTTCCTCAAGATCGGCACCATCGTGGGCCTGGCCATCGGTATCCTGATCATTGCCCCCGAGCTGAAAATGCCGGCGCTGACCCAGTTCACCGACGGCACCGGCCCGGTATGGAAAGGCACCCTGTTCCCGTTCCTGTTCATCACCATTGCCTGTGGTGCGGTGTCGGGCTTCCACGCGCTGATTTCCTCGGGGACCACGCCAAAACTGCTGGATAACGAAACCAACGCCCGCTATATCGGCTATGGCGGCATGCTGATGGAGTCGTTCGTCGCCATCATGGCCATGGTTGCCGCCTCGGTGATCGAGCCAGGCGTGTACTTCGCCATGAACAGCCCGGCCGCAGTGGTTGGTGCCGACGTTGCGTCGGTGGCGCAGACGGTCAGCAGTTGGGGCTTCCTGATTACACCCGAGCAGCTCGAAGCCGTCGCCCGTGACATCGGCGAGCACACCATCCTGGCCCGCGCTGGCGGTGCGCCTACCCTGGCGGTCGGTATCGCGCAGATCCTGCACCAGGTGTTGCCAGGTGAAAACACCATGGCCTTCTGGTACCACTTCGCGATCCTGTTCGAGGCGCTGTTCATCCTCACGGCGGTGGACGCCGGTACCCGTGCCGGGCGCTTCATGCTGCAGGACCTGCTGGGCAGCTTCGTGCCGGCGCTCAAACGCACCGAATCGTGGGGCGCAAACCTACTGGCCACCGCTGGCTGCGTGGCACTTTGGGGCTACCTGCTGTACCAGGGCGTGATCGACCCGCTGGGCGGCATCAACACCCTGTGGCCGCTGTTCGGCATTTCCAACCAGATGCTGGCCGGTATCGCCTTGATGCTCGGTACCGTGGTGCTGATCAAGATGAAGCGTCAGCGTTATATCTGGGTCACCCTGCTGCCGGCTGTCTGGCTGCTGATCTGCACCACTGCCGCAGGCCTGATCAAACTGTTCGACCCGAACCCGGCGGTTGGCTTCCTGGCCTTGGCCAAGAAGTACAGCACCGCGCTGGACGCCGGCCAGGTACTGGCCCCGGCCAAGGACATCGGGCAGATGCAGCACGTGATCTTCAACGCCTACACCAACGCGGGCCTGACGATTCTGTTCCTGCTGGTGGTCTTCAGCATCCTGTTCTTCGCCATCAAGGTCGGCTACGCCGCCCTGGGCCGCAAGGAGCGCAGCGACAAGGAAACCCCGTTCCAGGCGTTGCCTGACGCGTAATCGAGAGGGCTGCAGTTATGTTCAACGACTTGGGTCGACTGGGAAAATACCTGGGGCAGGCCGCCCGCCTGATGGTCGGCATGCCCGACTACGACAACTACGTCGAGCACATGCGCAAGACGCACCCGGACAAGCCGGTGATGAGCTACGAAGCGTTCTTCCGCGAACGACAAGAAGCGCGTTACGGTGGCAAGTCCGGGCCCAAGTGCTGTTGAGCCTGCGACACGTGTGAACCTGTGGGAGCCTGGGTAACCGGCTCCCACAGTCATTTTCAGATTCAGGAGACTTTCTGCGTGCAGACGCCTATTCCCGTAACCGTCCTCACGGGCTTCCTCGGTGCCGGCAAAACCACTTTGCTCAAGCACATGCTCAAGGCCGAGCACGGCCTGAAGCTCGCGGTGATCGAAAACGAATTCAGCGAGGCTGGTATCGACAGCCAACTGCTGGGTGACCAGCCGGTGCAGGTGATGACCCTGGCCAACGGTTGTGTGTGCTGCAGCATCCATGGCGACCTGACTCGCGCCTTGTACCTGCTGCTGGAACGCCTGGATGCCGGTGAAATCGCCTTCGATCGCCTGGTTATCGAATGCACCGGCCTGGCCGACCCGGCGCCGGTAGCGCAAACGTTCTTCATCGACGAGGAGCTGCGTGAGCGCTACATCCTCGACGGTATCATCACCCTGGTCGATGCCGCGCATGCCGAACTGCACCTGACCCAGACCATCGCTCAGGCCCAGGTCGGCTTTGCCGATCGCCTGCTGCTGAGCAAGACCGACCTGGTCGAGCCGGCTGCGGTAGAAGCCCTGCGCGAGCGCCTGGCCCGCATCAATGGCCGGGCGGCGATCCGTGTGGTCGAACACGGCTGCATCGACTTGGCCGAACTACTGGATGTGCGAGGTTTCAACCTCAACCCCGACCTGGGTGCGAACGTGCAATCGATGCTGCGCCCAGTGCTCAAGCCCGCCACCCCGGACCGTATCTCCACCCTGGTGCTGCGCACGGAAACCGCGCTGGATATCGACCGCCTCAGCGACTTTATGAACGAGCTGCTGGAAACCCACGGCAAGCAGCTGCTGCGCTACAAGGGCGTGCTGAACATTGCCGGCGAGGAACGCAAGTTGGTGTTCCAGGGCGTGCTCAAACTCTATGGTTTTGACTGGGACGTCGAGTGGGCCGCTGGCGAACCCCGCGAGAGCGTGATGGTGTTCATCGCCGATGAACTGCCCGAGGCTACTATTCGGGCTGGCTTCGAGGCGCTGGCTGCGGGCTGAGCCGCCGCGGCGGCTGCGCTACGAACCACTGCGGCCAGGAGCTGCGCTGGCGGGTTTCGACCTCGATGCACGGGATCAGGCGCTCGGTCAGCACGGCGGTTTGCCGCACTGCCTTGGCGGTGCGGTACTTGACGCTGTGGATGCACTCACGGTCGCCGAATTCGCAGCGGTTCAGCGCGGTTCCGCCGCAGGGGCCATTGGCCAGGCCCTTGGGGCAGGTTTCCGGGCAGATGTACAGGGTGTCTTCCAGGCGGCAACGGCCGCAGGTATCACAACCCACAAGCGGGCGCTTCACACTGCGCTCCAACCTGTGCAGCACTTGTGCGCCACGGTGCGTAGCCCACAGCGGCTGGCGCACCGCCCAACCGAAGGTCTTGCTCAGGCCGTTACGGCGGCTGAACAGCAGTGAATGCAGGCCATGCATCAGGTGATAGCGGGCTTTTTCCTTGATGGAGGCATCCACCCGTGACTCGCCCAGGCGCCAGCCCGCCTGTGGCGGATGGAAGATCACCGCCGGCAAGCCGGGCATCTGCCAACTGGCCTGCCAGGCGGGCGCCCATTGCTCCAGATTGTGAACCTGGGTTTGCCAGTGCTCGATACGGGCTTCCAGGGCCAGCAACTGTTTGAGTTCGTGAACCCCCGACAGGTGCACACCGGCGTAGCCCATCAGCTTTACACCGATGATCTGCAAGGCCAGGCGGTCAACACTGCGCGCCTGGGCAAATGCCTTGGACTGCGCGGTCTCCGCTTCGAGCATGTCGCGCATGGACGGGGTGACCGTGACGCCGGCCACGTGGCCGAGCATTGCCGCGCGCCCATGGGTGAGGCTCATGAGGCAAGCCAGCATGGGCTTGGGCGTGGGCTGGCGGCGCATCCAGTGCATGGCTTCCTGGTGCTTGGTGGCATCGAAGCCCAGTTGCAGGGTGAAGAAGTCGGCCCCCGCTGCCAGCTTTTTCTCGGCCTTGAAATACTGCGCGCCGCCTTCTTCCTCGTGGTACTTGAACGGGTTCAGCGCCGCGCCCAGCAGCCAGTGCGGGCAGGCCTGGCGGGCAATCTGCAGGGCGGCGACCGATTCCAGATAGCGCACCGGGCGCTGGCCAGGTTCATGACCGGGCAGGCGGTCGCCGGTCAGCAGCAATAGCTGGTCGAGGCCAGCGGCGTCCATGCGTTGCAGTTGCGCGAGCAGGTGGTGGCGTTCACGGTCCTTGCCGGAAAAATGCGGCAAGGCAGGTACCGGGTTGCTGAACGAGGCGAGGGCGTCCAGCGGCGACATGTCCAGCGGGCTGCCAACGCGATCGCCGATGGCCACGGTCATCGGCCAGCCGCACAGGTGCGCACGGGCCAGGATCGCTTCCATGGCGGCGAAGCGTTCTGCCGAAGGCTTGGGGACGAACTCCATGACGCAGACGAAGTTCTGTTCGCGCAGCGCGGTTTTCAACAGGCTCATGTGGCCGGGCACCTGGTGTGGTCAGGGTGGCATTGTGCGGCAGAAGGCGGGCGAGGTCATGTCCGGGTGCGCAGGGTGATGCTCCAAATGAGACATCGCCATGATCATGAAGAAATCTTGAGTTCATCTCAAATTTAATGAGTTTGTCTCAATCCAGTGTCAACCGCACAATCCCTTGATTACTTTATGCATGCTGAAGGGACAAGACATGGCACTGGCACACAACCTGGGCTTTCCACGCATTGGCCGCGACCAAGAGCTGCGTGCCCGCCACTGGCAGGTGCAAAAAGACGCCGGCATCGAACTTTTGCCGGTGGGTGACTTTGCCTGGTGTGACCAACCGTTCGAGCTGAGCTGGGCGCAACTTTTCGACGAAGTGGCTCAAGCCAAGGCCTTGGGCCATGCGGTCAAGCCAGTGGTGATCGGCCCATTGACCTATCTGTGGCAGGGCGAGAGCCACGACGGCATCGACAAGCTGGAGCTGCTCGACCGCCTGCTGCCGCTGTATGACCAGTATCTCAACCGCCTGGCGGCCCTGGGCGTCGAGTGGGTGCAGATCGATGAACCGACCCTTGCCCAAGACCTGCCGCAGGACTGGAAAAACGCTTACGAACGCGCCTACAACATCCTTCAGCGCGCGCCATTGAAGAAGCTCATCGCCATTTACTCCGGTGGCCTTGAAGGCAACCTCGGCCTGGCCGCGAACCTGCCGGTCGATGGCCTGCACATCGATCTGGTGCAGGCACCCGACCAGTACGTGACCATTCTCGACCGCCTGCCGGCCTATAAAGTGCTGTCGCTTGGCCTGGTCGACGGCCACAACGCCGCACCTTGCGATCTGGGACACACTTTGGACCTGCTGCACGATGCCCATGAGCGTCTGGGGGAGCGGCTGTGGCTGGCGCCGGCCTGCTCGTTGTCGCCCAGCCCGGTGGAAGTAGCCGTGCAGAAATGCCAGGAAGTGGCCGTGCTCGCTGCTGCGCTGGAACAGAACCGCGCGGCGGCTTAATCATCGGCATGGCAGATGCAAAACCTCTAGAATGCCGACTCCGATCAAATCGACAGGGAGTGATGCGATGCGTGTTCTGGTAGTCGGCGCCAGCAAAGGTCTGGGCAAGGCTTTCATGGAAGGGCTGGGCAAACCCGGCGATACGTTGATCGGGGTGTCGCGCAGCAAACCTGCGCCAGTGAATGTCGGTAATGGTATTGACGCCCAGTGGGTCGAGGCCGATCTTGGCCAGCCTGCCGCTGCGGTAGAGTCAATAGCCCATGCGCTGGCTGAGGGTGGCGTGGATACGCTGATCTACAACCTCGGCCTGTGGGAGGCCGAAGCGTTCGAAGACCACTACAGCTTCCTTGATGATTGTGATGCAGCGCTGCAGCGCATGGTCGACTGCAACATCACCGCCACCATCCTGCTGATCAAGCGGCTGCTGCCGCTGCTGCTTGAAAGCGAAAAACCACGGATCATCCTGACCGGTTCCACTTCGGGCCTGCCCCAGAGTGGTCGCCCGGAAGTGACCTTCGCCGCCTCGAAATTCGCCTTGCGCGGCATCGCCGAGGCTCTGCGCGAAGGCTACCGTGGGCAGGGGCTTGGGGTGACCTGCCTGAACCTGGGGTACCTGAACACTGAAGACAGCCTGGATGTGCCGGTGGCCGAGGCTGCGGCGCGTGGGGAAGGCGGGCTGATACCGTTGCACGATGTGGTGCTGATGGTGCGCACGTTGCTGGAGCTTTCGCCGGCCAGTTATGTGCGCGAGCTGACCTTGCCGGCTATTGCCGATGAGCGGTTCTGATACCTGAGAGTGCTGTGTAAGCAGGCCCGGCCCTTTCGCGGGCAAGCCCGCGAAGAGGCCGGGCCTGTTTTAGTCAGATTTCGATCAACGTTCGATCGCCAGCGCCACCCCTTGGCCACCGCCAATGCACAAGGTCGCGAGACCTTTCTTGGCATCGCGCTTGATCATCTCGTGCAGCAAGGTCACCAGCACCCGGCACCCGGAAGCACCAATCGGGTGGCCCAGGGCAATCGCACCGCCATTCACGTTGACCCGCGCGGCATCCCATTCCAGCGCTTTGCCCACGGCCAGCGCCTGTGCGGCAAAGGCTTCGTTGGCTTCGATCAGGTCCAGTTCGGCCAACTGCCAACCAGCCTTTTCCAGGCAACGCTGGGTCGCCGAAACCGGGCCGATACCCATGATTGCCGGGTCTACCCCGGCACTGGCATAGGCGGCGATCTTCGCCAGCACTGGCAAGCCCAACGCCTTGGCCTTGGCTGCGCTCATCAGCAGTACGGCGGCGGCGCCGTCGTTCAGGCTGGAGGCATTGCCTGCCGTGACGCTGCCGTCCTTCTTGAATGCCGGGCGCAGTTTGCCCAGGGACTCGGCAGTGGTGTCCGGGCGTGGCTGCTCGTCACGGGCGAAGACTTTGGGTTCGCCCTTTTTCTGCGGCAACACGATGGGGGTGATTTCAGCGTCGAAACGGCCAGCCTCGATCGCCGCCACCGCCTTGCGCTGCGATTCGGCAGCAAAGGCATCTTGCTGTTCGCGGGTGAGGCCGTACTTGTCCACCAGGTTCTCGGCAGTGATGCCCATGTGGTAGTCATTGAAAGCATCCCACAGGCCATCGGTGATCATGCTGTCGATCAGTTGGCCATGGCCCATGCGCTGGCCAGTACGGGCCGAGGGCATTACGTAGGGGGCAAGGCTCATGTTCTCCTGGCCGCCGGCAATCACCACCTCGGCATCGCCACAGCGGATGGCCTGGGCGGCCAGGTGCAAGGCCTTGAGACCCGAGCCGCACACCTTGTTCAGGGTCAGGGCCGGTACGCTGAAGGGCAGGCCGGCCTTGATCGCAGCCTGGCGCGCCGGGTTCTGCCCGGCGCCGGCGGTGAGCACTTGGCCGAGGATGACTTCGTCGACTTGCGCCGGGTCCAGCCCGGTCTGTTCCAGCAGCCGCTTGATCACGGCGGCACCAAGGTCGACAGCAGGTACAGTGGCCAGGGCGCCCTGAAAGCTGCCGATGGCGGTACGGGTTGCAGCGACGATAACCACGTCGTTCATCTTGTTGTTCTCCGTGCAATGGGCGTAGTGCCGCCAGCATCGGCGGGTTTGGCTTATTTGTTAAGTTTGTTTTTCTTTCGGATTAATGTGGAAAACAAATCAATGGGCGCTTGGCGCTCTGTCCAACTAAGCTGAATTCCGTGCTGTTTCACTCAACTGAACGGAGCCCATGCCCATGCGCATCCTGATCGCACTGACCCTCCTGATCGGCAGCAGCACAGCATTCGCCGCCACCCAATGCACCAGCGCAGATAAAAGCACCTGGCAAGACCAGGAAAAGTTCCAGGCCCAGCTCAAGGAGCAGGGCTACAAAATCAACAAGTTCAAGGTTACCAAGGGCAACTGCTACGAGATTTATGGCTTCGACAAGGATGGTCGCAAGGTGGAGATCTACCATGACCCGGTGACCGGCAAGGCGGTCAAGTCGGAGTACCACGATTGAACAGCGACGGCACGGTGCGGCTGTGGGACCCTCTCCTGCGGCTGTGCCACCTGTCGATCGCCGTGGTGTTCTTCGCCAACTACTTTTTCAACGAAGAGGGCGACGACTGGCACCAGTGGCTGGGTTACTACGCACTGGGTTGTGTCGTGGTGCGCGTAGTCTGGGGCTTCGTCGGGCCAGCCAGTGCGCGCTGGGCCGACTTCTGGCCAACCCCGGCGCGCCTGGCCGGGCATGCACGCAAGCTGCTGCGCGGGGAGCCTTGTCATCGCCTGGGCCATTCGCCGATCGGCGCTTTGGTGATGCTGTTGATGTTGACGGGTATCGCTGGCCTGGGCCTGACCGGTTGGGCGTCGCAGGAAGTGGACGCGCTGTGGGGCGCCGATTGGCCGACCGACCTGCATGGCTGGCTGGCCAATGCGGTGTTGGCGCTGGTGTGTGTGCATGTGCTAGCGGCCATCTACGAAAGCGTGCTGCTGCGCGAGAACTTGCCTTTGTCGATGATCACCGGGCGTCGCCGGCGTCGAGATTGAGGTGACCGGTACTGGCCTCTTCGCGGGCTTGCCCGCTCCCACAGGTAATGCACAGGTCTTGAGATTTGGGAATTTCCTGTGGGAGCGGGCGAGCCCGCGAAGAGGTCAGTACAGGCAACATCATTCAAACGGCCGGGCACTGATGGGTCACGCAGTGAATCCCTCCTCCTCCGGCCGCAATGGCATCGATGTCCAACTGCACGATATCCCGCCCCGGATACAACGCCGCCAGCAACGCCCGGGCCTTCTCATCTGCCTGCGCATCACCAAACTGCGGTGCGATGATCGCGCCGTTGATCACGAAGTAGTTGATGTAACCCGCTGCGAAGTCGTCGTTCCCTTTACTGAACCTGTTACGCCGCCCACGCTGTGGCGGTGACACGACATGAACCTGCAACGTCCGCCCCTCGGCATCCGTGGCGCGCTTGAGTATCTCCAGGTGCCTGCGTGTCACTGCGTGGTCATACGAATCCGGGTCGTTGTCCAGGTTGGCGATCACCACCCCAGGCCGCACGAAGCGGGCATAGAAATCCACATGCCCGTCGGTAATGTCCTTGCCGGCGATGCCCGGCAGCCAGATCAGCTTGCTCAACCCCAGGCGCTCCTTGAGCTCGGCCTCGACGTCGGCCTTGCTCCAGCCTGGGTTGCGGTTGGCATTGATCCAGCTGCTTTCGGTCATGATGCCGGTGCCATGGCCATCCACTTCGATGGCGCCACCTTCACCCACCAGTTCGCTGCGCTGGTAGCGGGCGCCGGCCAGGGTGGCCACCCGCTTGGCCAGTTGGGCATCGTTGCGGTGGCGCTGCTTGTTGCCCCAGCCGTTGAAGTTGAAGTCCACCGCGCCCAGCGCGCCGTCGTCATCGAGGACGAAGTTAGCGCCGATGTCGCGCATCCAGATGTCGTCCAGGTTGCACTCGACAAAGCGTGTGCGCGGGCTGGCGCAGTGCTGCTCGGCCAGCTGGCGTTCGCTGGCGCGGCAGAACACCGTCACCGGCTGATAGCGTGCGATGGCCTGGGTGATGCGACCGAGTGCGGCCTGTACATCGGCGGTAAAGTCTTCCCAGATTGCAGCCTGGGCGCCAAAAGCGATGAACGCACGCTGTTGCGGTTCACCCTCGTCTGGCATGAACCAGCGCCCTGGATCTTCGGCGCGAGCCAGGCCCAGCGGCAAGCCAAGGCCGGCGCCGAGGCCGGCGGCCAACGACAGTTGCAGGAAGGTTCTACGGCTTGGCATGGTTCAGTCCTGTGCAGTCTTGAAGCGCGTCCACACGCGCATGCGTGCCCGCATGTCGGCCTGTGGTATATCGCGGCCCGGAATCAGCCGGGCATAGGTGGCTTGGTCGAGATAGATATCGGGGTTGTCGCGCATGCGTGGGTCCACCGCCTGGCGCGCCTTGGCGCTTGCGGTGGGGTAACCGGTGAAGTTGCTGATGGCAGCCATGTTCGCCGGACGCATGACGAAGTTGATGAAACGATAGGCGTATTCCGGGTGCTTGGCATCGACCGGGATGGCCATGGTGTCCATCCACACCGTGGTGCCTTGGCGCGGTACGCGGTACTGGAAGTCGAGGTGCTTGCCCGCAGACTCGGCGGTACGCTGGGCCTGGATCACATCACCGCTGTAGCCCAGTGACAGGCACAGGTTTTCGTTGACCAGTTCGGTCACCGGTTGTGACTGGAACTTGCGGACATACGGGCGTATGGCCTTCAGCAGCTCGCTGGCGGCGGCCAGGTCTTCACGCTTGGCGCTGCGTGGCTCGCGGCCGAGGTAATTGAGCACCACGGCCAGTACTTCATCGGGCGAGTCGATGACCGAGATACCGCAGTCGGCGAACTTGGCCGCCAGTTCCGGTTTGAACAGCAAGTCGAGGTTGTCCAGCGGTGCATCGGGCATGCGCTGGCGGACCTTGTCGGCATTCACTGTCAGGCCGATGGTGCCCCAGGTGTAGGGCACCGTGGCCTGGCTGGCCTTGGGGTACTGGGCATGCAGCTTGCGCAAGCCGGGTTCGATATCGTCGAGCGCTTCCAGGCGGCTGTGGTCCAGTGGCTGCAGGCTGCCGGCGCGCATCAAACGCTCGGCAACGGTATCACCGGGGAACACCAGGTCGTAGCCACTGCGCCCGGACATCAGCTTGGCTTCGAGCACCTCACTGCCGTCCATCACGTCGTAGATTACCTGGATACCGGTTTCGGCGGTGAACTGCTTGAGGGTGTCCTCGGCAAAATAGTCGGCCCAGTTGTACAGGCGCAGCACCGGCTGTTCGGCCTGGGCCTGGCTGGCGCAGGCAGCCAGCGCCAATGCGGCTAGAACGTGGCGTTTCATGCTCAGGCCCTCAGGCTGTGTGGGTGTGTGCCGTCCAGGGTCAGCAGCGTTGCGTACATTTCTGGGCGGCGATCACGGTAGATGCCCCAGCTCAGGCGGTCTTCGCGCATGCCGGCAAGGTCCAGGTCATGCAGCCAAATGCCGCTGCTGTCGCGGTCGGCTTCGGCAAGCATGGCGCCCTTGTGGTCGCAGATGAACGACGAGCCATAGAAGCGCATGGCCAATTCGGCATCGCTGGCGGCGACCTCTTCGCCAACGCGGTTGGCCGCCACCACCGGCAGCAGGTTGGCGGCTGCATGGCCGCGCATGGCGACCTGCCAGTGATCCCGTGAGTCCAGTGCGGCGCAACCGGGCTCGGAGCCGATAGCGGTGGGGAACAGTAGGACTTCGGCGCCCATCAGTGCCAGGCAGCGGGCTGTCTCGGGGAACCACTGGTCCCAGCAGATGCCGATGCCCAGCCGGCCAAAGGCGGTATCCCAGACCTTGAAGCCGGTGTCGCCGGGGCTGAAGTACTCCTTCTCCTGGTAACCGATGGCGTTGGGGATGTGGGTTTTGCGGTATACGCCGAGCAGGCGGCCGTCGGCATCGGCCACGGTCAGCGAGTTGAAGAAGGCATTGCCGGCGCGCTCGTACCAGCTCAGCGGCAACACCACGCCCAGCTCGCCGGCCAGTGCGGCGAAACGTTGCAGGATCGGGCTGTCGGGGTAGGGCTGGGCAAGGGCCTGGTGCTGGTGGTCCTGCTCGATGCAGAAGTACGGGGTGGCGAACAGCTCCTGCAGCAGGATCACCTGGGCGCCCTTGGCAGCGGCCTGGCGTACTAGCTGTTCGGCACGGTCGAGGTTGTCGGGCAGGTTCCAGCTGCACGGCATTTGCGTGGTGGCAATGCGCAGCCGGCTCATGGTTGCACCTCGGGCTGCTGTTGGGTGATGCAATGAATGCCGCCGCCGCCGTAGGCAATGTGGTCGATGCGCACCGGCACGATCTCCCGGCCTGGGAAGGCGTGGGCCAGTTGCGCAGCGGCCTCCTGGTCGGCAGCGATGCCATAGGCCGGCATGATGATCGCGCCGTTGGCGATGTAGAAGTTGGTGTATGACGCGCAGAACACCTCGGCGTCCTGATCGACGGCGGCGCTGGCCTCGTACAGGTCGAGCAGTTCGAAATGGCGGCCTTGGGCGTCGGTGGCCAGTTCCAGGGCGCGGCGGTTTTCTCGCACCACTTCGGCGTACACCGAGTGTGGGTCATGGGTGGCGTCGACCAGCAGCACGCCTGGTCGGGCGAAGGCGCATACGCCATCGACGTGGCCGTCGGTCATGTCGCCGGTGACGTACTGCGGGTCACCCGGCAGCCAGATGGTCTTGCTGATGCCCAGGTAGCGGGCGAAGCAGGCCTCGAACTCGGCTTTGCCGATGCCTGGGTTGCGGTTGGGGTTGAGCAGCACCGACTCGGTGGTGATCAGCGTGCCTTCGCCATCCACATGGATCGCACCCCCTTCGTTGCACAGCGAGGTGCTGAACCCGTCCAGGCCGAGCTGGTCGAGGATGCGCCGGCCCAGGCTGCGGTCAAGGCTGTGTTGCGACTTGCCGCCCCAGGCGTTGAAGCGCCAACTCAGCCCAGCCAGGCCCTGCTGCGGGTGGCAGATGAAGCTCGGGCCGCTGTCGCGGCACCAGCTGTCGTCCACGGCCAGTTCGATCAGCTCGATATTGGCGCCACACAGGGCACGGGCGCTGGCCACGGCGGACGGATCGACCACCATCTTTACCGGCTCGAACCGGGCGATGGCCGCTGCGACACGGGCGTAGTCCTGCTGTACATCGGCCAGGCGCACGTGCCAGCCGCTTTCCCACAGGGCCTGATTGTGTGGCCAGACCATCCAGGTTGCCGCGTGGCGGGCCCATTCGGCAGGCATACGCCAGCCGCTGTCGAGGGACAGGTGCATAGTGAACTCCGATCTATTAAGGATTTTTATCAACGAAGCCCGCCGTCGCGGGTGTTGGTGTCCATGCTATGGCTAGGCTTGGCCCGCGACAAACGATAGATTTAGCGCATATCTGATCAGTAGGGCTTATCGATCATGCTTAAACACTGGCCACCCCTGAATGCCCTGCGCGGCTTCGAGGCTGCTGCGCGACTGGGCAGCTTCCACAAGGCTGCCGAGGCGTTGAACCTGACCCAGTCCGCCATCAGCCAGCAGATTCGCAGCCTGGAAACCTACCTGGAGCAGCCGCTGTTCCATCGCAGTGGCCGTAGCGTGAGCCTGACCGACGCCGGGCACGACTTGCTCAGCACCACGCAATCGCTGTTGCAGCACCTGGCCGTAGGCATTCGTCGGTTGGAGCAGTACCGCAAACCCAACCAATTGGTGGTGAATACCAGCCCGGCGTTTGCCAGGCACTGGTTGCTGCCGCGGCTGGCGGACTTTCACCAGCGCTGCCCGGACGTCGACCTGTGGTTGTTCACCAGTTTCGAGGTGCCGGACATGGCCACCGAGACCATCGACCTGGCCATCCGCGATGACCTAAGTGCCCAGGCCGAGTGCAGTTTCAGCGTGTTGCACCAGGACCAGCTGTACCCGGCCTGCCATCCCTCACTGGCGACTTCGCCCGCGCGCACTACCTTGCATGGCGAACGGGAAATGGACTGGAGCCATTGGCAACTGGAGGGCGGCGAGGATGTTGGGCAGCAGGGCAAGGGGCTGAATTTTTCCGACCCGGGGTTGTTGCTGGATGCGGCGAGCGAGGGGTTGGGGGTGGCACTGGTCAGCCAGTTGCTGGCGCGGCGGGCAGTGGGCGAGGGGCGTTTGCAGGCGTTGTCGGTGCAGCGCGTGCGTGGGCCTGCGTGGGCTTGCCTGGTGCATCGAGACAGTCAGGAGGATCCGCTGGCCCGGCAGTTTCTGGACTGGTTGAAAGCCGCTCTGCTGTCAGGTTGATATTGCCTGTTTCGGTTTTGCATCCTTTTGATCACCCCGTAATATGTGTCGGATAACTTGCGGGGGTAGTCTCACCCTCTGATCAATCGGAATCGCCCCGAGCGGCGCTTCCCCGGCATAAACCTGACGAGGTACAGACATTGGCCATCATTCATCCTAAGGTTCGCGGTTTCATCTGCACCACGACTCACCCGAAGGGCTGCGAGCTCAACGTCCGTGACCAGATCGAAGCCACCCGCAAGCTGGGCGTGCGCGAGGATGGCCCGAAGAAGGTCCTGGTCATCGGTGCTTCCAGCGGCTACGGCCTGGCAGCCCGCATCACCGCGGCGTTCGGCTTCAAGGCCGACACCCTGGGCGTGTTCTTCGAAAAGCCAGGCACCGAGACCAAGGCTGGCACCGCTGGCTGGTACAACGCTGCTGCCTTCGACAAGTTCGCCAAGGCCGAGGGCCTGTACAGCAAGTCGATCAACGGTGACGCCTTCTCCGACGAAGCCCGTGCCAAGGTCATCGAACTGATCAAGAACGAAATGGGTGGCAAGGTCGACCTGGTCATCTACTCGCTGGCTTCGCCCGTGCGCAAGCTGCCGCAGACCGGTGAAGTGATTCGTTCGGCACTCAAGCCGATCGGCCAGCCGTACAAGTCGACCGCCATCGACACCAACAAGGACACCATCATCGAGGCCAGCATCGAGCCGGCCACCGAGCAGGAAATTGCCGACACCGTCACCGTCATGGGTGGCCAGGACTGGCAACTGTGGATCGATGCCCTGGCTGGCGCCAACGTGCTGGCCGAAGGCGCCCGTACCGTGGCCTTCAGCTACATCGGCACTGAAATCACATGGCCGATCTACTGGCACGGTGCATTGGGCCAGGCCAAGCAGGACCTGGACGAAACCGCCCTGCGCCTGGACAAGAAACTGGCCGGTGAAGTGAAAGGCGGCGCCAATGTGGCGGTGCTGAAGTCGGTGGTCACCCAGGCCAGCTCGGCCATCCCGGTGATGCCGCTGTACCTGTCGATGGTCTTCAAGATCATGCAGGAGAAGGGCGTTCACGAAGGCACCCAGGACCAGCTGGACCGCATGTTCCGCGACCGCATGTACCGTGCCGATGGTGCCCCGGCCGAGGTCGACGAGAAAGCTCGCCTGCGCCTGGACGACTGGGAACTGCGCGACGACGTGCAGGACGCCTGCAAGGCCATGTGGCCACAGGTGACCACCGAGAACCTGTTCGAGCTGACCGACTACGCCGGTTACAAGAAGCAGTTCCTCAACCTGTTCGGTTTCGAGCGCGCTGACGTCAACTACGACGAAGAGGTGGCGACCGATGTGAAGTTCGACTGCATCGAGCTGTAATCGGGCCAGCCTGTACCGACCTCTTCGCGGGCTTGCCCGCTCCCACAGGTTCAGTGCTTACCTCAAGGCATGCGCAATCCCTGTGGGAGCGGGCATGCCCGCGAAGAGGCCGGTACAGGCTACGAAATCTTTGCTAGTTTTGGCGCACGACAACAGGGAATGCGCCATGAGTAGCCTCACCCAACCCGCCGCCCCATTTCGCCAGGCCACAGCTGACGGCTACAGCCTCGGTGGCTTCCGCTGGCGCCACGCTCGCCCTGACCCCCAGCGCCCGCTGGTGATCATCAACGCTGCCACTTCGGTACGCTGCCGCTATTACTCCCGCTTTGCCGACTACCTGTTCGCCCAAGGCTGCGATGTGCTGACCTATGACTACCGTGGCATCGGCGAATCCCGCCCGGCATCGCTACGGGGTTTCCAGGCCTCGTGGAGCGATTGGGGCCGGCTGGACTTCGAAGCCATGCTGGCGCATGCGGCAGCGCATTTTCCTGGTCAGCCGGTGGATGTGGTGGGGCACAGCTTCGGCGGCTGCGCGGTGGGGCTGGCACCGTCGGCAGGCCAGGTGCGGCGGGTGGTGATGGTGGGCGCGCAGTTCGCCTACTGGCGCGACTACGCAGCCGCCCAGCGCTGGCAGCTGGTGGGCAAGTGGCATGTGGTAATGCCGATACTGACTCGGCTATTCGGCTATTTCCCCGGCAAGCGCCTGGGCTGGCTGGAGGACACGCCATCTGGCGTGGTGCGTGACTGGACCACCCGAACCCCACGTTATGAGCACCGTCCCAGCGGGCGGGCGCTCGCGACGCTACCGTTCGCTCAGGTGCGTGCGGCGACGTTGGCCATCAGCCTGACCGACGACCCATTCGGCACCGTTGCCGCCACCGAGCGGTTGCTGGGTTATCTACAGGGTGCCCAGCACCTGCGCATCGCGCCTGTGGATATCTCGGTCGAGGAGATTGGCCATTTCGCGTTTTTCCATGACCGGTTTCGCGAAAGCCTGTGGCCGATAGCCTTGCAGTGGTTGCAGCAAGGGTTGTTGGCCACTGAGGTACCGGGAACAATCATCGATTGATGGAGGTTTCGCGGTCCCTGTAGGAGCGGCCTTGTGCCGCGATGGGCCGCAATGCGGCCCCGGCGATATCAAGCCTTGCGCGACAGTGGCTGCCCGGCAAATTTCACACCCGCCAAACCATTGTTGATCAGCGCGCGGATATTGCCATGGTCGTTGCCTTCAGGCGTGGCCACCACGTCACGGTAATGCTCGCCAAAGGCCAGCAGCGCTTCCTGGTCGCTCAGCCCTTCCAGCAGTGCCAGGCCCAGGGTCTTGCACGAACCTTCGTTCTGCCCGGCGGCATTCTCCACGCCACCATTGTTGAAAGCCTGAGGCTGGTAGCTGTAGTGGTCGGCAATGAACGCCAGGGTATCGGCAAATACATGTTGGCCGCTGGCCAGGCTGGCGCGCAGGGTGTTCAGATCAGTCACGAGGTTTTCCTTTTTCGAACGCCGCTTGTTGTTCGGCGCTGGCTTCTTTCTGGTATTGGGCTTTCCACTCGGCGTAGGGCATGCCATACACCGCTTCGCGGGCGTCATCCAGGCTCAGGTCGAGCTGGCGCTCGTCAGCCGCGGCCTTGTACCACTTGGACAGGCAGTTGCGGCAGAAACCGGACAGGTTCATCAGGTCGATGTTCTGTACATCGGTGCGTTTTTGCAGGTGTTCGACCAGGCGCCGGAAGGCGGCGGCCTCAAGTTCGAGCTGTTGTTGTGGCGTCATGGGCGTCTCTCAAGTCATGCGGTTCTTCAGGTGGCGGCCACCGTTGATGACCACCTGGCTGCCGGTGCTGTACTGGCTGGCGAGCAGGTACTTGACTGTCTCGATCAGCGGGCCGGCGCCGGGTTCGAATTCCAGCAGGGCCTTTTTCAGGGTTTGCTGGCGGTAGGTTTCGTCACCCCCTTCCTTGAGGATCAGCAGCCCGGGCAGGATACCGTTCACGTGCACCTTGGGCGCATATTTTTCGGCGAATGACAGCACCATGTTCTGCAGCGCGGCCTTGGTGGCGGCATAGCCGATGTGGCTTTTACTGCCGCGTGAAGAGGTTTCGTCGCAGATGTGGATGATGTCGGCCTTCCCCACCTTGGCCAGCAGGTCGCCCAAGGCCAAGTTGAGGTGGTAGGGCGCTTCGACGTGCAGGCGGAACATGGTCTCGAGGTTGTCGAGGCCGTCGTCCAGCCACAGCGAGGCGTTGTGGATAATGGCGCGCAAACCGTCGTAATGGTTGTGCAGGTGGTCGATCAGCGCCTGGCGGTCGGCCGCCTGGCACAGGTCGGCTTGGAACTGCACGATGTTCGGGTGGGCCGCCTGTGGCTGGATGCTGCGGCTGGCACTGACCACCGTATGGCCGGCCTGTGCCAGTTCAAGGGCCAGGGCCAGCCCGACGCGCTGGCTGGCTCCGGTAACGAGAATGGGGCTGTTCATGTTCAGGGCGGTCAACTTGTCTGTCCTTTGGTTGCCACCCAGCATACCCGAACTGTTTCCCTGTTGTATGGCCTGGCCTCAGCGGCTGCGCAAGGCGCCAGCGGTGGCCGGGGAGGCCTGCAGCCAACTGGCTAGCAGGCGGGTGGACAACGGGATGAACAGGTACACCATCAGCGGCGTCAGGGCCAGGGTGCTGAGCAGTACTCGCGGTATCAGGTCGAGTGCCGTCAACCAGTGACCGAACAGCAGGTTGAATGCCAGCGAGACGGGGAAGAACGCCAACCAGATGGCCACGGCCTGCTTCCAACGGGGTGGTTTTTGCACCATGTTGGTGCCAAACCAGTCGTCGATACCACTTACGCGCGCCTCTTTGGGGCGTTCGAACAAGCCATTGCCGCGCTGCAACCAGGCCCGGCGCGAGGCGGAATGTTCCCAGGCGTGCAAGGTGGGCTCGTCGCCAAAGCGGAAGATGATCTGAAATTCGTCGCCATCGCGGGGCGGGGCGAGAATGCCCGAGCCGAGGTAGCCGGGGAAGTCAGTGGCCAGCTGCTCGCCTTCGTGCAACCAGGCCAGCAGGTCCTGGTAGCGGCCATGGGCGGCGCGGCGCGACACCATCAGGGTGACGGGTGGGGTAGACATCGTGTATCTCCTGGCAACGGGGCTGGCGGGTAGCTGGCCCCTTTGGCTGCGTGGCCCGGGGTGGTGGGCGACGCAGGCGTGCATGCAAGAATCGGGCGCGGATTATCGCGCAGTTGCGATCGCCGGCAAACGGTTGCACCCTGCGGCGGGTGCTGGCGTAGTAGACTACGTGTTCAACGTGCGCACTCAGGGTACACCGTGCAGATGAACGAACAGGGACGTAATCCGGTGATCGATGCCAGCTTCGAGCAGCAGGAGCTGTTTCCGATTCGTGAAGTTTCCCGTCTGACCGGCGTCAATGCCGTGACCCTGCGTGCCTGGGAGCGCCGCTATGGCCTGATCCAGCCCATTCGTACCGACAGTGGCCACCGCCTGTACTCACAGGCCGACATCGATGAAATCCGCCGTATCCTCGGCTGGCTGGAGCGCGGTGTGGCGGTCAGCAAGGTGGGCAGTATTCTTGCGCGGGGCCATGCCCTTGCCGGGCAGGCGGGCGGCGCGACCGATGCCTGGCTGCGCTGGCAGCACCAGATTCGCCTGGCGGTGCAGGGTTTCGACGTGGCAGGCCTGGATCGCCTGTACGAAGCCGTGTTTGCCGCCTGCACCCTCGACCAGGTGTTCGCCGAAGTGTTCATGCCTGTGTGGCACGACATGGCGGTTCGGCAAGGCGGCTACGGGCAGACCAGTGAATGGCTGTTCCTTGACCAGTTCCTGCGCGGTCGGGTGTTCGCCCGCCTGCAGCTTGCCCATGTGCCGCGCAGCCGTAGCGTGCTGTTGGCGCCGTTGCCGGGGCAGTGCCATGAGCTTGAGTTGCTGGTAACCAGCTTGCTCCTGGGCAGCGACGAAACAGGTGTGATTCCCTTGGCGAGCGGGCAGCCGCTGCAAGAGCTGGCGCTGGTCTGCGAACGCCTGCGCCCGGCCGCCCTGGTGCTGTTTTCGCATCAGGCGCCGACAGCGGAGCTTACCCGCCACCTTACGCGCCTGGCGGCGGTGCTGGAGTGCCCGTTGCTACTGGCCGGTGAAGCGGCGGAAGTGGCGCAGGAGAGCCTGGCTGGCAGCCCTGTCGCCTGCCTGGGGGCGCAGGGGAGTGTGATGCGCCAGCGCTTGCGGCAGTTTTTGGCCGGTCAGCTCGATACCTGAGTGTGCAGCTCGGGGTGGGCGTGGCGATGGGCCTGGAGGATATAGTCGCGCAGGCGTTCGATTTCTTCGGCCGGGGTTTGGCTGAGGTCGTAGGCTGCCAGGTCCGGGCCGATGCGCCGGCCCAGCACGCCATGCAGTTCGATTGGGCTGATGCCCCCTGGGGCGAAGCGAAGCTCGAAGCGGGCGGGTGCCGCAGGTAATTCACGCACCTCCACCAGCACACCTTTGAAGGAAATATCCCGCACCCAAAGGCCACTTGTCTGCTCATGGGCATCGAGCAGTGCGCTCGGTTGGTCCATCGACAGGCGCCACGGGCGCAGCATGGGGCCGTCTTCGTAGATTTCCGGTGAACCCAGTTGCAGGTGCAGGGCGTGGAACTCGTCCTCCACCAGTTGCAGCGGGAAGCTGATCTGCTGGTTATTGAACTGGGCCTGCAAGGTCACTTGCTCGTTGGCCACCAGGCGGGTGAGCAGGTTCTGGATGCGGCGGTCGCCATTGACCAGCAGGCTCGACATGGAGTCGGCCAGGTTCAATTGCGGCGAATGCTGCATGTTCTGTATGAAATCCAGCTCGTCCTGGGTCAGGAGCACGTCTGCTTGCATGATCGAACTCGGAGGTGGCGATTTCTTCAACGGGATTGACCGTGCGTGGCGTACTTGGTTCAGGTGCGTTCGTCGGCTTTCGGACGAGCGCGCATCTCGGCCAGTTCTCGTTCCAGTTCGACCTGGCGGCTGACGTCCTTCTGGATGCCGATGAAGTAAGTGCGCTGGTCGGCGTCGCTCCTCACCGGGGTGATCGACAGCTCGTTCCAGAAGGCGCTGCCATCCTTGCGGTAGTTGCGCAGCACTTCGCGGCACGGGCGGCCTTCGGCCAAGGCCTTGCGGATGCGCGCGCGGCCAAGCTGGTCACGGTCGTGGACCTGCAGGAAACGGCAATCCTGATAGAGGACTTCGTCGCGGCTGTAGCCAGTAAGGCGTTCGAAGGCGGCGTTCACGTAGATCAGGATCGTGTCGTCGCCTTCTTGTTCGGCGACCACGATCCCATCATTGGAGGCATCGACCATCGATTGCAGCAATTGTGCGTTGATCATGTTCGGGCCATCGAGCAAGAAAGGGTGCGAAGCTGGGCTGAAGGCGGCGACTTTGGTAGAGGCGGCCTTTTGCCATCGCTGGATGCTAGTATCCTACGTTTTCACTCAGTTTCGGAATCCTCTTCCCGATGAAAGTCGTCATTATTTCCGGATCGGTCTATGGCACCGCCGAAGAAGTCGCCCGTCACGCTGAATCGCTGCTCAAGGCCGCGGGGCTGGAGGCCTGGCATGCGGCGCGCGCCACCCTTCAGGATCTTCAGGGCTTTGCCCCCGACGCCTTGCTGGCCGTGACCTCGACCACCGGTATGGGCGAGCTGCCAGACAACCTCATGCCGCTGTACAGCGCCATTCGTGACACCCTGCCTGCGGCCTGGCGCGGCCTGCCGGGCGCAGTGATTGCGCTGGGCGATTCCAGCTATGGCGACACCTACTGTGGTGGTGGCGAGCAGATGCGCGAGCTGTTTGCCGAGTTGGGCGTGCGCGAAGTGCAGCCGATGCTGCGCCTGGATGCGAGCGAGACGGTGACCCCGGAGGCGGATGCCGAGCCGTGGTTGGCTGAGCTGGCGAGTGCGCTGAAAGCCTGACCAGGCGAGGACTGTGGTGCCCCTGTAGGAGCAGCCTTGTGCTGCGAAGAGGCCATAAAGCCGGAAAGAGTCGTTTGCCTTACCGGCCTCTTCGCAGCACAAGGCTGCTCCTACAGGTGTGAACTGGGGAGCACCGGCCACTCGCGCAATAAGGCCAGCCACGCCTTCGCCGCCCGTGACAGGTAAGCCCCGCGTCGCCAGATAAAGGCAATATCCCAACGCAGATCCCCCGGCGAACGCAGCGGCAAACGCACCACCCCGGGGCGCTCCAGCGCTTTTGCCACCACCCGGGGCAGCAACACCACGCCCTGGCCCGCCGCCACCAGCGCCGCCAAAAAATCTGCTTGGCCACTGCGCCCGCCTTCCTTGGGGGTAAAACCCTGCTGTTGGCACGCCTTCAACAGCCGATCGTTTAGCACGAAACTGCGCTGGTACAGCAGAAACGGCGTATCGGCCAGTTGCCCCAGGTCCACCCCGTCCGAGCCCGCCAAGGCATGCCCAGCCGGTAGCAAGGCATCCAGGGGTTCGTTGCAGAACGGCTGGTAGTCGAATGCTTCGTCACTGGGCGTCAAGCTGCCGCCCAGCTCCAGTTCCCCGCTTCTGACGGCCTGTTCGACATTGCGGCTGCCACCTTCGAGCAGCTGGATGGCGATGTTCGGGTGGCGCCGTCGATACTCGGCGAACAGGCCGGCGAACAAGGCGTCGCTGCCCAGCATCGGCAAGCCCAGGCGCAGTTCGCCACGTTCCATCTGGCTGAGATCGTCCAGTTCGTTGAGCAACGCCTGGCGCTGGCGCAGCAAGGCTTCACCACGTTCCAGCACGATACGCCCGGCAGCGGTCAGGTGCAGTTGTGAAGCCTGGCGCTCCAGCAGCGGCTGGCCCACATCTTGCTCCAGCTGGGCCACCTGCTTGCTCACCGCTGACTGGCTGATGTGCAGGGTGTGTGCCGCCTGGGTAAAACCGCCGCGGTGGACCACTTCGATAAAGCTGCGCAGTTGTTTGAATTCCATGTTCCGATTCCATTATGGAATGGTGGCCAGTCTAACAATTCGCTTCTGGCCTAGGCAGCCGAATCTTAAAATGAGGGCCTGTCGAGGACCCCCCCATGAAACCCGCGTTAGTGAAAAAAGCCCTGCGCCTGCTCGTCGAGCTGGCGATTCTCTGTGCCCTGTTCCTGCTCGGCGGCCAGCTTGCCAGTTGGCTGGGCTGGCCGATCCCCGGTGGCGTGATGGGCCTGGCCTTGCTGCTGGTATTGTTCGCGTCGGGTGTGATGAAGCCGGCCATGCTGCAACTGGGCGCCGGCTGGCTGATGGCCGAGATGCTGCTGTTCTTCATCCCGGCGCTGATGAGCCTGCTCGACTACGGCGCGTTGATCCGTGAAGAGGGCTGGCGCATCTTGCTGGTGATCGCCGTGAGCACGCTGATGGTGATGGTGGTGACCGCATTGACCGTGGAGCTGGTGTGCCGCTGGAGGTTGCGCCATGAGCCTTGAACCCATGCCGCTGTTCTGGCTGGCCCTGACCTTGCTGGCTTACCTGGGCAGCCGCTGGCTGTACCGGCGCAGCAAGCGCTACCTGCTGTCGCCGTTGATTCTGGTGCCTGTGCTGCTGTTGGCGGTGGCCGTGCCGCTGCATACAGCCTATGCCGAATACGCTCGCAACACGCACTGGTTGATGAGCGTGCTTGGCCCAGTGACTGTAGCCTTCGCGGTACCGATCTGGCAGCAGCGGGCCATGCTGGCGCGCCATTGGCCGGCCCTGCTGGTGGGCATGCTGGCCGGCAGCAGTGCTTCGATCGCCAGCTCCTGGGGCCTGGCGCACCTTCTGGCGCTGGACAGCGCAACCAGCCTGTCGCTGGTGCCGCGCTCGATCACCACGCCCTTCGCCATGCCGCTGGCCCATGACCTGGGTGGCGTGCCGGAGCTGACGGCGGTGTTCGTGATGTTCACCGGCGTGCTCGGCGCCATGTTCGGTGGCGTGCTGTTGCGCTGGCTGCCGCTGCGCACGCCGCTGGCACGGGGTGCGTTGTTTGGCGTTGGCGCGCATGGCGCCGGGGTCAGCCGGGCGCAGGAGGTGGGCCGCGAAGAAGGCTCGGTGGCCGGCCTGGTCATGGTCCTGACCGGGCTGCTCAACCTGTTCGCGGCGCCGCTGCTGGCCATGCTGCTCTGACCGTTCGTGCCACTGACTCGCTCAGTCATCAAGCTGGCTGGCAACGCAAGTTCCAGCCAGTTGGCTGCTAGCTAGACTCTGCCTCGACATAGAGAGCACATGTATGTGCCGAGGTGACATGCAATGACCGCAGCCTTGCCCTATTCCGCCAACACCACATCACCGGGACCGTTCTGATGCCTATGGCCGAAATTCCATTGTGCGTCTGGCGTACCCGGGGACAGAGTTTCACCTTCCGGGGCCAGAGCATCCGCTACTGGACCGCAGGGCAAGGAGAGCCCCTGCTTTTGTTGCACGGTTTCCCCACCGCCAGCTGGGATTGGCACTACCTGTGGGGACCATTGAGCCAACGCTTCCGGGTGATCGCTTGTGACATGCTCGGCTTCGGTGATTCGGCCAAACCGGTCGATCACACCTACAGCCTGATGGAGCAAGCGGACCTGCAACAGGCGTTGCTTGCCCACCTCAAGGTCGAGCAGCCGGTGCACCTGCTGGCCCACGACTACGGCGGCAGCGTGGCCCAGGAACTGCTGGCGCGCCACCATGAGCAACGTGCCGACATCGCCAGTTGCGTGTTTCTCAACAGCGGGTTGTTCCCCGAAAGCTGCCGCATGCTGCTGATCCAGAAGCTGCTGCTCAGCCGCTTTGGCTGGTTGGTCGGGCGCTCGTTCGGGCGTGACGACCTGGTGCGCAACGTGACCCAGGTCTACGGCCCTTGCACTCACCCTAGCGAGAGCGCGCTGGATGACTTCTGGAGCCTGATCGCTGCCAACCGGGGTACGCGCATCCTGCACAAGCTGGTGGGCTACATGCCGGAGCGCAGGTTGCACCGCGAACGCTGGGTCGGGGCGATGCAGCGCAAAGGCGTACCGCTGCGCTTCATCAATGGCGTGGTCGACCCGCTTTCCGGCGCGCACATGCTCGAGCGGTACCGGCAACTGGTGCCGGAGCCGGACACTGTGCAACTGCAGGGCATTGGCCATTACCCGCACACCGAAGCGCCGGTGCAGGTACTGCGCCATTACCTGGCTTTTCGTGAACAACCGCTGAGCTACTACCAGCCGAAAGTGGCGTGGTCCTGACGAGGCCTCATCGCCCTGCGTTATTGCCAGGCATTCAGCCTGCGTGAGCTTGATTGTCCGCTTGCCGCTGGCGGCGGACACTCGGCTGACCTGAACCCGCCTGGAGCCATGAGCATGACCGAGCCTGTCCGCCTGCAAGATCGCGTGGTAATCGTTACCGGTGCCGGTGGCGGCCTGGGCCGCGCCCACGCGCTGCTGTTCGCCGCGCGCGGGGCCAGGGTGGTGGTCAACGACCTTGGCGGCTCTACCCACGGTGAAGGTGCCAGCGCCTCGGCCGCCGACCGGGTGGTGGAGGAGATCCGCGCCGCCGGTGGCAGCGCCATCGCCAACCATGATTCGGTCAGCCACGGTGCGCGTATCGTCGAGCAGGCGCTGGACAGTTTTGGCCGGGTCGATGTGCTGGTGAACAACGCGGGCATCCTGCGTGACAAGACCTTCCACAAGATGGATGACAGTGACTGGGAGCAGGTGTACCAGGTGCATGTGGAAGGCGCCTTCAAAGTCACCCGCGCCGCCTGGCCACATTTGCGCGAACAGAACTGGGGGCGGGTGATCTTCACGGCTTCCACCTCGGGTATCTACGGCAACTTTGGCCAGGCCAATTACGGCATGGCCAAGCTGGGTTTGTACGGGCTGACCCGCACCCTGGCAATCGAAGGGCGCAAGCACGGCATCCTGGTCAACGCCATTGCCCCCACGGGCGGCACCCGCATGACCGAAGGGCTGATCCCGCCCCAGGTGTTCGAGCGGCTCAAGCCCGAGCTGGTCAGCCCGTTGGTGGTTTACCTGGGCAGCGAGCAGTGTCAGGGCACGGGGGAATTGTTCGAGGTGGGCGGCGGTTGGGTGGGCAAGGTGCGCTGGGAACGCAGCCTGGGGGTGGGCTTCGATCCGCGCGAGGGCTTTACCCCGGAGCAGGTGGCCCAGAACTGGGCGCGGATCGGCGACTTTGATGGGGCGGTGCATCCGCAGGACAGTTTGCAGGCACTGCAGCAGATGATGGCCAACCTGCAGAAATACCCGCTGGGCTGAAGATTCTTCAGCCCGAATAAAAAAGGCCGCTGCAAGCCGCAGCGGCCAATCGAGACGTTAGATCAAGGAGCTTCAAAATCTACGTCGGTGAACCTCGCAGGCCTGAAAGGCGGGGGGGAGAGCCCTTCATGCCGGCCAGTGAGTTAAGAATAAGCGCTTGATCCTGTGGGAAAAATAGCTGCTTATGACATTCACCTTTACGTATCGGGCAATAGTGCAGCTGGCGCTCAGGCAGCGGGCGAGTAGCCCATGCGCCAGCTGGTTTCCCGCGCTGCCGCCAGCAGCCGCTGCGCCGCCGGGCCATGTTCGTCGGCATGGAAGATCGACGTCGGCCCGACCACCGTCATCACCGCCGCAATTTGCCCCATGGCATTGAACACAGGTGCCGACAGAGCGTCCACGCCTGGCATCAGCAGGCCATGCACATGGTGCAGGCCACGTTCACGAATGCTGGCCAATACGGCCTGGTAGTCATCGGCGTCGTGCCGCAGGGCGGCCAGCTCGCGGTCACGCAACTCGACGGTTTCGCGCTCGGGCAGGTAGGCGGCGAACACCAGGCCGGTGGACGAGGTGAGTAGTGGCAGCACCGAGCCCATCTGCGTGACCACGGTGACTGCACGCACTGCCGGTTCAATGCTGACCACGGTCGCGCCCTGGTTGCCCCACACGGCAATGAAACAACTTTCGTTCAACTCGTCGCGCAGCTGCGACAGCGGCAGCGCGGCAATCTTGAGCACATCGATGCTGCCCAGCGCCGCCAGCCCCACCCGCAATGCCTCGCGCCCCAGGCCGTAATGGTTGGTGGCGGCATCCTGTTCGGCAAAGCCGCTGGCAATCAGCGCTTGTAGGTAACGGTGCACCTTGCTTGCCGGCATTTGCACATGCTCCGCCAGGCGTGACAGCGACGTGGATGGGGACAGCTCGGCAAGGGCCTTGAGGATGTCGGTGCCGACTTCCGCCGAGCGGACTTTCTGCTTGCCGTTGTCGGCGGGGGGGCTGGCTTTGGCCATGGACATCTTCTTCCGGATTCTTCAAGTCGGGCCTTTATAGCTTGACGTCATGCGCGGAGCAAATTACGTTATTCGTAATCTGATTACGATAAAAACAATGCAGACGCGCTGCCACCCCACACCGGGCCAGCAGCCAGCTGCCCGCAACGGCTCGGCCAGAGCCCGGAGGCATCGATGAATCGCGACACCTCACCCGACCTTCACTACCTCAGCGGCTTCGGCAACGAGTTTGCCAGCGAAGCGCTGCCAGGGGCCTTGCCGGTCGGGCAGAACTCGCCGCAGAAGGCGCCCTATGGGTTGTATGCCGAACTGCTCTCGGGCACGGCTTTCACCATGGCCCGCAGCGAACTGCGCCGCACCTGGTTGTATCGCATTCGCCCGTCTGCCTTGCACCCACGTTTCGAGCGCCTGGCGCGCCAGCCACTGAGCGGGCCGCTGGGGGGCATCAACCCCAACCGGCTGCGCTGGAGCCCGCAGCCGATGCCCGCCGAGCCGACCGATTTCATCGAAGGCTGGTTGCCAATGGTGGCCAACGCCGCAGCGGAAAAACCCGCTGGCGTGAGCATCTACATCTACCGCGCCAACCGTTCCATGGAGCGGGTGTTCTTCAACGCCGACGGTGAATTGCTGCTGGTGCCGGAACAGGGCCGCCTGCGCATCGCCACCGAACTGGGCGTGATGGAAGTCGAGCCACTGGAAATTGCGGTGATCCCGCGTGGCATGAAGTTCCGTGTCGAGCTGCTCGACGGCCAGGCCCGTGGCTACATCGCCGAAAACCACGGCGCGCCGCTGCGTATTCCCGACCTCGGCCCGATCGGCAGCAACGGCCTGGCCAACCCGCGGGATTTTCTCACCCCGGTGGCGCACTACGAGGAGGCCGAAGGGCCGGTGCAACTGGTGCAGAAGTTCCTGGGTGAACACTGGGCCTGCGAACTGCAGCATTCGCCACTGGACGTGGTGGCCTGGCACGGCAGCAACGTGCCATACAAATACGACCTGCGCCGTTTCAACACCATCGGCACGGTCAGCTTCGACCACCCGGACCCGTCGATCTTCACCGTGTTGACCTCGCCTACCAGCGTGCATGGCCTGGCCAACATGGACTTCGTGATTTTCCCGCCACGCTGGATGGTGGCCGAGAACACCTTCCGCCCGCCATGGTTCCACCGCAACCTGATGAACGAGTTCATGGGCCTGATCAACGGCGCCTACGATGCCAAGGCCGAGGGCTTCCTGCCAGGCGGTGCCTCGCTGCACGGGGTGATGAGCGCCCATGGCCCCGATGCCGAAACCTGCGAAAAGGCCATTGCCGCTGACTTGGCGCCGCACAAGATCGACAACACCATGGCCTTCATGTTCGAGACCAGCCAGGTGCTGCGCCCGAGCCTGCAAGCCCTTGAATGCCCGCAATTGCAGGCCGACTACGATAGTTGCTGGGCGACCTTGCCGAGCACCTTCAACCCGAACCGGAGATAACCCATGAACCACACTGCCAATGCCCGTAGCTGGGTCGAGCACGCCAACGGGCACAGCGACTTCCCGCTGCAGAACCTGCCATTGGGCATCTTCAGCCGGCCGGGTGAAGCCAGGCGCTGTGGCGTGGCCATCGGCGACGCGATCCTCGACCTGGAGGCGGTGCTGGCCGCCGGCCTGTTCGACGGTGCCGCCAAGGCCGCCGTCGAAGCCACCCGTGGTGGGGCACTGAACGCATACTTCGCGTTGGGCCGCAGTGCCCGGGTTGCCCTGCGCGAGCGTTTGCAGGTGCTGCTCGGCGAGCACAGCGAGCACCAGGCAGCCCTGAAGCCGGCGCTGTATCCAGCCAGCGACTGCCAGCTGCATGTGCCCGCGCAGATTGGTGACTACACCGACTTCTACGTAGGCATCGAGCACGCCAAGAACGTCGGCAAGCTGTTCCGCCCCGACAACCCGCTGCTGCCCAACTACAAGTATGTGCCGATCGGTTATCACGGCCGTGCCTCCACCATTCGCCCGTCCGGCACCGATGTACGCCGGCCAAAAGGCCAGACCCTGCCGGCCGGGCACACCGAGCCGAGTTTCGGCCCTTGCGCACGGCTGGACTTCGAGCTGGAGCTGGGCATCTGGATTGGCCAGGGCAATGACATGGGCCAGGCGATCCCGGTTGGCGATGCCGCCGAACACGTAGCGGGCCTGTGCCTGCTCAACGACTGGTCGGCGCGCGATATTCAGGCCTGGGAGTACCAGCCGCTGGGGCCGTTCCTGTCCAAGAGTTTCATCACCAGCATATCGCCCTGGGTGGTTACCGCCGAAGCGCTGGAGCCGTTCCGCTGCGCTCAGCCTGCACGCCCGGAAGGCGACCCGCAGCCGCTGTCGTACCTGCTGGACAAGCGTGATCAGGCCGCCGGTGCCTTCGATATCGAACTCGAAGTGCTGCTGCTGACCGAGCGCATGCGCGAGCAGGGTGTCGCCCCGCACCGCCTGACCCTGAGCAACACCCGCAGCATGTACTGGACCGTGGCGCAGCTGGTGGCACACCACAGCGTCAACGGCTGCCAACTGCAGCCGGGTGACCTGTTCGGTTCGGGCACGCTGTCGGGCGCCACGCCGGGTTCGTTCGGCAGCCTGCTGGAGATCACCGAGGGCGGCAAGATGCCGGTCGAGCTGGCCAGTGGCGAGGTGCGCAAGTTCCTTGAAGATGGCGACGAAATCATCCTGCGTGCCCGCTGCACGCGTGACGGCGTGGCCAGCATCGGCTTCGGCGAATGCCGTGGCACGGTCATCGCGGCCAACTGAGGAGGCAGGGGTATGGAGCTGTACACCTATTACCGTTCCACCTCGTCCTACCGGGTGCGCATTGCCCTGGCACTGAAGGGGCTGGCTTACCAGTCCCTGCCGGTCAACCTGCTGCAGGGTGAGCAGCGCGGCGCGGACTATGTCGCTGTCAACCCGCAGGGCCGCGTGCCGGCCTTGCGTACCGACGGCGGTGAATTGCTGGTGCAGTCGCCGGCAATCATCGAGTACCTGGAAGAGGTTTATCCACAGCCCGCGTTGCTACCGACCACAGCCGTGGAACGGGCCAAGGTGCGTGGCGTGGCGGCCATCATCGGTTGCGATATTCACCCGCTGCACAACGTCAGCGTGCTCAACCAACTGCGTCAGGCTGGCCAGGACGAAGGGCAGGTCAACCAGTGGATCGGCCACTGGATCAGCCAGGGGCTGGCGGCAGTGGAGCGACTGATTGGCGATCATGGCTTCTGTTTTGGCGATACGCCTGGGCTGGCGGATGTGTACCTGATCCCACAGTTGTACGCGGCCGAACGCTTCAACATCGACCTCGACCGCTTCCCGCGCATTTTGCGGGTTGCCGCACTGGCGGCCGGGCACCCGGCGTTCGCCCAGGCCCACCCCGCCCAGCAGCCGGACAGCCCGGCTCAGTGAAGCGAACGGTTCGCCGCCGGAAGCTTGCCGATGCGCTCGGACAGCTTCAGGCGCTGAACCGGGTCTTCGGTCAGCAGCAGCGCATGCTCCAGGTCGAAGCGCTCGGCCTGCGGGCAATCCAGGTGCTGGTAGAGCGAGGCGCGGGTCATGTAGTCGCTGACTTGCACCGGGCCCAGCTGCATGACCCGCTCGGCATCGATCAACGCCGCCAGGTGGTTGTCGTTACTGATGTGCAGTTGGCGCAGGTTGCGTGACAGGCGTTGCAGCATCTGCAGCGGGCTTGCGCGGCTCAGGTGCTCCGCTGTCAGCGCCACATGCGGGCCGAACTGGCGCGCCAGCAGCTCGCGGCAGTCGCTGGGGTACAGGCGCCGGCCGCCGCAGGGGTCGAGCAGGTGGTCGGCACCCGGCACGCGTAGCAGGAAATGCCCAGGGAAGCCCACGCCCTCCAGCGGGATGGACAGGCGACGGGCCAGCTCCAGGGCAAGGATGGCCAAGGTCAGTGGTTGGCCGCGGCGGCGCTGCAGTACCTTGTCCATCATCGCCGCATGCGGGCGCAACGGGTGGTATTCATCTTGCTGGAAGCCCAGCGCATTCAATTGGCGCAGCAGTGGCTGGGCCAGTTCGCACAGCGGCAGCATCGGCAGCTTGGTGCTGATCTCGCGCTGCAGGTCGTGCAGGGTGGCAAGGCTGGCCGCGGGCTCGACACTAGGGTCGTGCTCGGCGGCAATCCACAATGCGGCTTCCAGCAGGGCGACAGGCTCGCGTTCCAGGCAGGCCAGGCAGGCTTGACGTGGCTTCATGGGGCATCTCCACACACGCTTGAGTATTAGCCGTGGCGCGCGGTTTCGTCCAGTGGTCCGGCGGCGGTGTCAGCGTCGGGGCCGTGCCTATACTGGAGGGAGCACCTCGTGGGGAGCCTGGCGATGTTCGCACTGATGCAAAGTACCCGTACCCAGTCACTGCACTTGTTCAATGACCCACCTACGGGCCTGAAAGCGGTTGTGGCGATCCACAGTGAGCACCTGGGCCCGGCCATGGGCGGTTGCCGCTACCTGCCTTATGCCGATGACGAAAGCGCCATGACCGACGCCATTCGCCTGGCCCAAGGCATGAGCTACAAGGCGGCACTGGCCGGCTTGCCGCTGGGGGGCGGCAAGGCGGTGATCATGCGCAACCCGCATGTGGAAAACCGCGCCGCGCTGTTCGAGGCCTTTGGCCGCTTCATCGATACCTTGCATGGGCGCTTCATCATTGCCGTGGACAGCGGCACCTCCACCCTCGACATGGATTGCATCGCCCAGAGCACCCCCCATGTGACCAGCACCACGGCCTCGGGTGATCCCTCGCCGCATGCGGCGATGGGGGTATTCGCTGGTATCCGCGCCACGACGTCGTTCAGGCTGGGCAGCGATGATTTGAGAGGCCTGCGGGTAGCCGTGCAGGGGTTGGGTAATGTCGGCTATGCGCTGGCGGAGCAATTGCACGCGGTGGGCGCGGAGCTGCTGGTCAGCGACCTGGACCCGGGGCGGGTGCGTCTGGCGATGGAGCAGTTCGATGCCAAACCTGTGACCAACGATGCATTGATCAGCACGCCTTGCGATATCTTCGCCCCCTGCGGTGTGGGGCCGGTGCTGAACGGACAGAGCGTGATGCAACTGCGCTGTGCGGCAGTGGCAGGGGCGGCGAACAACCAGCTGACCACCTTGCAGGTGGCAGACCAGCTGGAGTCGCGGGGGATACTGTATGCGCCCGATTACGTGATCAATGCCGGTGGGCTGATCTATGTGGCGCTGACCCATCGTGGCGAGGACCTGGGCACTATCACTGCGCATCTGGCGCGCATTCCTTCGCGGCTGACCGAAGTGTTTGGCCATGCGCAGGCGGAGAAGCGTTCGCCGGCGCGGGTGGCGCAGATGCTGGCGGAGCGGTTGCTCTACGGCTGACTTTTCGGGAGCAGCCTGCCCGGTAGGAGCAGCCTTGTGCTGCGAAGAGGCCGGCAGAGCCGATGAATTTTTTCGGCCATACAGGCCTCTTCGCAGCACAAGGCTGCTCCTACAGGTTCCGTGCGTGCCTTGGAGCTGCCTGTGATCACTCAGCTGCACCGCCTTCCAGCAGTTCGGCCAGCGCATCCGGCTGGCTTTTGAACGCCCGGGCGAATACATCGCGGTTCTTGGCCATGTAGATACCGGCTTCCTCGACCTGCTGCTCGGTCAGCGAAGGCACTGCCTTGTGCAGCACTTCGGCCAGGCGCTCGGCCAGTTCGAGCATCTTGTCGTGACGGTCTGCTTCGGCCTTATCCATGAACAAGCGCTCCGGGTCGCGGCTGCTGCGGTACACCACTTCGACGGCCATTCATCACCTCTATGCCTTTTTGCTGGTTGTGTTGCGGTTAACTGTATTTATATACAGTAATGGCATTTGCCATCACCGCGCAACCTGATTCTCAGGGCAAAAGCCTAGTACACAGGTGCCTTGCGGCAATCGGTCGCCTTCCAAGCCAAGGGCCTGGCCCTTTAACTGCATGGCACAAGCGTCACACCCGTGGCGCATCATCCTTCAAGACGTATCGGGGAATGGAACATCGTGAACATCAAATGGGCAGAAAAGCTGCGCAAGGGCCTGCACGGCTCGGCGGACTCGCTGGGCAACCTGTGCGTCGAGGCCTTCCATTACCTGGCGCTGTTCGGCATTGGCGCGATTACCGCCTATGCGGCAGTGGTGACTTTCCTGGATATGCTCGGCAAGGGCGGGGTCAGTGTCGATGACATCCTGCTGCTGTTCATCTACCTGGAGCTGGGGGCGATGGTCGGTATCTACTTCAAGACCAACCACATGCCGATCCGCTTTCTGTTGTACGTGGCGATTACCGCGCTGACACGCCTGCTGATCGGCGATGTCTCGCACCACAAGGCACCGGACGAAGGGCTGCTGTACCTGTGCGGTGGCATCCTGTTGCTGGCGTTCTCGATCCTGGTGGTGCGCTACGCCTCGTACCGCTATCCCTCGACCAAGGTGCTGGATGCCAACGGCAAGGAAGTGGAGGAGGGCAAGTAGCCCTCAATTGGCCACGAAATGGCGCGGCGGGTGGCGAGCATCGCGGGTCAAGGCGGCCAGCACCTGCATGGGGTTCTGGTTGAGTTCGATGGCCAGGCCCAGGCGGATGCTGTCGATTACCCGCTGCAGGCGCACCGGGTCGTTGCGCTGGGCTTGGCTGATGAGGCGCTTGGCGACCACGCCGGCATCGTCGGACAGCGTCAGCATGATGCTGCCATCGAGGTTTTCGATGCTCAGGTTGACCCGGTACTCGGGGGCAAATGCGGCACTGATCAATTCGAATGGGTTGTTCATGTTCTGGCTTCTGCAGCGAATGAGTGCAGAGGTTGACTGGCAAAACGGCGGGTTGGTTCAGTGCCGTTGATCGCTACGAATAAAAACGCCCGGCTCTAGGCCGGGCGTTTTGCATTGCCGATCAGGCGTCTGGGTCACTCAGTTCCAAGGCGCCGCGCTTGCTGCGCAGCTTGCCGTAGAAGTGTTCCAGTGCGTGGTTGAGCTTGGTGGCGGCACCGTCCACTGCCTGGTCCAGCGAAGTGGCGGTGTGGGTCACCGAAATCGGTTGGTGGCCTTTGGGGCGAGCCTCCATCTGGCAGCGTTTGTCATGCGGTCCGGGCTTGGCGCCGTTCTCGTCGCGCAGGTGAACCTCGATGCGGGTGAGGTCTTCTTCGTAACGTTCCAGCGAGTTCTGCAGTGTGCTGCGGACCCACTGGTCGAGCCGGGCGTTGCCTTCGAAATGGTTGCTGCTGTTGACCTGGATTTGCATGATTCAATCCTTATTCAGCTTGCTCGCATGGAGACGCGCCTAGGCCCTTGAGACCCTTGGAATTTCTGCGCCTCTTGACTCTAAGGTCAGGCAACCGCGAAACGAATTCAAGCCCTTTTTGAAAATAAATTTCTTGTTGCAAATACAGGCTGGAGGAATTCTGTAGGAGCAGCCTTGTGCTGCGAAGAGGCCAGTATGGCCGAAACAAATTCATTGGCTCTGCCGGCCTCTTCGCAGCACAAGGCTGCTCCTACAGAAGCTAGGGCCGCATGACAGCCCTATGGCAGTATCAGAACGCTACCGACGTTTGCACATACAACGTACGCGGCTCACCTACGTACTTGCCTTTGTTGTTGTCATCGTAAGAGCGCGTGTAGTACTCGCGGTTGAACAGGTTCTTCACCCCAACCGCCACCTTCAGGTTCGACAACTGCGGGCCAAAGTCGTAGCCGGCGCGGGTGCTGACCAGCATGTAGCCCGGAATGCGCCCGTTGCTGCCGTCGGCGCTTTCCGTGCCGGTGTTGGCGTTGTCGGCGTACTGGCTGCTCTGGAAGCTGCCGTCCAGGTTCAGCTGCCATGGCCCTTGGGTATAACCCACGCCCAGGTTGCCCTTGTGTCGCGACGAGAACGGTACCTGGTTACCCTTGTTCGGCCCGTCCTCGCGGATGGTGGCGTCGACGAACGCATAGCTGGCATGCACATCGAAGCCCGCCAGGGCCGGGCTCAGGCCGTCGAGCGCATACCGCACACTGGTCTCGATGCCCTGGTGGCGGGTTTCGCCACGGGCGATCACCGAGTCGTTGGTCTGGTTGCTTTCGTACTGGTTGTCGAAGTTGATCAGGAACGCGCCAATCTCGGCCTGCAGGTCACCATTGTCGTAACGGGTCCCCACTTCCCAGGTGCGCGCCTTCTCCGGTTTCACTTCGCCGCTGCTGACCCGGTTGGGCATCTGGCTGTACTGCACGCTGCCGAACGAACCTTCGGTATTGGCGTACAGGTTCCAGCTGTCGGTCAGGTGGTACATCACGTTCAGCGCTGGCAGCGCAGTGTTGTAGCTGCCCTGGTAACGCTGGCCGTTGAGCTTGTTGCTCTGCTCGGAATCGATCATCTCGTAGCGCACGCCGGGGGTGATGGTCCAGCGGCCGATGTCGATGCGGTCATCCAGGTAGATGGCGTGGGCTTCGGTGCTGCCACGGGTGTCGCGGTCGTTGCGGCTGGCGGTGGTCGGCAGGCTGCCATTGACCGGCTCGCGGAAGCGCAGTTCGTGACCCGCTTCGTTGACATAGCGATAGCCGATGCCCAGTTCGTGCCAGCTGTCGCCCAGGGCCAGGCCCTGCGAGAAGCGGGTTTCGATGCCGCGTACCCAGTACTCGCGCGGCGACAGTGAAACGAAGCTGCCCTGGTCCAGGTAGCCGCTGCGCAGGGTCTTGGTGAAGAAGCTGTTGACGCTGAACTGACGGTCGTCCTGTTTGTAGTCGTAGCCGAAGTTGAACAGGGTGCGGCGGCCCCAGAACTTGTCCTTCAGGCGCGTCGACTGGTACGGGTCGGCGTCGAAGTCGGCCGTGCTCAGGCCACCAGGCATCTGGGCCTCGCCCTCGTAATACTGGGCCATGGCATGCAGGCTGTTGGCTTCGTCCAGTTGCAGCTTGCCCTTGAGGATCAGGTCGTCGATCTGCGTGTCGCTGTGTTCGCGCCAGTCACCCCCGCGGGTGCCGGAGTACAGCAGGGCGCCGCCCAAGCCGTTGTCGTTGGTGCCGCCGACCAGCAGGTTGGCGCTGTTCTTGAAACCGTCGTGGCTGGAGGACGGGCTGATCTGGTTCTGCATGGCGGCCTTGAAGGTGGCCTGCTCGGGGATCGCCCGGGTGACGAAGTTGACGATGCCACCGACGTTCTGCGGGCCGTAGCGCACCGCGCCACCACCGCGCACCACATCCACCGCGTCCATGTTGCCCATGCTCAGCGGCGCCAGCGACAGCTGCGGCTGACCGTACGGGGCGAAGGGCACCGGGATGCCGTCCATCAGCACGGTGGAGCGCGATGCCAGGCGCGGGTTGAGGCCACGGATACCGAAGTTCAGCGCCAGGTCGTGGCTACCGGTGCCGTTGTTGTCGGGGGCGTTGACCCCGGGGATGCGGTTGAGCACTTCGCGAGCGGTGGTGGCGCCATTGCGTTCGAATTCTTCACGGCGCACCACGTCGCGGGCACCGGGGTGCTCGAACACATTGTCCTGCTGCGCCTCGGCCAGCCAGTCGCCGACCACGGTGGAGGCGCCGAGCTCGACCGGGGCACCTGCAACGGGAGTATCGATTGGCTGCAGGCTGAAGGCGTTGTCGGTTTCTTGCCGTACTTGCAGGCCACTGCCGCGCAGCAGGGTGTCCAGGCCCTGGCGCACATCGAACTGGCCATCCAGGCCTTGAGTGCTGATGCCTTGGGTCAGTTGCGAGCCGAACGAGATCAGCGCACCGCTTTCCCGGCCGAACTGGTTGAGGGCGTCTTCGAGCGAGCCGGCGGCGATATGGTAGCTGCGGGCTTCGGCATGGGCGGCAGGTGTGGCCAGGCCGAGGGTAGTGGTGAGCAGCAGGGCGTGGACGAACGGGCTGTGGCGCAACGGCATGGGTTGGGTCCTGAAAGAAGGGTTCTGCCATGTCTGTCACGCGAGGTTGGGAAAATGGCTCAGTGGATTTGATTTTTTTTGCGCGGGTGTTCGGCATGACCGTTTTGTTGCCTGTGAGACCGAGCGCCGCCCGCGCGGCGCATCGCGAGCGAAGCTCGCTCCTACATTTGTTTCGGGCCAGTATTGCCTTTGATAGGCGCGCGCGACCGCCTTGTTTGTACGACGCGATATCGAGCCAAGCGCCAAGGCGTTCGCGCGCAAATCCCACAGGAAAAATTGGCCCGAAACAAATGTAGGAGCGAGCTTCGCTCGCGATGCGCCGCGCGGGCGGCGCTCGTTTTACGCCCCACCACAAAAACCAAGGCGATCACCCGGTAGCCATCACCCAACATCAACCGTCACCCAGTACCGGGTGAACCGTCGCACCCGCACCGGCAGCGCCACCTCCAGCATCTGCAGGATGCGCTCACTGTCATCCAACGGATACGACCCGGAAATACGCAGGTCGGCGACACGCTCGCTACACCCCAACTGCCCATGGCGATAGCGACCCAGTTCGGCGAGAAAATCCGCCAGGCGCATCTGCGACGCGACCAGCATCCCGTCGACCCAGGCTCCGACATTCGGGTCGAGCGCCGTCACCGCTCGCCAGGTGCCGGTGAAGCGAGCCTGTTGCCCGGCCTGCAGTGGCTGCCCAGCCGCGCTGGCAGCGCCCTCGAACACCGATACCAGGCTGTAACCGTCGAACTGGCGCACGTTGAAGCGCCCGCTGTCCAGGCGCAGCGCCCCTTCAGCGGTGCGCAACAGCAGTGGCCGTGCATCGCTGGCCACTTGCAACGCCAGTTCACCTTCGAACAGACGCACCTGCCGCTGCTGGCCGTCGAAGCGCGCGTCAGCAGCACTGCGGGTATTGAGCTGCAGCACGCTGCCATCACCCAGCTGCATGCGCCGACGCTGGCCGAGTGGGCTACGGTAGTCGGCCATCAAACCAGGCAGCGGATTGTGCTGTTGCAGGCCAAGCCCGGTGGCACTCGCCACACCGACCAGCAGCAACGCCTTGAGTGCCCGGCGCCGGGCCGGCGAAGGCGGGGCTTGCAGCGTTGCATGCACCACGGGCGACGACACACCGCGCAAGCGCTGGTTGACCTGCTGGATATGGGCCCAGGCTCGCTGGTGTTCCTGGTCGGCCTTGAGCCAATGCTCAAGCGCCAGTTGTTGTACCTGGCCGAAGTCATCGCCCTGCGACTCGATCAGCCAGTGCACGGCCTGCTCCGCAACCTGCGGGGAAAACGAGGCGTTCACAGGGCGAAGTAGCAGCGCATGGCTGCCTTGCTCAGGTAGCGTTTTACCGTGGCCAGCGAAATGCCCAGTTCGCGGGCAATTTCGCTTTGGCCCAGGCCATCGACCTGAGCCAACAGGAAGGCGCGTTTGACCAATGGGGGTAGGCCGTCCAGCAAGCGGTCCAGCTCCAGCAGGGTCTCGAAGATGATTGCCTTTTGCTCCTCACTAGGCGCCACCGCTTCCGGCACTTGGGCCAGGGCCAGCAAGTAGGCGTGCTCCAGCTCCTGGCGGCGGAAGTGGTTGCACAACACACGCTTGGCCACGGTGGCGAGAAAGGCGCGAGGTTCGATCAGTTGCGGCGCTTCCCGCGCCTGGAGCAGGCGCAGGTAGGTGTCCTGGGCCAGGTCGGCGGCACTCTGCGGGCAGCCCAGGCGGCGGCGCAACCAGCTGGTGAGCCAGTTGTGATGGGCGTGATAAAGGCCTTCGACCGTGGAAGCGAGCGCGCTGGGCACCGTGATACTCCGGCGCTAGAGCGCGCAACTGGTAGTAAGAATTGTTCGCATTATATGGGCGGACGTGTTTCTCGGCAATCGTCGCTCGTCTCCGGGCTTTGCTTATGAGAATTGAAATCATTATTATTGCAGCCCCGAAAACGCCCGGACCTTCGCCATGACGCGCAAAACCGCCGGCCTCCCGCTCAGCTATCGCCTGGCCGTGACCTCTCGCAGCCTGGCCGCGCTGCTGGGCGGCTACCTGCTGGCGTCCCTGGCGAGCGTCTGCATTGCCTTGCTGGCGCCATTGCCCAAGGTGGATGCCACGCTCACCGGCCTGCTGCTGTCGTTCGTCTTCTACCTGCTGGGGTTCATCTGGTGTTTCGCTTGCCGCAGCGCTTGGCGCGCGTGGTTGGGCGTACTTGCGCCAAGCCTGCTGCTGGGCATGATCAGCGGCATTGCCTACTGGATGCAAAACCCATGAAAGAAGGTTTCCGCCAGGCCATGGCCTGGCTGCACACCTGGACCGGCCTGATCTTTGGCTGGCTGTTGTTCGCTATCTTCCTCACCGGCACGCTGTCGTATTTCAAGGAAGAAATCACGCACTGGTCGCAGCCCGAAGTGCGCAGCCATCACCTGGACCCAGTCAACAGCCTGGGTGTCGCGCAACGTTACCTGCAGGACAATGCCGGGCATTCGGGCACCTGGTTCATCCGCATGCCCAACGAACGTGAAGCAGCCCTGAGCGTGGGCTATCGCGACCCCGATGGGGGGCCGCGTGGCTTTGTCAGCAAAACCCTCGATACCCAGACCGGCCAGCCGGTGGAGGCACGCGACAGCCGCGGTGGCGAGTTCTTCTACCGCTTCCATTTCCAGCTGCAGATGCCGCACCCGTTTGGCCGTTGGCTATCGACATTCTGCGCATTCATCATGCTGCTGGGCCTGGTCACCGGCATCATCACCCACAAGAAGATCTTCAAGGAGTTCTTCACCTTCCGCCCCGGCAAAGGCCAACGCTCCTGGCTGGATGGGCACAACGCCATTGGCGTGCTGGTGCTGCCGTTCCACCTGATGATCAGCTACAGCAGCCTGGTGCTGTTCATGTACATGGTGATGCCGGCCGGCATCATGGCCAGCTATGGCAATGACACCGACAAATATTTCAATGACCTGTTCGGCCGCAACGATGCCCCCAAGGCCGCCCAGGTGGCCACGCCGCTGGTGGCGCTGCCGAGCCTGTACGCCAAGATGCAGGCCCTGCAGCCGGGGGCGCGCATCGGCAACATCCAGGTGCAGAACCCGGGCGACAGCAATGCCCGCGTCACCTTCACGCAATCGGCGGCCGACCACGTGGCTTACCGGCGTAGCGCCAACTGGACCTTCGATGGCGCCAGTGGTGCGCTGCTGAGCCAGGGCAAGCCAGAGAGCGGGGCGATGATGACCGCGTTCAGTTTCGCCGGGCTGCACATGGGTAACTTTGCCGGGCCCTGGTTGCGCTGGCTGTACTTCTTCTTTGGCGTGGCCGGTACCGCGGTGATCGGCACCGGGCTGGTGATGTGGCTGGGCAAGCGCCAGCTCAAGCACGCCAAAAGTGAGCGCATGCCGGGCGAGCTGCGCCTGGTCGAAGTGCTCAACATCGCCAGCATGAGCGGCCTGCTATTGGCGGTGGCGGGTTTCTTCTTGGCCAACCGGCTGATACCTGTGGGCGTCGAAGGCCGGGCTGACTGGGAGGTCAATGCATTCTTCATCGCCTGGGGCCTGTCGCTGCTGCACGCCGTGCTGCGCAGCGGGCGCAGGGCCTGGGGCGAGCAACTGGCGCTGGGCGCGCTGGCCTTTACCCTGTTGCCGCTGCTCAATGGCCTGACCACCGACCGGGGCTTGAACCATTCGCTGCTGGAGGGTGACTGGGCCATGGCCGGCTTCGACCTGACGGCCCTGGGCACTGGCCTGTTCCTGGCCTGGCTGGCCAGCAAGATGTTGCGCAGCCCCAAGCCGGTGGCCAAGCGCGCCGCGCGTGCGGCAAAAAAGCCGAGCACTGAAACGGCGGAGGCGAGCTGATGCTGGGTAACGCACTGATCGCATTCGCAGGCTTCGTCGCCCTGTGCCTGGCCATGGAAAAACACTTCAGTGACCTGCTCGGGCGCAAGCCGCGTCCAGGGCAGTTGCGCCTGTTGCGTGTTGCGGGTTGGCTGCTGCTGATGCTGTCGCTGGTCCTCAGCGTGCACCTGCGGGGTTGGGCCCATGGCCTGGTGGAGTGGACGGCGGTGATGATGGCCGGGGTGACCTTGTGGGTCTTCGGCTTGCCCTACCAGCCGCGCCTGTTGCTGGGCCTGGCCGCCGCCAGCGTGGTACTGGGCCCGTTGCTGGCCGTGTTTGCCGTGTGAAGCCGTGAGCGAGCAGGGGGATATCATCGAGCCCGACGCCGACAGCGCAGGCGCGCGTGCACGTTTCGTCCAGGTGTTCCAGGCCCAGCGCGCGCGCATGGAAGCGCTGGTCAGCCGGCGGGTCGGTTGCCGCGCCACCGCTTCGGACCTGGTTCAAGAGCTGTTCCTGCGCTTCTGGCGCCGCCCCGACGTCAAGGTCGAAGCGCTGGACACCTACCTGTTGCGTTGCGCCGGTAACCTGGCCATCGATCACCTGCGCAGTGAAGGCAGCCGCGAACGCGTGGCTGAAGCTGCTGTGCCCGTGGACGGGTTGGCCATGGCCCAGGCACCCGAACAGGCCTTGGAGATCGACCACGACCTGCAGCGAATCGAAGCCGCCTTGCGCGCCTTGCCCGAGCGCACCCGCCAGATCTTTCTGCTCAACCGCATCCACGGTTGCAAGTACGGCGAGATCGCCAACGCTATGCAACTGTCCCAGAGTGCCGTGGAAAAGCATATGATGCGCGCCCTCGAAGCGTGCAAGGCGAGTATCGCCGAGCCCGCGCCCACTCCACGCCGGCCAGGGAGCGCCCGTCGATGAGCAGCATGCCCCCCATCACCGAGGCGCAATCCCAAGCGGCATTGCAATGGCTCAGCCGCATCAACGAGCAGCCCGCACACGCCGAAGGGGCGGCATTCAAGCGCTGGTTGCTGGCTGACCCCGCGCACCGTACCGCCTACCAACAGGCCCAGGTGCTGTGGCAGAAAAGCGCCGTACCGGCGCAGCGGCTGGCCGACGAAGACCAGCAAGCCCTGCAACGCTACCTCGATGCCATGGCCAGGCCAGTGCCCCGTGGCCCGTGGCGGCGGGTGGCCGCCTTGGCGATGGCGGCCTGCCTGGTGCTGGCCGTGGGTATTGCCGGTGGTTGGCACCCGGGGTACTGGTTGCAGGACTTGCAGGCGGACTACAGCAGTGCCGGGCAGGTGCGCCAGGTGACGTTGGCCGACCAGTCGCAGGTCACGCTGGATGCAGGCAGTGCCATTGCGGTCGATTTCGCTCAAGGTGAGCGCCGTGTGCGGTTGCTGCATGGCGCGGCGTTTTTCCAGGTGACCCATACCGGCGAGCCGTTCCTGGTCGAAGCTGCCGGTGGCGAGGTGCGCGTGCTCGGCACCCAGTTCGAGGTGCGTGAGCAAGGCGAGGGCGCCCAGGTGACGGTGCGCAGTGGGCGTGTGGGGGTTAGCCCTGCGCAGGGCACTTTGGCGCGTGAACTGACTGCCAACCAGCAGGTGAGCTACAGCGCAGGCAGGGTAGGCGACACCCAGGTTGTGGACAGTGACAACCGCCTGGCCTGGCGCCAGGGTTGGCTGAACTATTACCAGGTGCCGCTGGCGCAGGTGGTCGAAGACCTTGGGCGCTATTACCCGGGGCGCATCCTGTTGCTGGATGGCGAACTGGCGCAGCGCAAGGTCAGTGGCAGTTTCCCGGTGGCCGAACCGTTGCTGGCGCTGGATTCGCTGGGCAAGGTGATGGGCTTTTCGCGGCAGACGGTGTTGGGGCGGTTGACGTTGATTCGGTAGTTGCCTGTACCGGCCTCTTCGCAACACAAGGCTGCTCCTACAGGGCCCTGCGCCAGCTTTCGATCTGTAGGAGCAGCCTTGTGCTGCGAAGAGGCCGGCACAGGCAAAATATTTTCAAAAAGCGGGTGAGGTAACAGGACGTGGCATCCGTGTAATGAGTGGAAGTGCGATTCATTCGCAGTCATATCCCTCTCACAGGTCAGCGTCCATGAAGTTCTCCCCGCGTTGCGTCCCCCTCTGGCTAGGCCTTGCTACGCTGCCTGCCATCGCTGTCGCCCCCCTGGCCGGCGCCGCCGAGCAACAGCAGGCCTACGCCTTCGCCCAGCCGGCGCAGCCCTTGGCCCAGGCACTCAACGCCTTCAGCCGCACCACCGGCCAGAGCGTGGTCTACACCCTCGAGTTGCCTGGCGTGCAGGCGCCTGCGCTAAACGGCCGGTACAGCGCCGAACAGGCCCTGCAACAGCTGCTGGGTACTAGCGGCCTGGCCTGGCGCCGTATCGATGGGCGCACCCTGACCCTGGAGACCGTGGATACCTCCGGCGCCCTCAACCTGCAGGCCACCACCGTGACCTCGCAACTGGATGACTACAGCTATCAGCCCCCGGCCAGCGCCTCGATCATGCGTGGGCAGGGCCCGAACCAGGACATCCCCCAGGCGATCAACGTGGTACCGGCGCAAGTCATCCGCGACCAGGCCCCGCGCAACCTCGATGACGCCTTGGCCAACGTCAGCGGCATCACCCAGGGCAACAACTTCGGCGGCACGTCCGACACGGTGATGAAGCGCGGTTTCGGCGACAACCGCGACGGTTCGATCATGCGCGATGGCATGCCCATCGTGCAGGGCCGTAGCCTTAACACCAGCACCGAGCGGGTCGAAGTGCTCAAGGGCCCAGCCTCGCTGCTGTACGGCATCCAGGACCCGGGTGGGGTGATCAACGTGGTCAGCAAACGCCCGCAACTGCAGCAGTACAACGCCCTGACCGTGCGCGGCTCGACCTACGGCAGTGGCAAGAACGGCAGTGGCGGCGGGTTCGACAGCACGGGTGCGCTGGGCGACAGCCACTTCGCCTACCGCTTGATTGTCGACCACGAAGACGAAGACTACTGGCGCAACTACGGCGTGCACCGCGAATCGCTGGTGGCGCCGTCGCTGGCCTGGTTGGGCGAAGACACCCAAGTGGTGCTGGCTTACGAGCACCGCGAGTTTCTTTCCCCCTTCGACCGTGGCACCGCGTTCGGCAACAACGGCCACCCGCTGGACATCCCCGCCACGCGCCGACTGGACGAGCCGTTCAACGATATGGAGGGGCGCTCCGACCTCTATCGGCTGGAGGTCGACCATCAGTTCACCGATGACTGGAAGCTGCACTTTGGCTATAGCTTCAACCGTGAAACCTACGATGCCAGCCAGGTGCGGGTGACGGGCGTCAACGAGGCCAAAGGCACGTTGACACGCAGTATCGACGGCACCCATAACGCCATGAGCCGTGATCAGTTCGCTACCTTGAGCCTCAATGGCAATGTCGAGTTGGCGGGGATGCAGCACGACCTGCTGTTCGGCATCGACCATGAAGACCGCAAGATTTTCCGTGGTGATCTGATTCGCCAGACTGCGAAGTCCACGTTCAGCTATGTGGACCCGGTTTACGGTCAGGAAGTGGAAGGCAGTACGGTGCGCGCCAGTGACAGCGATCAAACCGACAAGCTGCGCACCGATGCAGTGTTCGTGCAGGACGCGTTGCACCTGGACGATCACTGGATCCTGGTAGCCGGTGCGCGCTTCCAGCAGTACGACCAGTACGCCGGTCGCGGCCGCCCGTTCCACGTCAATACCGACATCAGTGGCCAGGCCTGGGTACCCCACGCCGGTATTGTCTACAAGGTCGACGACCAGCTGTCGTTCTATGGCAGCTATAGCGAATCGTTCAAGCCCAATTCCACCATCGCACCGTTGACCGGCAATGTCGTGCTCGACTCGTCGGTGGCACCTGAGGAGGGCAAGTCGTGGGAGCTGGGGGCCAAGCTCGATATGCCGGGCCGCATCACGGGTACCCTGGCGCTGTTCGATATCACCAAACGCAATGTGCTGGTTTCGAACTTCGACGCCACCACCAGCGAGACGGTTTACAGCAATGCGGGTGAGGTCAATTCACGGGGTGTGGAACTTGACCTGACCGGCCAGCTCAGCGAGCGCTGGAGCCTGATCGGCAGCTATGCCTTTACCGATGCCAAGGTGACCAAGGACCCTGATCTTGAGGGCAACCGCCTGCAGAACGTGGCCAAGCACAGTGGCTCGCTGTCGGCGGTGTATGACTTTGGCAGCCTGTTCGGTGGTGACCGCCTGCGCTTGGGGGCCGGTGCCCGTTATGTGGGCGAGCGTTCGGGTAACTCGACCAACACCTTCGACCTGCCCAGCTATACCGTTGCCGATGCTTTTGCCACGTACGAGACCAAGCTCGACGAACACAACGTGCGGCTGCAACTGAACGTGAAGAACCTGTTCGACAAGGTTTATTACAGCTCGGCGGTGAACCAGTATTTCGTGGCGATCGGCGATGCGCGGCAGGTGAGCTTGTCCAGTACCTTTGAATTTTAAGCCAGCCTGTGCCGGCCTCTTCGCGGCTAAAGCCGCTCCTACAGGGAGCGGCTTTAGCCGCGAATGGCCGAACGATATTCCCCCGGTGTTGCGCCAAGGGCCTGCCGGAAGCGGTTACTGAAATGGCTGGCACTGGCAAACCCGCATAACAGGGCAATTTCTCCCAGCGGCATTTCCCCTAGTCGCAATAACTCGCAGGCCCTTTGCAGCCGACGGGCCAGCAAATACTGATGCGGCGGTAGCCCGAAACTGGCGCGGAACATGCGCGCGAAGTGGTATTCGGACAGGTTGCAGCGCAACGCCAGTTCGCCCAGGGTGATGGGCTGGTCCAGGTGTGCCTCGATGTAGTCCACCAACTGCCGACGCAGGTTCGGCGCCAGCCCGCCTTTCAGGCGCAGGCCTTGGCGCAGCCCGACCTGGCTGAGCAGCGCATGGTCGACGATTTCGTGTGCCAGGCTGCTGGCCAGCAGGCGTTCGCCGGGCTCGTCCCAGTCCAGCTGAATGAGTTGACGAAAGCGTGCCGCCTGCTGCGGGTCGTCGAGAAAGGTCGCCTCCTGCAATTGCAGCTCCCGTGGCTCACGGTCGAGCAGGCGCACACAGCCCAGGGCGAACTGCGCCTCGCTGACATACAGGTGCGCCAGGCGGATCGCACCATTGACCACCCAGTTCGATTCCTGCCCGGCCGGCATCACGCACAGCTTGCCGGGCGCGCCCTTGTCGGCCGGGCGTTGGCGGCGGAAGGTGCCGGTGCCGTCGGCGATATAACACGACAGGGTGTGATGAGTCGGTGCCTGGTAGTCGCGGGCATCGTCACGGTTGCTCCACAACGCCGCCGCCAGCCCGTCGCCCAGGTGCGCGCTCAGCTCCAGCCGGGCGTGGGGCGAGGCGTGCATGGCGTTGAACACTTGCAACTGGGTGAGTGGCGTCATGGGTGGTTCCTCTTGTCAGCCATCCTACTGCGCCCTGCACAGCGTGACATCTACTGGCACAAGAAAAGCGCAAGTTTGTGCAAGCCGGTAAAGGCCCATCGAGCGAACACTGGTGATCCCTGTGGGAGCGGGTTTACCCGCGAAGCGCCGGGCACCGATCCTGAAAGGCCCAAGGAACTACCGCCATGAACCTGTCACTCTACCTGCTCACCGTCCTGATCTGGGGCACTACCTGGATCGCCTTGAAGCTCCAGCTGGGCGTGGTCGCCATCCCGGTCTCGATCGTCTATCGCTTCGCCCTGGCCGGCCTGATCCTGTTCGCCATCCTAATACTCACCCGGCGCTTGCAGCCGATGAACCGCCGTGGCCACCAGATCTGCCTGGCACAGGGCTTTTGCCTGTTCTGCGTCAACTTCATGTGCTTCCTCACTGCCAGCCAATGGATCGCCAGTGGTCTGATCGCCGTGGTGTTCTCCACCGCCACTTTGTGGAACGCCCTCAATGCACGAATCTTCTTCGGCCAGAAGATCGCCGCCAATGTACTGGGCGGCGGCGCCTTGGGCCTGATCGGCCTGGGGCTGCTGTTCTGGCCCGAGCTGTCGCACCACGCGGCCAGCCGCGAAACCCTGTACGGCCTTGGCCTGGCGCTGCTCGGTACGCTGTGCTTCTCGGCGGGCAACATGCTGTCGAGCATGCAGCAGAAGGCAGGGCTCAAGCCCATGACCACCAATGCCTGGGGCATGCTCTACGGGGCTGCCATGCTGATGGTTTACTGCTTGTTCAGCGGTATTCCTTTCACCATGGAGTGGAACACCCGCTACATCGCTTCGCTGATGTATCTGGTGATCCCGGGTTCGGTGATCGGCTTCACTGCCTACTTGACCTTGGTCGGTCGCATGGGGCCGGAGCGGGCGGCCTACTGCACGGTGCTGTTCCCGTTGGTGGCGTTGAATGTGTCGGCGGTGGCCGAGGGGTATCAGTGGACGGCGCCGGCGTTGTTAGGGCTGGTGGCAGTGATGGCGGGGAATGTGCTGGTGTTTCGCAAGCCCAAAGCCAAGGTGGCTGTGGGCGTTGTGGTGGCCAAATAGACAATGTGTTGCCTGCACCGGCCTCTTCGCGGGCACGCCCGCTCCCACAGGTACCCCACAACCCTCGGGGCCTGTGCAGTACTTGTGGCTCCCACAGGTACCCCACAACCCTCGGGGCCTGTGCAGTACTTGTGGCTCCCACAGGTACCCCACAACCCTTGGGGCCTGTGCAGTACTTGTGGCTCCCACAGGTACCCCACAACCCTCGGGGCCTGTGCAGTACTTTTGGCTCTCACAGATACCCTGCAGCCCTTGGAACCTGTGCAGTACCTGTGGGAGCGGGCGTGCCCGCGAAAGGGCCGGTGCAGCCAGTAGCGAGCTATCAGCCCTTCCACACCTGCGGGTTCACCAGGTCGCGCGGTCGCTCACCCAGCAGCGCCGCACGCAGGTTGTCCATCGCGCGGTTGGCCATCGCCTCGCGGGTTTCGGCGGTGGCCGAGCCAATGTGCGGCAAGGTCAGCGCATTGGGTAGCTTGAACAGTGGCGAATCGCTCAGCGGCTCCTTCTCGTACACGTCCAGGCCAGCCCCCCGAAGGGTGCCGTTCTGCAGGGCTTCGATCAACGCCGCTTCATCCACTACCGGCCCGCGAGCGATATTGATCAGGAAGGCGCTTGGCTTCATCAGTTTCAGCTCCCGGGCGCTGATCAGCTTGCGCGTGGCGTCGGACAACGGCACCACGATGACGACGAAGTCCGCTTCGGCCAGCAACTGGTCCAGGCTGCGGAACTGCGCCCCAAGTTCTTGCTCCAGCGCGGTCTTGCGGCTGTTGCCAGCGTAGATGACCGGCATGTTGAAACCGAACCGGCCACGGCGGGCAACGGCAGCGCCGATGTTGCCCATGCCGACGATACCCAGCGTCTTGCCATGCACATCGCTGCCGAAATGGGCCGGGCCAACGGTGGCCTGCCAGTTGCCAGCCTTGGTCCAGGCATCCAGTTCGGCGGTGCGGCGGGCGCAGCCCATGATCAGCGAGAAGCCCAGGTCGGCGGTGCTTTCGGTAAGCACGTCGGGGGTGTTGGTCAGGGCGATGCCGCGTTCGTTGAAGTAGTCCAGGTCGTAGTTGTCATAGCCGACCGAAACACTGGACACCACCTCCAACTTGGCCGCGCCTTCAAGTTGGGCACGACCCAGCTTGCGGCCAACGCCGATCAGGCCGTGGGCCTCGGGCAGGGCTTCGTTGAACTGGGCGTTGATGTCGCCGAGCTTGGGGTTGGGCAGGATCACGTTGAAGTCTTGCTGCAGGCGCTCGGCCATGGCCGGGGTGATACGGCTGAAGGCCAGGACGGTCTTTTTCATCGGGCAACTTCTCTGCAAGGCGGTGGGACAGGGGTGGATTCTTCGCGGGTAAACCCGCTCCCACAGGTTCTGTACAGGCCTTGAGGGCTGTGGGAGCGGGCAATGGTTAGCAACCTACCATTGTCCACCCCCGCAGTGCAGCAGCTTTTTAGGTGGCGATCAGCACCTGATGGGTTTTCAGGTCTGCCTCATGGGCCGCGAGAATCTCCGGCAGCGAGTTGCGCAGGTACTCGACCCAGGTCTTGATCTTGGCATCCAGGTACTGTCGCGACGGATAGATGGCATACAGGTTCAGCTCCTGCAGGCGGTACTCCGGCAGCACCCGCACCAGGCTACCGTCACGCAGGCCGTCGATGGCCGAATAGATGGGCAGCACACCTACGCCCATGCCGCTGCGGATCGCGGTTTTCATGGCATCGGCGGTGTTGACCATGAACGGTGAACTGGTGATGTTGACCATCTCCTGGCCTTCCGGGCCGTCGAACAGCCACTTTTCCAGCGGGATCACCGGGCTGACCATGCGCAGGCAGGCGTGCTTGAGCAGGTCGGCGGGCTTGTGCGCGGTGCCGTGGCGGGCGATGTAACCGGGTGAGGCGCAGACGATGCTGTAGGTGATGCCCAGACGCTGCGACACGAAACCCGAGTCGGGCAATTCGGTGGCCAGTACGATGGACACGTCATAACCCTCGTCGAGCAGGTCGGGCACGCGGTTGGCCATGGTCAGGTCGAAGGTGACGTCCGGGTGCGACTCGCGGTAGCGGGCAATGGCATCGACCACGAAATGCTGGCCGACCCCGGTCATCGAGTGCACCTTCAACTGCCCGGCCGGGCGGGCGTGGGCATCGCTGGCTTCGGCTTCAGCTTCTTCCACATAGGTAAGAATCTGTTCGCAACGCATCAGGTAGCGCTTGCCGGCCTCGGTCAGCGCAATGCGGCGGGTGGTTCGGTTGAGCAGCCTTGTTTGCAGATGGGCTTCCAGGTTGGAGACCGCCCGCGACACGTTCGCGGTGGTCGTATCCAGTTGCGCGGCAGCAGCGGTAAAGCTGCCAAGCTGGGCTACGCAACTGAAAGCACGCATGTTTTGCAGGGTGTCCATGGGTCACTCTCGATGTAGAGGACAAAATTGTGTCACGAAGTAACGTAAAAAAGATGAAAAGTTGCCTTCGACCAAAGGCGGATTATCGCTGTTTTGGTAACAAAGATTCGCAGGAATCTGCGCTTATCGCCAGTGCTGCCGCCCCCTAGAATTGCCCGGCCCCTTCACCTCTTCCTCGGGAAATCGCAGCTGTGCCGCGTCGCATCATCAGAACGCTCAATGCGTTCAGTGCCTGTGCCCTTGCCCTCACCTTGAGTGGCTGTATCGGAACCTGGGGCATCGCCCCGCAAAGCAAGACGCTGCAAGCCAATACCTTGACCACCGACGCGGCCATACGCGAAGCCGCGACCGACGCCCATTGGCCCGACCAGCAGTGGTGGCACGCCTATGGCGACCCACAACTGGACCGCTGGATTGCCCTGGCCGTGGCCGGCAGCCCAAGCCTGGCCGTGGCCGGCAGCCCAAGCCTGGCCATGGCCACGGCACGGGTCCGCGAAGCCAAGGCGATGGCTGGCGTGGTCGAGTCGGCGGAAAAGCTCCAGGCCAACGGTCAGGCCACGCTCAAGCGCCACAACTGGCCTGAAGACCAGTTCTACGGCCCAGGCGCGCTGTCGGGTGCCAATACCTGGGACAACAACGCCGCCATCGGCTTCAGCTACGCCCTCGACCTGTGGGGGCGCGAGCGCAACGCCAGCGAGCAGGCTGTGGACCAGGCGCACATGAGTGTGGCCGAAGCCCGTCAGGCGCAGCTGGAACTGCAGAACAACGTGGTGCGCGCCTACATCCAGCTGAGCCTGCATTTTGCCCAGCGCGATATCGTCAAGGCCGAACTGGAGCAGCAGGAGCAGATCCTGGCGCTGGCCAAGCGTCGCCTGGATGCCGGCATCGGCACCCACTTCGAAGTCAGCCAGGCTGAAGCGCCGCTGCCGGAAACCCACCGCCAGCTCGACAGCCTCGACGAAGAAATCGCCCTGACCCGCAACCAGCTGGCGGCACTGGCCGGCAAGGGGCCGGGGGAGGGTGCGCAGTTGCAGCGCCCGACCCTGGCCCTGGCCGCGCCGCTGAAGCTGCCCTCGAACCTGCCCGCCGAACTGGTCGGCCAACGCCCCGACGTGGTCGCCAGCCGCTGGCAGGTGGCTGCGCAGGCGCGCGGCATCGACGTCGCCCATGCCGGCTTCTTCCCCAACGTCGACCTGGTTGGCAGCCTGGGCTTCATGGCCACCGGTGGCGGCCCGCTGGAGTTCCTCACCGGACGCAAGTTCAACTACAACGTCGGCCCGGCCATCAGCCTGCCGATCTTCGACGGTGGCCGCCTGCGCTCGCAGCTGGGTGTGGCCTCGGCTGGCTATGACGTGGCCGTGGCGCGATACAACCAGACTGTGGTCGGTGCGCTGAAGAACATCTCCGACCAGTTGATTCGTCGCGAGTCGATGAAAGAGCAGTCGCACTTCGCCGCCGAGTCGGTGGCTGCCGCACAGAAAACCTACGACATCGCCATGGTCGCCTTCCAGCGTGGTCTCACCGACTACCTGAACGTGCTCAATGCGCAAACCTTGCTGTTCCGCCAGCAGCAGGTGCAGCAGCAGGTGCAGGCCGCCCGCCTGATCGCCCACGCCGAGTTGGTCACCGCCCTGGGCGGCGGCCTGCAGGCCGGCCAGGATGTACCTGACGAAGAACGCCAGGCCGCGCCGAAAACCCCGGCCACCCTGGCCATTTTCGACAAGAAGCCGGATAACGCCGAATGAGCACTTCCAGTTTGCCCGTGCGCTGGCTGCGAAGCCTGGAATGGCGCCGGGGCTTCTTTGCCTGGGCACGCACCGACGGCGTGACCTGGGTGTACATCTTTAAGGTGCTGGCCGCCGCGTTCATCACGCTGTGGCTGGCCATGCGCCTGGAGCTGCCGCAACCGCGCACGGCAATGATCACCGTGTTCATCGTCATGCAGCCGCAAAGCGGGCATGTGTTCGCCAAAAGCTTCTACCGGGTGCTCGGCACCCTGGCGGGCTCGGCGATGATGGTGGCGCTGATCGCCATCTTTCCGCAGAACACCGAACTGTTCCTGCCCAGCCTGGCGCTTTGGGTGGGCCTGTGCTCGGCCGGTGCCATGCGTTATCGCACCTTCCGTGCCTATGGCTTCGTGCTGGCCGGCTACACCGCCGCGATGATCGGCCTGCCGGTACTGCAGCACCCCGACCAGGCGTTCATGGCTGCAGTATGGCGGGTGCTGGAAATTGCCCTGGGCATTCTGGTGTCGACCTTCGTCAGCGCCGCGATCCTGCCGCAGTCGGCCAGTGCCGCGATGCGCAACGCCCTGTACCAGCGCTTTGGCGTGTTCGCCGGGGTGGTGGTCGAGGCCTTGCGTGGCAATAGCCAAAAAGACCGTTTCGAGAGCAGCAACGTGCGCTTCGTAGCCGAGGCCGTGGGCCTTGAGAGCTTGCGCAACGTCACCGCTTTCGAAGACCCGCACATGCGCCGCCGCAGTGGCCGGCTGGTGCGCATGAACAGCGAGTTCATGGCCATCACCACGCGTTTCAATGCCTTGCACCGTTTGCTGGAACGCCTGCGTGCCCGTGGCCCGCTGCAAATCGTCAGTGCCATCGAACCGGGCTTGAACACCCTGGTGGAGCTGCTGCAGCCCTATGTGGGCCGGGCGCTGACCGATGCCGATGCGTTGCGCCTGACCCTGGAGCTGGCCGCCTATAAGGAAGGCCTGCAGGCCCAGGTGCGCGGCCTGCGGGCCGAGTACCTGGCAACCGAGCCCAGTGAGGCCGACCTGCTCGACTTTCACACCGCGTTCGAACTGCTGTACCGCTTCGTCGACGAGATGTTCAGCTACGCCGAAACCCATGCCTCGCTGGCTGCGCACAAGCACGAGCGCGAACAGTGGGACGAGCCCTACGTGGCACAGACCAGCTGGCTGGTGTCGCTGGCCGCCGGTGTGCGCGCCTCGGCGGTGCTGTTGCTGCTGGGCAGTTACTGGCTGCTCAGTGACTGGCCCAGCGGCGCCATGATGACCCTGATCGCCACGGTCACCGTGGGCCTTTCGGCGGCGTCACCGAACCCCAAGCGCATGTCGTTCCAGATGGCCTGCGGCACCGCCATCGGTGCTTTTGTCGGGTTCTTCGAAACCTTCTTCGTGTTCCCCTGGATCGACGGCTTCCCGCTGCTGTGCATGGTCCTGGCGCCGGTGTTCGTGCTGGGCGCGTTTTTGTCGTCGCGCCCGGCCTATGCCGGCTACGGCATCGGCCTGCTGGTGTTCTTCGCGATTGGCTCGGTGCCGAACAACCTCACCGTGTATGACCCGTACACCTTCATCAACGACTACATCGGCATGGTCATCGGCATGTTCGTCTGTGCCGCTGCCGGGGCGATCATCCTGCCGCCCAATAGCCGCTGGTTGTGGAGCCGCCTGGAGCAAGAGCTGCGCGAACAGGTGCTGTTCGCCATCAGCGGCCGCCTGCGCGGCATTGGCACGGCGTTCGAAAGCCGCACCCGCGATCTGCTGCACCAGGCCTATGGCCTGGCGGCTGGCAAGCCGCAGGTGCAGAGCCAGCTGATGGGCTGGATGTTCACCGTGCTGGAGATCGGCCACGCCGTCATCGAGTTGCGCAAAGAGCAGGCCCGCGCACCAGTGCACCCGGCCTACGCCGAGTCGCAGCCGTGGCGCCAGGCAATCCGCGTCATGGGCCGGGCCCTGGCCCGGCTGTTCCTGCAGCCAAGCGCCAGCAACCACGAGCGCGCACTGGTGGCCGTGGACCATGCCATCGCCCGCGTGCAGGCCACCGACGAGCCATTCGCCCGGCACTTCGACACTTCGGTGCTGCGCCGCGCGCAAAGCTACCTGCACTTCATCCGTTCTTCCCTGCTGGACCCACAGTCGCCGCTGGCACCGGCGAAAGGATTGCACCATGCCCCGTGAAATCGCCTTCCATGGCGTGTACATGCCCACCATGACCTTGATGTTCCTGTTCGCCCTGGGCCTGGCCTGGGGCCTGGACCGGTTCATCGCCAGCCATGATGGCTACCGTTTCTTCTGGCACCCGGCGCTGCTGCGCCTGAGCCTGTTCGTCTGCCTGTTCGGCGCCATGGCGCTTACTGTCTACTGGTGAGAATCCTTCGATGAAAAAGTTCTTCAGCCTGATCGCCACCCTGCTGGTGCTGGTCGCTGCCGTGGCCATCGGTCGTCAGTTGTGGCTGCACTACATGACCACGCCGTGGACCCGCGACGGCCGCGTGCGTGCCGACATCATCAACGTTGCCGCCGACGTGCCCGGCTACGTGGTGGACGTGCCGGTCAAAGACAACCAGCGGGTGAAGAAGGGCGACCTGCTGATTCAGATCGACCCCGAGCACTACCAGTTGGCGGTCGACCAGGCCAAGGCGCTGGTCGCGTCACGCAAGGCCACTTGGGAAATGCGCAAGGTCAATGCCAAGCGCCGGGCCGACATGGACAACCTGGTGATCTCCAAGGAAAACCGCGATGACGCCAGCAACATCGCCAACTCCGCCCAGGCCGACTACCAGCAGGCCCTTGCCGAACTGGCGGCCGCCGAGCTGAACCTCAAGCGCACGCACATCGTGGCCACGGTGGATGGCTACGTGACCAACCTGAATATCCACAAGGGCGACTATGCGCGTACCGGTGAAGCGGTGATGGCGGTGGTCGACGAGAACTCGTTCTGGGTCTACGGCTTCTTCGAAGAGACCAAGCTGCCGCACGTGAAGGTGGGTGACCAGGCCGAGCTGCAGATGATGAGTGGCGAGCGCATCAAGGGGCATGTGGAGAGCATCGCCCGTGGCATCTACGACCGCGACAACCCGCAAAGCCGCGAGCTGATCGCCGATGTGAACCCTACGTTCAACTGGGTGCGGCTGGCGCAGCGGGTGCCGGTGCGGATTCACATCGATGAAGTGCCGGAAGGGTTTTTGCTGGCGGCGGGGACGACCTGTACGGTGGTGGTGAAGCCGAGTTCGCCTTGAGGGATTTGTAGTCAGGAAGATCGAGCGCCGCCCGCGCGGCGCATCGCGAGCGAAGCTCGCTCCTACGTTTGTTTCGGGCCAGTATCGCCTGTGACAGGCGCGCGCGACCGCCTGGTTTGTTCGACGCGGTATCGCGCCAGGCGCCAAGGCGTTCGCGCGCAAATCCCACAGGCGTAATTGGCCCGAAACAAACGTAGGAGCGAGCTTCGCTCGCGATGCGCCGCGCGGGCGGCGCTTGATCTCAAAGGCGCTGTAAAAATCATGGCGAGCACCTGCATGCCCAAATGAAGCTCAGAGCCAAGCGTCCAATCTTCTGTGATTTCTACCCCGCCGCCCCCACCAACACCGGCACCTTCACCCGATCAATCACCTTCGCGCTGATAGAAGGGTCGAGCAACCGCCCCAGCCGCGACAGGTGACGGTGGCCCATGATGATCAGCTCGCAATTGAGTTCGTGCGCCTTAGTCACGATCACATCGACCGGCTGCCCGGCCACCATGCAACCGCGGCTGGTAAAGCCGGCTTGTTGCAATTCGCACACGGCCTCGGTCACGGCGTGGTCGGCATGTTGCTGTTCCTCGCAAGCGGCGGGGTATTCCTCCAACTCTTCGGTGGTATAGGGCGCGGGTTGCTCATGCACGGCGAAGGTGGAATCGATGGCCAGCAGCACGTGCAATTCGTGCTCGCCGGGGCGGCAGTAGCGGCGGGCGAGGGCCAGCAGGGCACTGGAAGCCGGGGAGGCGTCGATGGCGATCAGGACGGGGCTGGGCATGTGGGATCCTTGGCAATGGCTGGCGGGTGTATCTGCAGGATCGGCCCTTTCGCGGGCATGCCCGCTCCCACAGCTCCTGCACACCGCTCGGGCATGGTGGAGTTCCTGTGGGAGCGGGCGTGCCCGCGAAGAGGCCGAACCTGCCAATGCTCTATTTAAGGCCGAACACGGTCGGTGAATAAATGCCCCACAACGCACGAGCGCATTGCGTCTGGTGCAATCCACCAACCTGCTACCATCGCCATTCCTACCGCTGTAACGGAAAACGGCCATGCAACTCCCGGACATGAACCTGCTCGTCGCCCTCGATGTCCTGCTCGACGAAGGCAGCGTGGTCGGCGCGGCGCAGCGCATGAACCTGAGCCCGGCGGCCATGAGCCGGACATTGGGGCGCATTCGCGAGGCCATGGGCGATCCGATCCTGGTGCGCGCCGGCCGTGGCCTGGTGCCCACGCCGCGCGCGCTGGCCCTGCGCGAACAGGTGCATGGCCTGGTAGAGCAGGCCGGGCAAGTGTTCCGCAGCCGTGACGATGTCGATCTGGTGAACCTGGACCGTGCCTTCAACATCCGCACCAATGACCTGTTCATCGCCCTGTACGGGGCCCAACTGCTGCGCATGATGCTGGACCAGGCGCCGCGTACGGTGTTGCGGTTCGTCCCGGAGGGCAGTGGGGACGATGATGCGGTGCTGCGCAACGGGCATATCGACCTGATCATCAGCTCGGCCGTTGAGCTGGGCCCGGAAATCAAGGTGCAGAGCCTGTTCAACACCTACTTCGTGGGCTTGGCGCGTGAGGGGCATCCGATCTTCGACGCCCCAATCACCCCTGAGCGTTTCGCCGCCTACCCGCAGATCAGCGTATCGCGGCGTGGCCGTGCCAATGGCCCGATCGATGTGGCGTTGGCCAACCACAAAGTGGAGCGGCGAGTGGCCTTGATCACCACCAGCTTCCACTCGGCGATGTTTTCGCTACCGGATTCCGACCTGATCCTGCCAATACCCGCCAATATCCTCAACAGTGTGCAGCGGCTGAAGTTGCCATTGCGCTCGTTCGAGATCCCAGTGCCGTTGGAGAAGGTCAATGTGAAGCAGGCATGGCACCCGCGTTTCGACAATGACCCTGCGCACCGTTGGTTGCGCCAGACGTTGAAAGCCTGTGGCCGCATCGACCCGTGAGGAGGGTGTCGATTGCGTCTGACGCAATATAAAACTGCCAACAAGTCAGTTTTCGTCAGCATTCGACCTTCTTAAACTTGCTCCAGCCTAGAAATTGTTGCTGGAGATGTATTCCAATGAGTTCCCTGACCGCGCCCTCTGCGGCGCTGGCCGCCGCCCCTGCGCCGGCCGCGCCTGCGCAGACTGCGTTCGGCCTGCAAGTGGTGGTCGGGCTGTTCGGTGTATTGCTGGCCGTGCTGTGCGCAGGTCTCAACGAGTCGGTGACCAAGATTTCTTTGGCCGACATCCGCGGTGCCATGGGCATCGGTGCCGACGAAGGTGCCTGGTTGCTGGCGGTGTACAGCGCCGCTTCGGTATCGGCCATGGCCTTCGCGCCGTGGCTGGCCACCACCTTCTCGCTGCGGCGCTTCACCATGAGCGCCATCGGCCTGTTCGCCGTGCTCGGCCTGCTGCAACCGTTCGCCCCCAACCTGCACAGCCTCATGTTGCTGCGTATCCTGCAAGGCTTTGCCTCCGGCGCATTGCCGCCGATGCTGATGAGCGTGGCCCTGCGCTTTTTGCCGCCAGGTATCAAGGTGTACGGCCTGGCTTGCTACGCCCTGACTGCCACCTTTGGCCCAAACCTCGGCACGCCGTTGGCAGGGCTGTGGACTGAGTACGTTGGCTGGCAATGGGCGTTCTGGCAGATCATCCTGCCCTCGCTGCTGGCGATTGCCTGCGTCGGCTGGGGCCTGCCGCAGGACCCGCTGCGGCTGGAGCGTTTCAAGCAGTTCGACTGGCGTGGCGTACTGCTCGGCCTGCCCGCTATCAGTTGCATCGTCCTGGGCCTGTCGCTGGGCGACCGCTGGGGCTGGTTCGATTCGCCGCTGATCTGCTGGCTGCTGGGCGGTGGCTTGGTGTTGCTGGTGCTGTTCATGTTCAACGAGTGGTCCGAGCCGCTGCCGTTCTTCCAGTTGCGCATGCTGCAGCGACGCAACCTGAGTTTCGCCCTGGTGACCCTGGCCGGTGTCCTGATCGTGCTCTCGGGTGTGGGCAGCCTCCCTTCGGCCTACCTGGCGCAGATCCAGGGCTACCGCCCGGCGCAGACCAGCCCGCTGATGATGTTGGTGGCCATGCCGCAACTGATCGCCCTGCCGCTGACGGCGGCACTTTGCAACATCCGTGCGGTGGACTGCCGCTGGGTGCTGGGCATTGGCCTGGCGATGCTGGCGGTGTCCTGCGTCGGCAGCAGCCTGCTGACCAGCGAGTGGATCCGTGGCGACTTCTACCCGTTCTACCTGCTGCAGGTGTTTGGCCAGCCGATGGCGGTGCTGCCGCTGCTGATGCTGTCCACCAATGGCATGACCCCGCAGGAAGGCCCATTCGCCTCCAGCTGGTTCAACACTGTGAAGGGCCTGGCCGCCGTCATCGCCGCTGGCCTGCTGGACGCCCTTGGCACGCTGCGCCGGCATTTCCATTCCAACCACCTGGTGGACAGCCTGGGCAACGCCCCGCTGGTCGACGACAGCGCTGCAGGCCTGGCCAAGCGCATCCACGACCAGGCGCTGGTCCTGACCTCGGCCGATCTGTACCTCGTCCTGGCCTGCATTGCCGTGGCCCTGATCTGCTTGATTCCTTTCGTGCCTACCCGGGTCTATCCGCCGCGTGCGGTGGCCTGAACCCTGGATGAATTCGAGAAATACTGAAATGACCAACAACCGCAAAACCCTGTTCATCGGCTCGGTGCTGGCCGTGGCCGTCCTGGCTGGCATCGTCGGCCCCTGGATGTTTGGCAGTGACCACCGCCAGAGCACCAATGACGCCTATGTGATCGCCGACTACACCGTGGTCGCGCCCAAAGTCGCCGGTTTCATCAAGGAAGTGCTGGTAGAAGACAACCAGCAGGTCACCGCTGGCCAGTTACTGGCGACCATCGATGCCCGTGACTACCAGGCCGCGCTGGATGCCGCGCAGGCGCAGTTGCTGGTAGCCCAGGCGCAAAGCGCCGATGCCCGCGCCACCCTGGAGCGCCAGGCGGCGCTGATTGCCCAGGCCGAAGCCGCTGTCAAAGCGGCCCAGGCCGAAGCGGCGTTCGCCGACCATGAAGTCAACCGCTACAGCCGCCTGGCCGAGCAGGGCGCCGGTACCGTGCAGAACGCCCAGCAGGCGCGCAGCGGTGTCGATCAAGCCCGAGCACGCCTGGCCAATGCCCAGGCGGCGCTGGTGGCGGCGCGCAAGCAGGTGGACATTCTCAGCGCTCAGGTGGCCAGCGCCGATGGCCAGCTCAAGCGTGCCGAAGCGGGCCTGGAAAAGGCTCAGTTGGATCTGTCCTATACCCGCATCACTGCGCCGGTTGACGGCATGGTCGGCGAACGCGCCTTGCGCGTCGGTGCCTACGTCAACCCAGGTGCCCGCCTGCTGTCGGTGGTGCCATTGCAACAGGCCTATGTGGTCGGCAATTTCCAGGAAACCCAACTGACCCACGTGCAGCCGGGGCAGCCGGTGAGCATCAGCGTCGACACCTTCTCCGGCGAAAAGCTGCAAGGCCATGTGCAAAGCATTGCCCCGGCCACTGGCGTCACCTTCGCCGCGGTCAAGCCAGACAACGCCACTGGCAACTTCACCAAGGTGGTGCAACGCATTCCGGTGAAGATCGTTTTCGATGATGGCCAGCCACTGCTCACCCGCCTGCGTGTGGGCATGTCGGTGGAAGCGACCATCGATACCCGTGGCGACAAGCTCGATGGCAAAGAGGTAAGCGCACGATGAAAGCGGCATTACGCATGAGCCCATTGCTGCTGGCCGTGTTGCTAGCCGGCTGCACCATGGGCCCGGACTTCCTGCGCCCCGACAGCCAGGCACCGCAACAGTGGGCGCCGCTGCAGGGTGAGGCGGCGGCCAGCCAACCGCAGGCCGAACCGCTGGAACTGCGCTGGTGGGAGTCCTTTCACGATGCCCAGCTTAGCGCCTTGATCCAGCGGGTGGCCGAACGCAACCTCGACCTGCAGATGGCCAGCGCACGGTTGCTGCAAAGCCGTGCCCTGCGCAGCACCGTGGCCGCCGACGAAATGCCGTCGGTGGACGCCAACGCCGGCTATAGCCGCGCGCGTAACAGCGCCGAAGGCCTGAGCGACCCGTCCGGTAAAGCGGGCAAAGCGGCGTACAACCTCTGGCAGGGCGACCTGGTGGCAGGTTGGGAGCTGGACCTGTGGGGCCGTGTGCGGCGCCAGGTCGAGGCTGCCGATGCCACCGTCGAAGTGGCCGAGAACGACCGTCGCGGGGTGCTGCTGGCCCTGTTGTCGGAAACCGCCGGCAACTACATCCAGCTGCGCGCGGTGCAGCACACCCTCGAGGTGACGCAGGACAACCTCAAGGTTGCTCGGCACAGCCTGAAGCTGTCCGAGGACCGCCAGGCCGAAGGCGTTGCCACGCGCCTGGATGTGGCCCAGGCCAGCGCCCAGGTCGCGTCGATCGAGTCGCGACTGCCCAGCCTGGAAGCCCGCCGTGATGAACTGATCAACGCCCTCAGCCTGCTCGCCGCCGAACCACCGCGCAGCTTGCAGACCCAATTGCTGCAACGCGGCGAGCTGCCGGCGCCGCAGCAGATATTTGCCATCGGGGTGCCTTCCGAACTGGCCGAGCGCCGCCCGGACATCCGCCAGGCCGAGGCCCGCCTGCATGCTGCCACCGCCAGCATCGGCGTGGCCAAGGCGGACTTCTATCCGAGCATCCGGCTGTCGGGCAGTGTTGGCTTCCAGGCCATGCAATTGTCTGATTTCGGTGGCTGGGACTCGCGCCGGTTTGCCTTCGGGCCGCAGCTGTCGCTGCCGATCTTCGAGGGTGGTCGGCTCAAGGGCACCCTCGAACTGCGCGAGGCACAGCAGCAGGAGGCCGCGTTGAACTACCGCAAGGTGGTGCTGGGTGCCTGGCATGAAATTGACGATGTGCTACGCCTGTACAACGCCAGCCAATTGCGCCGCGACCATTTGGCCGAGGCCGTGCGGCAGAACCGCATCGCCCTGGAAACCGCCCAGCGCCAGTATGTGGAAGGGGCGGTGGACTTTCTCAATGTGCTGACGGTGCAAGGGGCGTTGCTGGCCAGCGAGGAGCAGTGGATCGACAGCTCGGCGGCGGTGTCGCAGGCGCTGGTAGGGTTGTACAAGGCCTTGGGCGGTGGCTGGCAGGCGTTTGATGAGCAGCCAGCGAAGAAAGCCTAAAAAGCGGGGCCGCTGTGCGGCCCATCGCGGCACAAGGCCGCTCCTACAGGTACAGCGTTAACCTTGGCATAACACGATCTCTGTGGGAGCGGGCGAGCCCGCGAAGAGGCCGGCACAGGCCGCCAAAAAATCAGAGGGGGCGAAGCAGGCCAAAGCGCTTGCGTAACGCCCAGTCGAGCAAGCGCTGCGGCAGCAACCGGGCCATCAACGGCAGTGCCGTGCTGCCATTGCCCAACCGCACCAGCCCTGGCACGGGTGCCTTGCCGACTGCCGCCAACACCCCCTGGGCAAACACCGCCGCCGAGGTCGGTTTGTCCTGCGAGGCCCGCGCCCGTGCTTGCACCTGCTCACGCAACGGCCACCATGGCGAATCCGCCGCCAGTACCTGCTCGGCCTGGCGCTGGGCATGGCTGGCGAACTGCGTGGCAATCGCCCCCGGCTGCACTTCCATCACCTGCACACCGAACGGTGCCAGTTCTAGGCGCAAGGCATCGCTCAGCGCATGCACGGCGGCCTTCGAGGCGCAGTAGGCACCGGCGAAGGGCGTGACCAGCACGCCGGAGACGCTGCCGATGTTCACCACCAGGCCGCGTGAGCGGCGTAGCAGCGGGAACAGCGCGCGGGTAACGCCGACCACGGCGAACACGTTGGTTTCGAACTGCTGGCGCAGGGCGTCGACGCCGCCATCGAGCAACGGGCCCATGGCGCCGTAGCCGGCGTTGTTGATCAGGATGTCGAGGCTTTCCAGTTCATTGGCCAGGCGGGCCAGCGCCTCACCGTCGTTCACATCCAACTGCCGGGCGGTGTAGCCGGCGGTGCTCAGTTGCTCGACATCTTCAGGCCTGCGGGCAGTGGCCCAGACCTGGTGGCCGGCATCGCGAAAGGCATCGGCCAGGGCGCGGCCGATGCCGCTGGAACAACCTGTAATCAGGACAGTGGGCATGGGAGAAGCCTTCGATTAATTGGCGAATGTACCTTGCAGGTGCTCGGCGCGAAATTCCAGGGTCTGCGGTCGGTACCCGGAGCGCAATGGCGGCACCGGCAGGCAGTCTTTCCACTCGGCCCCCGGCTGCAACTCACCCGGTCCACGGTAACGCGGGGCGTTGTAGGTGTTCTCGGCCAGGTTCACGGTATCGCCCGGCGCATACGCCGCTACCCGCCAGCGCAGTTCGGTGAGCGGGGCCTTGTTGCCGTTCTTCATGCGTACCTGCAGGGCACGGTCGGCAGGGCACTGCTCGGGAGCGTAGCTCAGGCGCAGGTCCAGGCGGGCCAATTGCGAGGCTTCGCGGTTTTCCTGCCAGGCAACGAACAGGGCTACCAAGCCCAGGCCGCACACGGCGGCAAGCGAAATCGGCAAGGCCTTGGCCGGGTAGCGCAACAGCAGCACCAGCCAGGTGAGGATGAGGAAGGCACCGATGATCATGGCGCGGGCAGACCTTGGTTGCGCGGGGTTTGACCATCGTAGCGCCAAATGGGGGATGTCTCAAAAGAAGGGGCCGCATTGCGGCCCCTGGATACTGCTTATTGCGCGATGGTCTTCACCGATACCCCGCGCTCGACCGGTGTGGATGTGCGCCCATACACGTCCTCGAAGCGCTCGATGTCATCTTCGCCCAGGTAGCTGCCGGACTGCACTTCGATGATCTCCAGCGGGATCTTGCCTGGGTTGCGCAGGCGGTGCACCGACGCGATCGGGATGTAGGTCGACTGGTTCTCGGTCAGCAGGAACACGTTCTCGTCGCAGGTGACCTCGGCGGTGCCGGACACCACGATCCAGTGTTCTGCACGGTGGTGGTGCATCTGCAGCGACAGGCTGGCACCCGGCTTGACGGTGATGTGCTTGACCTGGAAGCGACCACCCATGTCCACCGAGTCGTACGAGCCCCACGGGCGATACACTTCCAAGTGGTTCTGGGTTTCGCTACGGCCCTGCTCGTCGAGGGTCTTGACCATCTGCTTGACGCCCTGGACCTTGTCCTTGTGGGCAATCATCATGGCGTCCTTGGTCTCGACCACCACGATGTTCTCCAGGCCGATCACCGACACCAGCTTGCCGTTGCCATGGATCATGCAGTTGCGGCTGTCCTGCACCACCACGTCGCCTTTGGTGACGTTGCCATCCTGGTCTTTTTCGTGCACTTCCCACAGCGACGACCAGCAGCCCACGTCGCTCCAGCCGGCCGACATCGGCACCACGCAGGCGCGCTGGGTCTTCTCCATGACCGCGTAGTCGATGGAGTTGTCCGGGCAGCAAGCGAAGGTGGCTTCGTCGATGCTCAGCACATCGCCGTCTTCCTGGCTGCGTTCCAGGGCCAGCACGCAGGTGTCGTAGATGTCGCCGTCGTGCTTTTTCAGCTCTTCGAGGAAGCGGCTGGCGCGGAACAGGAACATGCCGCTGTTCCAGAAGTAACCACCGGCCTGGACGAACTCGGCGGCGCGTTTTTCGTCGGGTTTTTCGACAAACTGGGCCACCCGTGCCACGCCTTCGGGCAGCAAGGCGTCCTGGCTGGAGCGGATGTAGCCGTAGCCGGTCTCAGGCTTGGTGGCCGGCACGCCGAACAGCACCATTTCGCCACGCTCGGCGGCCACGGTGGCCAGGGCCAGGGCACGCTGCAGGGCTTTCTGGTCATCGATCACATGGTCGGCGGGCAGCACCAGCATCAGCTCGTCGCGGCCTTCGTTGACCAGCTTCATCGCCGCCATGGCCACGGCCGGCGCGGTGTTGCGGCCGAACGGCTCCATCAGGATGCCTTGGGTTTCCAGCTTCAGGGCGGTCAGCTGTTCCTGGACGATGAACTTGTGGTCCTTGTTGCAGACCACGATCGGGGTGTCCATACCATCGAACACCAAGCGCTCGATGGTTTGCTGGAACAGTGTGTGTTCGCCGGTCAGGGCCAGGAACTGTTTGGGGAACTGCTTGCGCGACAGAGGCCACAGACGGGAACCGCTACCACCAGAAAGAATTACCGGGATCATCATGTTTCTCCAATAGTCGTTGAGAGGCAGGGGAATCAGTTGCTAGCCACGGGGCGAGTTACCCACACCGGCGACAAGGCGTTGCCGGAACCCGTTACGTACAGCACGGCGGCTTCGCCGCGTTCCAGGGCGACGGGTTTCACGTCACCCACTTTCTTGTCTCCTTGGTACAGCGCCAGGCTGACCTTGACCGGGTTGATCTCGCGTTCGCCACGGCCGTTGGCGGCCACGGGCTTGACCACTTCGGTCTTGCCGTCGGCGGTTTTCAGGGTCAGTTGCTGGTCGCTCAGGTTCTGCACGCGCACCAGGGCTTTCTGTTTGTTCTTGAACGGCGGTTCTTCGATCAGCTGCGGGTTGCCGCTGCTGCTGTTGACCAGGGTGTAGTACTTGTCCGAGGCCAGCTTGACCGGCACGCTTTTGCCGCCGACCTGGGCGGTGTAGTCGCCACCTGGCAGGAAGCTGAAGTCGCTGCTGGCCTGGGCGCCAACCTGCTTGATCTGGGTGTTGCCGACCGACGCGGCGGCCGGCGCGCTGGCCGCGTTGTACAGGCGCACGAAGGTCGAGCCTTTCGGCGCACTCGGGCCATACAGCGCGGCATCCGCGCCGGCGAAGGCCTGCATGGAAGCCAGGGACAGGCCGGCCGCGAGGGTGAGGGCTTTGGCAATGGAAGTCTTGGTAGTCATGTGCGTTTCCTCTCTATCGATCAGTGGCGCGTCTGGTTGGACGACAAGGCCAGGTTTTCTTCGGATTTACGGGTGTTTTTCAGCTGCGCGATCCACTGCGGATCGAAGCTGCTGAGGTCGTTTTTCATGGGCAGGTAACGTTCGGGGAATTCCCACACCACCACTTGCGGCGCGGCGTTCTTGAAGGCATCGCTTTGCAGGTACTTGAGCATTGGCAGCAGCGGGCCGTGGCCGTCTTCGGCGTAATTGGCCACGTCGCTGCGCAGGGCCTGCTGCAGCGCACCGAGGAAGTTCCAGTGCGGGTTGGCGCTGTAGCTGGTGCCCACCAACGCGACCGGGATCTCGTTGTTGGCGAACAGCGCGTCGTCGCTTTCACCTGCTGCTTCGGCCGGGCGGGTGCTGCGCTGTTGCAGGTTGTCCGGGGCCGGCAGCAGGTTGCTGAACAGCGGGTCGAGTGGCAGGAAGTTGGTCAGGTCGCCTTTGTAGGGCGCCGTGCTGCCGGCTTCGGTGACGAAGGTTTGCGGGGCACCGTTGAGCAGGTTCTGCCGGCTCACTGCTTCGGCCAGCGTTTGCGCTGCGACCTCGGCGCCCATTGGCGTCCAGTGGGTGTCGGTGCGCAGGAATACCTGGCCGCGAGCCTTGGCTTGTTCCATGGCCGCTTGCAGGTCCGGGGCGAACACGTTGGCCTGGCGCACCTGGGCGTGGAACTGGTTGTACAGGTCGTCGTGCAGGCTGGCCGGTTGCTCTTTGCCCAGGTACTCCGAGTAGAGGCGCGCCTTGGCCGGCACGATGGCCAGCACCAGTTGGCTGCCGTGCTGTTGCAGGGTGTCGCGCACGCCGCGGATCAGCGCCAGGTTTTCCTGCATCAGTTGCTCGGCACCGGCAGTGGGCTTGAACTCCTCGTCGCTGAACAGCCACTGGTCGCGGCCCAGCACCACACCGGGGCGGCCTTCGTTGAACAGCTTGAAGTCCAGCGCGGCCCACAGGTTGGTGCCCAGGCGCTTGATCGGGAACTGCTCGTCGTAGTGGGTTTCGGCGGCCTTGGCCAGCTTGCCGTTGAGCAGGGTCATCTGCTCGGTACGCTGAAAGCTTTGCAGGCCACCGGTGGACCACACGCCCATGCCCACCAGCAGGCCGAGGAACGACAGTGAGTAAGTGATGCGTAAAGTGCGGTTCATGTCATCGGCCTCAGAACTGGAAGTACAGGAACGGCGAGTAGCTCTGCGCCGAAAGCTTGAGGATCGAGGCGACGAACAGCAGCAGCACCAGGGCGCGGGTCATTACCCGGGTCCAGTCCAGGCCGATCGAGCCATCGCTGTTGACTTGCACCGGGGTCGCCTTGGGCGTCGGTTTGGCATTGCGGTAGAAGTCGCGCAGGCCGAAGAACGCCAGGGTGAGGTAGGCGATGACCAGGGTCGCCACTTGCAGGCCGGTGAGTTGGGCGCGGTTGAGCTCCGACAGCTGCCAGTCGCCGAAGCTGAACATGGCGCCATACATGCGGGCGGCCACGTGCAGGTTCTCGGCACGGAAGATCACCCAGCCAACCACCACCAGCAGGAAGGTGAAGGCCCACTTCACCGGGTTGAAGCGCTGCGGGTTGGTGTCGATGCCCAGCGCGCGTTCGATGGCCAGCCACATGCCGTGCCAGGCGCCCCAGATGATGTAGGTGAAGTTGGCGCCGTGCCACAGGCCGCCCAGCAGCATGGTCAGAAACAGGTTGCGGTAGGTGTTGAAGGTGCCTTTGCGGTTACCGCCCAGGGTGATGTACAGGTAGTCGCGCAGCCAGGTCGACAGGCTGATGTGCCAGCGCCGCCAGAACTCGGTGATCGACTGGCTGATGTACGGCTGCTTGAAGTTCTCCATGAAGCGGAAGCCCATCATCAGGCCCAGGCCGATGGCCATGTCGCTGTAGCCGCTGAAGTCGAAGTACAGCTGCGCGGTATAGGCCAGGGCGCCGAGCCAGGCATCGCCCGTGGTCGGGTTTTGCAGGGCGAAGCAGTGGTCGGCGACCACGGCCAGGGTGTCGGCGATGAACACTTTCTTGATGAAGCCCTGCATGAAGCGGGTGCAGCCTTCGGAGAACTTGTCCAGGGTGTGGGTGCGGTTGTTGAACTGGTCGACCAGGTCCTTGAAGCGCAGCACGGGGCCGGCGATCAGGTGCGGGAAGATCGCCACGAACGCGGCGAAGTCGATCAGGTTGCGCGTAGCCGGGGTGTCGCCACGGTAGACGTCGATGATGTAGCTGATCGACTCGAAGATGTAGAACGAGATACCGATCGGCAGCAGCACGTGGGTGAGAATGAACGGCTCAAGGCCGAACGAGGCCATGATCGCGTTGAGGCTGTCGACGCCGAAGTTGGCGTACTTGAAATAGCCGAGGATCGCCAGGTCGACGCCCACGCCGAGCAGCAGCCAGCGTTGCGCCGGTTTGGTGCGCACACCGGCGGCACCCACTTTCAGGCCGATCCAGTAGTTCCACAGAGTGACCCCGGCGAACAGGGCCAGGAAGTCCACCCGCCACCAGGCATAGAAGATGTAGCTGGCGATCAGCAGCAGCAGGTTGCGATAGCGTTGCCCGCTCAAGTAATACAGGCCGAGGAAGATCGGCAAGAACAGGAACAGGAACACGTTGGACGAGAAGACCATCCCGGTTCTCCTAATTTGTTCACAGCATCCAGGGCAAAGCGCCCCCCAAACCCCCCACACACATGTGGCGGGCTACCTAGATTCCTGTAGGAGCTGGCTTGCCTGCGATGGGCCGCGAAGCGGACCCCGACAATGGCCGGGCAAGGCTTCGCCTTGCATCGCAGGCAAGCCAGCTCCTACAGGGTTTTGCGTTACTTTTTGGATTCCGCGTTCGGGTCATAGACCCGGGTCAGGTCGCCGCCCAGCCGGAAGCTGTTGAACGGCTGCATGCCGTGCTTGCGCTGCAGGGTGTCGCCGACGCAGTGGTACAGTTCGCACCACGGTTCGAGCCAGGCGTACTTGCTGTCGACCTTGAGGTCTTTCATGTCCTGTTTCACGCCCGCGCGTTGCTTGAACTGGCTCGGGTCGCGGGCACCGGCCAGCACACCTTCGCCCAGGCGTTGCAGGGCAAAGTTGTTCTCGCTGCGCAGGTCGACGTGGTTGGCCTGGGCGAAGCTGGCGATCATCGCCAGCGGCGGCAGGGCGTAGTTGTGATAGGCCAGGGCGCGCTGCTTGCGCTTGATTTCGTTGGGCAGGAAGCCCTGGTCATCCACCTGGTTGGCGCCCACCTTGTATTCCTTCACGGCCCAGTCGAACAGGTCGCGACGGTCGGTGGCCACGGCGGTCGCCATGACCGACCAGGCCGCCCAGTAGCTGTGGTTGTTGATCTTCTCCAGCGGCAGGTCGCTCCAGTCGCGTACCACTTGCGAGGCCAGGCGGGCGAACCATTTTTCGATCAGCTCGGCCTCGGCCTGGTGCGCGGCCAGCGGCTGCGAGTTGGAGAACTTCAGGCGCAGCCACGAACCGCTCATGCTGCCCAGCGCCCATTTGCGCATCGACTTGCCGGTGTGGTTGTAGTCGGTGGACAGCAACGCGTCGGCGCGCGCCCAGCTGCCGAGCCAGGCCAGGGTGCATTCGAGCTGCGCGGGGCGGCCGTCGCGCATGTACTGGCCAACCATCTTGCTCACTCCTTTTTCCAGCGTGGTGATGTCTTCGGTCGACTTGCGAAAGGCCTTTTCCGAGGCGACGTTGAGCGTTGCCCGCGCCTTGTCCGAGCCTTCGTACTTGCTGCGAAACTGCAGTGCGCCGGTGTATGGCTTGGGCGCCGCTTCGCAGCGGAAGTTACCGTCGCCGGTCTTGAGCTTTTCGATGCCCTCGTAGTAACCCTGCGGTGGCACCAGCGCGGCGTGCGCGGCACCGCCGAACAGGGCCAAAGCGAGCAGGGCGGGGCTGGAAATTCGCTTCAATAGGGTCATGGATCGCCTCACTGGCCGGCCTGCGCGGTCTGCGCAGGCACGGCGAAGTTGTTGCGTTTGCAGAGCTTGGCCTCGACCTTCTGGGTGCCGCTTTCCGGCCCCTGTACCTCGAACGCCAGCAGGCTCTGGCTGGCCCAGTCCTCGTCTTCGCGCATCTGGAAGACAAAGCGGCCGTCGGTGTCGGAGGTTTCCGGTTTTTCCAGCTTGATGTCCTCGTGGCGGCCGTTGAGGTACCACAGGGTGGCCTGCAGCACCTTCACCGACGGGTCTTCGAACTTGACGTCCATCTGCAGGTTGCGGTTGATCAGGTCTTTGATCACGCCGCCCTTGCCGTTGACCATCAGCTCGTTCTTGCCGGGCTTGAGGGTGGTGCTGGCGCTCATCAGGGCTGGGCGGTCGTCGCAGCCGTCGTCGAGCAGGCCAAGGATTTGCCGCCAGATGGTTTCCTGGTCCAGGCGGTACAGCGGGGAGAACTCCCAGACCAGGATCTTCGGCGGGTTCTTCTGGAATTCCTCGCTGCCCAGGTACTGGATCATCGAGCCTTCCAGGCCACCGCCAGGGAAGGCGACGTTGAGCACGTCGGCGCCAATGTATTGTTCGAGGAAGCCCGAGAAGTTGTAGTTCTTGCCACTGTGGCTGGTACCGACCAGGGTGATCTGCGCATTGCCGCCGTCGCCGAACAGGTCGTCGCCGCCACTGGAACCTTTCGGTTCGGTGGCGAACTGGTCCATGTACTGCACGGCGTAGCTGGTGCCGCACAGTTGCCCGGCAACGTTGTGCAGGGTGCCGGTCTTGCCCATGCGCCCGGACTTCTTCGTCTCGAACTCTTTGCGCGGGATGCCTTCGAAGGCCGGCATCTTGTGCACGGTGTCGGCCACGATTCTGGCTGCGCGCTCGGCGCCATAGGGCGTCCAGTGCTGGTCGCCACGGAAGTAGAAGTCCTTGCCCTGGTCGGCGGCGGCCAGTTGCTCGTTGGTCAGCGGCGACAGGTCGGGCACGTTGTAGCCCATGCTGGCGAAGCGCTTGAGCATGGCTTGGTAGTTGCCCAGGGCCTTCTGGTAGTCGAAGGCGGCTTTCTCGGCCGGGTTGAGCATGTTGCGGTTCACCAGGCCACGGGTCGGCTGGTACACCACCACCAGTTCCACGCCACGCTTCTTGAACGCGTCGTGCACTTGTTGCAGGCGCTTGTAGCCGGCTGGGGTGGTGGTGAACTCGGTGCGCAGGTCTTCGCGGGTACGGAACAGCCAGTCGCCCTTGGCCTGCACCAGCGTGGTGAAGTTCTGCTGATAACGGGTGGTGTAGCGGCTGGCATCGTGCGCTTCAGGGCACAGTTGGCAGCAGGGCTCGGCGCTGAAGGTCGGGGCCTTGACGTCTTCGGCGCGCACGCCCTGGCTGATCGCCAGAAGGGCGGCGGACAGGCCCAGCAGTTTCATCAGGTGTGGAGTCATGGTCTGGGCTTCCTTAATCGATCATTTCGGTCTGGCGTTCGACCGGGTCGATCAGCACAGCCTTCTGCTGGCGTACCAGCAGGTCGAGGATTTCGTCCTGGCGCTCGCCCAGCACGCCATTGAGGCTGATACCGCTGGCCTTGCGCGGGGCGAGCATGGACACCTTGTACAGCTCGACCGACAGCGGCGAGTCGATCGACAGCGGGCCGGAGCCATTGGCCGCCAACTCGCCACCCACCACGATCAGCGACACCTTGGTGTCGAACGGGTCGAGGGCGATGTCGCGGTCGGTGTCGGACAGGTCTTTGATGTGGCCGTACACGCCGACCAGGCCGTTGGCCATGGCGATATTTTCGTACAGGCGGATGTTCACGCTGTTACGCACGCGGATGCCGTGGCGGCGGTTGTTGATCAGCTTGTTGCCCCAGATCAGGTTGTCGCCGCTTTCGTACAGGGTGATGCCGTCGGTGTGGTTGCGGTAGATCTCGTTGTAGGCCACCAGGTTGTTGACGCTGTTACGGTCGATCACCACGCCCGAGAGCTTGTTGTCGTAGCTCTTGTTGTTGATGATCCAGCTGTCGTTGACCTCACGGGAAACGATGATGCCGTGCTTCTTCTTGGTGCCGTACACCGTGTTGCCGGCGATGATCAGGCGGTGCGAGCGGTCGTGCGGGTCGATGCCGTAGACGATGTTGTCGCGGTAGGTGCTGTCCTTGACCACGAAGTCCTGGGTTTCGTAGCAGTAGAAGCCGTACCACATGTCGCTGAACTCTGAGCCGATGATCCAGCCGGTGGGTTCCGGGCGGCCCATGCGCTTGGCCATGTTCGGCGTGTACTGCGAGATGCTCACGCCATACGACTTGGACTTGGCGTAGCCGAAGCTGGCCATCTTGGTATTGACGATGTAGGTCTCGGTGCCGCCCCACGACAGCAGGAACGGGCGGAACTCCATGGGCGAGCGGAACGTCGCCGGGCCATTGTCCTTTTCGCGCCAGCCGGTCACCTGGGTGTCGGTGACGAACAGCTTGCCGTCGTTGACCAGGAACGAACCGCCCTCCTGGGACAGGCGCAGCTGCTTGACCTTGCCGTCGATCTCGAGGATGCCCTTTTGCCCGACCACGATCGGCAGGCGGGCCAGGTAAACCCCTGGCTCGACCTCGCTGAGGTACTGCTTGGGTACCTGCTTGCTCAGCTCGACCAGGTCGACATGGCCGTCATCGACGAAGATCGCCTGGGGGATGCCGTGCTGGCGCTGCACCCACTCGGCCGCCTTGTTGTCACCACCGACGAACTCCTTGAGGGTGTCCTCCTGGAACATGCGGCGCAGGCTGACCTTGCCTTTGTGGCGGCGGTCGATCTTCTTTTGCACCGCCTCGGCCGTGAAACCGGTCAGGTCGGGCAACTTTGGCGGGTCCATCTGCAGCGGCTCGATCGGCGCGCTGGCCACGGTGTAGGTCTTGGCCTGTTGCAGCTCCTTGGCAATCACCTGGGGTTCTGCGGCGGCGACCAGGTGGCTTGCCAGCAACAAGGCGCTGGCCAACAGGCTGTGACGTAGGTGCGGGTGAAGGTTCATAACGGTCAGTCCCCTACCGGCCTCAGAAGCGCCAGATCACATCGACGAAGGCGCGGTGCATGTACGAGTCCGCTTCCTTGCCGTAGGCGTCGCCCGGTTTGAACACACCGGCGCGCAGGCGCACCAGGGCGGACGGCTCGTCGATGGCCTGGCTCATCGACGCCGGCAGCAGGCCTTGCTTGAAGTACTTGGTCACGACCACGTCCATTTCCTGGCCGAGGTCTTTTTCGCCATCGACCAGCTGGCGGCTGACGCCGTTGTCGTTGACGGCTGCATTGATGCCGCTGGAGCCAATGTTCTGGTTGCCGTCGACGCGCCAGAACTTGTGGTAGATCAGGCTGGCGTCGTAGTCGTCGCGCAGTTGCCAGGAGGCGAACAGGGTGGCTGCCTGCAGGTTGCCCAGCTCGCCACGGAAGGCTTCGCCGAAGCGGTGCACGCGCGAGCGGGTGCCGGTGAAGTTGGAGCGGTTGCTTTCAAGGCCGGTCTGCTCGAAGTTGTTCGAGCCGTCGTCGCCACCGCCACCGCTGCCCCGGGCGTAGGCCGCACCGACCTGCCATTGCGGGTCCAGGCGCAGGCGGATGCCGAGGTCGGTGGCCCAGGCATTGACGTCGCCGCTCTGCTTGCCGGTGGCAACTTGCTCGTCGCCGACGGCCTGGCTGCTGAGGGTGTCGCGGTCGCCGGTCAGCCAGGTGACGCTGCCCCAGTAGTTGACGGTGTGGTCGTTGCGCCAGTTGTAGGCGTCGCTGTTGGCCTCCAGGCCCAGCCAGGTCAGGTCGCCGGTGCGGGTCTTGTCCAGTGCGTCGACGGTTTCGCCCGGGTTCTTCAGGCTACCGCTGTCGTGGGTGTGGTGGGCGCGCACGCCGACCCAGTGGCCAGGGGTCCACTGCGTGGCGACGTTGCCGTAGATGTGCGTGCGGTCCTTGTCTTCCGGGGCCAGCTCGGTGAGGTCGGTGCGGTACTCGCTGAAGCGCTGGGCCACGCCCAGGTCGGCTTTGAGCAGGGTGGTGTCGAAGGTCCAGTTCAATGCTTCGATGTTGGTGTCGCGCCACATGCCATCGTCGCTGCGCAGGCGCTGGCGACCGAAGCGCAGTTGCTCGCCTGGGTAGGCGGTGAGGCCGCTGTAGCCCACCCAGAACTCACGCATGGCCAGGTAGCTTTTGTCTGGCTCGCGGCTGTCGTTGCCGGTGTCGGTGGTGGTGCCGTCGTCGTTCTGGCGCAAGGTGTCGGTTTCGATGGTGTCGGTGGCGGCGACCGCCTGGCCCATGGCGTAGGCACTCCAGTTACCGCGCTCGCCGTACACCCAGGGGCGCAGGTCCAGGCCCAGGCCGTTGACGTCGCCGCCAGGGCGGGTGCCCAGGTCACGGTCGTCTTCCGATTGGCCGGTGATTTTCACGTCCAGGCCGAAGTTTTTCTCGGCGGTCATTTCCGCCAGGGTCGGGCAGGACCACAGCAGGGCGAAGCTCAGGCCGATGCCGGCTTTCACGAAGGGATTGAGCGTCATAGCGAGTCCTCACCGTCTACTTCTTTTTCGTCGTCTTGCAGGGCTTCGAGGGCCAGGGTGCTATTGGCGCCCTGGGCCATGCTGCCGCGTGCGCGCTTCTCCTGGTCCAGCAGTTGCTGGGCCTGGCTGCGCTGGTCAGGCGTGAGTTGCTGGTCGAGTTGCTGCAGCAGTTCGCTCGATTGCGGCGTCGGGTTGACCTGCGACAGCTGGGCGAACACCCAGGCGTTGCCCGGTTGTGGGCGGATGCCGTGGCCTTCGCTGAACAACTGGGCCAGGGCATAGTCGGCGCTGTTCTGCCCGCCACGGGCGGCGGCCAGCAGGTGGTCGACGGCCTTCTGCGGCTCGACGTTGCCCAGGTAGCCGCGGCGGTACAGCTGGCCCAGGTAGTAATGGGCGCTGATTTCGCCAGCGTCGGCGGCGGCTTGCAGGTGCTGCTCGGCTTTTTGCGCGTCGGCTGGCAGGGTTTTGCCTTCGTAGTACAGGCGGCCCAGCAACAGTTCGGCGCGTGGCTGTTCGGCTTCGCGGCCCTTGTCGATGTAAGCCAGCAATTGGTCGGTGTCGCCCAGTTCCGGGAAGTCGTACAGCAGTTGCGCCAGGCTGACCCAGGACGCTGGGTTGGCCGGGGCCACTTGCTCGAGCAGGGCCTTGGCGGTTTTCTCGTCGGTCTGGCCCAGGCTGCGGTCAGCCAGCACACGGGCAACGCTGTCGACTCGGGTGGCAGGCACTGCGCCACGGGCGTAGGCGGCGTTGAGCTGGCCGAGCAGGGCGGCTTGCTGATCGGCCTGGCCACGCTTCTGGTACACGGTGGCCAGTTCGACGTAGCAGATATCGGTGCTGTTCAGCGCGGCCTTGCAGATTTTTTCCACGTCATCCAGGTGCTGGTCGTAGGTGCCCTGGGTGCGGTACAGCAGCACCTGGGCCAGGCCCGCTTCCGGGTTGCCGGCGGCGCGCCATTGGTCGATCTGCTGCTGTGCGTTGACCTTGGGGAAGCTCTGCGGGTAGCTGAGGTAGAGCATCGCCAGTGGGATCAGGGTGTTGCTTTCGCCTTGACGGGCCGCTTGCTTGAGCAGGGTTTCGGCTTCTTCGCGTTCGGCCTGGGTGCTGTCGGGCTTGGCCACCAGCAGGCGGCCAAGGCGCGCCTGGGCACGGGGCGAGGTGGCCGCCGCGGCGCGGTAGGTGGCTTCGGCTTCCTTGATTTGCGACGGGTCGCGGGTGGCCACCTTGATGTCCGCCAGGCCTACTTGCGCTTCGCTGTAGCCCAGGTCGGCCAGGGCTTTGTAGTTGCGCTCGGCCAGTGCCGTGTCACCGCGCTTCATCGCCTCGTTGGCCAGGCGCTGGTCGGGCAGGCCGGCACAGCCGGCCAAGGTGATGGCAGCAGCCAAGGCACACAGGCCCAGGCTTGCGCTCTTCTTGTAGGGCATCATGCGGTGATCCTCTTACAGCCCACGGGCTACGGCTTTGTCGATCAGCCAGTTCAGCGATGGGCCACGGTCGCTGTTGACCGAAGCCGGGCGGCCGGCCAGTTCGGCGGGCAGGCCGTCGTCGGGCTTGATCTGTACGCGGATGTCGGAGGACAGGTCTTCGCTGTTGAGGCTGGCGCTGCTGACGATCTGGCCGGTGCGCACTTGGTCTTCGCCGGCCACCTGGAAGTTGACCCGGGTACCTGGCTTGACCTCGTCGAACTGGCGGTAGCTGAAGCGCGCCTCGACCATCGGGTTGGTGGTGCGTGGGATCAGCTGGAAGATCGGCTGGCCCTTGGCGGCGTACTGGCCGTCGTCCACCAGCTGGCGAGCGACCACGCAATCGCAGGGGCTGGTGAGGGTGCCGGACAGTTGCTTGCCGAACAGCTCTTCGATCTTCGCCGGCTCCAGCTGTGCGTCTTCAAGGTTGCCCTTGAGCATGTCCAGCATGCTGGTGGTGAAGCTGGCCAGCGGTGCGCCCTTGGCAATTTGCCCGCCGCTTTCGACCAGGCTGTTGACGGTGCCGTCGCGCGGCATGGTCACGTTGGTGGTAGGCACCGCGACCACACCGGCTTCGGCATGGCTGACGAAGTACATGCCGTACAGCGACTTGGCGACGAAGCCGAACGCAGCGACGCCGACCACGAACACGCCGAGGGTAACGGTTACGGCCTTGAGCCGGCCAAAGGCACTCAGGCCCGAGCCACCGTCCTTCTGCTTGCGCGCCTTGGTGAAGTTGTCGCGTTGCAGGGTGCTGAGTACGTCGCCGATGCTGATCAGCTCACCCGACAGGTGGCTGGTGATGATGTGCCGCAGCGTGGCGATGTCGCGTGGCTCAAGGTTCTGGAACTGCGCGCCGGTACGGCCATTGCTCGGGTTGTACGAGCGCACCTGGAACTCGATGTCGATCGACAGGCCCAGGTTGTCGACCACGAACTGCAGGCGCCCGCGCAGTACATCGCCCACCGACAGCTGCTGCTTGGTATGGAAGCTCAGGCCACCGGCGGAAAGGTCGTCGACCTTCACTTCGTGGGTCTGGCGCTGGGCGTCCAGGAAGCGCAGCTTGGCGGGAATGCGCACCCTGGCGTGTTGGCGCTGGGCTTCGGACTCATGCACGACATTGACGTTCACGGCGGTATTCATGGTGGTTTGTTCCTGTTAGATCCGATCCGGGTTGGGCTCACACGACCATGAACAGCACAGCGACGAAGATGCTGGCAGCCGAGAAGGTCATGGTCCGCGAGGACCAGGTGTTGAACCATTGTTGAAAGCTGGCGAGGTCACGCTTGAGGGCAGTGGGCTGACGCGTCCACGACTGCTTGTCGAGGCGGAAGAACACGTAGATCTTCATCAGCGCGCCGATGATCTGGTTGTAATAGAGAATCAGCGGGTAGGCCGGGCCTACGTTGTGGCCGGAGCACAGCAGCATGATGGTGAGGATCAGGCGGGTAATGCCGATCCACAGCAGGTACACCAGCAGGAAGGCCAGGCCGAACTTGAGGCTGGCGATCACCGCCACGGTCAGGCCCAGCAGGCTGGTCCACATCGACACACGCTGGTCGAACAGCACGATGCTGGTGAACAAGCCCAGGCGACCCAGGCCAAGGCCCAGTGCGCGGGAGTTCTGCCGCAGGTTGTTGCCGTACCAGCGATACATCAGCTTGCGGCTGGCCTTGAAGAAGCTTTTTTCCGGCGGGTGCTCGACCGTGTTGATGGCCGCGTCCGGCACGTAGAAGGTGTCGTAGCCCAGGCGCATCAGGCTGAACCAGCTGGACTTGTCGTCACCGGTGAGGAACTTGAAGCGACCCAGGCGCCAGTGCATCAGCGAGTCGCTTTCGACATCGGCGATGAATTCGGGGTTGGTCACCACGCTGGCGCGGAACATCGACATGCGCCCGGTCATGGTCAGCACGCGCTTGCTTAGTGCCATCGAGCACATGTTGATGTGGCGCTGGGCGAAGCGCAGCTTGTGCCACTCGCTCATGATGTAGCCACCGCGCACTTCGCAGAATTCGTTGGTGGTCAGGCCGCCCACGTTGGGGTACAGCTTGAACCACGGCACGGTCTTGCGCACCACGCCATCGGCCAGCACGGTGTCACCATCGATCACCGCCACCACGGCGTTTTCGTCCGGCAGCATGCGCGAGATGGCGCGGAAACCGTAGGCCAGGCCATCGCGCTTGCCGGTGCCGGCGATGCGCACGATGTCCAGCTTCACATGGGCCGGCGGGTTGTACTTGGCCCACAGGCTTTTCACCAGCAGCTCATCGGACATTTCCACCAGCGAGCAGACCACGGTAGTGGGGAAGCCGCAGTTGATGGCTTCGCGGATCACCGAGCTGTACACCTGGGCGGTGGTCAGCGCTTCGATGCGAAAGCTGGTCACCATCAGGTAAACGTGCGACGGGTCGGCGGCAGTGCCCATTTTTTGCACTTTGCGGCGCAGGTACGGGTACACGCCGTAGAGAAAGATCATGCCGCGGATGAAATGGGTGGCGCCCATGGAATAGCGCCAGATGCCGACTGCGCCGACCAGGAAGATGAAGTGCTTCGATTGCGAGTCGAAGATATCGGCTGGCAGGGCCAGGGCGATCAGCATGAGCAGGCTCATGTAGAGCAGCCACCCGGCGCACTGCAACAGCACGGTCTGGAGCCTTTGCATGTTCAGCATCCGTCGAGAATTCGGGGGAGGGTGGGCAGCGCAAGTGGGGAGGCTTGCGCTGCCCGGCCAGGCACTTACCAGCAGATGCCTTCGGTGCGGCTGGTGGTGCAGGTTGGTTTGCTCATGAAGCCGACCAGGTCGATCACCTGCTTGCCGGCTGGCGCTTGCTGGGCCAGCGCGCGGAACTGCTCGTCACGGTTGCCGAGGACGATGATGTCGGCGTTGTCGATCACCTGCTGGAAGTCGGCGTTGAGCAGCGACGACACATGCGGGATCTTCGATTCGATGTAGTCCTTGTTGGCGCCGTGGACGCGGGCGTACTGGACGTTCTCGTCGTAGATGTCCAGCTGGTAGCCCTTGCCGATCAGGCGCTCGGCCAGTTCCACCAGTGGGCTTTCGCGCAGGTCGTCGGTGCCGGCCTTGAAGCTCAGGCCGAGCAGGGCGACCTTGCGCTTGTCGTGGGCTTCGATCAGCTCGAAAGCGTTCTGCACCTGCGATTCGTTGCTGCGCATCAGCGAGTCGAGCAGCGGTGCACGCACGTCGAGGCTGGCGGCGCGGTAGGTGAGGGCACGCACGTCCTTGGGCAGGCACGAACCGCCGAAGGCGAAGCCAGGGCGCATGTAGTACTGCGACAGGTTCAGCACGGTGTCCTGGCAGACCACGTCCATCACTTCTCGGCCATCGACGCCCACGGCCTTGGCGATGTTGCCGATTTCGTTGGCGAAGGTGACCTTGGTGGCGTGCCACACGTTGCAGGTGTACTTGATCATCTCGGCCACTTCGATCGGCTTGCGGATGACCGGTGCGTCGAGTTCTTCGTACAGGGCCTGGAGGATGTCGCCGCTGGCGCTGTCCAGCTCGCCGATGACCGTCATCGGTGGCTGGTCGTAGTCCTTGATGGCGGTGCTTTCACGCAGGAATTCCGGGTTGACCGCGACACCGAAGTCGACACCGGCCTTCTTGCCCGAGCAGTCTTCGAGGATCGGGATGACCACGTTCTTGACGGTGCCAGGCAGCACGGTGCTGCGCACCACGATGGTGTGGCGGCGGGTGGTGTCACGCAGCACGTAACCGATTTCGCGGCACACCGACTCGATGTATTCCAGGCCCAGGTCGCCGTTTTTCTTGCTGGGCGTACCCACGCAGATCATCGACACGTCGCTGGCACGGATGGCTTCGGCGAAGTCAGTGGTGCCACGCAGGCGGCCATTGGCGATGCCCTGTTGCAGCAGTGCTTCCAGGCCAGGTTCGACGATGGGCGACTTGCCCTGGTTGATCAGGTCGATCTTGGTGCTGGAAACGTCCACACCGATCACTTCATGGCCACGCGCCGTCAGGCAGCCTGCACAGACTGCACCCACATAACCCAAACCAAAGATGCTGATACGCATCGCTATCACCTCATGTGTTTATCACGCCGACGCTTACCAGAAGTGCCGGCCGGGTTGATTAACAACAGTTTTCGGGCGCACGGGTCCATGGCGAATGCACACTTCGCCGAGCGCAGGCAAAATAAATCCGGAGCGCAAAAAGTTATGCACTCAAAGTTGGCAGTAAAAAGCCATCTATTAAAAAACGTGCCCTGAAATGCAGCCGTCTTTATTACAAGGCGCTACTTGGCGCGTTGCTGTGCTTGTTTTTTCAAGTGGATAAATCCTTTGAAATCAACCACTAGGACGATTTTTAAGGGGCGCGTCTCTCCTGCATGGACAAGGTTTTCGGGCGTTCCCGTGATACCTGTCGAAGTTATCAGGGCGGGTAGTGGATACCTGCCGTTGTCATCTGTAAGTCATCTCGCACAGCCCAGAGGCAGGCAAATCGTTACGGCACTATGAGCGGTAGGTCGCAGGAGAAGTTCCTGAGTGGGTTTCGCTCGGATGAAAGATTTCTAAATATTTATTCAGTTGTAAGCAGTTTCAATTTGATAGCACGCGGGTGTTTCACCCCCGTGTATCAAGGGTGTAACTGTTACGAGATATTTTTATGCCAGTATCGAAAAATATTTTTCAAAAAACGTCAAAAAAGCTATGAACGGTCTTATGGCGTTTGGCGATAAGGGTGGGCGCGGTGGATTTTTGGCGTCAAAAAATATTCTTTTATGACTGGTTCGGAGGGGTATGCCTTGAGAGGGTCTTCGCCTATGAGACCGAGCGCCGCCCGCGCGGCGCATCGCGAGCAAGCTCGCTCCTACGTTTGTTTCGGGCCAGTTTTGCCTGTGCCGGTCGCGCGCGACCGCCTTGTTTGTGCGACGCGGCATCGAGTCATGCGCCAAGGCGTTCGCGCGCAAATTTCCCAGGAATGACTGGCCGTAACAAATGTAGGAGCGAGCTTGCTCGCGATGCGCCGCGCGGGCGGCGCTCGATCTCCCAGGCGCTGCACCTGTTAAGGCGAACACCTGTCAGGTAAGAACAGTCTGGAGTTGTTGTAGGTTGGCGGGGCATGTCTTGCGAGGGTATCAGGGCTGAAAGGTGCTCGGCATAACATATTCAGCGCCTATGAGACCGAGCGCCGCCCGCGCGGCGCATCGCGAGCAAGCTCGCTCCTACATCTGTTTCGGGCCAGTAATGCCTGCGCCAATGCGCGCGGCCGCCTTGTTTGCCCGGCACGATATCGAGGTGAGCGCCAAGGGGGCGCGCGTCAGCGCCTCAGGAATAATTGGCCCGAAACAGATGTAGGAGCGAGCTTGCTCGCGATGCGCCGCGCGGGCGGCGCTCGATCTCAAGAGCAGAGCAAATGCAGGATCAATCGCCCGGATGATCCCGCAAAAACACCAGATGATCAGCCTTGGACTGCTCGGCACTGTAGTAGTACCCCTGCACATCGAACTGCTTGAGCTGCTCCGGGTCGCTGATGCGCTGCTGGATCACGAAGCGGCTCATCATGCCGCGGGCTTTCTTGGCATAGAAGCTGATGATCTTGTACTGGCCGTTCTTCAGGTCCTTGAAGTCGACGTTGATCACCCGAGCCTTCAGTGCGCTGCGTTTCACCGCGCTGAAGTACTCGTTGCTGGCCAGGTTCAGCAGCACCTCATCACCCTGTTCGGCCAGGGCCTGGTTCAGCCATTCGCTGATGCGTGTGCCCCAGAAGGCGTACAGGTCCTTGCCACGGGCGTTAGCCAGCTTGGTGCCCATTTCCAGGCGGTAGGGCTGCATCAGGTCCAGCGGGCGCAGCAGGCCGTACAGGCCCGAAAGCATGCGCAGGTGGTCTTGCGCGTAGCTGAAATCGTCTTCACTCAGGCTCTCGGCATCGAGGCCGGTGTACACGTCACCCTTGAACGCCAGCAGCGCCTGTTTGGCATTGGCGGGGGTGAAGTCTGGGGTCCAGCTGCCGAAGCGCGCGGCATTGAGGCCGGCGAGCTTGTCGGACAGGTGCATCAGTTCGCTGATCTGCGCTGGCGACAGGTCGCGCAGCTGCTGGATCAGTGCCTGGGAGTCGTCCAGGTACTGGGGCAGGGTGAAACGCTCGGTTACTGGCGGGGTGTCGTAGTCGAGGGTCTTGGCGGGGGAAATCACCGTCAGCATCGGGTCGGCTCCTGGCATCGTTGGCCGGGGATTCTACGGGCTGGGCGGTGCAAGTCCAAACTATGGCGACGATAGTCACAGACCATGGGGCGGTGCAGGCGCTATAGTTCGCGTTTTGCCGTTGCGGAGCCTTCGACCGTGCGCATTGCCTTTACCTTGCTGGCCGCTTTGTTGAGCCTGGCCGTGCAAGCCGCCCCGTCACCCCCGGCAAGCCTTGACCGCAGCCTGTGGCCCGAGCAACTGGACAGCCCGGCGTTATTCGATGTGGCCTCGCGGGCCGAGATCCTCTCGTTCGCCCAGGTGCTCCACGAAAGCGAGCTGCTGGACGATGCGGCGCTGGCGGCGCGCTTGGGGCTGCGGCAGATCAACCTGCAGAAAGTGCGTCAGGTTCGGGCGCACATGTGGCAGCGGTTGTGGGAGGGTTATCAACAGGCGCAGCGCAGCTGCGAGCAAGATGCGTCGTTCTGCTACCCGGTTACGTCGATGGCTGATTTGCGCACGCAGGCAGCGACGTTCGCTACCGATGTCGGCACGTTCTATACAGGTTGGATCGAGCCAAGCCATCAGTTTCATGTGCGCTACCTGGATGAACAACTGCGCAAGGCGGCGTTGCTGCCGCAGACCAGCAGCGAAATCGAGCGGCTGTCCTCACGTGAGCGCAATGGTGACGAGCTGAACGACCGCATGTTCCTGCTGACCTTCGTCGGCGGGCCAGGAGCTGATGGCGGCAGTACCGACCAGCTGGCGGATTACCTGCGCCGACAAAAATTGCAGGGCACGTTCTTCGTGCTCGGCAACCGCTTGCAACAACGCCGTGATGGCGGGCCGGCGAATGCCTTGCGACAGCTCTACGACGGCCAATGCGTGGGTATCCAGGGTTGGGAGTACCGCTCCCATGCGCAGTGGACGGGCTGGCAGGATTCGCTGCGGCGTAGCCAGGCGCGGGTGCAGGCCGACCTGCCGGACCACTATGTGCCGCTGTTTCGCCCGCCCTACGGCCAGCGCCGTGCCGATGGCGAGGCATTCATGGCCAGCCAGCAGTTGCAGGTGTCGTTGTGGGATATCGATGCCCTGGATGACGGCGCACTGGGTGCGGAAGCCTCGGCGCAGCGGGTGTTGACCCTGATGCTGCTGTGGCGCAAGGGCGTGATTCAGTTCCATGACAGCCTGCCCAAGGCGCAGCCAGCGGTGGCGTGGTTGCTGCACAATACCGCGCAGAGCGGAATTGGCTGGGAGGATTGCCGGGAATATGCATATAGCGAGTAGAGGGTATGACTTCTGAGCGTAGTCCCCTCTGGCGCTGCCGCCAAGGCCTCTTCGTCAATCGGAAAAATAAAGTTCAAAAACGCGTAAAAATGCTTTTTTCGGTCATGGTTTTTGCGGTATGAAGAAACCAGACAGCCGATTCCTGCAGCACAGGTGGCGTCATCCAGGCCCACCTTGTCAGGAGCGCTTCCCGCCCGTAACAACGCGGATACGGGAACAGCGGCAGTCACTTTGCGGCGCAGCAGACCGCGCCGTATGGCTTCGACATAAGGTGACCGAGTATGGATGACCAAGGACGCAACCCTTCCTCCAGCAAGCCAATCCTCTATGTGCTCGATACCAACGTCCTGATTCACGACCCCAACGCGTTACTGAACTTCGAGGAGCACCACGTCGCCATCCCGATGACGGTGCTGGAGGAACTCGACAAGCTCAAGACCGGTAAACAGACCATCGCCGCCGAATGCCGCCAGGCCATCCGCCTGATCGACCAGACCCTCGGTGACGCTTCGCCCAGCGATGTCGAGCAGGGCGTGCCGATCCAGCGCAACAAGAGCGGGCCCAAGGGCTTCCTGTCGATCCTGATGAGCCCGCGCAACGAGCCCAGCAAGTTGCTGCCGGAAAACCTCAACGACAACATCATCATCAACACCCTGCTCGAAGTCCGCAGCCGGCGCACCGACCTGGACGTGGTGCTGGTCACCAAAGACATCAACATGCGCCTGAAGGCCCGTGCCTGTGGCATTGCGGCCGAGGACTACAGCACCGACCAGTTGGTCGATGACGTGTCCTTGCTGTCCAAGGGCTACCACTCGGTCAGCGGCTCGTTCTGGGACCGGGTAAGCAAGGTCGATACCCGTCAGGAGCGTGGCCGGACCTGGCATCGGGTGCAGATGATCGACAACCTGCCAGCCGTGCATATCAACGAGTTCATCATCGATGAGCAGGGCTTCGTCGGCTGGATCAAGGGCATCCGCAACGACGAACTGCTGTTGCTGGACTTGCACCAGGAACCGTTGTTGCATCAGGAAGCCTGGGGACTGAAACCACGGGACATTCACCAGAGCCTGGCGCTGTTCGCCTTGCTCGACCCGGATATCCACCTGGTCAACCTGACCGGCGCCGCCGGCTCCGGCAAGACCATCCTGGCCCTGGCCGCGGCCATCGAGCAAACCATGGTCAGCAAGCGCTACCGGCGCATCATCGCCACCCGTAGCGTGCAGGGGCTGGACCAGGAGATCGGCTTCCTGCCGGGTACCGAGGCCGAAAAAATGGAGCCATGGCTGGGCGCCATCACCGACAACCTCGAAGCCTTGCACATGGATGACGAAAGCACCCATGGCAGTGTGGAGTACATCCTCGAACGCGTACCGCTGCAGTTCAAGTCGCTGAACTACATCCGTGGTCGCAGCTTCCAGCAAAGCCTGATCCTGATCGACGAGTGCCAGAACCTGACGCCGCACCAGATGAAAACCATCATCACCCGTGCCGGTTCCGGGTCCAAGGTGGTCTGCCTGGGCAACCTGGCGCAGATCGACACCCCCTACCTGTCCGCGACCAGCTCGGGCCTGACCTACCTGACCGAGCGCTTCAAGGACTTCCCCCATGGCGTGCACATTACCCTGCAGGGCGTGCCCCGCTCGGTGCTGGCCGAGTACGCCGAGTCGCATTTGTAAACCCCATCGCCGGGCGGTTCGCCGCCCGGCCTTTCGGCCTTATCGCCTCCCTTTGTAGGAGCAGCCTTGTGCTGCGAAGAGGCCATTGCAGGCACAGCCCCTTATCAGTCGTACCGACCCCCTTCGCAGCACAAGGCTGCTCCTACAGATGATGTGCATGCCTTGAAGCCTATGTGGGCCGACACAACCCACTGCGCAAACCTGACCCGTGGGTTTACACTGGCTGTTCCCTTCACAGGAGCAGAGCAGTGCTGACACATCTTGATTCCCAGGGGCGGGCCAACATGGTCGACGTCACTGAAAAGGCCGTTACCGAGCGCGAGGCCACCGCCGAGGCGCGGGTGCGCATGTTGCCGCAGACCTTGCAGATGATCGTCGATGGCGAACACCCCAAGGGCGACGTGTTCGCCGTGGCGCGTATTGCCGGGATCCAGGCGGCGAAGAAGACCAGCGACCTGATTCCGCTGTGCCACCCGCTGATGCTGACCAGCGTCAAGGTCGAGCTCAGTGCCGAAGGCCAGGACGCCGTGCGCATCGTCGCCCGTTGCAAGCTGGCCGGGCAGACCGGGGTGGAGATGGAAGCGCTGACCGCTGCCAGTGTCGCCGCGCTGACGATCTACGACATGTGCAAGGCGGTGGACAAGGGCATGGTCATCGAGCAGGTGCGCCTGCTGGAAAAACTTGGCGGCAAGAGCGGCCACTACAAGGTGCAGGCGTGATGAAGATCAAGGTGATGTACTTCGCCCGTTACCGCGAGCTGTTGGGCGTGGATGCCGAACGTGTGGAGGGGGCGTTCAAGGTGCTCGACGATGTGCGCCAGGCGTTGGTGGCCAAGGGCGGGCAGTACGAAGTGCTGGCCGAGCAGAACCTGATGTGCGCGCGCAACGAAGAGCTGTGCAAGCTGGATGAGCCATTGGAAGAGGGTGATGAAGTGGCATTCTTCCCGCCGGTGACCGGAGGCTGAACATGGCAGTGCGAGTGCAGGAAGGCGCGTTCGACCCGGGGGCTGAGGTCAATGCCATGCATGCGGCCAACGTCGGCGTGGGTGCGGTGGTTGGCTTTGTCGGCTATGTGCGGGATTTCAACGATGGCCGCGACGTGGCGGGGATGTTCCTTGAGCACTACCCGGGCATGACCGAAAAGGCGCTGGCCAAGATCGTGGTCGAGGCCGGGCAGCGCTGGCCGCTGCTGAAGGTGGAGGTGTTGCACCGTATCGGTGCGCTGGAGCCGGGCGAGCCGATCGTGTTCGTCGGTGTGGCCAGTGCCCATCGGCAGGCGGCGTTCGATGCCTGCAACTTCATCATGGACTACCTGAAGACCCGGGCGCCGTTCTGGAAGAAGGAAAATACCCAGGAAGGGCCGCGCTGGGTGGAAGGGAAGCAGAGTGACCAGGAGGCGGCGGGGCGCTGGTAGGCCATTGCTTGATGGCCGGTGCTTCGCACCGGTTCGCGGGCGAGCCCGCTCCCACAGGTACTCTATAGCTTTTGAAACCTGTAGGAGCGGGCTTGCCCGCGAAGAAGCCAACACCGATCAGTGGTGTTTGCGCGGCACCGGCTTCAACAGCTCATCCGGCGGCATTTCACACTTGATCTTGCGCCCCAGCAGTTCTTCGATTGCTGGCAGCTGATATGAGTCATCCTCACCGGCAAAGCTGATCGATACACCGCTGGTCCCCGCACGGCCAGTTCGGCCAATACGGTGCACGTAATCGTCCGGGTCTTCCGGCAGGGTGAAGTTGATCACGTGGCTGATGCCATCGATGTGAATACCGCGCCCCGCCACGTCGGTGGCCACCAGCACGGTAATGCGCCCTTCGCGGAAGCTTTCCAGGGTACGAATGCGCTTGTGCTGCGGCACGTCGCCCGACAGCTGGGCGGCATTGATGCCATCACGCACCAGCTTTTCTTCGATACGCCGCACTTCGTCCTTGCGGTTGGCGAACACCATTACCCGTTCCCATTTGTTCTGGGTCACCAGGTTGTACAGCAGCTTGTACTTATCGCTGCCAGCTACCGCATACACGTGTTGTTCCACCGTTTCGCTGGCCACGTTTTCCGGCTCGATTTCGACGATGGCCGGGTTGGTGGTCCACTGCTTGGCCAGGTTCATCACGTCGTCGGTGAAGGTGGCGGAGAACAGCAGGGTCTGGCGCTCGCTTTTCGGCGGCGTCTGGCGAATGATCTGGCGGACCTGGGGGATGAAACCCATGTCGAGCATGCGGTCGGCTTCGTCCAGCACCATCACCTCGACCATGTCCAGGTGCACCTCGCCGCGCTGGTTGAAGTCCAGCAGGCGGCCTGGGGTGGCCACCAGGATGTCGCAGTGGCGCGCTTCCAAGGCCTTGAGCTGCTTGTCGAAGTCCATGCCGCCGACGAAGCTCATCACGTTCAGGCCGGTGTACTTGGTCAGGGCGGCAGCGTCCTTGGCGATCTGCACCACCAGCTCGCGGGTGGGGGCGATGATCAGCGCGCGCGGTTCGCCCATGTAGCGTTCCTTGGGCGGTGGCGTCTGCTGCAGCTGGGAAATGATCGAAATCAGGAAGGCGGCCGTCTTGCCGGTACCGGTCTGGGCCCGGCCGATGGCGTCCTGGCCACGCAGGGTGTAACCCAGCACCTGCGCCTGGATCGGCGTGCAGTACGGGAAGCCCAGGTCGTGGATGGCGTGCATCAGTTCGTTGGACAGCTTGAAGTCGTGGAAGCGGGTTTTGCCTTCCTGCGGCTCGACCACGAAGTCTTCGGGCTTCCACAGGCTGGCCTGCGGTTTGGGCTTGCGCTCGCGACGCGGTTTGTCCTTGGCCGGCTTCTCGGCCGCTGGCGTAGCGGCGGCAGGCCGTTCAGCCTTGGCGGTGGGGTTGGCGCGCGGGGCGGCCGGTTTGGCTGCGGGCCGGGCCTCGCTGGCGGGCGCGGGCGCCGGTGGCGTCACGCTGGCAGCGGGAGCGACGGCCTGTGGCGCGGCGTCTCCCTTGCCGAATATTTTCTTGAGTGCCTTGAGCACGATCGTCTCATCAACTGGTTAAGGAATGTACGCCGGGCAGTGTAATGCAAGATTCGGGCGCGGCGTAGTGGAATAGCCCTACAACTACAGACGGTCGCGGCTTATTGCAGTTGCTTGGCCAGCCATTGGTGAATGTCGTTCAGCTCCTCGACTACCACTTCGTGTTCCATCGGGTATTCGTGCCAGCGGGCGGCGACGCCCCAGGTGTTCAAGTACTCGAAGGCGGTGCGGCCCATGGACGGGATGACTACCGGGTCGTGCACGCCATGCAGGCACAGGGCCGGGGTGCGTTGCTGGCAGGCACTGAGCTGGTGCTGCTCGTTGAACGTGGGGGCGTAGGTGGACAGGGCGATCACCCCGCCCAGTGCTTCCTGCCACTTTATATAGGCCGTGTGCAGCACCACCGCGCCGCCCTGGGAGAAACCGGCCAGGAAGATCCGCGACAGGTTGATGCCCTTGGCCTGCTCGGCCTTGATCAGGGCAACCACTTGCTCGGCCGACGCTTCCAGCTGGGCTTCGTCGATGGCGCGGGCCGGGGTCATGGCCTTGATGTCGTACCAGCTGGGCATGGCGTAGCCGCCATTGATGGTCACGGGGCGGGTCGGCGCCTGGGGCATGATGAAGCGGGTGCTGAGCAGGCGCTCCTGCATGAATTCGGCCACAGGTAGGAAGTCGTAACGGTCGGCCCCCAGGCCGTGCAACCAGATCACACAGGCGTCAGCGGTTTTCTGCGGTTCGAGAATCAGCGGGTTGGTCATGACTGCTCCGAAAGTGTGCGGGTCTTGTTATGGCGTGCGTGAAAAGAAGGCACTGCAAATGATTGTCGGAAAAAGAATGTCGCAACGATACAACTTTCCCTACTTGACGAGCGCTTAAACGCTACAGCCAGAAAATTTGGTACGCCCTTTGCAATTCAACCTGTGATGCAAAGGGCAGGCCGTGACGGTAACACCCTTTGCACGCGAAGGCTGTCATAGAACAGTCCATTGCGCCAATTGACCCAATAACAAGCCAATACGGGTCGGATATGCCTCAAAAGGGTGCGGTGCAATTCCGGCTCGATACAACAAGAGCGATTTGGAGGTTGTGAATGAAGATGTTGAAAACCACCCTGGCAGTCCTGACCGCTGCCGCCGCGCTGGGCGCCGTGAGCAATGCCCAGGCCGGCGCCACCCTCGATGCGGTAAAGAAGAAGGGCTTCGTCCAGTGTGGCGTGAGCGACGGTCTTCCAGGCTTCTCGGTACCTGATGCGCAGGGCAAGATCGTCGGTATCGACGCCGATGTCTGCCGCGCCGTGGCCGCCGCCGTGTTCGGCGATGCCACCAAGGTCAAGTTTAGCCAGCTCAACGCCAAGGAACGCTTCACCGCCCTGCAGTCGGGCGAGGTCGACGTACTGTCGCGCAACACCACCTGGACCAGTTCGCGCGATGCCGGCATGGGCCTGGTGTTCGCGGGTGTTACCTACTATGACGGCGTCGGCTTCCTGGTCAACAAGAAGCTCGGCGTTTCCAGCGCCAAGGAGCTCGATGGCGCCACCATCTGCATCCAGGCCGGTACCACCACCGAGCTGAACGTGTCGGACTTCTTCCGCGCCAATAACCTGAAGTACACCCCGATCACCTTCGACACCTCCGACGAAAGCGCCAAGTCGCTGGAGTCTGGCCGTTGCGACGTGCTGACTTCGGACAAGTCGCAGCTGTTCGCCCAGCGCTCCAAGCTGGCCGCGCCGACCGACTACGTGGTGCTGCCAGAAACCATTTCCAAGGAGCCGCTTGGCCCGGTGGTGCGTAAAGGCGACGAGGAGTGGTTCAGCATCGTCAAATGGACCCTGTTCGCCATGCTCAACGCCGAAGAGGCGGGCATCACCTCGAAGAATGTCGAAGCCGAGGCCAAGGCCACCAAGAACCCGGACGTTGCCCGCTTGCTGGGCGCGGATGGCGAGTACGGCAAGGACCTCAAGCTGCCCAAAGACTGGGTAGTGCAAATCGTGAAGCAGGTTGGCAACTACGGCGAAGTGTTCGAGAAGAACCTGGGCCAGAGCACCGACCTGAAGATCGACCGTGGCATGAACGCCCTGTGGAACAACGGCGGCATCCAGTACGCGCCACCTGTGCGCTGATGGCTGCACCCTGCGGCGGCATTCCGCCGCCGCAGGTTGTTCGAATCCCTACTGTCCGGGGCACTTCATGCAAAATCAAATCGGCGCACCCAAGGGCTTGTCCCTTAACGATCCGCGTGTGCGCGCGTGGCTGTTCCAGATCCTCACGATCGTCTTCGTGGTCGGCCTGGGCTGGTACCTGTTCCACAACACGCAAACCAACCTGCAACACCGGGGTATTACCTCGGGCTTCGACTTTCTCGAGCGCAGTGCCGGCTTCGGCATCGCCCAGCACCTGATCCCATATGTGGAGTCCGACAGTTATGCGCGGGTGTTCGTCATCGGCCTGCTCAATACCCTGTTGGTGACCTTCATCGGCGTCATCCTGGCGACGATCCTGGGCTTCATCATCGGTGTGGCGCGGCTGTCGCCAAACTGGATGATCAACAAGCTGGCGACCGTGTATGTGGAAACCTTCCGCAACATCCCGCCGTTGCTGCAGATCTTGTTCTGGTACTTCGCCGTGTTCCTGACCCTGCCGGGACCGCGGGGCAGCATCAACATCGACGATATGTTCTTCATCAGCAACCGTGGCCTGAACATGCCTGGCGCCTCCATGGCCGATGGTTTCTGGCCGTTCGTGGTTGCCTTGGCGTTGGCAATTGCCGCGATTGTGGTGATGGTGCGCTACGCCAACAAGCGTTTTGACGAAACCGGCGTGCCGTTCCACAAGTTCTGGGTGGGGCTGGCGCTGTTCATCGCCATCCCGGGCCTGAGCGTGCTGGCGTTCGGCAGCCCGGTGACCTGGGAAGTGCCACAGCTGAAGGGCTTCAACTTCGTCGGTGGCTGGGTACTGATCCCCGAGCTGCTGGCGCTGACCTTGGCGCTGACGATCTACACGGCCGCCTTCATCGCCGAAATCGTGCGTTCCGGCATCCGTTCGGTCAGCCATGGCCAGACCGAAGCGGCGCGTTCGCTGGGCCTGCGCGAAGGGCCGACCCTGCGCAAGGTGATCATCCCCCAGGCACTGCGGGTGATCATTCCGCCGCTGACCAGCCAGTACCTGAACCTGGCGAAGAACTCGTCGCTGGCGGCCGGTATCGGCTACCCGGAGATGGTCTCGCTGTTCGCCGGTACCGTGCTCAACCAGACCGGCCAGGCCATCGAGGTGATCGCCATCACCATGAGTGTCTATCTCGCCATCAGCATCAGCATTTCGCTGCTGATGAACTGGTACAACAAGCGCATTGCGCTGATCGAGCGGTGAGGATACGCCCGTGAATGCCCATGTCTTCAAACCCGATATGCCGCCACCGGTGAAAACCGTCGGCGTGCTCGCATGGATGCGTGCCAATCTGTTCTCCAGCTGGCTCAACACGCTGCTGACCCTGTTCGCCATCTACCTGGTGTGGTTGATCGTGCCGCCGCTCATCCAGTGGGCATTGATCGACGCCAACTGGGTCGGCACCACCCGCGCCGACTGCACCAAGGAGGGCGCCTGCTGGGTGTTCGTGCAGCAGCGCTTCGGCCAGTTCATGTACGGCTACTACCCCGCCGAGCTGCGCTGGCGCGTGGACCTGACCGTGTGGCTTGCCGTGCTCGGTGCCGCGCCGCTGTTCATCAAGCGTTTCCCGCGCAAGGCCTTCTATGGCCTGGGCTTCCTGGTGCTGTACCCGGTACTGGCCTACACCCTGCTGCACGGGGGCTATCTGGGCCTGGAAAACGTACCGACCAGCCAGTGGGGCGGGCTGATGCTGACCCTGGTGATTGCCACCGTGGGTATCGTCGGCGCCTTGCCATTGGGCATCCTGCTGGCCTTGGGCCGGCGTTCGCGGATGCCGGCGGTGAAGGTGGTGTGCGTGACCTTCATCGAGTTCTGGCGCGGCGTACCGCTGATCACCGTGCTGTTCATGTCGTCGGTGATGCTGCCGTTGTTCCTGCCTGAAGGCATGAGCTTCGACAAGCTGCTGCGGGCGATGATCGGCGTGATCCTGTTCCAGTCGGCGTACATCGCCGAGGTGGTGCGCGGCGGCCTGCAGGCCATCCCCAAGGGCCAGTACGAAGCCGCCGCGGCCATGGGCCTGGGCTACTGGCGCTCGATGGGCCTGGTGATTCTGCCGCAGGCGCTCAAGCTGGTGATCCCCGGCATCGTCAACACCTTCATTGCGTTGTTCAAGGACACCAGCCTGGTGATCATCATCGGCCTGTTCGACCTGCTGAACAGCGTCAAGCAAGCCGCCGCCGACCCGGCCTGGCTGGGCATGGCCACCGAGGGCTATGTGTTCGCCGCCCTGGTGTTCTGGATTTTCTGTTTCGGTATGTCCCGCTACTCCATGCACCTGGAGCGCAAGCTGGACACTGGCCACAAGCGTTAGGAGTTTCGAAATGAGTGAAGCGATCAAGCAGCCTGCCGGCCCCGAAGGCATCATCCAGATGCAGGGTGTGAACAAGTGGTACGGCCAGTTCCATGTGCTCAAGGACATCAACCTGAACGTACGCCAGGGCGAGCGTATCGTGCTGTGCGGGCCGTCCGGTTCGGGCAAGTCCACCACCATCCGTTGCCTCAACCGCCTGGAGGAACACCAGCAGGGGCGCATTGTGGTGGATGGTGTGGAGCTGACCAACGACCTCAAGCAGATCGAGGCCATCCGCCGCGAGGTGGGCATGGTGTTCCAGCACTTCAACCTGTTTCCGCACCTGAGCATTCTGGAAAACTGCACCCTGGCGCCGATGTGGGTGCGCAAGATGCCGCGGCGCAAGGCCGAGGAAATTGCCATGCACTACCTGGAGCGGGTGCGTATTCCAGAGCAGGCGCACAAGTACCCGGGGCAGTTGTCGGGTGGCCAGCAGCAGCGTGTGGCGATTGCCCGTGCGCTGTGCATGAAACCGAAGATCATGCTGTTCGACGAACCGACCTCGGCGCTGGACCCGGAAATGGTCAAGGAAGTGCTCGATACCATGGTGGGCCTGGCCGAAGATGGCATGACCATGCTCTGCGTAACCCACGAGATGGGCTTTGCCCGCACGGTGGCGAACCGGGTGATCTTCATGGACAAGGGGGAGATCGTGGAGCAGGCCGCGCCGGATGACTTCTTCGACCGGCCACGCAGTGACCGGACCAAGTTGTTCCTGAGCCAGATCTTGCACTGATGCAATTGGGGCCGCGTTGCGGCCCATTCGCAGCACAAGGCTGCTCCTACAGGAGGATCGCATTCCCTTGTAGGAGCAGCCTTGTGCTGCGAATGGGCTGCAAAGCAGCCCCAGCATTCAACTCATTTCTCTTCCTGATTGGCAGCCGGCGCCGGTGGCGGCCGCAGCCCCACTTCGGCAATCAGCTTCAACTGCTGCCCATTGCGCATCACCTCGATGGTGATCTTCTCGTTGGGCTTGATCCGTGCCACCTGGTTCATCGACTTGCGCCCATCACCGGCCGGCTCGCCGTTGATGCTCAGGATCACGTCACCCAGCTGCAGCCCAGCCTTGGCTGCCGGCCCTTCGCGGAAGATACCTGCCACCACGATACCTGGGCGGTCCTTCATGCCGAACGATTCGGCCAGCTCCTGGCTCAGTGGCTGCACTTCGATACCCAGCCAGCCACGGATGACCTGGCCGTGCTCGACGATCGACTTCATCACCTCCAGCGCCAGCTTTACCGGGATGGCAAAACCGATACCTTGCGAGCCGCCCGATTTGGAGAAGATTGCCGTGTTGATGCCGACCAGGTTGCCGTTGGCATCCACCAGGGCACCACCGGAGTTGCCTGGGTTGATTGCGGCGTCGGTCTGGATGAAGTCTTCGTAGTTGTTCAGGCCCAGCTGGTTGCGGCCGGTAGCACTGATGATGCCCATGGTCACGGTCTGGCCGACGCCGAACGGGTTGCCGATGGCCAGCGTCACGTCGCCGATGTGAATGGTATCGGAACGGCCGATGGTGATCGCCGGCAGGTTCTTCAGGTCGATCTTCAGCACCGCCAGGTCGGTTTCCGGGTCGCTACCGATCACCCGGGCCAGTGTCTCGCGGCCATCCTTCAGGGCCACGACGATCTGGTCGGCGCCGCTGGTGACGTGGTTGTTGGTCAGCAGGTAGCCCTCGGGGCTCATGATCACCGCCGAGCCCAGGCTCGATTCCCAGCGGCGCTGCTTGGGCAGGTTGTCGCCGAAGAAGCGGCGGAACTGTGGGTCTTCGAACAGCGGGTGAGCGCTCTTGTTCACCACCTTGGTGGTGTACAGGTTGACCACCGCCGGGGCGGCCAGGGTCACGGCGTCGGCATACGACACCGGGCCTTGCATGATCCGCGTGGTCTGCGGTGCTTGCTGCAGGTTGACGTCCTGGCTGGGCAGGCCGACCCACTGCGGGAAGCGCTGGATGATCAGCATGGCGATCAGTATGCCGGTAAGCAGGGGCCAGCCAAAGTAACGCAAAGCCTTGAACATGAACGAATCCTGGAAAGAGCGGGGGCCAGTGGCCGCGCAGTGGGGCATGAGCGCGCGCGATCATACACCGGTTCCCCCAGTGCCGGCGACGGCCCATAATGGCCGGCATTATACGGGCGTTCGCTAGGCGTTGTGCCCGAGAAAAGCGCAGTTTTCGAGGAGATTTTCATGGCCGTCGCTCTAAACACCCTGGTCGAAGAGGCCGAGCGTTACCTGGGTAGCGCGAAGATCCAGGATTATTGCCCCAATGGCCTGCAGGTCGAAGGCCGGCCCCAGGTCAGCCGCATTGTCAGCGGTGTTACCGCCAGCCAGGCATTGCTGGATGCCGCCGTCGAGGCCGAAGCAGACCTGGTGCTGGTGCACCATGGTTACTTCTGGAAGGGCGAGAACCCGTGCATCACCGGTATTCGCCAGCGTCGTTTGAAGACCTTGCTGAACAACGATATCAGCCTGCTCGCGTTCCACCTGCCGTTGGACGTGCACCCGGAGGTGGGTAACAACGTGCAGTTGGCGCGGCAGCTGGAAATCACAGTCGAAGGGCCGCTGGACCCGGAGAATCCCAAGGTGGTCGGGCTGGTCGGTTCGCTGGCCGAGCCTGTGACCGCCCGTGATTTCGCACGGCGGGTGCAGGAAGTGCTGGGGCGTGAGCCTTTGTTGATCGAAGGCGACGAGATGATCCGCCGGGTCGGTTGGTGTACGGGTGGCGGGCAGGGCTACATCGACACGGCGATTGCGGCCGGGGTGGACTTGTATCTCACCGGTGAGGCATCGGAACAGACCTACCACAGTGCGCGTGAGAACGGCGTCAGCTTCATCGCCGCCGGGCACCATGCCACCGAGCGTTACGGGGTGCAGGCGCTGGGCGATTACCTGGCACGGCGGTTTGCCGTGGAGCATCTGTTCATCGATTGCCCGAACCCTATCTGAGGCTTTCGGGCTTCTCCGCGTTCGTCGTGTAGGAGCAGCCTTGTTTTGCGAAGAGGCCGAAACAGGCAATAGATCTCTATCTGTCGTAGCGGCCTCTTCGCAGCACAAGGCTGCTCCTACAGCGACCGGTGGTGGGCAGGCAGAGCCCAAACCCCCAGTCATATCGTTAGACCTTTTCGATCTAGCCCGCCTCCTAAATAGAAGCAGCCGCTGTGATAAAGTGGCTCGCTCGAACACGGCCCGCAGGCCGTCCATAAGATCGTTTTTCGTGAGTAGCCATGGTCGACAAACTGACGCACTTGAAACAGCTGGAGGCGGAGAGCATCCATATCATCCGCGAGGTGGCCGCCGAGTTCGACAACCCGGTGATGCTGTACTCGATCGGCAAGGATTCCGCCGTGATGCTGCACCTGGCGCGCAAGGCCTTCTTCCCGGGCAAGCTGCCGTTCCCGGTGATGCACGTCGACACCCAGTGGAAATTCCAGGAGATGTACAGCTTCCGCGACAAGATGGTCGAGGAAATGGGCCTGGAGCTGATCACCCACGTCAACCCCGAGGGTGTGGCGCAGGGCATCAACCCGTTCACCCATGGCAGCTCCAAACACACCGACATCATGAAGACCCAGGGCTTGAAACAGGCGCTGGACAAGCATGGTTTCGATGCCGCCTTCGGTGGTGCGCGCCGCGACGAAGAGAAGTCGCGGGCCAAGGAGCGTGTGTATTCGTTCCGTGACAGCAAGCACCGTTGGGACCCGAAGAACCAGCGCCCCGAGTTGTGGAACGTGTACAACGGCAAGGTCAACAAGGGCGAGTCGATCCGCGTCTTCCCGCTGTCGAACTGGACCGAGCTGGACATCTGGCAGTACATCTACCTCGAAGGTATCCCGATCGTGCCGCTGTACTTCGCCGCCGAGCGTGAAGTCATCGAGAAGAACGGCACCCTGATCATGATCGACGACGAGCGCATCCTCGAACACCTCTCCGAGGAAGAGAAAGCGCGCATCGTCAAGAAGAAGGTGCGTTTCCGTACCCTCGGCTGCTACCCGCTGACGGGCGCTGTCGAGTCGGAAGCCGAAACGCTCACCGACATCATTCAGGAAATGCTCCTGACGCGCACTTCCGAGCGCCAGGGCCGAGTCATCGACCACGATGGCGCCGGTTCCATGGAAGACAAAAAACGTCAGGGCTACTTCTAATTTTCAGGGTTACTCCATGTCGCACCAATCCGATTTGATCAGCGAAGATATCCTCGCTTATCTGGCTCAGCACGAGCGTAAAGAACTGCTGCGTTTCCTTACCTGCGGCAACGTGGATGACGGCAAGAGCACCCTGATCGGGCGCCTGCTGCACGATTCGAAGATGATCTACGAGGACCACCTCGAGGCCATCACCCGTGATTCGAAGAAAGTCGGCACCACCGGCGAAGAAGTGGACCTGGCGCTGCTGGTCGACGGCCTGCAGGCCGAGCGCGAGCAGGGCATCACCATCGATGTCGCCTACCGCTACTTCTCCACCGCCAAACGCAAGTTCATCATTGCCGACACCCCGGGCCACGAGCAGTACACCCGCAACATGGCCACCGGTGCGTCCACCTGCGACCTGGCGATCATCCTGGTCGATGCCCGCTACGGCGTGCAGACCCAGACCCGCCGGCACAGCTACATTGCCTCGTTGCTGGGCATCAAGCACATCGTGGTCGCAGTCAACAAGATGGACCTCAAGGGCTTCGACCAGGAGGTCTTCGAGTCGATCAAGGCCGACTACCTGCAGTTCGCCGAAGCCATCAACCTGACCCCGAGCAGCCTGCACTTCGTGCCGATGTCGGCGCTCAAGGGCGATAACGTGGTCAACCACAGCGAGCGCTCGCCGTGGTACGCCGGCCCGACCCTGATGGAAATCCTCGAAACCGTCGAGGTGTCGGCCGACCGCAACTTCACCGACCTGCGTTTCCCGGTGCAGTATGTGAACCGCCCGAACCTGAACTTCCGTGGCTTCGCCGGCACCATCGCCAGCGGCGTCGTGCACAAGGGCGACGAAATCGTCGTGCTGCCATCGGGCAAGAGCAGCCGCGTCAAGTCCATCGTCACCTACGAAGGTGAACTGGAGAATGCAGGCCCAGGCCAGGCCGTGACCCTGACCATGGAAGACGAAATCGACATCTCCCGTGGTGACCTGCTGGTACACGCCGATAACGTTCCGCCGGTAACCGACCAGTTCGATGCCATGCTGGTGTGGATGGCCGAGGAGCCGATGCTCCCAGGCAAGAAATACGACATCAAGCGCGCCACCAGCTACGTGCCGGGCTCGATCGCCAGCATCACCCACAAGGTCGATGTGAACACCCTGGAGCAGGGCGCCGCCAGCGCGCTGCAACTGAACGAGATCGGCCGCGTCAAGGTGGCCCTGGATGCCTCGATCGCCCTGGACGGTTACGACAGCAACCGCACCACCGGCGCGTTCATCGTCATCGACCGGCTGACCAACGGCACCGTCGGTGCAGGCATGATCATCGCTCCGCCCGTTCTGCCGCACGGCAGCACTGGCCAGCATGGCAAGCAGGCCCACGTGTCTACCGAAGAGCGCGCCCTGCGCTTCGGCCAACAGCCAGCCACCGTGCTGTTCAGTGGCCTGTCCGGCGCTGGCAAGAGCACCCTGGCCTATGCCGTGGAGCGCAAGCTGTTCGACATGGGCCGTGCGGTATACGTGCTCGACGGCCAGAACCTGCGCCACGACCTGAACAAAGGCCTGCCACAGGACCGCGCCGGACGCACCGAAAACTGGCGCCGTGCTGCCCATGTGGCGCGCCAGTTCAACGAAGCCGGCCTGCTGACCCTGGCCGCGTTCGTCGCTCCAGATGCCGAAGGCCGCGAACAGGCCAAGGCCCTGATCGGCAAGGACCGCCTGGTGACCGTCTACGTCCAGGCTTCGCCGCTGGCCTGCCGCGAGCGCGACCCACAAGGCCTGTATGCCGCCGGTGGTGACAACATCCCGGGTGAAAGCTTCCCGTTCGATGTACCGCTGGATGCGGACCTGGTGATCGACACCCAGACCACCAGCGTGGACGAAGGTGTCAAGCAGGTGCTGGACGTGTTGCGCCAGCGCGGCGCGATCTAAGCGCTGGCTAGCAAGAAAAACCCCGCTTCGGCGGGGTTTTTTGTGCTTCTGCCCCAGAGGAACTGCGCATGCCGTTCAGATATGTTTCTCTGACACCGGTATCACCCGCCGTTCCTTTACCGCCTTGTATGAAAAACTCGAATAGATCTCCTTCACCCCTGGAAGCCGTTGCAGCACTTCCCGGGTGAACTCCCCGAACGACTCAAGATCCCTGGCCAGGATTTCCAGCAGGAAGTCATAGCGCCCGGAGATGTTGTGGCAGGCCACGATCTCGGGAATCTCCATCAGCCGCTGTTCGAACGCCAGCGCCATGTCCTTGGTGTGCGAGTCCATCATGATGCTGACGAACGCCGTCACGCCAAACCCCAGCGACTTGGGTGAGAGGATGGCTTGATAGCCAGTGATGTAGCCGTTGTCTTCCAACAGCTTGACCCGGCGCCAGCAGGGCGAGGTGGTGAGTGCCACCTGATCGGCAAGTTCGGCGATGGTGAGGCGGGCATTGTCCTGCAAGGCAGCGAGCAGGGCGCGGTCGGTGCGGTCGAGGCTCGAAGGCATGTTTTGCCCTCCTGATCTGGTAATTATTGTTTTTGTTCCAGCAAGCACGCAGACGCGTGGGCTAATTTGGAAAAAATCGGCCAGCTCGGTGGCATAAGCTTATAGCAAACCACAAGAGGCTGTTGCCATGCGCGACTCCCATAACAACACCGGTTTTTCCACGAGGGCCATACACCATGGCTACGACCCGCTCTCCCAGGGTGGCGCCTTGGTGCCCCCTGTGTACCAGACGGCTACCTATGCCTTCCCCACTGTCGAGTACGGCGCCGCATGCTTCGCCGGGGAAGAGGCCGGGCATTTCTACAGCCGCATCTCCAACCCCACTCTGGCCTTGCTGGAGCAGCGCATGGCTTCGCTTGAGGGCGGTGAGGCGGGGTTGGCGCTGGCGTCGGGGATGGGTGCGATTACTTCGACCCTTTGGACCCTCCTGCGGCCCGGCGATGAGCTGATTGTCGGGCGCACCTTGTATGGCTGCACTTTCGCTTTCCTGCACCACGGTATTGGCGAATTCGGGGTGAAGATTCGCCACGTCGACCTCAACGATGCCAAGGCCCTTAAAGCGGCGATCAACAGCAAAACGCGGATGATCTACTTCGAAACGCCGGCCAACCCCAATATGCAACTGGTGGATATTGCGGCGGTTGCCGAGGCCGTGCGGGGGCATGATGTGCAGGTGGTGGTCGACAACACCTATTGCACGCCGTACCTGCAGCGGCCGCTGGAGCTGGGGGCGGACCTGGTGGTGCATTCGGCGACCAAATACCTCAGTGGCCATGGTGACATCACGGCAGGCCTGGTGGTGGGGCGCAAGGCACTGATCGACCGTATTCGCCTGGAAGGGCTGAAGGACATGACCGGCGCGGTGCTGTCGCCGCATGACGCGGCGTTGCTGATGCGCGGTATCAAGACCTTGGCCCTGCGCATGGACCGGCATTGCGCCAACGCCCTGCAGGTGGCGCAGTTCCTTGCGCGGCAGCCGCAGGTGGAGCTGATTCACTACCCAGGTTTGCCGTCGTTCGCCCAATACGCACTGGCACAGCGGCAGATGCGCTTGCCGGGCGGGATGATTGCCTTTGAGCTCAAGGGCGGGATCGAGGCCGGGCGGCGCTTCATGAATGCGCTGCAGCTGTTTGCCCGGGCGGTGAGCCTGGGGGATGCAGAATCGCTGGCGCAGCACCCGGCGAGCATGACGCATTCTAGCTACACGCCGCAGGAGCGGGCGCATCACGGAATATCGGAGGGGTTGGTGCGGTTGTCGGTGGGGTTGGAGGATGTGGAGGACCTGTTGGCGGATATCGAGCAGGCGTTGCAGGCTTGCTGCTAGGCGGCCTATACCGGCCTCTTCGCGGGCACGCCCGCGAAGAGGCCAGTGAATCCAGCCCACAAAAAAGGCCTCATACGAGGCCTTCTTCATGTTCAGCGGATCAGCGCTTGAGCCCGTAGCTTTCGTCGAGCATGCCCGGCGAGTTAGGCGCTTTCGGCGCATAGTCACGCGGTACTTCGGCAGTGTCCTTTGGCGGGGTCAGGCGGTCGCGCGGGCCTTGCGGCGCATCGGAATGCAGCGCAGCCAGCAGGCGCTGGCGGGTGACGTCGTCGAGGGCCAGGCTGTTGGCGCCTTCGGCCAGGTGATCCTGTACGTCCTGGTAGCTCTGGGTCAGCTTTTTGACCAGCATGGCGGTGCTGTTGAAGTGGGTGACCACTTCGTTCTGGTAGCTGTCGAAGCGCTTCTGGATGTCATCCAGTTGGCGCTGGGTGTTGCTCGGCGCCGCATTGGGCAGCAGGCGGGCAACAATGAAACCGACCGCCACACCGATGACCAGGGCCAGGGTTGGCAACAACCAAACAAGGAGCGAGAGTTCCACGAGTCCTTCCTCTATAAACGGCTTTGCTTTACGTTAACGGCTCAGACCTGCGCTGTATACCGCGAGCGATCGCAAATCAGAACAGAATTCCTCACCTAGACGAATCGACCCTTCCCGAGGTCACGGAGTAGTGCCTTGCTTGTCCGCGAAACCCCCTTGTTCATCGATGGCCCCGCCGGCCAGCTGGAAGCCTTGTATCTGGACGTGGCCGAAGCCCGCGGCGCGGTGCTGATCTGCCATCCCAACCCGGTTCAGGGCGGCACCATGCTCAACAAGGTGGTCTCGACCCTGCAGCGCACCGCGCGTGATGCCGGCTATGTGACCCTGCGTTTCAACTACCGTGGCGTTGGCCAGAGCGCCGGCAGCCATGACATGGGCGCAGGCGAAGTGGCCGATGCCGAAGCCGCCGCCGCCTGGCTGCAGGCCAAACACCCCGAGCTGCCAAGGGTACTGATGGGTTTCTCGTTCGGTGGCTTCGTTGCCACCAGCCTGGCCGGGCGCCTGGAGGCTGCAGGCACCGAGCTGCAGCACCTGTTCATGATCGCCCCGGCCGTCATGCGCCTGACCGCCGAATTCCCGTTGCCGCAGCGCTGCCCGATCACTGTGGTACAGCCGGATGCGGACGAAGTCGTCGCGCCGCAGCTGGTTTACGATTGGTCCGACAGCCTGTCGCGCCCCCATGAGCTGCTGAAAGTGGCAGAATGCGGACACTTCTTCCATGGCAAGCTGACCGATCTGAAGGATCTGCTGCTGCCGCGCCTTTCGAACTGAGCCAAGCCTGAATAAGCGAACACCCATGACCACGCGCATTCTTACCGGTATCACCACCACCGGCACTCCGCACCTGGGCAACTACGCCGGCGCCATCCGCCCGGCGATCCGTGCCAGCCAGCAGCCCGGTGTCGATTCGTTCTACTTCCTGGCCGATTACCACGCCCTGATCAAGTGCGACGACCCGCTGCGTATCCAGCGGTCGCGCCTGGAAATCGCCGCCACCTGGCTGGCCGGTGGCCTGGATCCGGACAAGGTGACCTTCTACCGCCAGTCCGACATCCCGGAAATTCCCGAGCTGACCTGGCTGCTGACCTGCGTGGCTGCCAAGGGCCTGTTGAACCGTGCGCATGCCTACAAGGCCTCGGTGGACAAGAACGTCGAGAACGGCGAAGACCCGGACGCCGGTGTGACCATGGGCCTGTTCAGCTACCCGGTGCTGATGGCCGCGGACATCCTGATGTTCAACGCCAACAAGGTGCCGGTCGGTCGTGACCAGATCCAGCACGTGGAAATGGCCCGCGACATTGGCCAGCGTTTCAACCACCTGTTCGGCCAGGGCAAGGACTTCTTCGCCCTGCCGGAGGCGGTGATCGAGGAAAGCGTAGCGACCCTGCCGGGCCTGGACGGGCGCAAGATGTCCAAGAGCTATGACAACACCATTCCGTTGTTCACCAGCGCCAAGGACATGAAAGACGCCATTTCGCGCATCGTCACCGACTCGCGTGCGCCAGGCGAAGCCAAAGACCCGGACAACTCGCACCTGTTTACCCTGTTCCAGGCCTTCTCGACCCCAGCGCAATGCGCTGAATTCCGTGAAGAGCTGTTGCAAGGCCTGGGCTGGGGCGACGCCAAGCAGCGTCTGTTCCAGTTGCTGGATGGCCAGTTGGCCGAAAAGCGCGAGTACTACCACCAGCTGATCGCCCGCCCGTCGGACTTGGAAGATATCCTGCTGGCCGGTGCCGCCAAGGCCCGCAAGATCGCCACGCCGTTCCTTGAGCAACTGCGCGAGGCCGTTGGCCTGCGTTCGTTCCGCAGCAGCGTGCAGGCCAATACCGAAGTGAAGAAAAAAGCCGCCAAGAGCGCGCGCTTTGTCAGCTTCCGTGACGAAGACGGCAGCTTCCGCTTCCGCCTGCTGGCCGCCGACGGCGAGCAGTTGCTGCTGTCGCGCAGCTTCGCCGACGGCAAGAGTGCCGGCGCCGTGAGCAAGCAGCTGCAGCAAGGTGGCGAGGCCGATGTGCGCGTCGAAGGCCTGAGCTTCGGCTTGTGGCTGAACGGCGAGCAGGTTGCCGACGGGCCGCAGTTCGACAGCGCCGAAGCCCGTGATGCAGCTATCGAAAGCCTGCGTGCAGCGCTTGAGCCACAACAAGACTGAGGCATTTCGCCTGTAGGAGCGAGTTTACTCGCGAACACCGGCATAGCCGGTGCCAAGCACCGCGTGGACTGCTTCGCGGGTAAACCCGCTCCCATAGACTCATTGCCATTAAGCGGGCCTGTCGCTACAGTGACGGCCCGTTTTTTGTTGCCTCGCTAACGAATCATGACTCCCTTAGAACGCTATCAAGCAGATCTGAAACGTCCCGACTTCTTCCATGACGCGGCGCAGGAAACTGCGGTGCGTCACCTGCAGCGCCTGTACGACGACCTGGTGCACGCGCAGAACAACAAGCCGGGCGTGTTCGGCAAGTTGTTCGGCAAGAAGGAGCAGACCCCGGTCAAGGGCCTGTACTTCTGGGGTGGGGTAGGGCGAGGCAAGACCTACCTGGTCGATACCTTCTACGAAGCGCTGCCGTTCAAGCAGAAGATGCGTACGCACTTCCACCGTTTCATGAAGCGCGTGCACGAGGAGATGAAAACCCTCAAGGGCGAGAAGAACCCGCTGACCATCATTGCCAAGCGCTTCAGCGAAGAAGCCAAGGTGATCTGCTTCGACGAATTCTTCGTGTCGGACATTACCGACGCCATGATCCTCGGCACCCTGATGGAAGAGCTGTTCAAGAACGGCGTATCGCTGGTGGCCACTTCCAACATCGTGCCGGACGGCCTGTACAAGGACGGCCTGCAGCGTGCGCGCTTCCTGCCGGCCATCGCCATGATCAAGCAATACACCGACGTGGTGAACGTGGACAGCGGCGTCGACTACCGCCTGCGTCATCTGGAACAGGCCGAACTGTTCCACTTCCCGCTCAACGATGCGGCGCACCAGAGCATGCGCGCCAGCTTCAAGGCGCTGACCCCTGAATGCACCCAGGCGGTCGAGAACGACGTGCTGATGATCGAAAACCGCCCGATCAACGCCCTGCGTACGTGCGACGACGTCGCCTGGTTCGACTTCCGCGCCCTGTGCGACGGGCCGCGTAGCCAGAACGATTATATCGAACTGGGCAAGATCTTCCACGCCGTGCTGCTCAGCAACGTGGAGCAGATGGGCGTGACCACCGACGACATCGCGCGCCGCTTCATCAACATGGTGGACGAGTTCTACGACCGCAACGTCAAGCTGATCATCTCGGCCGAGGTGGAGCTGAAGGACCTGTATACCGGTGGGCGTCTGAGCTTCGAGTTCCAGCGCACCCTGAGCCGGTTGCTGGAGATGCAGTCGCACGAATTCCTGTCGCGCGCGCACAAGCCGTAAGGTTTTTGCAGCCATTCGCGGCACAAGGCCGCTCCTACAGGGGATCGCGTACCCCCTGTAGGAGCGGCCTTGTGCCGCGAATGGCTGCAAAGCAGCCCGACAGCCCTCAAGCCTCTTGCATGAACTGCTGCCGATACTGGTTCGGTGACAGCTCGGTGTGCTGGCGGAACAGCCGCGCAAAGAAACTGGCATCGTCGTAACCGACCTCGTAACTGATGGTCTTGATGCTCTTGCGCGTACTCGACAGCAACCCCTTGGCGGTCTCGATGCGTAGCCGTTGCAGGTAGTGCAGCGGCTTGTCACCCGTCGCGCCCTGGAAGCGGCGCATGAAGTTGCGGATGCTCATGCCGTGGTTGCGGGCCACATCCTCGAAGCGGAACTTGTCGGCGAAGTGTTCCTCCAGCCAGTGCTGGATCTGCAGGATGATCAGGTCCTGGTGCAGCTTCTGCCCGCCAAAGCCCATGCGCCCTGGGGTGTAGTTGCGCTGTACTTCGTAGAGGATGTCGCGGGACACCGCACGGGCCACGTTGGCGCCGCAGAAGCGCTCGATCAGGTAGATGTACAGGTCGCAGGCCGAAGTCGCACCGCCGGCGCAATAGATATTGTCGGCGTCGGTCAGGTGCTTGTCCTGGTTCAGGCGGATCTTCGGGAAGCGCTCGGCAAAGCTGCTGAAGAAGCGCCAGTAGGTGGTCGCTTCCTTGCCATCGAGCAGGCCGGATTCGGCCAGCCAGAACACGCCACTGGCTTCGGCGCAAAGCACCGCGCCGCGCGCGTGCTGCTCACGCAGCCACGGCAACACCTGTGGATAACGTTGCAACAGGTTGTCGAAGTCGTCCCAGTAGGCTGGGAGGATGATCACATCGGCGTCGTCCAGGCCACCGTCGACCGGTAGCTGCACATTGCTGAAGCTGTCCACGGGCTGGCCGTCGGGGCTCACCAGGCGGATGTCGAACATGGGCTGCAAGCCCAGGCCCAGCTGCTTGCTGTAGCGCAGGCTGGCGAGGTGGAAGAAATCCTTGGCCTGCATCAAGGTCGAAGCAAACACCTTGTCAATGGCCAGGATGCTGACGCGCCGCAGCGACGCGGAGGGTTGGGTAAACATCATTGTCATTGTTCTTATAGGGTAGAGTGGTCAATCACCGGCTGGATCGTCTTATTTTTTGGCGATTGTGTCTACCCCATGTAACAGAGGGGCCGGGCAGCGGCCCCTTGCGGCTCAAGGCGCCGGGTTTGGCTGCTCCTGGTGAATCGCTTCGATTGCTGCCAGCAGTTCGTCGCTCAGGTTCAGCTCGAGGCTGGCCAGGTTGCTGTCCAGCTGCTCCAGGCTGGTGGCGCCGATGATGTTGCTGGTCACGAACGGCTGCCGGGTGACGAACGCCAAGGCCATCTGCGCCGGATCCAGGCCGTGCTCGCGGGCCAGTTGCACGTAACGGCTGCAGGCCGCCACGGTCTGTGGGTTGGAGTAGCGGGCAAAGCGGCTGAACAGGGTCAGGCGTGCGTTGTCAGGCCGTGCGCCGTTCTCGTACTTGCCCGAGAGCATGCCGAAGGCCAGCGGCGAATAGGCCAGCAGGCCGCATTGCTCGCGGATGGCCACTTCCGCCAGGCCTACCTCGAAGCTGCGGTTGAGCAGGTTGTACGGGTTCTGGATCGACACCGCCCGCGGCCAGCCACGGCTTTCGGCCAGCTGCAGGAACTTCATGGTGCCCCACGGCGTTTCGTTGGACAGGCCAACGTGGCGGATCTTGCCTGCGCGCACCTGCTCGTCGAGCGCTTCGAGGGTTTCTTCCAGCGGGGTGAAATGGTCTTGAGGCAGGTGCTGGTAGCCCAGCTTGCCGAAGAAGTTGGTGCTGCGCTCCGGCCAGTGCAACTGGTAAAGGTCGATGCGGTCGGTCTGCAGGCGTTTGAGGCTCTCATCCAGTGCCGCGACGATGTGCTGGCGGTTGTGCTTGAGCTGGCCGTCGCGGATGTGGCTGATGCCGTTGCCGGGGCCGGCGACCTTGCTGGCCAGGACCCAGTCGTCGCGATCACCATTGGCGCGCAACCAGTTGCCGATGATGCGTTCGGTGGCCGCATAGGTTTCCGGGCGCGGTGGCACCGGGTACATCTCGGCGGTGTCGATGAAGTTGACCCCGGCGGCCTTGGCCCGGGCAATCTGTTCGAAGGCTTCGGCCTCAACGTTCTGTTCACCCCAGGTCATGGTGCCCAGGCAAAGGGCGCTGACGTTGAGGTCGGTACGGCCGAGCTGGCGGTATTCCATCGGTTGGAGACTCCTTGGCAATAGAATGCCATCAAAGCAGGTTGAAATTTTTCGCGCAATCTGGATAATTCAGGCCCTCTCCGCGTGGCGGAAGTGATGCACCATCACGCAGGAAGAACCCCGTCGAACATTGGCGTGCCCGACCCGAGCCCCCAAAAGCGTCAGTGTTCGGCTGCGCGCTTGCCCTTGGCAAGCTGTGCACTATCCAGTAAGATTCGCCGTCTATTTTTCGCTGGGCGGCCTCTGAGGCTTTAGAGAATGAAAACTTTTACTGCTAAACCGGAAACAGTAAAGCGCGAGTGGTTCGTAGTCGACGCCGCTGGCCAGACCCTGGGTCGTCTGGCTACCGAAATCGCTACCCGTCTGCGTGGCAAACACAAACCAGAATACACCCCTCACGTTGACACCGGCGACTACATCGTCGTTATCAACGCCGAGCAGGTTCGTGTGACTGGTGCCAAGTCTTCCGACAAAATGTACTACTCCCACTCCGGCTTCCCGGGCGGTATCAAGGAAATCAACTTCGAGAAGTTGATCGCCAAGGCCCCTGAGCGTGTTATCGAAACCGCGGTCAAAGGCATGCTGCCTAAGAACCCGCTGGGTCGCGACATGTACCGCAAGCTGAAAGTGTACGCGGGTGCTGCTCACCCACACACTGCTCAGCAGCCTCAAGAACTGAAGATCTAACGGGATAGTTCATTATGTCGGCGACTCAAAATTACGGCACTGGCCGTCGCAAGACCGCAACCGCTCGCGTATTCCTGCGTCCGGGTACTGGTAACATTTCCATCAACAACCGTTCTCTGGACGTGTTCTTCGGTCGCGAAACCGCTCGCATGGTTGTTCGCCAGCCACTCGAGCTGACCGAAACCGTTGAGAAGTTCGACATCTACGTCACCGTTTCCGGTGGTGGTGTCAGCGGTCAAGCCGGTGCGATCCGTCACGGTATCACCCGCGCTCTGATGGAATACGACGAAACCCTGCGTGGCGCTCTGCGTCGTGCTGGCTACGTCACCCGCGACGCTCGTGAAGTTGAGCGTAAGAAAGTGGGTCTGCGTAAAGCGCGTAAGCGTCCTCAGTACTCCAAGCGTTAATACCGCTTCGGCAGTCGAAAAAAGCCCGGTTCCTTGGAACCGGGCTTTTTTTTTGGCTTGAACTAACCTGTCAGCATGTCAGTGGCCGCTTGTCGCATAGACGCAGATCAAGCAAAGCGCGGGTTATGGCCCTAGCCGGGGTAATCACCTTGTCAGTGTGTGGATTTGTTTCTTACCATGGCGGCCAATTTTTAGTGCCATTGACACAACCTAAGTACAAGCCTGGTTCAACAGGCCAAGCAAGCTGATGGGAGAGGACTGAATGAGCAATGACGGCGTCAACGCAGGCCGGCGCCGCTTCCTCGTAGCCGCGACATCCGTGGTCGGGGCAGCGGGAGCAGTGGGGGCTGCGGTACCGTTCGTGGGGTCATGGTTTCCCAGTGCCAAGGCGAAAGCCGCGGGTGCACCGGTGAAGGTCAATATTGCCAAGGTCGAGGCCGGGCAGCAGATGGTGGCCGAGTGGCGTGGCCAGCCCGTGTTCATCGTGCGGCGAACGGAGGAAATCCTCGGCAACCTGAAAAAGATCACCGGTGACCTGTCCGACCCAGAGTCCAAGGCCTCGGTCCAACCGGCCTATGTCGACCCTGAGGTTCGCTCGATCAAACCGGAAATCCTCATTCTCGTCGGTCTGTGCACGCACCTGGGCTGCTCGCCCACTTTCCGCCCGGAAGTGGCGCCCGCCGACCTCGGCCCGAAATGGGTAGGTGGCTACTTCTGCCCGTGCCACGGCTCCCACTACGACCTGGCTGGCCGTGTCTACAAGTCGCAGCCGGCGCCTCTCAACCTGCCCGTGCCACCGCACTCTTACGAGTCGGACGAGATCATCGTCATTGGCGTCGACCAGGAGAACGCATGATGAGCAAGTTCATGGACTGGATTGATGCTCGCTTCCCCGCCACCAAGATGTGGGAAGACCATCTGAGCAAGTATTACGCGCCCAAGAACTTCAACTTCCTGTACTTCTTCGGCTCCCTGGCATTGTTGGTGCTGGTCAACCAGATCGTCACGGGTGTGTGGCTGACGATGAGCTTCACGCCCTCGGCAGAAGAGGCGTTCGCCTCGGTCGAGTACATCATGCGTGACGTGGAATACGGCTGGATCTTGCGCTACCTGCACTCCACCGGTGCGTCCGCGTTCTTCATCGTGGTCTACCTGCACATGTTCCGTGGCCTGCTCTACGGCTCCTACCAGAAGCCACGCGAGCTGGTCTGGCTGTTCGGCATGCTGATCTACCTGGCGCTGATGGCTGAAGCGTTCATGGGCTACTTGCTGCCGTGGGGGCAGATGTCGTACTGGGGCGCCCAGGTGATCATCTCGCTGTTCGGTGCCATCCCGGTGATTGGTGACGACCTCACCCAGTGGATCCGTGGTGACTACCTGATCTCGGGCATCACCCTGAACCGCTTCTTCGCCCTGCATGTGGTTGCCCTGCCAATCGTGATTCTTGGCCTGGTGGTGCTGCATATCCTCGCCCTGCACGAAGTGGGGTCGAACAACCCCGATGGCGTCGACATCAAGAAGAAAAAGGACGAAAACGGCATTCCGCTGGACGGCATTCCGTTCCACCCGTACTACACCGTCAAGGACATAGTCGGCGTCGTGGTATTCCTGTTCGTGTTCTGCGCCGTGGTGTTCTTCTTCCCGGAAATGGGTGGTTATTTCCTGGAGAAGCCGAACTTCGAGCAGGCTAACGCGTTCAAGACACCGGAGCACATCGCGCCTGTGTGGTACTTCACACCGTTCTACGCAATCCTGCGTGCGGTGCCTGACAAGCTGATGGGGGTCATCGCCATGGGTGCGGCCATCGCCGTGCTCTTCGTACTGCCCTGGCTTGACCGCAGCCCGGTACGCTCCATGCGTTACAAGGGCTGGATCAGCAAGGTCTTCCTGCTGGTGTTCTGCGTAGCCTTCGTCATTCTCGGCGTGCTGGGCGTACTGGCGCCGACACCTGGGCGTACCTTGCTGTCGCAGGTATGCACGGTGCTGTACTTCGCCTACTTCCTGCTGATGCCGTTCTACACAAGGCTCGAGAAGACCAAACCGGTTCCGGAAAGGGTGACTGGCTGATGAAAAAGTTGATTGCAGTATTTTTGCTGGCAGTGATGCCTGCCTTTTCCTTCGCTGCCGAACACGGCCTGGAACTGGACAAGGCCGATATCGACCTGACCGACAAGGCCGCCATGCAGGACGGTGCGCGTACCTTTGCCAACTATTGCATGGGTTGCCACAGTGCCAAGTTCCAGCGTTACGAGAGGGTGGCCGATGACCTGGGCATCCCGCACGAGCTGATGCTGGAGAAGCTGGTGTTCACCGGTGCCAAGATCGGTGACCACATGCAGATCGGCATGAAGCCCAGCGACGCCAAGACCTGGTTCGGTGCCGCGCCGCCCGACCTGACCCTGGTGGCTCGTGTGCGGGGTACCGACTGGTTGTACACCTACCTGCGCAGCTTCTACGAGGACCCATCGCGGCCCTATGGCGTGAACAACAAGGTGTTCCCGAACGTTGGTATGCCTAACGTGCTGGTCGGTCTGCAGGGTAACCAGGTGATTGGTTGCAAGCAGGTGCAGACGGTGACCGATGGCAAGAAGCAATTCGACCCGTTGACCGGCAGCCCGATCACCCACGAAGCCTGTGACCAGCTGACCATCACGCCGAAATCCGGTACCCTGACCACCGAGCAGTTCGACGAGAAGGTCAAGAACCTGGTGACCTTCCTGGCCTATTCGGCCAACCCGGTCAAACTGGAAAGCCAGCGCATTGGTACCTATGTGTTGCTGTACCTGGCTTTCTTCTTCGTATTCGCCTACTTGCTCAAGCGTGAATACTGGAAGGACGTGCACTGATCACGCAGTAGTTTCTGGTTGTTGAACGCGCCCGGGGCGCCTTGGCAGTAATGCCAGGGCGCCCCGGGCGCGTTTTCATTTACAGTTGCACAAGCATCCCGTGCGAGGAGCCGCTACATGGGCGCAACCAACAGGTTAGCCTGCTATTCCGATCCCGCTGATCACTATTCTCATCGGGTTCGCCTGGTGCTGGCCGAGAAGGGTGTCAGCGTGCAGGTCATCGATGTCGACCCTGGTCGACTGCCGCCCAAGCTGGTCGAGGTCAACCCTTATGGCAGCGTGCCGACCCTGGTCGACCGTGATTTGGCGTTGTACGAATCGACCGTGGTGATGGAATACCTCGAGGAGCGTTACCCGCACCCGCCGCTGATGCCGGTGTACCCGGTTGCGCGCGGCAATAGCCGTTTGCTGATGCACCGCATCCAGCGCGACTGGTGTGCCTTGGCTGATACCGTACTCGACCCGCGCAGTAAAGACGCTGCCCGAGCCGAGGCGCGCAAGGCCTTGCGCGAAAGCCTGACCGGGGTTTCGCCATTGTTCAGCGAGTTCGCCTGCTTCATGAGTGATGAGCAAAGCCTGGTCGATTGCTGTCTATTGCCCATACTCTGGCGTTTGCCGGTGTTGGGTATCGAGTTGCCGCGGCAAGCCAAGCCGCTGCTGGATTACATGGAGCGCCAGTTCGCCCGCGAGCCTTTCCAGGCGAGCCTGTCCTCCGTAGAACGTGAAATGCGCAAGCTTTAAGGAGCCGTTGATGAACTCCAGTCGCCCCTATCTGGTTCGAGCACTGTACGAGTGGATCGTCGACAACGATTGCACGCCCCATATGCTGGTCAATGCCGAATTCCCGAAAGTTCAGGTGCCGGATGGTTTCGCCAGTGATGGCCAGATCGTCTTGAATATCTCGCCAAGTGCCGTGCGCAGCCTGCACATGGACAACGATGCGGTCAGCTTCGAGGGCCGTTTCGGTGGTGTGGCCCACTCGCTGTTCGTGCCGGTTGGTGCCATCCTAGGCATCTACGCTCGTGAGAATGGCCAGGGCATGGTCTTCGAGTTGGAATCGCCGTCGATCGATGGCGACGACCTTGAAGACGATGATGTACAGCCGGATGACGATGGCCCGCCAGAAGGCGGTGGCCAGCCGCCGCGTCCGACCGGTCGACCAAGCCTGAAAGTGGTCAAGTAACAAAAAAGGCGATCCAACCGGATCGCCTTTTTCTTTGTCGCCAAACTTGGGTTACAGGTCGCTGATGGTGCGTACCTGGTCCTTGTTGATGCGGGTGCGCTTGCCGTCGAGTTGCTGGAACTCGTAGAAGCCGGCATCGCGGTCGAACTTCGGTGCGTCGACTGCCTGAATTTCACGGCCATCGTTGAGGGTGATCAGGCTTGGGGTGGAGCAGCCGGCCAGGGTGGCGAAGGTGCCGATCAGCAGGGCGGGCAGCAGAAGCTTTTTCATGCGGTGTTTCCTGGGTTTCTTGAAAGATGTTGTCTGTGCCGGCCTCTTCGCGGCTGAAGCCGCTCCTGCAGGGTGTAGCGTACCCTTGTAGGGGCGGCTTTAGCCGCGAAGAGGCCGGTGGGTCAGTCGATGTACTCGAACAGCTTGACGATCTTCTGCACGCCCGACACGCCCTGCACCACGGCAGTGGCCGAGTTGGCCTCTTGCTGGGTGACCAGGCCAAGCAGGTAGACGATGCCGTTTTCGGTAATCACCTTGATGCGCGAGCTGGGCACGGCATTGTCGGTCAGCATCTGGGTCTTGATCTTGGTGGTCAGCCAGGCGTCATTGTTGCGCGCCAAGATGGAGGAGGGCTGCATCACCTGCAGCTCGTTGTGCACTTTCTTTACCCGCTGCACCTGGCTGGCGGTTTGCTCGGCCAGGCTCTTGAGGTCTGCGCGCGGAGTCTGGCCGGCCAGCAGGACGATGCCGTTGTAGCTGCTGACGACGATGTGCGAGCCCTTGTCCAGGTCTGGGTTGGCCTTGGAAATGTTCACGGCGGCCTTGGTCTCGATCAGCGAGTCGTCGATCTTGCTGCCGATGGTGCGTGTACCACGGTCGTCCTCGATCGGCGAATTGCGGGTGGAGGTCAGTACCGAGCTGCAACCGGTAACGCTCAGGCACAAGGTCAGGGCCATCAGGCCGAGGCGCATAGGGGTCATTCTTCACTCCCGAACAGTTGGCTGTCGATCAGATCGCATAGGCAGTGGATCGCCAGCAGGTGGACTTCCTGGATGCGCGCGGTAACCGTCGAAGGCACGCGGATTTCCACGTCTTCGGGCAGCAGCAGCGAAGCCATGCCGCCGCCGTCGCGGCCAGTCAATGCTACGACAATCATTTCGCGGTCATGTGCGGCCTGGATCGCTTGAATCACGTTGGCCGAGTTGCCGCTGGTGGAGATCGCCAGCAGAACGTCGCCGGGCTGGCCCAAGGCGCGAATCTGCTTGGAAAAGACTTCGTTGTAGCTGTAGTCGTTGGCGATCGAGGTCAGGGTAGAGCTGTCGGTGGTCAGTGCGATGGCCGGCAGGCTCGGGCGTTCCCGCTCGAAGCGGTTGAGCAGCTCCGAGGAGAAGTGCTGGGCATCGCCGGCCGAGCCGCCGTTGCCACAGGCGAGCATCTTGCCCTCGTTGAGCAGCGCATTGACCATGACCAGGCTGGCCTGCTCGATGTGCGGTGCCAGGATGTCCATTGCCTGTTGCTTGGTATCGATGCTGGCCTGAAACAGCCGGCGAATTCGGGATTGCATGTCCATCTGGTGACCTTAAGTGGGGCGGTGGCCTTTGCTACGCGCAACAACGACCAGCCCGCGAAACATAGAGCAAAAAAAACGAAGTGGGTTCAGCATTCGAAGGCGTTTTTCAGCCATTGAAGCGGTCTGCCTGCATGGTGGCTGCCCTGCAGGGCGACTACGTCGAAGCGGCAGGGGTGGTTGCCCCAGTGGGGCTCCTTCTGCAGGAACAGGCTGGCGGCAAGCACCAACCGTTTCTGCTTGCGCCCGTCGATACTGGCGAGGGCGCCTCCGAAGCCCGCGTGCAACCGGTAGCGGACTTCGACGAATACTACTGTATCGGCGTCGAGCATGACCAGATCAAGCTCACCGCCTTTGCATCGCCAGTTGCGCGCCAGCAGCTGCAGGCCTTGCCCCTGAAGGTACTCAAGGGCCTGGGTTTCTGCTGCTTGCCCGGCGCTGGTAGGCGATGCTGCAGCCATCAACGGGCAGTGTCAGGCAGGCGCTTGACCTGGCCGCCGGCAAACTCGGCCCATGGCAGCTGGCGCTCGACGCGTTGGTTGGCGTTGATGCTCAGGCTGCCCGAAAGGCCCAGGACGCGGTTGTCCGGCAGCGCTTTGAGCTGGCCCAGGCGTGGCGCCAGGCTGTAGGCATCGACGCCCATGGCGTACAGGCGGCCCAGGCTGCCAGCAGCTTGCGGCCACTGCTGCACCACCTGCTGACGCAGGCTGTTGCTGGTGTCGAGCAGCCACGGCGTTTCGCAGAAGCGGATGCCGTTCATGTCGTTGTACTGGTTGACGTCACCGCTGGCGCTGTACAGGTTCGAGGTGGCGTAGACCGGTACGTCACCGGCGTACTGGAAGTTCAGTGTTGGCTTGATCTGTTGGGCCTGCTGTGGGGTCGAGGCGAGGAAGATGAAGTCGATGTCCTGACGGCGCGACGGTTGTGCGGCGATGCTGCCGCCTACCGTGCTTTGCAGGCTCTTGGCGCGGCCTTCGCTCTGGCGCAGCTGGAACAGGTCGGCAATTTGCTGGGCCAGGGCGACCGGCTGGGCGATGCGCTCGGCGGCAAGCAGGGTGCCACCATTGCCTTCCCAGTCCTGGCGGAAGGCGGCTAGGACGCGGTCACCCCATTCACCGCTCGGCACCAGGGCCACGGCGCGGACCATGCCGTCGGCGCGGGCGCGGCGGGCCACTTCGCGGGCTTCGTCTTCGGCCGCCAGGCCGAACTGGAACAGTTGCGGCGGGGCTTTCTGGCCGGCGTCGGCGTAGTTCAGAGCCAGGGTGGTAATAGGCAATTGCGGTTTGGCGGCCAGTTGCTTCACCAGCGGTTTTTCCAGCGGGCCGATGACCAGTTGCACGCCGGCGGCCTGGGCCTGGCGATAGAAGTCATCGAGCGAGCCGATGCGCGAGCTGTCGAACACCTGCACGGCAGGTGCCGGCTGGCCGGCTTGCTGGGCCTGGAAGTGGGCGGCCATGAAGCCATCACGCAGGGCGCGGGCAACACCGGCCAGCGGGCCCTCCTGAGGCAGCAGCAGGGCGATCTTGGTCAGCGGTTGGCTGGCCAGCTCCTTGAGCTTGGTTAGCGCCAACGGCAGGTGCTGGGCGGCAGGGTGGTCCGGGTGCTGTTTGACCCAGGCCTCGATAGCCGCTTGCTGCTGCACCAGGGTGCCGGCGCTTTTCACGGCGAAGGCCAGGCTGGTCCAGCCGGCCAGGGTCTGATCGCTGGCTGGCTGCTGCAGTTGTTCTGCCGGCAGCGAGGCAACCAAAGCCCAGATGGCATCATTGTTGGCGCTGGCGGCCTGGCCGCTCAGCAGCGGGGCCAGCAAGACGCGCTGCTGTGCGGCGGCCAAGGTCTGGCCGTCGGCTTCGAGAGCGGCGGCGTGCACGTTGTAGGTGCGTGCTTGCTGTTCTGCTGGTAGCTCGGCAAGGCGCTGCAGGCTCGGGTGGGCCAGGGCGGTAAGGGCTGCCTTGGGCTGGTTGCGGCTCATGGCCAGCTCGGCCGCGAGGGTGCTGGCGAAAACCTGTTGGGCCGGCTTGAGAGTGTCCAGCGGGACCTGCTCGAGAATGCGTGCGGCGCGTGGGAAGTCCTTCTGCTTGTAGGCCAGGTCGGCCGCGCTCAGGCGCAGCAGGGCGGCGTCTTCAGCGGACTTGCTGGAAGCGGCCTTTTCGAGCAGTTGCTCGATGCTGGCGTCCGGGGTGCGTGGCAGTTCGCCCAGGCTGGATGAGGGCGAGCTGGCGCAGGCTGCCAGCAGGGCAGCAAGGCAGAGGGCTGTGAGCAGCCGCAGGCAAGCGATCATGTAAAGGTCCTGTTACTCGATCAAGTTGGCCGGCAATTGTACCCAAGCACTGGCCGGGGCGCGATGTTGCTGTGTCGATCCTTCACTATAGGCGGCTTGTCGCTGATCGCCGGCGAAGTTCTTTGCGCCCTGTTGCGGGCGCTCGGGCTACAATGGCGCCTTTGATCCAAATGACAGGTGTGCGCAGTGACTGATGTGGCAGGGGCTTCGAAATCCACGGTGGGGACGCTGTATGTGGTGGCAACCCCCATCGGCAACCTCGACGACATGAGCGCGCGAGCGCTGAAGGTGCTGGCGGACGTGGCACTGATCGCCGCCGAAGACACCCGTCATTCGATTCGCCTGTTACAGCACTTTGGCATCGATACGCCGCTGGCGGCCTGTCATGAACACAACGAGCGTGATGAGGGCGGGCGTTTTCTCACCAAACTGCTGGCTGGCGAGAATGTGGCGCTGGTTTCCGATGCCGGTACGCCGCTGATTTCCGACCCGGGTTACCACCTGGTGCGTCAGGCGCGGGCTGCAGGTGTGAACGTGGTGCCGGTGCCGGGCGCCTGTGCCTTGATCGCTGCGCTATCGGCAGCCGGCCTGCCATCGGACCGCTTTATCTTCGAAGGCTTCCTGCCAGCCAAGCAAGCAGGGCGACGGGCGCGTCTGGAGCAGGTAAAGGAAGAGCCGCGTACGCTGATCTTCTATGAAGCGCCGCACCGAATCCTGGAGTGCCTTGAAGACATGGAAGCGGTATTCGGTGGTGACCGCCCGGCATTGCTGGCGCGCGAGCTGACCAAGACTTTCGAGACTCTGAAGGGCTTGCCGCTGGCTGAGCTGCGTGCATTCGTTGCCGGCGACAGCAACCAGCAGCGCGGTGAATGCGTGGTGCTGGTGGGCGGCTGGAGCGCACCAGAGGGCGAGCAGGCCATCAGTGCCGAGGCACAGCGTGTGCTTGACCTGCTGTTGGCCGAGTTGCCGCTGAAGCGGGCGGCGGCACTTGCCGCGGAAATTACCGGGGTGCGCAAGAACCTGTTGTATCAACTTGCCCTGGAAAAACAGAAGGCTGAATAGTGGCACTTTGATATAAATGCCGGTATCGCTTGTTCTTGTGCGCGCGTGCCGGTAACCTTGGCGGCGGAGAGTCGATCGGACAGTCGCTGCCTGCTTTTGTTCCGCAACTTTTGTTGTGTGAGCAGCAGGGGGAGGAAAGTCCGGGCTCCATAGGGCAGAGTGCCAGGTAACGCCTGGGAGGCGCGAGCCTACGGAAAGTGCCACAGAAAATAACCGCCTAAGCACTTCGGTGCCGGTAAGGGTGAAAAGGTGCGGTAAGAGCGCACCGCACGGCTGGCAACAGTGCGTGGCTAGGTAAACCCCACTCGGAGCAAGACCAAATAGGGTTCCATCAGGCGTGGCCCGCGTCGGAACCGGGTAGGTTGCTAGAGGCGTCCAGTGATGGCCGTCGTAGAGGAATGACTGTCCTCGACAAAACCCGGCTTACAGATCGACTCTCCACCTTTCCTTCCCTGCTTGAATCGGTAGCAGATCCTCTCTGGTAATACCGAAAAAATCTTACTCTTGATAAATCACTTTAACTTTGAACTCCATTCGCTTGAGTGGGTTTGATTTTTCTCGTGTTTTTTTCTCTTTGGCAGTCCTTCCCCATTCCCTTATTGCGCTAAATCTCGGTCCTGTAAGGCTTTTCCTTATGAACGTGCCTTGACGGTGCCGCGGGCGGATTCCTATAGTGTGCGCAAGTGGCAGAAAGTGGGATGAAGTGGGTTTTCTGACACAAAAAAGCTAACATTGTGGGGAATCGCAGCCGTGTTCCGCGGAGCCAACGCCGTCAGCCTCGATGCCAAGGGCCGTCTCGCCATGCCGAGCCGGTACCGTGACGAGCTCGATTCGCGTTGCAATGGTCAGCTAATCGTGACCATCGACGCCGTTGACCCCTGCTTGTGTGTTTATCCCCTCGATGAGTGGGAACAGATAGAAGCCAAGTTGCGTGCCTTGCCATCGTTGCGTGAGGAAAACCGTCGCCTGCAGCGTTTGCTGATTGGCAATGCGGTTGACCTGGAGCTCGATGGCAGTGGTCGTTTTCTGGTGCCGCCCCGCCTGCGTGAGTACGCCAAGCTCGACAAGAAGGCGATGCTGGTGGGGCAACTGAACAAATTCCAGCTGTGGGATGAAGATGCCTGGAACGCGGTTTCGGCAGCCGACCTTGCAGCTATTCAACAACCGGGCGCCATGCCCGACGAATTGCGTGACCTGATCCTGTGACCATAGATAGCGGCTTCAACCACATCACCGTCCTGCTCGACGAAGCCGTCGAGGCATTGGCCCTGCGCGCCGACGGTTGCTATCTGGACGGCACGTTCGGCCGTGGCGGACACAGCCGGCTGATACTCAGCAAGCTCGGGCCGCAAGGGCGGCTGTTGGGCTTCGACAAAGATCCACAGGCGATTGCCACGGGGCAAGCGCTGGCGGCCGAAGACGGCCGCTTTGTCATTGTGCAACGCAGCTTTGCCGAGTTGGGCGCGGAAGTGGCCGAGCGCGGCCTGCACGGCAAGGTCAGTGGCGTGCTGCTGGACCTGGGCGTGTCCTCGCCGCAGCTGGACGACCCCGAGCGTGGTTTCAGCTTCCTCAATGATGGCCCGCTGGACATGCGCATGAACCCGGACCAGGGCATCAGTGCCGCGGAGTTCATCGCCACCGCGCCGGTGGAAGAAATCGCCCGCGTCTTCAAGGAGTACGGCGAGGAACGCTTCGCCGGGCGCATGGCGCGAGCCGTGGTCGAGCGCCGCGAAAAACAGCCGTTCACCCGTACCGCCGACCTGGCGGAAGTGCTCAAGGTGGCCAACCCGGCCTGGGAAAAGGGTAAAAACCCGGCTACCCGTGCCTTCCAGGGCCTGCGCATTCACGTCAACAACGAGTTGGGCGACCTTGAGACAGGCCTTGAGGCCGCACTCGATGCGCTCGAGGTCGGGGGCCGCCTGGCGGTCATCAGTTTCCACTCGCTGGAAGACCGTATCGTCAAGCTGTTCATGCGCAAACTGGTGAAGGGCGAGGCCGATAACCTGCCACGCAACCTGCCGGTACAGCACAAGGTCTTCGAACCGAAAATCAAGCTCATCGGCAAGGCCCAGTTCGCCTCCGAAGCCGAACTCAAGGCCAATCCACGGTCGCGTAGCGCCGTGATGCGCGTGGCGGAGAAGTTGCGGTGAGCAGGCTATTTGCCAAGCCTTTGCCAGGCGGAAGCTTCCTGATGCTTCTGCTGTTCGTCGCTGTGCTGGTTTCGGCCATTGCCGTTTCCTATAGCGCGCACTGGAACCGCCAATTGCTCAACACCTTGTACGGCGAGTTGAACGAGCGCGACAAGGCCCAGGCCGAATGGGGTCGGCTGATTCTTGAACAGAGCACCTGGACCGCCGCCAGCCGTATCGAGAACCTGGCTTCCGAGCAATTGAAAATGCGCGTGCCGTCGGCTGACGAAGTGCGGATGGTGGCGCCATGATGAAGCTCGAAGGCGCACTCTACCCGTGGCGCTTCCGCGTGGTGATCGGCTTGCTGGCGATCATGGTGGGTGCCATCTGCTGGCGCATCATCGACCTGCAGGTGGTTGACCGTGACTTCCTCAAGGGCCAGGGCGATGCGCGCAGCCTGCGCCACATCCCGATCCCGGCGCACCGCGGCTTGATTACCGACCGCAACGGCGAGCCATTGGCCGTGAGCACCCCGGTTACCACGCTGTGGGCCAACCCCAAGGAAATGCAAGCCTCCAAGGAGCGCTGGCCGCAACTGGCCGCGGCACTGGGGCAAAACCCGCAGCAGCTGATCGAGCGCCTGACTCAACAGGCCAACAAAGAGTTCATCTACCTGGTCCGTGGCCTGACCCCGGAGCAGGGCCAGCACGTGCTCGACCTGAAAGTGCCCGGTGTGTACGGCCTGGAAGAATTCCGCCGCTTCTACCCGGCCGGTGATGTCACCGCCCACATGGTCGGCTTTACCGACCTCGACGACCACGGTCGCGAAGGGGTGGAGCTGGCCTATGACGAGTGGCTGGCCGGTGTGCCCGGCAAGCGCCAGGTGATCAAGGACCGGCGCGGTCGGCTGATCAAGGACATCCAGGTAACCAAGAACGCCAAGGCCGGGAAGACCTTGGCGTTGTCGATAGACCTGCGCCTGCAATACCTGGCTACCCGCGAGCTGCGCAACGCCATTGCCGAACAGGACGCCAAGGCCGGCAGCCTGGTGATCATGGACGTCAAGACCGGTGAGGTGCTGGCCATGGTCAACCAGCCCACCTACAACCCCAACAACCGCCGCAGCATGTTCCCGGCAGCCATGCGTAACCGGGCGATCATCGACGTGTTCGAGCCAGGCTCCACGGTCAAGCCGATTTCCATGAGCGCGGCGCTGCAGAGCGGCCGCTGGAAGCCGACCGACAAGGTCGAGGTGTACCCAGGCAGCCTGCAGATCGGTCGCTATACGATCAAGGACGTGTCGCGCAGCGAGGGCCCGATCCTCGACCTGACCGGCATCCTGATCAACTCCAGTAACGTCGGCATGAGCAAGATCGCCTTCGATATCGGCGGCGAGGCCATCTACCGCGTCATGTCCCAGGTTGGCCTGGGCCAGTACACCGGCCTTGGCTTCCCGGGCGAGCGCGTCGGCAACCTGCCCAACCACCGCGAGTGGCGCAAGGCCGAGACCGCGACCCTTTCCTATGGCTATGGCGTGTCGGTGACGGCCCTGCAACTGGTGCATGCCTACGCGGCACTGGCCAACGACGGCAAGATGGTGCCGCTGTCGATCATCAAGGTCGACAAGGCTCCGGAAGCCGTGCAGGCGATTCCGAAGGAAACCGCCGAAACCGTTCAGGGCATGCTGCAGCAGGTGATTGAAGCGCCGCGTGGCGTGTTCCGTGCCCAGGTGCCGTTCTATCACGTGGCCGGCAAGTCCGGTACCGCGCGTAAAGCCACCGTGGGTTCCAAGGGCTACACCGAAAACGCCTACCGCTCGCTGTTCGCCGGCTTCGGGCCAATGAGCGACCCGCGCTACGCGATCGTGGTGGTCATCGATGAGCCGGGTAAGGGTGGTTACTTCGGTGGCCTGGTCTCGGCGCCGGTGTTCAGCAAGGTCATGTCCGGCACCCTGCGCCTGATGAACGTGCCGCCAGACAACCTGCCGCCACCCGCACCCGCGGCACCCGCCGTGCAATCGCAAGTCAATGCAGCAGCCGCCAAGGGAGGGCGTGGATGATGACAATGCCATTAAGCAAACTTTTCGCCCACGCCAGCCGTGATCCGCTGATTCGTGAACTGACCCTGGACAGCCGCAATGTACGCCCGGGTGACCTGTTCCTGGCAGTGCCAGGTGCCAAGGTCGATGGCCGCGAGCATATCGCCGATGCCTTGGCCCGTGGCGCCGCAGCCGTTGCTTATGAAGAGCAGGGCGCCACCGTGCTGCCGCTGACCGAAGTGCCGCTGATTCCGGTCAAGGGCCTGATCGCTCAGCTGTCGGATATTGCCGGGCGCTTTTATGGCGAGCCCAGCCGCCAGCTGAACCTGGTGGGGGTGACCGGTACCAACGGCAAGACCAGCGTTACCCAACTGGTAGCCCAGGCACTCGACCTGCTCGGCCAGCGTTGCGGCCTGATCGGCACCCTGGGGACCGGCTTCTACGGCGAGCTGCAGAGCGGCCGCCTGACCACGCCCGACCCGATCGCCGTGCAGTCGACGCTCAACGACCTCAAGAAAGGTGGCGCCAAGGCCGTGGCCATGGAGGTTTCCTCGCATGCCCTGGAGCAAGGCCGGGTTGCCGCGCTGGAGTTCGACATCGCGGTGATGACCAATTTGTCTCGCGACCACCTCGACTACCACGGCAGCATGGAGGCCTATGAAGCAGCCAAGGCCAAGCTGTTCGCCTGGCCGAGCCTGCGTTGCCAGGTGGTCAACCTGGATGACGCCTTCGGTCGTCGTCTGGCCGCCGACTTTGCCCGCCGCCCAAGTGTCGATCACATCGACACCCGGCTGCTGAGCTACAGCCTGGAAAACCCGGATGCCTCGCTGTTCTGCCGCCAGGCCGCGTTCAGTGACGATGGCGTGCGCGCGACCATCGTCACCGCCCAAGGTGAGCGTATCCTGCGCAGCCAACTGCTGGGCCGCTTCAACCTGAGCAACATGCTCGCCGCCGTCGCGACCCTGCTGGCGCTGGACTATGCGCTGGACGAAATCCTCGAGGTCACCCCGCAACTGCAGGGGCCGGTAGGCCGTATGCAGCGCCTGGGTGGTGGCGACAAGCCGCTGGTGGTGGTCGATTACGCCCACACCCCGGACGCCCTTGAGAAAGTGCTTGAAGCCCTGCGTCCGCACGCGCACGGCAAGCTGCTGTGCCTGTTCGGCTGCGGTGGCGACCGTGATCGCGGCAAGCGCCCGCTGATGGCCGAAGTGGCAGAGCGCCTGGCCGATCGCGTGCTGGTCACCGACGACAACCCGCGTACTGAAGACCCGCTGCGCATCTTCGACGATATTCGCCCCGGCTTTGCCAAGCCTGACGCGGTCGAGTTCGTTGCCGGTCGTGGCCAGGCCATCGCGCACTTGATTGCCACCGCCGCTGCCGACGACGTGATCGTGCTGGCCGGCAAAGGGCACGAGGATTACCAGGAGATCAATGGCGAGCACCATGATTTCTCCGATTTGACCGAGGCCGACAAGGCACTTGCAGCCTGGGAGGCGCCACATGCTTAAGCCGTTTTCACTCAGCCAGCTGACCACAGCACTGGGTGGTCGACAAATCGGTGGCGACGCCACGTTCAACGGCGTCAGCATCGATAGCCGCAGTGTCGGCGCCGGGCAGCTGTTCGTCGCCCTAGCCGGCCCGCGTTTCGATGGCCATGACTACCTGGCCGATGTGAAGGCCAAAGGCGCAGTAGCGGCCTTGGTAGAGCGTGAAGTGGCCGATGTCGACCTGCCGCAACTGCTGGTGGCCGACTGCCGTCTGGCCCTTGGCCAACTTGGCGCCTTGAACCGCGCCGCCTTCGACAAGCCGGTGGTGGCCATTACCGGTTCCAGTGGCAAGACCACGGTCAAGGAAATGCTCGCCAGCATCCTGCGTACCCGTGGCCTGGTGCACGCTACCCGCGGCAACTTGAACAACGACCTCGGTGCACCGCTGACCCTGTTGGAGATCGCCCCTGAACACAGCGCGGCAGTGATCGAACTGGGCGCTTCGCGTATTGGCGAAATCCGCTACACCGTCGGCCTGACCAAACCTCAGGTGGTCATCATCAACAACGCCGGTACCGCCCACGTTGGCGAGTTCGGCGGCCCGGAGAAAATCGTCGAAGCCAAGGGCGAGATTCTCGAAGGCCTGGGTGAGGGCGGTATCGCCATCCTCAACCTGGACGACAAAGCCTTTGCCATCTGGCAGGCGCGCGCCGGTGAGCACAAGGTTGTCAGTTTCGCGCGCAGCAACGCGAAGGCCGATTTCCATGCCACGGATATCGGTCGCGATGCCCGTGGCTGCCCGTCGTTCAAGCTGCATGGCGCCGGTGAAACGGTAGACGTGCAACTCAATGTGTTGGGTGAGCACAACGTCAGCAATGCCCTGGCCGCCGCCGCCGCTGCGCATGCCGTTGGTCTGAGCCTGAGCGGTATCGCCGCCGGCCTGGCTGCCGTGCAACCGGTCAAGGGCCGTACCGTGGCACAGATTGCGCCGAACGGGGTACGGGTCATCGACGACAGTTACAACGCAAATCCCACCTCCATGTGCGCGGCCATTGATATACTCGCCGGCTTTTCCGGACGCACCGTCCTGGTGCTTGGGGATATCGGCGAATTGGGGCAATGGGCGGAAGAAGGCCACCGTCAGGTGGGTGACTACGCGCGTGGCAAGGTCGACGCCCTGTACGCAGTGGGTTCCAACATGACACATGCGGTCAAGGCGTTCGGCGCCAATGGCCGCCATTTCGCTACACAAGCTGAGCTGATCGACGCGGTTAGCGCCGAGAGCGCCAGCGACACCACTATCTTGATCAAGGGCTCGCGCAGCGCTGCGATGGAAAACGTCGTGGCGGCATTGTGCGGTGCCAGCGGGGAGAAACATTAATGCTGCTGCTGTTGGCCGAGTATCTGCAACAGTTCCACAAAGGCTTCGCGGTCTTCCAGTACCTGTCCCTGCGCGGGATTCTGGGTGTGCTGACCGCGTTGTCCCTGGCACTGTGGCTGGGGCCGTGGATGATCCGTACCCTGCAAATTCGCCAGATCGGCCAGGCCGTGCGTAACGACGGCCCGCAATCGCACCTGTCCAAGTCCGGCACCCCGACCATGGGTGGCGCGCTGATCCTGTCTGCCATCGCCGTCAGCACCCTGCTGTGGGCGGACCTGAGCAACCGTTATGTCTGGGTCGTGCTGATCGTCACCCTGGCGTTCGGTGCCATCGGCTGGGTCGATGACTACCGCAAGGTGATCGAAAAGAACTCGCGTGGCCTGCCGAGCCGCTGGAAGTACTTCTGGCAGTCGGTGTTCGGCCTGGCGGCGGCGGTGTTCCTGTACAAGACCGCGCCAACCAGCGTCGAGACCACCCTGATCCTGCCGTTCATCAAGGATGTCACCATTCCGCTGGGTGTCGGCTTCGTGGTGCTGACCTACTTCGTCATCGTCGGCTCCAGTAACGCGGTCAACCTCACCGATGGCCTCGACGGCCTGGCAATCATGCCGACGGTGATGGTTGGCGGCGCGCTGGGCATCTTCTGCTACCTGTCGGGTAACGTGAAGTTCGCCGAATACCTGTTGATCCCCTACGTGCCGGGTTCGGGCGAGCTGATCGTGTTCTGCGGCGCGCTGATCGGTGCCGGCCTGGGCTTCCTGTGGTTCAACACCTACCCGGCACAAGTGTTCATGGGTGACGTCGGCGCGCTGGCGCTGGGCGCCGCGCTGGGCACCATCGCGGTGATCGTGCGCCAGGAAATCGTGCTGTTCATCATGGGTGGCATCTTCGTTGTGGAAACCCTGTCGGTGGTGATCCAGGTCGCCTCCTTCAAGCTGACCGGCAAGCGCGTGTTCCGCATGGCGCCGATCCACCACCACTTTGAACTCAAGGGCTGGCCAGAGCCACGGGTGATCGTCCGCTTCTGGATCATCACCGTGATCCTGGTGCTGATCGGCCTTGCAACCCTGAAACTGAGGTAGATGAGCGTGTCTTTGATCGCTTCCGACCAATTCCGCATCGTTGTCGGCCTCGGCAAGAGCGGCATGTCCCTGGTTCGCTTCCTGGCGAGCCGGGGCATTGCCTTTGCGGTCGCCGACACCCGCGAGCAACCGCCGGAACTGGATGCCCTGCGCCGTGATTACCCGCAGGTGGAAGTGCGCTGTGGTGAACTGGACGTGGACTTCCTGTGCCGCGCCAACGAGCTGTACGTAAGCCCGGGCCTGGCCTTGGCCACCCCGGCCCTGCAGCAAGCGGCCGCGCGTGGCGTGAAGCTGTCCGGCGATATCGAGCTGTTCGCCCGCCACGCCAAGGCGCCGATCATTGCCATCAGCGGTTCCAACGCCAAGAGCACCGTCACGACCCTGGTCGGCGAGATGGCCGCCAAGGCCGGCAAACGTGTGGCCGTGGGCGGTAACCTCGGTACCCCGGCTCTGGACCTGCTGGCCGACGATGTCGAGCTGTATGTGCTGGAGCTGTCCAGCTTCCAGCTGGAAACCACCGACCAGCTCAACGCCGAAGTGGCCACGGTGCTGAACATCAGCGAAGACCACATGGACCGCTACAGCGGGCTGCCGGCCTACCACCTGGCCAAGCACCGGATATTCCGTGGTGCCAAACAGGTTGTCGTCAATCGTCAGGACGCCCTGAGCCGGCCGCTGCCGGTGGAAGGCCGCCCATGCTGGACCTTCGGCCTCAACCAGCCGGACTTCAAGGCCTTTGGCCTGCGCGAAGTGGACGGCGAAAAATACCTGGCATTCGAGTTCCAGGCGCTGATGCCGGCGCGCGAGCTGAAGGTTCGCGGCGCTCACAACCAGAGCAACGCCCTGGCAGCCTTGGCCCTGGGGCACGCTGCCGGCCTACCGTTCGAGCCCATGCTCGAAGCCCTGCGCGAGTTCGGTGGCCTGGCCCACCGCTGCCAGTGGGTGCGCGAGCGTAATGGCGTGCACTGGTACGACGATTCCAAGGCCACCAACGTCGGTGCTGCCCTGGCGGCCATCGAAGGCCTGGGTGCGGATATCGAAGGCAAACTGGTGCTGATCGCCGGTGGCGACGGCAAAGGCGCCGAGTTCACTGCCTTGCGTGAACCGGTCAAGCGCTTCTGCCGCGCCGTGGTGTTGCTGGGCCGTGACGCCGAGCGTCTGGCCGAAGCCCTGGGCGATGACGTGCCGCTGGTGCGGGTCAAGACCCTCGACGAAGCCGTGCAGCAGTGTGCCGAGCTGGCCCAGGCCGGCGATGCCGTGCTGCTGTCGCCGGCGTGCGCCAGCCTGGACATGTTCAAGAACTTCGAAGAGCGCGGCCGCCTGTTCGCCCAGGCAGCGGGAGGCCTTGCATGATTTTCGGCATCCTCAAGCCCTATCCGTCGCCGTTGATCAGCGGTCGTGGCATCGACCTGGACTTCCCGATGCTCGCCGGCTGCCTGGCCTTGCTGGGCCTGGGCCTGGTGATGATCACCTCGGCGTCCTCGGAAGTGGCTGCGGTGCAGTCGGGTAACCCGCTTTATCACATGTTCCGCCACCTGGTGTACGTGTTCCTTGGCCTGGTTGCCTGCGGCGCGACCATGATGGTGCCGATCGCCACCTGGCAGCGCATGGGCTTCATGATGCTGCTGGGCGCCTTTGGCCTGCTGGTAATGGTGCTGGTGCCAGGTATCGGCCGTGAAGTGAACGGCTCCATGCGCTGGATTGGGTTCAGCTTCTTCAACGTCCAGCCCTCGGAAATCGCCAAGGTCTTCGTGGTCGTTTACCTGGCCGGTTACCTGGTGCGCCGGCAGACCGAAGTGCGTGAAACCTGGATGGGCTTCTTCAAACCGTTCATCGTGCTGCTGCCCATGGCTGCCCTGTTGCTGATGGAGCCGGACTTCGGCGCCACCGTGGTGATGATGGGCGCCGCGGCGGCCATGTTGTTCCTTGGCGGGGTAGGGTTATTCCGTTTCAGCCTGATGGTGGTGCTGGCGGTGCTGGCGGTTTTCGTGCTGGTACAGGCACAGCCTTACCGGATGGCGCGCCTCATTACCTTCACCGACCCGTGGTCCGACCAGTTCGGTTCGGGCTACCAGCTGACCCAGGCACTGATTGCCTTCGGCCGTGGCGAGTGGCTGGGCGTGGGCCTGGGCAACAGCGTGCAGAAGCAGTTCTACCTGCCCGAAGCGCACACCGACTTCGTGTTCTCGGTATTGGCCGAAGAGCTGGGTGTGGTCGGTTCGCTGGTGACCATCGCACTGTTCGTGTTCGTCACCGTGCGTGCCCTGTACATCGGTCTGTGGGCCGAGAAGGCCAAGCAGTATTTTGCCGCCTATGTGGCCTTCGGCCTGGCGTTCCTGTGGATCGGCCAGTTCCTGATCAACATCGGGGTGAACGTCGGCCTGCTGCCGACCAAGGGCCTGACCCTGCCGTTCCTCAGCTACGGGGGCAGCTCGCTGGTGATTTGCTGCGCCTGTGTGGGCTTGTTGCTCCGCATCGAGTGGGAAAGCCGCACGCACCTGGGCAGCGAGGAACACGAATTCAGCGAAAGCGATTTTGCCGAGGAGACCAGTCATGGCCGCTGACGGCAAAAATGTATTGATCATGGCCGGCGGCACCGGGGGCCACGTGTTCCCGGCGCTGGCCTGTGCACGTGAGTTCCAGGCGCGCGGTTACAGCGTGCACTGGCTGGGCACCCCACGGGGCATCGAGAACGAGTTGGTGCCACAGGCTGGCTTGCCCTTGCACCTGATCCAGGTCAGCGGCTTGCGCGGCAAGGGCAAGCTGTCGCTGCTCAAGGCGCCGTTCACGCTGGTCAAGGCCGTGTTGCAGGCTCGACGTATCATTCGTCAGCTCAAGCCAGTATGCGTACTGGGCTTTGGCGGCTACGTGACCGGCCCTGGCGGCGTGGCTGCGCGGCTGTGCGGCGTGCCGCTGGTGATCCACGAGCAGAACGCCCGGGCCGGTACCGCCAATCGGCTGCTGGTGCCACTCTCGGCGCGGGTCTGCGAAGCTTTCCCGAACACCTTCGAGGCGAGCGACAAGCGTCGCACCACCGGCAACCCGGTGCGCCCGGAGCTGTTCATGGACGCGCAACGCGCGCCCCTGGCCGAGCGCCGTGCACGCCTTTTGGTGCTCGGTGGCAGCCTGGGTGCGGAACCCTTGAACAAATTGTTGCCTAAGGCCCTGTCCGAAGTGCCTGCCGCGCTGCGGCCAGAGGTGTTCCACCAGGCCGGCAAGCAACACGCGCCGATCACCGCCGAGCGTTATCACGAGGCGGGTGTCGCGGCTCAGGTAGAGCCCTTCATCAAAGACATGGCCCAAGCCTATGGCTGGGCCGACATGGTGGTGTGCCGGGCCGGTGCCCTGACCGTCAGCGAGCTGGCGGCAGCAGGCCTGCCTTCGATGCTGGTGCCTTTGCCCCACGCGATCGACGACCACCAGACCCACAACGCCCAATATCTGGCCCGCGAAGGCGCTGCCTTCCTGATGCCACAAGCGACAACTGGCGCAGCGCAGCTCGCTGAACGCCTGAACGAGGTGCTGATGCAACCCGAGAAACTCAACGTCATGGCAGGCACCGCACGGCGCCTGGCCAAACCTGCCGCAACCAGCACCGTGGTCGATATCTGCCTGGAGGTGGCCCATGGTTGAGAGCCAGAAAGCCATGCCCCAGCCGAAGATGGGCCGCATTCGCCGTATTCACTTCGTCGGCATCGGCGGCGTGGGCATGTGCGGCATTGCCGAAGTGCTGCTGAACCTGGGCTATGAAGTGTCCGGTTCCGACCTTAAAGCCTCGCCGGTCACCGAGCGCCTGGAATCGTTCGGCGCCGAGATCTTCGTCGGCCACCGCGCCGAGAACGCCGCCACCGCCGATGTGCTGGTAGTGTCCAGCGCCATCAACCCGGCCAACCCGGAAGTTGCCACCGCGCTGGAGCGGCGCATTCCGGTGGTGCCGCGTGCCGAGATGCTCGCCGAGCTGATGCGCTATCGCCACGGCGTTGCCGTTGCCGGCACGCACGGCAAGACCACCACCACCAGCCTGCTGGCTTCGGTGTTCGCCGCCGGTGGCCTGGACCCGACCTTCGTCATCGGTGGCCGTCTGACCGCTGCCGGTACCAACGCCCAGCTGGGCACCAGCCGCTACCTGATCGCCGAAGCTGACGAAAGCGATGCCAGCTTCCTGCACCTGCAGCCGATGGTGGCCGTGGTCACCAACATCGACGCCGACCACATGGCGACCTACGAAGGTGACTTCAACAAGCTGAAGAAAACCTTCGTCGAGTTCCTGCACAACCTGCCGTTCTATGGTTTGGCGGTCATGTGCCTGGACGACCCGGTCGTGCGCGAGATCCTGCCGCAGGTGAAGCGCCCGACGGTGACCTATGGCTTCAGCGAAGAGGCCGACATCCGCGCCATCAACGTGCGTCAGCAGGGCATGCAGACCCACTTCACCGTGCTGCGCCGCGACCGCGAGCCGCTGGAAGTGTCGGTCAACATGCCGGGCAACCATAACGTGCTCAACGCCCTGGCCACCATCGCCATCGCCACTGACGAAGGCATCACTGACGAGGCCATCATCCAGGGCCTGTCCGGCTTCCAGGGTGTCGGCCGTCGCTTCCAGGTATACGGCGAGCTGCCGGTCGAAGGCGGCAGCGTGATGCTGGTCGACGACTACGGCCATCACCCGACCGAAGTGGCCGCGGTGATCAAGGCCGTGCGCGGTGGCTGGCCAAGCCGCCGCCTGGTGATCGTCTACCAGCCGCACCGCTACAGCCGCACCCGCGACCTGTACGACGATTTCGTCCAGGTGCTGGGCGATGCCAACGTGCTGTTGCTGATGGAAGTCTACCCGGCCGGCGAAGAGCCGATTCCCGGTGCCGACAGCCGTCAGCTGTGCCACAGCATCCGCCAGCGCGGCAAGCTGGACCCGATCTACATCGAGCGTGGCGCCGAGCTGGCGCCGCTGGTCAAGCCATTGCTGCGCGCTGGCGACATCCTGATCTGCCAGGGTGCCGGTGATGTCGGCGGCCTGGCACCGCAGTTGATGAAAAGCCCGCTGTTCGCAGGCGCCAAGCAGGAGAAGTCGAAATGACCAGCGCCTACGACAAGTTGCACTCGACCCTGGACGTCAAGGCGTTCGGCCGTGTCGCCGTGCTGTACGGTGGCAAGAGCGCCGAGCGTGAAGTGTCGCTGAAGTCTGGCGCCGCGGTGATCGACGCGCTGACCACCGCCGGTGTCGACGTGGTGGCCATCGACGTCGGTGACGACCTGCTCGCGCGCCTGCAAAGCGAAAAGATCGACCGCGCCTTCATCATCCTCCACGGCCGTGGCGGTGAAGACGGCAGCATGCAAGGTTTGCTGGAGTGCCTGGGTATCCCCTACACCGGCAGCGGCATCCTTGCCTCGGCGCTGGCCATGGACAAGCTGCGCACCAAGCAGGTGTGGCAGAGCCTGGGCATCCCCACCCCGCGCCACGCGGTGTTGGCGAGCGAAAGCGATTGTTTGCAGGCCGCTACGGAACTGGGCTTCCCGCTTATCGTCAAACCCGCCCATGAAGGCTCTAGCATCGGCATGGCCAAGGTGAACAGCGCCCAGGAACTGGTCGCCGCCTGGCAGGACGCCGCCAAATACGATTCCCAGGTACTGGTGGAGCAGTGGATCCACGGCCCGGAGTTCACCATCGCGGTATTGCGCGGGCAGGTGCTGCCGCCGATCGCCCTGGGTACGCCGCACGTGTTCTACGACTACGACGCCAAGTACATCGCCAACGATACCCAGTACCGCATCCCGTGCGGCCTGGATAGCGTCAAGGAACAGGAACTGATCGACCTGACCGCACGCGCCTGCGATGCCATTGGCATCGAAGGCTGGGGGCGGTTGGACGTGATGCAGGACGAGCAGGGCCGGTTCTGGCTGCTCGAAGTCAACACCGCACCTGGCATGACTGATCATAGCCTGGTGCCTATGGCGGCCCGCGCGGCCGGTCTGGACTTCCAGCAACTGGTGCTGGCGATCCTGGCCGAAAGCGTGGCGACGCGAGGTTAACAACCATGCAAGGCGCGATGATACGTCAGCAGCAACCCGTTACCGGCCGTAGCAAGCCGGTGCCGCGTGGTGCCAGCCGGCTGGTGGCCGACGAGCCCGTATCGGCGCGCCTGCCGCGGCCAAGCCTGGGCGGCCTCAAGCGCCTGCTGTGGCCGGTGCTGCTGGTGGCGGCCGGCTTTGGTGCCTACGAGGGCGCCATTCGCCTGATGCCGTACGCCGACCGGCCGATCACCAAGATCGACGTGCAGGGCGACCTCAGCTACATCAGCCAGCAATCGGTGCAGCAGCGTATCGCGCCCTACGTGGCGGCGAGCTTCTTCAGCGTCGACCTGCCAGCGATGCGGGCTGAACTCGAACAGATGCCCTGGATCGCCCACGCCGAAGTACGCCGGGTGTGGCCTGACGAGGTGGTTATCCGCCTGGAAGAACAACTGCCGGTGGCGCGCTGGGGCGACGAAGCCCTGCTCAACAACCAGGGCCAGGCGTTCACCCCGCGCGAGCTGGCCAACTACGAGCACCTGCCGCAGCTGGCCGGGCCGCAGCGTGCTCAGCAACAAGTCATGCAGCAGTATCAGGTATTGAGCCAGATGCTGCGCCCCCTGGGCTTCTCCATCGCTCGCCTGGAGCTGCGCGAGCGAGGCAGCTGGTTCCTGACCACCGGTGCGAGCAGCGCGGGGCCAGGCATCGAGCTGCTGCTGGGGCGCGACCATCTGGTGGAGAAGATGCGCCGTTTCATTGCCATATACGACAAGACACTCAAAGACCAGATCACCACTATCGCCCGCATTGATCTGCGTTATTCCAACGGACTTGCCGTTGGTTGGCGGGAACCGATTGCACCGACGACGGCCCAACCCGCCGTTGCGAAGAATTAGAGAGAGGCAGGACCATGGCAAACGCGCATAGCGGCAAAATGATCGTCGGGCTGGACATTGGCACCTCCAAGGTGGTGGCGCTGGTGGGCGAAGTGGGCGAAGACGGCACCCTGGAAATCGTCGGGATCGGCACCCATCCGTCCCGCGGCCTGAAAAAAGGCGTGGTGGTGAACATCGAGTCCACCGTGCAGTCGATTCAGCGCGCCGTCGAAGAAGCGCAATTGATGGCCGGCTGCCGCATCCATTCGGCGTTCGTCGGTGTGGCTGGTAATCACATCCGCAGCCTGAACTCCCACGGCATCGTCGCCATCCGCGATCGCGAGGTCAGCCTGGCCGACCTGGAGCGCGTACTCGACGCTGCCCAGGCCGTGGCGATTCCGGCCGACCAGCGCGTGCTGCACACCCTGCCGCAGGACTACGTGATCGACAACCAGGAAGGCGTGCGCGAGCCACTGGGCATGTCTGGCGTACGTCTGGAAGCCAAGGTTCACGTGGTCACCTGCGCGGTCAACGCGGCGCAGAACATCGAGAAGTGCGTGCGCCGCTGCGGCCTGGAAATAGACGACATCATCCTCGAGCAGCTGGCTTCGGCCTACTCGGTACTGACCGATGATGAAAAAGAGCTGGGCGTGTGCCTGGTGGACATCGGTGGCGGCACCACCGACATCGCCATCTTCACCGAGGGCGCCATCCGTCACACCGCGGTCATCCCGATTGCCGGCGACCAGGTGACCAACGACATCGCCATGGCCCTGCGCACGCCGACCCAGTACGCCGAAGAAATCAAGATCCGCTACGCCTGCGCCCTGGCCAAACTGGCTGGCGCCGGCGAGACCATCAAGGTGCCGAGCGTCGGCGACCGCCCGCCGCGCGAGCTGTCGCGCCAGGCCCTGGCCGAGGTGGTGGAGCCACGTTACGACGAGCTCTTCACCCTGATCCAGGCCGAACTGCGCCGCAGCGGCTACGAAGACCTGGTACCGGCCGGCATCGTCCTCACCGGCGGCACCGCGAAGATGGAAGGTGCCGTGGAACTGGCCGAGGAAATCTTCCACATGCCGGTACGCCTGGGCGTACCGCACAGCGTTCGGGGGCTGAGCGACGTGGTACGCAACCCGATCTATTCCACCGGCGTGGGCTTGCTCACCTATGGCCTGCTGAAGCAGTCCGAGGACTTGATCCTGACCGGTAACAGCAACAGCAGCAACAACAGCTATGGCGATGAACCGAAGGCCCCAGTGCTTGAACGCTTCAAGAAATGGGTCCAGGGCAACTTCTAAGTTTCAAAGCAGTAGTGGTAGGCGCAACAACTAGAGAACTGTAAGGAGAGGGAAAATGTTCGAGCTCGTAGACAACGTCCCGCAAAGTCCGGTCATCAAGGTGATCGGCGTTGGTGGTGGTGGCGGCAACGCCGTCAACCACATGGTCAAGAGCAGCATCGAAGGCGTGGAATTCATTTGCGCCAACACCGATGCCCAGGCGCTGAAAAACATTGGCGCGCGCACCATCCTGCAATTGGGCACTGGCGTGACCAAGGGCCTGGGTGCCGGTGCCAATCCAGAAGTCGGCCGTCAGGCTGCGCTGGAAGACCGTGAGCGCATCGCAGAAGTGCTGCAGGGCACCAACATGGTGTTCATCACCACTGGCATGGGCGGCGGTACCGGTACCGGTGCAGCGCCGATCATCGCCGAAGTGGCCAAGGAAATGGGCATTCTCACCGTTGCCGTGGTGACTCGTCCGTTCCCGTTCGAAGGCCGCAAACGTATGCAGATCGCCGATGAAGGCATCCGCATGCTGGCTGAAAGCGTCGACTCGCTGATCACCATCCCCAACGAGAAGCTGCTGACCATCCTGGGCAAGGATGCCAGCCTGCTGTCCGCCTTCGCCAAGGCAGACGATGTACTGGCCGGTGCCGTGCGCGGTATCTCCGACATCATCAAGCGCCCAGGCATGATCAACGTCGACTTCGCCGACGTACGTACCGTGATGGGTGAAATGGGCATGGCCATGATGGGTACTGGCTGCGCCAGCGGCCCGAACCGTGCGCGTGAAGCCACCGAGGCAGCGATCCGCAACCCGCTGCTGGAAGACGTCAACCTGCAGGGCGCCCGCGGCATCCTGGTGAACATCACCGCAGGCCCGGACCTGTCGCTGGGTGAATACTCCGACGTGGGTAGCATCATCGAAGCCTTCGCCTCCGACCACGCCATGGTCAAGGTCGGCACCGTGATCGACCCGGACATGCGCGACGAACTGCACGTGACCGTGGTGGCCACTGGTCTGGGCGCGCGCATCGAGAAGCCTGTGAAGGTGGTCGACAACACCCTGCAGACCGCTCAGCAGGCCTATGAAGCGTCCAATCCTGCGCCGGTGCGTCAGGAGCAGCCAGCGGTCAACTACCGTGACCTGGAGCGCCCGACGGTGATGCGCAATCAGGCCCATGCAGGTGCTGCCGCAGCCGCTAAACTGAACCCTCAGGATGACCTGGACTACCTCGATATCCCGGCATTCCTGCGTCGTCAGGCTGATTAATGGAATTTATCAGGGGTATAAAGGTGATTGGTATTCATCAAAGGTTGGGTCTGTTATCATCCCCAGCCTTTGTTGATACCTGTTCGCAATTTGCGCTGAAGCGGCCAATGCCATGATTAAACAACGCACCCTGAAGAATACCATCCGTGCCACAGGTGTCGGTCTGCACTCCGGGGAGAAGGTTTACCTGACCCTCAAGCCTGCACCTGTTGACACCGGCATCGTCTTCCGCCGCGCCGATCTCGACCCTGTGGTCGAAATCCCTGCGCGTGCGGCCAACGTCGGCGAGACAACCATGTCGACGACGCTGGTCAACGGTGACGTCAAGGTCGATACGGTCGAGCACCTGCTCTCCGCCATGGCGGGCCTGGGCATCGATAACGCCTACGTCGAGCTCTCCGCCTCGGAAGTGCCGATCATGGATGGCAGCGCCGGTCCTTTTGTATTCCTGATTCAGTCTGCCGGCCTGGAAGAACAGGACGCAGCCAAGAAGTTCATCCGCATCCTGCGTGAGGTAACCGTGGAGGAGGGCGACAAGCGCGCCACGTTCCTGCCTTTCGAAGGGTTCAAGGTGAGCTTCGAGATCGACTTCGATCACCCGGTGCTTCGCAACCGGACCCAGAGCGCCAGCGTCGACTTTTCCAGCACCTCGTTCGTGAAGGAAGTCAGCCGCGCGCGTACCTTCGGCTTCATGCGTGACATCGAGTACCTGCGCAAGCACAACCTTGCGTTGGGTGGCAGTGTCGAGAACGCCATCGTGGTCGATGAGGACGGCGTGCTCAACGAAGACGGCCTTCGTTACGAAGACGAATTCGTCAAGCACAAGATCCTCGACGCCATCGGCGACCTGTACCTGCTGGGCAACAGCCTGATCGGCGAGTTCAAGGGCTTCAAGTCCGGCCACGCGCTGAACAACCAGCTGTTGCGCAAGCTGATTGCTGAAACCGATGCCTGGGAAGTGGTCACTTTCGAAGATGCCAGCACGGCACCGATCTCGTACATGCGCCCTGTTGCGGCCGTGTAAGTTCGAACACTCTCTAGTTCATTAAGGCCACCTTCGGGTGGCCTTTTTTATGGCTTGTCCTGAGCGTGGGCTGCCAGCCGTTCCAGCGCTGCGCGCAGCTTGGGGTCGGTGATGCCCTCGGCGGTGTCGCGCAGGCTCTCGGCCGCGCTGTTCGACAGCTCAGCAGCATGCCCGCCACGCTTGGCTGGCACCAATGGCGGCTGCACCTTGTACAGGATGCGCCTGAGGTTGCCGAATGCTTCCATGGCCTGCAATGCCGCCAGCAAGCGCTTTTGCTGGTAGCGCAGGCGGGTTGCCCAATGGCCGTCGGTTACCACCAGCAACAAGGTGCCGTCGCGCCACGATGCCACATGGCAGTGCTCGCGGGCAGCCGGTTGCAACTGGCTTTCCAGCAGGCGCTGCAGGTGCTCCAGGCGCTCGGCCTGGTTCAGCAGCAGGCGCAACGGGCGCACCTGGCGCAGCAGCGCGGAGGGTTGCTGGGCGGGGGAGGGTTTGTAGGCCATGGGTATATGCATGAGGTGACAAGATCAGCAGTTTAACACCTCTATAGCCTGCGCCGGTCCCTTCGCGGGCATGCCCGCTCCCACAGGTGTGCCGCCAACCTGGAGCCAGTGTTGATCCTGTGGGAGCGGGCGTGCCCGCGAAGAGGCCGGCACAGGCAATAAAAGATACGAGTCATTCTCGATACCTTTCATGAACCCGGGCCTTGAACTCAGGGAAAATGCCCCTATCTAAAACAAGCCCCCGCCAAAACGCTGTAATAGCATCGTGGAAATCCACCACTTTCCTCACCATCGTTTCCGGGTAGAATGCTCGTTCGCATGCGGCCTCAGGGCTGCACGGGCGACTCATGGGGCCGCCCTCCATCCCTACGTGTGGAAGATCCTGCCGATATGTTTGCGCCTTTGTTAAAAAAACTTTTTGGAAGCAAGAACGAGCGTGAAGTCAAACGCATGCTCAAGACGGTGAGTATCGTCAATGCCTTCGAAGAGAAGATGGTGGCCCTCTCCGACGAGCAACTGCGGGGCAAGACCGCAGAGTTCAAGGAGCGCCTGGCCAAAGGCGAGACACTGGACCAGTTGCTGCCCGAAGCCTTCGCCGTGGCCCGTGAGGCCGGCAAGCGCGTAATGGGCATGCGCCACTTCGACGTGCAGCTGATCGGTGGCATGACCCTGCACGAGGGCATGATCGCAGAAATGCGCACCGGTGAAGGCAAGACCTTGGTCGGTACCCTGGCCGTGTACCTCAACGCATTGTCCGGCAAGGGCGTGCACGTGGTCACCGTCAACGACTACCTGGCCCGCCGCGATGCCAACTGGATGCGCCCTCTGTACGAATTCCTCGGCCTGTCGGTCGGTATCGTCTCGGCCTTCCAGCCGCCGGAAGAAAAGCGCGCCGCTTATGCGTCCGACATCACCTACGGCACCAACAACGAATTCGGTTTCGACTACCTGCGCGACAACATGGCGTTCAGCCAGGACGAGAAGTTCCAGCGTGAACTGAACTTCGCCGTGATCGACGAAGTCGACTCGATCCTGATCGACGAAGCGCGTACCCCGCTGATCATTTCCGGCCAGGCCGAAGACAGCTCCAAGCTGTACATCGAGATCAATCGCCTGATCCCGCGCCTGACCCAGCACATCGAAGAAGTCGAAGGCCAGGTCACCCAGGAAGGCCACTTCACCATCGACGAGAAGAGCCGCCAGGTCGAGCTGAACGAAGCCGGTCACCAGTTCATCGAAGAGATGCTGACCCAAGCCGGTCTGCTGGCCGAAGGCGAGAGCCTGTACTCCGCCCACAACCTGGGCCTGCTGACTCACGTCTACGCCGGTCTGCGTGCGCACAAACTGTTCCACCGCAACGTCGAGTACATCGTCCAGGAAGGCCAGGTCCTGCTGATCGACGAGCACACCGGCCGCACCATGCCGGGCCGTCGCCTGTCCGAGGGCCTGCACCAGGCTATCGAGGCCAAGGAGAACCTGAACATCCAGGCCGAGAGCCAGACCCTGGCTTCGACCACCTTCCAGAACTATTTCCGCTTGTACACCAAGCTGTCCGGCATGACCGGTACCGCCGACACCGAAGCGTTCGAGTTCCAGTCGATCTACGCCCTCAACGTGATGGTCATTCCGCCGAACAAGCCGCTGGCGCGCAAGGACTTCAACGACCTGGTGTACCTGACCGCCGACGAGAAATACGCCGCGATCATTGCCGACATCAAGGAAAGCATGACCAAGGGTCGGCCGATCTTGGTGGGTACCGCGACCATCGAAACTTCCGAGCACATGTCGAACCTGCTCAAGAAGGAAGGCATCGACCACAAGGTACTGAACGCCAAGTACCACGAAAAAGAAGCCGAGATCATCGCGCAAGCAGGTGCTCCGGGTGCCCTGACCATCGCCACCAACATGGCGGGCCGTGGTACCGACATCCTGTTGGGTGGTAACTGGGAAGCCGAAGTGGCTGCCCTGGAAAACCCAAGCGCCGAACAGATCGCCCAGATCAAGGCCGACTGGCAGAAGCGTCACCAGCAGGTGATCGAGGCCGGTGGCCTGCACGTAATCGCTTCCGAGCGTCATGAATCGCGCCGTATCGACAACCAGCTGCGTGGCCGTTCCGGCCGCCAGGGCGACCCGGGCTCCAGCCGCTTCTACCTGTCCCTGGAAGACAGCCTGATGCGCATCTTCGCCTCTGATCGGGTGAAGAACTTCATGAAGGCGCTGGGCATGCAGTCGGGCGAGGCCATCGAACACCGCATGGTCACCAACGCCATCGAGAAGGCCCAGCGCAAGGTCGAAGGCCGCAACTTCGATATCCGTAAGCAATTGCTCGAATACGACGACGTGGCCAACGAGCAGCGCAAGGTGATCTACCACATGCGCAACAGCCTGCTGGCCGCCGAGAACATCGGCGACACCATCGTCGAATTCCGCCAGGAAGTCCTGGACGCTACCATCAGCCAGCACATTCCGCCGCAGTCGCTGCCCGAGCAGTGGGACGTGGCCGGCCTGGAAGCTTCGCTGGCCAGCGATTTCGCCATGAAGCTGCCGATTCAGCAGTGGCTCGACGAGGACGATCACCTCTACGAAGAGACCCTGCGCGAGAAGCTGCTGAACGAGATCACCACTGCCTACACCGAGAAGGAAGACCAGGCGGGTATCGAAGCGCTGCGTACCTTCGAGAAGCAGATCCTGCTGCGCGTGCTGGACGACCTGTGGAAAGACCACCTGTCGACCATGGACCACCTGCGTCACGGCATTCACCTGCGCGGCTATGCGCAGAAGAACCCGAAGCAGGAGTACAAGCGCGAGTCGTTCAGCCTGTTCCAGGAGCTGCTGGAGTCGATCAAACGCGACACCATTCGCGTCCTGTCGCACGTACAGGTTCGCCGCGAAGACCCGGTCGAAGAGGAAGCTCGCCTGCGCCGCGAGGCCGAAGAGCTGGCCAGCCGCATGCAATTCCAGCACGCCGCCGCACCGGGCCTGGAAAGCGAGCAACTGAGCGAAGAGGGTGCCGAAGTGGCGGTAGCCGCTGCGCCAGTACGTAACGACCAGAAGTTGGGCCGCAACGAACCGTGCTGGTGTGGTTCGGGCAAGAAGTTCAAGCATTGCCACGGGCAGATCGAGTGATCTGATCCACTCGCAGTAACGTGACAAATCCGGGGCCGCCGTGCGGCCCATTCGCGGCACAAGGCCGCTCCCACAAGGACCGCGCCGCATCCTAGGCTGCGATGCCCTTGTGGGAGCGGCCTTGTGCCGCGAATGGGGCGCGAAGCGGCCCCGCTCTTCCATCATCATTTCACCGTTTTTCTAGGAGCGCTCTAATGGCTGTTGGTCTTGGTCCTTTGCCCACCCTGCACCCGGTTCCGGGTTTTGAACTCGGCATCGCTTCTGCCGGCATCAAGCGCCCGGGGCGCAAGGATGTGGTGGTCATGCGCTGTGCCGAAGGCTCCAGCGTAGCGGGCGTGTTCACCCTCAACGCGTTCTGCGCGGCACCGGTGATTCTGTCCAAACAGCGTGTACAGGGCACCGTGCGCTACCTGCTGACCAACACCGGTAACGCCAACGCCGGTACCGGTGCTCCAGGCCTGGCTGCCGCCGAGCGCACCTGCGCCAAGCTGGCCGAGCTGGCTGGCGTACCCGCCGAGTCGGTACTGCCGTTCTCCACCGGGGTAATCGGCGAGCCATTGCCGGTCGAGAAGATCGAAGGTGCGCTGCAGGCCGCCCTCGACAACCTGTCGGAAAACCACTGGGCCGAAGCCGCCACCGGCATCATGACCACCGACACCCTGCCCAAGGGCGCCAGCCGTCAGTTCCAGCACGATGGCGTGACCGTTACCGTGACTGGCATCAGCAAGGGTGCAGGCATGATCCGCCCGAACATGGCCACCATGCTCGGCTACATCGCTACCGACGCCAAGGTTGCCCCAGCGGTGCTCAAGGACCTGATGCTGGACGGCGCCAACAAGTCGTTCAACCGCATCACCATCGATGGCGACACCTCGACCAACGACTGCTGCATGTTGATCGCCACCGGCAAGGCCAACCTGCCGGAAGTGACCGAAGCCAGCGGCGCGCTGTTCGAAGCGCTGAAAAAGGCCGTGTTCGAAGTGTGCATGGAAGTGGCCCAGGCCATCGTCCGTGACGGCGAAGGCGCGACCAAGTTCGTGACCGTGCAGGTCAACGGTGGTGGTAACCACCAGGAATGCCTGGATGTCGGCTACGCCGTGGCCCACTCGCCGCTGATCAAGACCGCGCTGTTCGCCTCCGACCCGAACTGGGGCCGTATCCTCGCCGCCGTAGGGCGTGCCGGTGTACCGGAACTGGACGTGAGCTTGATCGACGTATATCTGGACAGCGTGTGCATCGCCAGCAAAGGCGGCCGCAGCCCGAGCTACACCGAAGCGCAGGGTTCGGCAGTGATGGCCCAGGAAGAGATCACCATCCGTATCGAACTGGGCCGTGGCCAGTGCAGCGAAACCATCTGGACGACCGACCTGTCCCACGAGTACGTGAAGATCAACGCCGAGTACCGTACCTGATTCAAATGGGGCCGCGTCGCGGCCCTTTCGCGGCACAAGGCCGCTCCTACAATCGCTGTAGGAGCGGCCTTGTGCCGCGAAGGGCTGCAAAGCAGCCCCCGACATTCCAACCGAATGGAGCCGAACCATGAGCTATCACCTGATCATCGGCGACAAGCTGTACTCCTCCTGGTCGCTGCGTGGCGCCCTGGCCCTCGAGCTGGCCGGCGTACCCTACGAAGAATCCCTGATCAAACTCAACCAGCCTGATACCCGTCAGCGCATCCTCGCCTATTCCGCCACCGGCAAGGTCCCGCTGCTCAAGACCGAGCACGGTGTGATCGCCGACTCGCTGGCCATTGCCGAATACCTCAACGAACGCCACCCCGAGGCCCAGCTGTGGCCAGTCGATGTGGCGGCGCGTGCCCAGGCCCGTTCGGCCTGTGCACAGATGCACAGCGGTTTCTTTGCCTTGCGCGGTGCCATGCCGTTCGACCTGTCGCGCGACCAGGCGTTGGACAGCGTGCCGCTGGACGTACAAATCGATATCGATCGCATTGTCGCGCTGTGGTCCGAATGCCGCCTGGTGGCCAAGGACAATGGCCCGTTCCTGTTCGGTAAACCGAGCCTGGCCGATGCTTTCTTCGCCCCGGTGGCCGTGCGCCTGCGCACCTACCGCGTGGAGGTGCCAGCAGAGGCGGCAGCCTACATCGAGACCATTTATCAGTGGCCAGCCTTCCAGGCCTGGCAGCAGGCTGGCCTGGCGGAGCGTGAAGTGTGAAGCGGATTCATGTAGTAGCCGCCGTCATTCGCGGTGCTGACGGCCGGATTCTGATCGCACGCCGTGCCGACACCCAGCACCAGGGCGGGTTGTGGGAGTTTCCCGGCGGCAAGGTGGAAGACGGCGAAAGCGTCGAAGCGGCGCTGGCCCGCGAGCTGCGCGAAGAGCTGGGCATCGAGGTAAGCCGTTCGCGTGCGCTGATCAAGGTTAGCCATGACTACCCGGACAAACAGGTGCTGCTGGACGTGCGCGAGGTGGATGCCTTTACTGGCGAACCGCATGGTGCCGAGGGCCAGCCGCTGGAATGGGTTGCCCCGCGCGACTTGCCGCAGTACGCATTCCCCGAAGCCAACAAGCCGATCGTTGCCGCCGCGCGGCTGCCGGACCAGTACCTGATTACCCCGGATGGCCTGGAAGTGCCACAGATGCTCAAGGGCATCCAGAAAGCAGTGGCCAATGGCATTCGCCTGATCCAGTTGCGTGCCCCGGACATGTACGACCCCAAGTACCGCGACGTGGCGGTGGATGCGGTCGGGCTGTGTGCGGGCAAGGCGCAGTTGATGCTCAAGGGGCCGCTGGAATGGCTGGGTGATTTCCCCGCGGCCGGTTGGCACCTGACGGCCGCGCAACTGCGCAAGTACGCCGCCAAGGGCCGGCCGTTTCCCAAGGAGCGTTGGCTGGCAGCGTCCTGCCACAGCGCCGAGGAGCTGGCGCTGGCCGAGCAGATGGGCGTGGACTTTGTCACCTTGTCGCCCGTGCAGGCGACCCAGACCCACCCCGAGGCGGTGCCACTGGGCTGGGATCAGGCGCAGCGCTTGATTGCCGGGTTCAACAAACCGGTTTACCTGTTGGGCGGGGTAGGGCCGGGTGAGCGCGAGCAGGCCTGGGACGCGGGAGCACAGGGCGTGGCCGGGATTCGGGCGTTCTGGCCTGAAATCTGAGTCAATTGGGCCCCTGTGGGAGCGGGTAAACCCGCTCCCACAGGGAATCGCGTCAATTTCAGCCTTTTGGCTTCTCGGCAGGTTGCCACAATACTTCAGCCACCCCTTGCCGCCGGCCTATGATGCGCGCTGCCACGAACAGCAGGTCGGAAAGCCGGTTGATATACGCCAACCCAACGCCTTCCAGTGGCTCCACCGCATTCAACTGCTGGCACCGCCGCTCCGCACTGCGCGCCAGGCTGCGGCACACATGCGCCTGCGCCACCAGCGCCGAGCCACTGGGCAAAATGAAATTCTTCAACGGCCCCAGCTCTTCGTTCCACACATCGATGGCCGCCTCCAGGCGCTCCACCTCCGCCAGGTTCAATGCCTGGTAACTGGGCATCGCCAGCTCGCCGCCCAGGTCGAACAAGCGGTGCTGACACGGCGCCAATACCTCGCTCACCTCATCCAGCCCTCGCTCGGCCAGCCCCGCCAGCAGCACCCCCAGCTGGCTGTTCAGGCTGTCCACCTCGCCAATCGCCTCGATCCGCGGGTGGTCTTTGGGCACTCGGCGGCCGTCGCCCAGGCCGGTTTCGCCTTTGTCACCGGTGCGGGTATAGATCTTCGAGAGGCGGTAGCCCATTTCATTGCTCCGTTCTGGTCGGTGCCGCCGCTGCCGGCTGGCTCAGGGGCAGGCGCAGGGTAAAGCAGGTGCCCTGGCCGGGCGTGGATTGCACTTCCATCTGCCCCTTATGGTTATTGGTGATGATGAAGTACGAGACGGATAGGCCAAGCCCAGTGCCCTGGCCGATTTCCTTGGTGGTGAAGAACGGCTCGAAGGTGCGCTTGCGCACCGCCTCGGGCATGCCGACGCCGTTGTCCTCGACCTGGATTTCCGCCCATGGCGGGTTCAGCCGGGTACGCAGGGTGATGCGCCCGGGCTCACTCGGTTGCGGGCGCTGGTGGATGGCCTGGGCGGCGTTTTTCAGCAAGTTGAGCAGCACTTGCTCCAGCTCGTTGGCAGTGCAGGGCACCGGCCCCAGGTCGGGGTCGAACTGGCGCACGATGGCTTGGCCTTTGAAGTCGAAACCAATGGTCAGGTCAAAATCATTGCCGGCAATTTCCAGTGCCTGGTCGATCAGTGCCGGCAGCTCGCAAGGCACCAGTTGGCGGTTGCTGCGGCGGCTGAAGCTGAGCATGTGGGTCACGATCTTCGCCGCCCGGGCACCGGCTTGCGCAATGCCGTCGAGCAGTTGTGGCACCTCGCGGCTGTCCAGGTAGCGGTTGATCGTGGCCAGGTCGATGCCCAGCTCTTCGGCCTGGTCCTGGTTGCGCGGCAGGTCGGTCGACAGGCGCCGGCGTATGTTCTGCACGTTGTGCAGAATGGCGCCCAGCGGGTTGTTGATTTCGTGCGCCATGCCGGCAGCCAGGCCACCGACCGAAAGCATTTTCTCCGATTGCACCATCATTTCTTCCAGCGACAGGCGCTGGGTGATGTCGTCGATCCGGATGACCACGCCGCGCCCGCCACCGCCGGTCAGTGGGTAGAAGGTCAGGGCGTAGTGGCGCAGGTCGTCGCCCTTGGGCCAGGTGACACGCTCGATCTTCGCCACCCGGTGCTTTTCCACGGTTTCCTTGAGTTGTGGCAGGAATGGCTTGAGTGGCTCGAAGGCGATGAACACTGGCTGGTTCAGCGCTTCGTCCAGGGGCGTTCCGGAAAGCACCGTGGCTTCCTGGTTCCACTGGGTCACGTAAAGCTGTTCGTCGAGGGCGATCAGTGCCGAGGGCATCGAGTCGATGATGCTGTTGAGGTAATTCTGGAAGCCGGTGAGCTTCTTCTCGATCTTGCTGCGCACCTGCACTTCCAGTTCCAGCTTGCGGTTGGTGTGGCGGGTTTCCTCAGCCAGGCCCTGAGCCTGGTCATAGGCGTCCTGGAACTCGTCACGGGCGCGCTTGAGCTGCTGCTCACGGGCCTCGATACGCGACAGCATGGTATTGAACGCCTCGGCCAGGCTGCCGATTTCATCGTCGTTGCCGCGCCGGGCGCGCAACGCGTAGCTCTCCTCACGGGTTACCTGGCGGCTGAGTTCCTCAAGCTGGTTGATTGGTTGGGTGATCAGGCGTTTGATCTGCCGTGCGATGACGATCCATAACAGGATGCTGAACACCAGGATGCCCAAGCTGGCGCTGAGGGTGCCGGTGTAGAAGGCGGTGGGCAGCTCGCTGCTGGCTACCAGCAGCAAGTGTGCCGGTGGGTTGGCGTCGCGCGGAATTCGGATCAGTTGGGTGCTGCGAAACTCCATCAGGCGCCAGCCGTCGATGTTGCGAAAACGCTTGGGCAGGGCCAGCGGCTCGCCATGCTGCAGTTGCGCAAGCATGCGGCCATCGCCACCGTAGATGGCCGCAGCGCGCAGGGGCGTATAGCTGTCCAGCTCCTTGAGCAACGCGCTGGCGGTATCCGGGTTGTCACCGGCGCGGGCAGCGAGCTGCGGGTTGGCCACCAGCCGACCGATGGTCTGCAGTGCCTGCGGCGCCATGCTTTCCTGGGTGATCCAGTAGGCGGCGCTGATGAAGGTGAGGTTGGCTACCAGCAGGATGGTCACCAGCAATACCAGCAGGGCCGCCAGCAGCTTCTGCCCGACCGGGAGGTTTTCCAGGCGTTGGCGCAAGGTCATGGGCTAGGCAATGTCCGTATCCGGTTGATGGGCCGCGTCAGTCGCAGGGCAAGCCACGCACGCGCAGGTTTTCGACCAGGCGCTGCAGCAGGTGTTCCAGCTGCGGCAGCTGCAGGCCGTGACGACCTGCGGCACGGCAGGCGTGGCCGAGCAGGTAGTGCAACTCGGTACGCCGGCCCGCGCGCACGTCCTGGTACATGGAAGAGTAGTTGGCTGCGGTGGCGAGTATCACCCGCTGCACTTCTTCGTCCAGCGCTTCGGCAGCTTGCGGCTGGCCGCAGCGGCGCAGCAGTTGGGCCAGCTCGACGCACAGGGCCTGCACTTCACCCAGGTGCCCCAGTAGCCCGCCATTCTGGCAGTCGTGCAGCACAGTCAGCGGGTTGATGGCGCAATTGAGCGCCAGTTTGCGCCACAAGCGGGTGAGAATGTCCACCGTCCATTCGGCAGGAATACCTGCTTCGTGCAGGTCATCGAACCAGGCTGGGATCGTGGGGTGACGTGGATCGCCCAGCCAATTGAAGCCATGGCCGGCAAAACGCACCTGCCAGTCCCCCTCACGGAAGGCCCCTTCGGTGCTGGAGACGAAGATGCAGCGAGCGTGCGGTACCAGGTCTGCGACTTCATCCTGGCTGCCCAGGCCATTTTGCAGCAGCAGCAATTCGGCGCCCATGGCCAGCCGTGGCGCTACAGCGGCAATCGCCGGGGCGGCATCATAGGCCTTGCAAGCCACCAGCAGGCGGTGGATCGGGCCTTGCGCCTGCGCGGTTTCGGCAGGGATGGCGTAGTGCCGGGCCTGGTCCTGTTCGACCAGTGTCAGGCCGCCGGCCTGCTGATAAGCCTGCAGCCGTTGCCCATCTCGCAGGATCAGGCGCACCGCCTTGCCTGCGCGTGCCAGGCGGCAAGCCCACAGGCTGCCCAGGCTACCGGCGCCGAGAATATGCCAGGTGCTGCTCATATGCGTTTCGCAACCCGTTATAATGAGCCCGCATTTTAACCGTCAAACCCAGCGCGCTCCATCTTCAGCCTGAGCGCGCTTTTATTTTGGGAGAACAACCATGCCTTCGTTCGACGTGGTATCGGAACTGGACAAGCACGAAGTGCAGAACGCCGTTGATAACGCTATCAAGGAACTTGATCGCCGTTACGACCTGAAGGGCAAGGGCACCTTCGAGTTCAAGGACAAGGAGCAGACCGTGATGCTCACCGCCGAGGAAGAGTTCCAGCTCGAAGCGATGCTGGAAATCCTGCGCCTGGCACTGGTCAAACGCAAGATCGACGTGAAGTGCCTGGAAACCAAGGATCCGTACGCTTCCGGCAAGGAGAAGAAACAGGAAGCCAAGTTCCGCGAGGGCATCGACAAGGACCTGGCGAAAAAGATCGTTGCCACCATCAAGGATGGCAAGCTCAAAGTGCAGGCCGCCATCCAGGGCGAGCAGGTACGCGTAACCGGCAAGAAGCGTGACGACCTGCAGGAAGCCATTGCCCTGCTGCGCACTAAGGAATTCGACATGCCGCTGCAGTTCAACAACTTCCGCGACTGATGCGGATGCGGCCCGGAACCCCGATGGCCAAATGATGTCCATGGGGGCCGGGGCTGCGTAAACACGCGCGGCCTGTTCTACCGTGTAGTTGCCGCTCGGCATCAGGAGATGAATATGGATTTGAACGCTGAGGTCGATCAGCTCGTCCGCCAATCACAAACCTGGATCCCCCTGATCATGGAATACGGCAGCCGTGTGCTGCTGGCGCTGCTGACCCTAGCGGTCGGCTGGTGGATCATCAACAAGGTCAGCGCCCGTCTCGGCAAGCTGGTTGGCCTGCGCAACGCTGACCTGGCGCTGCAGGGCTTTATCAGCACCCTGGCGAACATCGTGCTGAAGGTGCTGCTGATGGTCAGCGTGGCGTCGATGATCGGCATCGAGACCACCTCGTTCGTCGCCGCCATCGGTGCTGCTGGTTTGGCCATCGGTCTGGCCTTGCAAGGCAGCCTGGCGAACTTCGCCGGGGGTGTGCTGATTCTGATGTTCCGCCCGTTCCGCATCGGCGACTGGATTGAAGCCCAGGGCGTTGCCGGCACCGTCGACAGCATCCAGATCTTCCACACCGTGCTGCGCACCGGTGACAACAAGACTGTCATCATGCCCAACGGCAGCCTGTCCAACGGCATCATCACCAATACCAACCGTCAGCCGACGCGCAAAGTGGTGTTCGATGTCGGTGTGGATTACGAGGCCGACCTGCAGAAGGCCCGCAACGTGCTGCTGGAACTGGCAAAGGACCCGCGTGTGCTGGCGGACCCGGCACCGCAGGCGGTCGTGGCGACGCTGGGCGACAGCTCGATCACCGTATCGCTGCGCTTGTGGACCAAGACCTCCGATTACTGGGACGTGATGTTCATGCTCAACGAGCACGCGCGTGACCGGTTGAAGGCCGAAGGGATCGATATTCCGTTTCCGCAGCGGGTGATTCGTGTGGTGCAGGAGACTGCAGTGCAGTAACGCCGTGGTGAAGCCGGGGCCGCTTCGCGTCCCCGGCTTTTCCTGTCTTGATTACACTTGTTCACAGCACTATCCCGCCATTTCTGGCATATAGCCTGACCCCACCTGCCACACCCGATACGCCATCATGAAACCACTGCTTTACATCACCCCTCTGCGAGCCTTGCTGTTCGGCTTGACCCTGGCCCTGTTCGAGCTGCTGACCTATCTGGCCAGCGACGCGGTCATGCCGGCCATGCCGGTCGTGGTCGGCGACCTGAACGCCAGCCCCGAATACATCCCCCATGCCCTCAACCTGTACTTGCTGGGCGGTGTGGTACTGCAATGGTTGATTGGCCCTCTGGCCGACCGTTATGGCCGGCGTCCGCTGCTTCTGGCCGGCTGCGCGTTCTTCGGCGTGGCCTGCCTGGCCACCTTCTGGGTCCATGACATTGGCCTGTTCAACCTGCTGCGCCTGTTGCAGGGTATTGGCCTGGGCTTCGTGGTCACGGTCAGCTACCCGGCCCTGAACGAAGCCTTCAGTGAGGCCGACGCGGTGCGCATGATGGCCCTGCTGGCCAATATCGCCCTGCTGTCGCCACTGCTCGGGCCACTGGTGGGCACCTTGCTGCTGCAATGGCTGGACTGGCGCTGGCTGTTCGTGGCCTTCGCCATCGGCGCGGTGCTGGCCTGGCTGCTGTTGTACCGCCTGATGCCGGAAACCCTGGGCGTGGAACGGCGCGACGGTTCACGCCTGGCATTCACACCGATCCACCTGCTGCCTCTGCTGGCGGGCTACGGCCAACTGCTGGGCAACCGCCGCTTCGTTGCCGGTAGCGCCGCCCTAGGCCTGGTTGGCTTGCCGCTGATTGGCTGGATCGGCCTGTCGCCGGTGCTGCTGATTCACGATGAGGGGTTGAGCACCCTGGAATACGCCTTGTGGCAGCTGCCAGTGTTTGGCGGGCTGATTCTCGGCAACCTGATCATCAACCGTATCGCTGACCGCTACCCGCTGCCGGCCCTGGTGCGTGGCGCGCTGTGGCCGTATCTGGCCGGCTTGTGCCTGATGGTGCTGGCAACCTGGTACTGGCCGAGCGTGACCAGTGTGGTGGCGGGCATGTCGCTGTACGCCCTGGGGTTGGGTGTGGCCAACGCGGTGCTTTACCGCATGACGTTGTTCTCCAGCGAGCAGAGCAAGGGCCTGGTTTCGGCCATGCTGGGGATGATCACCATTGCCCTGCTGGGGCTGGGCGGGGCGCTGCTGGCGATGATTGGCGCCGGTGCCAGCTTGCTGCACTTTGCCTTGGCGGCGAGTGTGGCGGGGGCGTTGGCGTTGTGGCCGCTGTGGTTCGTGGTAGGCGGGCGGCCTGGGGAAGGGGCTGTCGCTCAGTAATTGCTATGGCCTGTGCCAGCCTCTTCGCAGCGCAAGGCTGCTCCTACAGGGCGCGCGATCGCTTGTAGGAGCAGCCTTGCGCTGCGAAGAGGCCGGCACAGGCGATACAAGACCTTCAGGGCCGCTCGGCCGCTGAATTCTCCTCTGCCACCGGGGTCCCCCGTCCAGCCTCCTGGCGCCACTGCAAGGCGATCAGAATCAGCGTAGGCACGCCCAGCAAAGCGGTAATCAGGAAGAAGTCGTGGTAACCGAACTTCTCCACCATCACCCCCGAATACCCGCCGATCAGCCGCGGCAACAGCAGCATGATCGAGCTCAGCAGCGCGTACTGGGTGGCCGAGAACTTCAGGTTGGTCAAGCTCGACAGGTAGGCGACAAAGGCCGAGGTAGCCATGCCCGAGCTGAAGTTGTCCAGCGAGATGGTCACCACCAGCATTTCCAGGTTCGGGCCCATGTCGGCCAGCATCAGGAACAGGATATTGGTACCGGCCGAGGCTACGCCGCCGATGAACAGGATCGGCATGATCCCGAAGCGCACGATCAGCAGGCCGCCGACCCCGGCGCCGACCAGGGTCATGATCAGGCCGAAGATCTTGCTGACGCTGGCGATCTGGTCCTTGGTGAAGCCCATGTCGATGTAGAACACGTTGGCCATTACGCCCATCACCGTATCCGACATGCGATAGGTGGCAATCAGGCCCAGCAGCAGCAGTGCCTGCCAGCGGTAGCGGGCGATGAAGTCGTTGACCGGTGTCAGCACCGGGGCCAGGCCACGGCGGCCGAGGCTCGACAGGCACGCCCAGGTCAGCAGCACGTAAAGGATCAGGCGCAGGAAAGCGCGATCTTCCAGCAGCAGGTCGAGCGGTGTGGCATCCCCGGAGATCACGCTGGACCAGCCAGTATTGAACATCTGGGTGAAGCTGGCCGGTACCGACACCAGCAGGATGATCAGCACGAACACCGAGGCCATCTGGTGCACCAGCCCGTAGCGCGCGGCTGACAGCTGGGTACGCAGGGGCACTGGCGGTTCGCGCATGACCAGGGTGGTGAACAGGGCGGGTAGCATCATGACCCCGAACATCACGTAGGTGCCGGCCCAGGCCTTGTGCAGGTAGCTGAAACCGGTGGAGCCAAACCACTCGGCAAAGAACAGCGCGCCGGCTGTGGCCAGCAGGGCAGCCACCCGGTAGCCAGCCATGTAGCTGGCAGCGAGTGCGGCCTGGCGCTGGTCGTCGGCGATTTCCAGGCGGTAGGCGTCCACAGCGATGTCCTGGGTCGCCGAGGCGAAGGCCACCAGCACAGCCATGGCGATCAGCCATGACAGGTGTTGTTGCGGGTCGCACAGGCTCATGCCGACCAAGCCGATCACCACCAGCGCCTGCGACAACAGCAGCCATGAGCGGCGACGCCCCAGGCCACCGAGTAGTGGCAGGCGCCATTGGTCGAGCAGCGGCGACCACACCCACTTGAAGGCGTAGGCCAGGCCGATCAGGCTGGCGTAACCAATGGTTTCACGGGCCACGCCGGCTTCGCGCAACCACACCGACAGGGTCGAGAACACCAGCATGTAGGGCAGGCCGGCGGCGAAACCGAGTAGCAAAAGTACCAAGGTTGACGGGCTGGCATAGGCAGCAAGCGCAGCGCGCCAGGTTTTACGGGGCATGGGCCAACATCTGCCTCAAGTTTGCGAAAACAAAGCGCGCACTCTAACCGCTGTGCTCCATTGGGCGCCAGCCATGGCGCGTCATATCCACACGATTGTTGGTTACATTCACGCCCTCCGCGCGCAGTCGCGCCCGTTGTTCATCCCCCGACGGGGTCCCCAGCGCCAGGCTCAGCCGACCGCCTGCGCCGAGCACACGGTGCCAGGGCAGGCGCGTGTCCGCAGGCAATTGCCCGAGGGTGCGGCCAACCCAACGCGCCGCACGGCCAAGCCCCGCCAGTTCGGCCAGTTGGCCATAGCTCACCACTTTGCCGGGCGGCACCTGCCCAAGCACTGAATATAGCGCCGTTCGTCGGCCCTCGGCGGAATCGAGGGCGTGCTCATATCCATCAGACATCACGCCCCCCTTGGGCTGCAGATGAAACCGGACCGGTGGTCAGGCAAATGAGAGTTGAACTCAACGGCATGTGCTCGGTCTGTCCTTGCTCTGGTCGCTGGTATCTGGATAATGCCCGGCTTTTTTCGTCAAATCGAACCCGTAGTCCGCTTATGAATACTAGATCCATGTTGTGCCTGCTAGCTGCTTCCCTGTGTGCCTCTCCGGTGTTTGCCGACACCGTGTGGATGAAGAACGGTGACCGGCTCAGCGGCAAGATCAAAGTCTTCGACGGCGGCAAGCTGCTGCTGGAAACCCCTTATGGCGGGTCCATCGCACTGGACTGGAAAGAGGTCCAGACCCTGGAAAGCGACCAGGAGATGCTGGTCAAGCAGGACGCCTACACCGGGGAAAAGGCCAAGTCGCTGAAGGCCGCCGAGCCTGGCAAGGTAACCCTGGCCAATGGCGAGGCGCCCAAGACTGTGGAGCTGGCCAGCATCGAGCAGATCATGAAGCCCAAGCCACTGGTCGAGGACTTCGTGTGGAAAGGCAACGTCGATGTGGCGCTGGACTACAAGCGCGCCGAGAACGACACCGACGATTACGACGTAGGTTTCAAGACCACCGCCCGCCATGGCCGTTGGCGGCACAACGCCGAAGGCGAATATAACCGCGAGACCAAGGACGACGTCACCACCACCGACAACTGGAGCGCCGAGTACGCGCTGGACCGCTTCATGACCGAGAAGTGGTTCTGGCAGGGGCGTGCGGAATACAAGCGCGACCGCATCGAAGACCTGGCCCGCCAGCGTACCATCGGTACCGGCCCGGGTTACCAGTTCTGGGACGACGAACTGGGCGCGTTCTCGCTGGGCTCGCTGATCAACCGCACTGACTTCGAGTACCAGGACGGCTCCAAGGACAACTTCTATTCCGCAGCGGTGAAGTGGGACTACACCCGTTACCTGATCGGCAAGAATGTGCAGTTGTTCACCAACGGCGAGTTCGCCAAGCCACTGGGTGGCGTGGCCGACTACTCGCTGGATGCCGAGGTCGGCTTGCGCTACAAGGTCACCGAATGGGCCTCGCTCAACCTCAAGGCGGAGAAGGACATCATCACCGGCACACGTGAGAGTGACCTGGACAAGACCCGCTATACCGCGGGCTTTGGCGTTACCTGGTAAGGGGCCTTGCGCAACCCTTTGTAGGAGCAGCCTTGTGCTGCGAAAGGGCGGCCCGGCAAACTGAATGCTGCGAGGCTGATGGCCTCTTCGCAGCACAAGGCTGCTCCTACGGGGGATTGGATGTGCATGCAGGTCAGTGGCAGACGAAGCTGATAATGCTTATCTTGTCCCTCATCCAGTCCGCCAGGAGCCGCCCTCAAGTGAGTATCAACGCCATCCGCCCCGCCCGGGAACTGCTGCTCAAGGAGTACCGCGGCGTGCTCTCGACCCATTCCAAGTCGATGCCCGGTTACCCCTTCGGCTCGGTCGTTCCGTACTGCCTGGACGCCCAGGGCAACCCGCTGATCCTCATCAGCCGCATCGCCCAGCACACCCACAACCTGCAGAAAGACCCGAAGTGCTCACTACTGGTGGGTGAGCGCGAGGCCGAGGATGTGCAGGCCGTGGGGCGCCTGACCGTGATGGCCGAGGCGCACAAGCTGGTCGACGAAGCCACCATCGAAGCGGCTGCCGAGCGCTACTACCGCTATTTCCCCGACGCGGCCAACTACCACAAGGCCCACGACTTCGATTTCTGGGTGTTGCAGCCGGTGCGCCACCGCTACATCGGCGGCTTCGGCGCAATCCACTGGCTCGACCAGGTCACCCTGGGCAACCCGTTTGCCGGCAAGGCCGAGGCGAGCATGGTCGAACACATGAACAGCGATCACGCCAACGCCATCGCCCATTACGTCGAGCTGACCGACCTGCCGCGGCACGCGCCGGCGCAGATGGTCGGGGTAGACAGCGAAGGCATGCACCTGCGCATCGGTCAGGCCGTGTACTGGTTGCCTTTCCCAGCTCCTTGCAACACGCCGACACAAGTCCGCGAAGCCTTGGTTTTACTGGCGCGCGCCGACCAATGGCCAACTGAGACGCAGGTCGAGGGTTGAAATCTGCAGCGCAGGCATCCATTTGAGGTCTTATTGGAAGGTCATCTTCCGTCGAGGAACCCTTGATGCGTGCTTTTCTACTGCTGTTTCTGATTTTTCCTGTGCTGGAGCTGTTCGTCTTCGTGAAGGTCAGCGCGGCAATCGGGTTTTTCCCGGCGTTGCTGCTGATCATCGCCGGCTCCGCCCTGGGTGTGCTGGTGATGCGGGTGGCCGGCCTGGCCACCGCACTGCGCGCCCGCGAAAGCCTGCAGCGTGGCGAATTGCCCGCCGAGGACATGTTCCAGGGCATGATGCTGGCCGTGGGTGGCGGCCTGCTGCTGCTGCCGGGCTTCATCAGCGATGTGCTGGGCGTGCTGTGCCTGCTGCCGTTCACTCGCCGCCTGGCGGCGCGCAAGATGCGTGAGCGTGCCGAGGCACAGGCCATGCGTCAGCGTGCGTTCCAGGATGATCCGTTCCAGGCGCAGCCGCGTGATGGCGGCCATCGCCCGAACGTGATCGAGGGCGAGTACGAGCGTCGCGACAAGTAAAATGCCCGGGGCCGCGCAAGCGGCCCCGGTCTTTTTCGGCCTGATGAAAAATTTTGTATATCAAGCCTTGTAATTGAATATGGCGGCCTCATGTATGTGGTCACCGCAAGGTTTCTGGTGGCAACGCCAGACATGACACAGGTGGTTCGCCCATTGCGGGCCACTTCCCGGCAACGCCGGACAGCATCAACCCGCCGGTGTCGATACCGGCCGATGAAAACCACAATTTGGGAGAGATCGACAATGAAGCTTCGTCCTCTGCATGACCGCGTCGTTATCCGTCGCAGCGAAGAAGAATCGAAAACCGCTGGCGGTATCGTCCTGCCGGGTTCGGCCGCTGAAAAACCAAACCGCGGCGAAGTTGTTGCCGTCGGCACCGGTCGCATCCTGGAAAACGGCGAAGTTCGCGCGCTGGCCGTGAAAGTGGGTGACAAAGTGGTTTTCGGCCCTTACTCGGGCAGCAACACCGTGAAAGTCGATGGCGAAGACCTGCTGGTCATGGCCGAAAACGAAATCCTCGCCGTTATCGAAGGCTGATTTCCCCTGACTTCCCGTTACTCCAAAGAATTCCAAGGATTAAACGATCATGGCTGCTAAAGACGTAAAATTCGGCGATTCCGCTCGTAAGAAAATGCTGGTTGGTGTCAACGTTCTGGCTGACGCGGTAAAAGCGACCCTGGGCCCGAAAGGCCGTAACGTGGTGCTGGCCAAGAGCTTCGGCGCGCCGACCATCACCAAGGACGGCGTTTCCGTCGCCAAAGAAATCGAGCTGAAAGACGCCTTCGAAAACATGGGCGCCCAGCTGGTCAAGGAAGTAGCTTCCAAGGCCAACGACGCTGCCGGTGACGGCACCACCACCGCTACCGTTCTGGCTCAGGCCATCGTCAACGAAGGCCTGAAAGCCGTCGCTGCCGGCATGAACCCGATGGACCTCAAGCGCGGTATCGACAAGGCCACCGCTGCCGTCGTCGCCGAGCTGAAGAACCTGTCCAAGCCATGCGCCGACTCCAAGGCCATCGCCCAGGTAGGTACCATCTCCGCCAACTCTGACGACTCCATCGGCAACATCATTGCCGAAGCCATGGAAAAAGTCGGTAAAGAAGGCGTGATCACCGTTGAAGAAGGCTCGGGCCTGGAAAACGAACTGTCCGTCGTAGAAGGCATGCAGTTCGACCGTGGCTACCTGTCGCCGTACTTCGTCAACAAGCCGGACACCATGGTTGCCGAGCTGGAAGGCCCGCTGCTGCTGCTGGTCGACAAGAAAATCTCCAACATCCGTGAGCTGCTGCCAGTTCTGGAAGCCGTTGCCAAGGCCGGCCGCCCACTGCTGATCGTTGCCGAAGACGTCGAAGGCGAAGCGCTGGCTACCCTGGTCGTCAACAACATGCGCGGCATCGTCAAGGTTGCTGCGGTCAAGGCCCCGGGCTTCGGCGACCGCCGCAAGGCCATGCTGCAGGACATCGCCGTCCTGACTGGCGGCCAGGTCATCTCCGAAGAAATCGGCCTGTCCCTGGAAACCGCTACCCTGGAGCACCTGGGTAACGCCAAGCGCGTGATCCTGTCCAAGGAAAACACCACCATCATCGACGGTGCTGGCGCTGACACCGAGATCGAAGCTCGCGTGAAGCAGATCCGTGCCCAGATCGAAGAAACTTCCTCGGACTACGACCGTGAGAAGCTGCAAGAGCGTCTGGCCAAGCTGGCTGGCGGTGTTGCCGTGATCAAGGTCGGTGCTGGCACCGAAGTTGAAATGAAAGAGAAGAAAGCCCGCGTTGAAGACGCCCTGCACGCTACCCGTGCAGCCGTTGAAGAAGGCGTGGTGCCTGGCGGTGGTGTTGCCCTGGTTCGCGCCCTGGCGGCCATTGCTGACCTGAAAGGCGACAACGAAGACCAGAACGTCGGTATCGCCCTGCTGCGTCGCGCTGTTGAAGCTCCGCTGCGCCAGATCACTGCCAACGTCGGCGACGAGCCAAGCGTGGTTGCTGACAAGGTCAAGCAAGGTTCGGGCAACTTCGGCTACAACGCTGCTACCGGCGAATACGGCGACATGATCGAGATGGGTATCCTGGACCCAGCCAAGGTCACCCGTTCGGCTCTGCAAGCTGCAGCTTCGATCGGCGGTCTGATGATCACCACCGAAGCCATGGTTGCCGACCTGCCGGAAGACAAGCCAGCTGCTGGCATGCCTGACATGGGCGGCATGGGTGGCATGGGCGGCATGATGTAAGCCAGCCCTGCACCATGAAAAAGCCCCGGTTCGCGAGAGCCGGGGCTTTTTGCTTGGCGTGGGTTATGTGGCGCCTGCGAGATCGAGCGCCGCCCGCGCGGCGCATCGCGAGCGAAGCTCGCTCCTACATTTGTTTCGGCCAGTATCGCCTGTGGCAGGCGCGCGCGACCGCCTGGTTTGTACGACGCGCTATCGCGCCATGCGCCAAGGCGTTCGCGCGCAACTCCCCCAGGCATAATTGGCCCGAAACAAACGTAGGAGCGAGCTTCGCTCGCGATGCGCCGCGCGGGCGGCGCTCGGTTTACGCACCACATCAAACTCAAGACAGGCCCCTGGCTCAGGCGACGCTACGCTCAACCACAGGCACCTCAGCCACCCCCCGCCGATACAGCACAAGGTAATACGACCCCAACCCGATCAACCAGCAGAACACCGCCGTCCACAGGTTGTGCGACAAGAAGTGCGCCCCCTGCATCATCCTGCCCACCGACAGCACCGACCCGGCCACCAAGGCCAGCACAAACGCCACTCGTGCCAACCGCGGCTTACGATCACGCAACATGAAGAACAGGCCGAACAGGCAGAACCCGGTCGCCGCATGCCCACCTGGCCAGCACAGCCCAGGTTTATCGGTAGCCGGCCGTGGCTCCAGCAGCTTGCTGTAGGTCTCGCTGCCGCCAAACTGGGTCAGGCTCCACGGGCACTGCACCTGGGTAACCTTTTTCAGCGGTGTGACAAACGCCGTGGACAAGCCCAGCGCCAACACCAGACAGCCCAGTTCGCGGCGCCAGCCGTACAGGCGCTTCACGAAGAAGCTAGCGGCAAAGGTCAGCAGCGACAGCACGCCCAGCAGGATCACCACTTGCTTGACCCGGTCATGCAGGATGTTTTCCAGCAGGTAACTGTGACGGCCAATGAACTGCCCGGCAGCGGGGTCGAAGAACAGGTTGGCGACGTCCATGTCGACTGAAGTCAACTCCAGCAGGATCAAGGCCAGCGCGGTCGCCAGGGGAACCCCCAGGTACAGCCAGAAGTTGATCGGGCGAGGGCGGGTGCGTTGCTGCATGACGGCTCCAGGGCGCGAAAAAGATCGGGCATTGTCGGCCGCCCGCTATCCTGTGTCCGTGAAGGATCAGTGAAAAAACCGTCAAGTGCGGTGAATTTTCCCAAGGGCTGGCACCGTGCAGGCATAGGCCTTAAGCTGCGCCTGCCGCGCACTACAGCGAGAAGCGCCGCACAGGAGAAACCGATGCGCATTCTTTTGGTTGAAGACAACCGCGATATCCTGGCCAACCTGGCCGATTACCTGGGCATGAAGGGCTACACCGTCGACTGTGCCCAGGATGGTCTTTCCGGCCTGCACCTGGCCGCCACCGAACACTACGACCTGATCGTGCTCGACATCATGCTGCCCGGCATCGATGGCTACACCCTGTGCAAGCGCCTGCGCGAGGACGCCCGCCGCGACACGCCGGTGATCATGCTCACTGCCCGTGACCAACTGGATGACCGCCTGCAAGGCTTCCGCTCCGGTGCCGACGACTACCTGCTCAAGCCGTTTGCTCTGTCGGAACTGGCGGCACGCATCGAGGCGGTGTTGCGCCGTGCCCAGGGCGGCGGGCGCCGTACCCTGCAGGTGGCGGACCTCAGCTACGACCTCGATACCCTCGAAGTTACTCGTCAGGGCCGCCTGCTCAAGCTCAACCCGGTCGGCCTCAAGTTGCTGGCGGTGTTGATGCAGAAAAGCCCGCACGTCCTGCGCCGCGAGGTGCTGGAAGAAGCCCTGTGGGGCGACGACTGCCCTGACAGCGACAGCCTGCGCAGCCATGTGCACCAGCTGCGCCAGGTGATCGACAAACCGTTTGAAAAACCCTTGCTGCATACCGTCCATGGCGTCGGCTATCGCCTCGCCGAGGGCCGCGATGGAGTTTAAGCAAAGCCTTGCCCAGCGCATCATCATCGCTTTTGCGCTGATGAGCGCGTTGGTGGCCGGGGCTTTCGCCTTCGGCATCGTCGCCACCGTGCACCTGGTGGAAGAGCGGTTGATTTCCTCGGTGCTGGGCGGCGACCTGCAGCGCCTACTGCGCATGGACAGTGTCGGTGACTGGAGCCACCGGCCGCGCCCCGACCAGCTGTTCTACTTCAGCGGCGGGCGTGACGACTTCGAGCTGCCCAAGGACCTGCGTCACCTCGACCGCGGCTTCCACGAGGTGTTTCGCGACCAACTGTCGTACCACGCCATGGTCGAGATCGTCGATGGCCGCCGCTATGTACTGCTGCAGGACCAGAGCGACTTCGAAGAGCGCGAGCGCGTGCTGTTCGCGGTGGTGGTGGTGGGCTTCGTGCTCAGCCTGGTGCTGGCGGTGATCCTCGGCTGGCTGGTGGCACGTCGGGTCATGGCGCCGGTCATCCGCCTGGCCCGCCAGGTGCGCCACCGCGACCAGCTGCTGGGCCTGGCGCCCCCACTGGCGCCGGACTATGCGGCGGACGAAGTCGGCCAGCTGGCAGTGGCTTTCGACGACACCCTGGGCCGCCTGCGCGACGCGCTGACCCGCGAACGGCTGTTCACCAGCGACGTCAGCCACGAGCTGCGCACGCCGTTGATGGTGCTGGCGACTTCCTGCGAGCTGCTGATGGAAAACCCCAACCTCGACACCCGTGCGCGCAGCCAGGTAGAGCGCGTGGCGCGGGCCACGGAGGAAATGCGCGAGCTGGTCAAAACCTTCCTGATGCTGGCCCGTGCGCAGCGCGACGAGGGCGCGGTGGCATCGCAAGCGACCCTGCGTGAAGTGGCCGACGAGCTTATCGGTGTATGGCGCGACACCATCGAGCAGAAGGGCCTCACGCTGTATTTCGATGGCCGTGTCAGCGCCAGCCCGGTGCTGTACAACGCCACCTTCCTGCAGTCGGTAATGGGCAACCTGCTGCGCAATGCGGCGCACTACACCGACGGCGGATACATCCGCCTGAGCCTGGAAGCCAACGGCTTCAGTGTCGAGGACAGCGGCGTGGGCATCCCCGAAGAGCAGCGCGAGGCGATGTTCAAACCGTTCGTGCGGGGTGATGAGCGGCGTGGCGAGGGCCTGGGCCTGGGCCTGTCGTTGGTGCAGCGAATCTGTGACGACCAGGGCTGGCATGTCACCCTGACATCCACCTTGCCGCATGGTTGCCGCTTTCGGGTGGACCTGAGCAACACAACGGGCCAGGGCGACCCACACAGGTTGGCCGAGTAATCTGTTGTAACAGGTCGAATGGCGCTCAACGTTTTTTTCACATTGGCATGACCTGATTCCAACGCTTGCATACCTAATGTGCTCGCAATGGAGTCAGGAGATAGCCAATGCGTAGCCCCATCAAGCTTGAATTTTCCGAGAAGTACGACAAAGACCATGCGCGAGAGTACTTTCTCAAGCACCAGGACGGCCTGGCGCGACGCCTTTCCCACAAGCGAGATGAGCAGCTGGCGCGTCGCGCCCTGGCACTGGCTGGCGAGCCTGGCCTGGTACTGGACCTGCCATGCGGTGCCGGCCGTTTCTGGCCGCTGCTGGCAGAAAAGCCCAACCGGGTGATCATCGGTGCCGACAACTCCGAAGCGATGATCGAGACAGCCTGTGCCGCGCAACCGCCAGAGGTGGTGGCACGGGTACGCCCTTTGCAGACTTCGGCATTTGCCATTGATCTGCCGGACAATTCCGTGGACAGCATTTTCTGTATGCGTCTGTTCCACCACATTGGCGAATCGGCGCACCGAAAGACCATTCTTTCGGAATTTCAGCGGGTTAGCCGTGATAGTGTGATCCTGTCCCTGTGGGTGGATGGCAATTTCAAGGCCTGGCGCCGGAAAAAGCTGGAGCAGCGCCGCAGCGCCAAGGCCGAACAGGACAATTACCAGAACCGTTTCGTGTTACCAGCCGAAACGGTCGAAGAAGAATTCAGGGCCGCCGGCTTCAGAATCCAGGAACGCCTCGACTTCCTGCCGTTCTATGCCATGTGGCGGGTCTACGTATTGCGTAAGGGGTAGTGTTTGATGGCTGTAGCCCAGAGAGGGGAGTCGCGGTTCGATTTTTACTGGCGCCAGCAAGGCGAGTGGGTCGAGGAGCCTAACCAGCGCCGTGGCGGCGAGAGTGGCGTGCAACGCCTCAACGATGCCAATGGCAAGCTGCTGTACGCCAAGCGCCAGGTCGGGCATATCTACCGTAGCCTGCTGCACCCTTTCGGCCGGCCGACCGTATTGCGTGAACTCGATGCGCTGAACAGCTTCGAGCAACTGGGTGTGCGTGTACCGCGCATCGTCTTTTGCGGTGCCGAGCGCGATGCCGACCACCAGTGGCGTGCGCTGCTGGTCAGCGAGGCGCTGGACGGCTTTGTCGAACTCGATACCTGGCATGCCGAAGGTGCCCGCGAGCGTTACCCGCAGGTGGTGCATGAGCGCATGCTCAAGGACCTGGCGGACAACCTGGCGCGCATGCACCTGGGCCACTGGCAGCACGGCTGCCTCTATGGCAAGCACGTGTTCATCAAGGTGATTGGCGAGGGTGAGCAGGCCCGCGTCGAGGTGGCCCTGCTGGACCTGGAAAAGTGCCGGCGGCGCATCAGCTGCCAGCGTGCGGCAGGTAACGACCTGCGCCAGCTGCGCCGCCATTCGTCGATCAATGACGCGGAATGGCAGACGCTGCTCTACTTTTACAAGATGGCGTTTGGCAGCGCTGTCAAAGGGTTAGAGTAATGAAACTAGAAATAGCTCGAGCTTTGTTCCTGGTAGCTGGCCTGGCGGTGACCACCGTGGCAGTGGCTGCCTGGGAAGAGCCGAGGCCGAATGTGTTCAGCAAGGCTGAGATGGCCGACCAGTGCCCATTGCCGCGGGAAGCGAAACCGCAGCAACAGGCACAGGTTGCGCCTGATCAGGACCTGTTGCTGTTCCTGTTTGGCCTGCGTCAGGGGTTGCGGCCATTCGGTTGAGCCCTGCGTTAGCTAGAAATGCCAGAGGCCTTGCAGTTGCGAGGCCTCTGGCATTTTTGTATCTGCAGTGCGGGCCTCTTCGCGGGCTTGTCCGCTCCCACAGGTACTGCGCCAGTCTCGGTAGCGGTGCTGTCTCTGTGGGGGCGGGCAAGCCCGCGAAGAGGCCGGATCAGGCTATTGCAGGCTCCTTGGCTTTCGCTTTGTGCGACAACAGGGTGTAGATACAAGGCAACACGAACAGGGTAAACAACGTGCCAATCGACATCCCGGTGGCAATCACCGTACCGATGTCAAAGCGGCTGACCGCCCCAGCTCCGGTCGCCAGAATCAGCGGCACCATGCCGAACACCATCGCCGCCGTGGTCATCAGCACCGGCCGCAGGCGAATTGCCGCCGCTTCCTCGATTGCCTCGCGCACGCTCAAACCGCGCTCTTCACGCAACTGATTGGCGAACTCGACAATGAGAATGCCGTGCTTGCTGATCAGGCCGATCAAGGTCACCAACCCGACCTGGGTGTAGATGTTCATGCTCGATATGCCGAGGAACAGCGGTAGCAGCGCGCCACAGATCGACAACGGCACCGTCACCAGAATCACCAGCGGGTCGCGGAAGCTTTCGAACTGCGCCGCCAGCACCAGAAAGATGATCGCCAGCGCCAGGCCAAAGGTTACCCACAACGCGCTACCTTCCTGTACATACTGGCGGGCCACGCCGGCATAGTCGAAGGCGAAGCCTTCCGGGGCTTCTTCGCGGGCGATGTCCTGCACGGTCTTCAGCGCTTCACCCAGGCTGACCATGGGCACGCCCTGGATGATCGCCGAGTTCAGTTGCTGGAACTGGTTGAGCTGGCGTGGGCGAGCGCGGTCGGTGAGGGTGATCAGGGTCGACAGCGGCAGCAATTGGCCTTGGTCGTTCTTGACGTAATAGTTGTTCAACCAGCCGGGGTTGTCGCGGTATAGCCGTTCAACCTGGGCAATTACCTTGTAGCTGCGGCCCTCAAGGGTGAAGCGGTTGATTTCCGCTTCACCCAGCAAGGTCGCCAGGGTGCCGCCGAGGGTGTCCATCGACACCCCCATCTGCGCCGCCTTGGCTCGGTCGATATCCACCACCACCTCGGGCTTGTCGAAGGCAAGGTCGACATCGAGGAAGGCGAACTTGCCCGATTCCTGGGCGCGCGCCTTGATGCGCTGGGTCACTTCCAGCAGTGCGGGGTAGTCGCCGGCGGTATTGATCACGAACTGGAACGGCAAGCCCTCGCCGGTGCCGGGCAGCGAGGGCAGGTTGAAGCCGAAGATCTGCAGGCCGCCGATTTCTTCGAGTTTGGCCTGCACCAGCGGCAGCAGCTCCATCTGCGTGCGCTCGCGCTCGTTCCAGGGCTTGAGCAGGAAACCACCAATGCCGGTCTGTACACCATTGAAGCCGTTGATCTGGAACGACGAGTAATACTCGGGGAAGGTCTTGAACAGCGGTGTGAACTGGTCGGTGTAGGCGTTGAGATAATCGAGGTTGGCCGGTTGCGGCGAGCTGCTCATCATGAAGATCACCCCCTGGTCCTCGTTGGGCGCCAGTTCGTTCTGGGTGAACTTGAGCAGCACCGGGATCAGGCACAGGATGATCACGGCAAACACCAGTACCACCGGCCGGCTGTCGAGGGTGGCGTGCAACAAGTGCTGGTAGCGCACCTTCAGGCGTTCGAACAGTTGGTCGAGGCGGTGGGCCAGGCCGCTGGGGTTCTGCTCCTGGCGCAGCAGCAGGGCGCACATCATCGGTGACAGGGTAAGCGCAACGATACCGGAAATGATCACCGCCCCGGCCAGGGTCAGGGCGAACTCCTTGAACAGCGCGCCGGTGAGGCCGGTGAGGAAGCCGATGGGGGCATACACGGCAGCCAGGGTGATGGTCATCGACACCACCGGCATGGCGATTTCACGGGCCCCCTCAAGGGCCGCGTCGAACGGCGACTTGCCTTCCTCCATGTGCCGATGGATGTTTTCCACCACGACAATGGCATCGTCCACCACCAGGCCGATGGCCAGGACCATGGCCAGCAAGGTCAGCAGGTTGAGCGAGTAGCCCATCATCTGCATGAAGAACAGTACACCAATCATCGACAACGGTATGGTCACCACCGGGATCAGCACCGAGCGCAGGGCGCCGAGGAACAGGAACACCACCACGATGACGATCAGCACCGCTTCGCCGAGGGTCTTGATCACTTCGTCGATGGAGGCCTGGATGAACAGCGTGGCGTCGTAGGCAATCGACACTTTCAGCGCCGAGGGCAGTTGGCTTTCCAGCTCGGGCATGATGCGCCGCACTTCCTTGATCACGTCCAGCGGGTTGGCGGCCGGCGTGGCTTTGATGCCGATGTACACCGACGGGGTGCCGTCGAATGAGCTAACCGTGTCGTAGTTTTCCGCGCCCATCTCGACCCGCGCCACATCGCCGAGCAGCACGCGGCTGTCACCGCTGGTCTTGACCGGCAGCGCGGCGAACGCCTCGGCCGACTTCAGTTCGGTACTGGCGTTGATACTGGTGACCACGTATTCGCCCTTCACCTCGCCAGCGGCGGAGAGGAAGTTGTAGCGGCGCACGGCATTGGTCACGTCGGTGGCCGACAGGCCGAAACCGGCCAGTTTCACCGGGTCCAGCCACAGCCGCATGGCGAACACCTGGTTACCGAGGATTTCCGCCTCGGCCATGCCCGGCAACGTGGCCAGCTTGGGCTGGATCACCCGCGACAGGTAGTCGGTGATTTGCGGGTTGCTCATTTCCTTGCTGTAGAAGCTCACGTACATCAGCGCCGAGGCATCGGCGGCTTCTTTGCTCAGTACCGGGTCCTCGGCGTCCTGGGGTAGCTTGTTGCGCACTTCATTGGCCTTGGCCAGCAGTTCGGTGAACAGCCGGTCGCTGTCGGCACCAATGCGTGCGTAGATGGAAATGATCGAGAAGTTTTGCCGGCTCACCGAGGTCATGTAGTCGATGCCTTCGGCGCTGGCCAGGCTTTGCTGCAGCGGCTGGGTGATGTAGCCCTGGATGGTTTCGGCGTTGGCCCCAGGGTAGGCGGTGGTTACCGTGATCAGGGCGTTTTCCATTTGCGGGTACTGGCGGATTTGCAGCTTGTTCCAGGCCTGGAAGCCCAGCAGCAGGATCAGCAGGCTGACCACGCTGGCCAGCACCGGGCGGCGGATGAACGGGTCGGTGAACGCCATGCCAGCCTCCTGTCAGTCCTTGGCCGCTGCGCCCGGTTCGGGCTTGAGGGCGTTGTCCTGGCCGATGCGTATCGCGGCACCGGGGGTGAGTTTCAGCTGCCCGGCGGTGACCACTTGTTCCCCGGCTTGCAGGCCTTTGCTGACCACCACCACGCCGTCTCGGCGCTCACCGGTCTGCACGGTACGTTGTTCGGCGACCAGCTGGGGTTGGCCGTGGTCGTCGTCTTCCGGCTTGCCTTCCTGGTCTTTTTTCGGCGAGGCGACATACACCGAGTTGCCGTACAGGGTGTAGGTAATGGCGCTTTCCGGCACCACCACTTTCGGTTGTGGGTTGGGCAGCAGGATCAACAGGCTGGCGAACATGCCCGGCAGCAGTTTGCCGTCAGGGTTGGCCATGGTCGCGCGTACCAACAGGTTGCGCGTGGCTTCCTCGACCTTGGGGTTGATGGCGCTGAGGCTGGCGGGGAAGGTCTGGCCCGGGTAGGCGGCCACTTGCACCAGCACCTGTTGGCCCAGGCTCAGGCGTGGCAGGGCCTGTTCCGGTACGTTGAAGTCGACGTACAGGCTGGACGTGTCCTGCAGGGTAGCGATCACCGTGCCGGCGGCCAGGTATTGGCCAATGTCCACCTGGCGGATGCCGATGGTGCCGCTGAACGGTGCGTTGATGCTTTTCTTGATCTTCTGCGCCTTGAGCTGCTCGACCACGGCCTGGTTGCGGCGGTACTGCGTGGTGAGGCGGTCGAACTCGCCACGGGAGATGGCCGAGTCGCCGACCAACTGGCTGCCACGGCCGAAATCGACCTTGGCCAGGCCCAGGTCGGCCTGGGCGGTGCCGAGCAGGGCGGTTTCCTGGTCGTCGTTGAGTTGCAACAGCAGTTGGCCGGCCTTGACCTGCTGACCTGAGTCGAAGTGCAGGGATTTGACGATGCCTTCCACTTCCAGGCTCAGATCAACACCCTGCAGTGCCTTGAGGCTGCCGACGGCGGGCAGGCGCTCTTGCCACTGGCGCTGTTCGGCCACTGCCGCGGCTACGGTGATCGGCGGCTTGGGGGCAGTGAACATCTGGATCTGCTGGTAGATCGAAAACGCCTTGTAGCCCCCCAGGGCCAGCACGATCAGCAGAACCACAGCCAACATGATGAGCATGCGGCGGCGCAGCATAGGTCCGGTTCCTTGGATGTGGTTGTTATTCGTTTGGACACGAAAACGGGCGATCCTGCCCACGTGGCTGGGAGAATTATTGACTGTTTTTTGCTGTAAGGGGAGTGCAGTGCCTGTGCTGGCCTGTTCGCGGGCTTGCCCGCTCCCACAGGGACCGCGCAGTCAGTGGGTTGCGTGGTCCCTGTGGGAGCGGGCGAGCCCGCGAAGAGGCCGGTGGAGGCAGCAGAAAAATCAGACGAGATGCAGGTGGTTGTCCCAGAAACCGGACGGCAGATTCATCGGTTGCCCGATCAGTTCGGCCTTGCGGCAATCGTAGAACCGGCAGCGGCCCTGGCCAGAGGTGACGACAAACCCATCCTTCACCGCACCCACCCCCGCGCAATCGGGCATTGGGGCATCCAGCCGCACCGCGCCGCTATCCAGGTCCCAGACGAACAGGCGGTTGGCCCGCGGCGCAGTCAGCGCTACCAGCCGCAGCTCGCTGTGGATGGCGACGCTGGCGGTGTACTGGGCCATGGCCTGTAGCTGCCGCTCCGGCACCGGGAAGGCCTTGAACGGCTCGCCTGGGCGCTTGATCGCCAGCAATTCGGCCGTTTCATCGGCATCGCCCATGAACTGCTGGCAGGCGGCGATGGTGCCATCGCTGCCCACCGCCAGGTGGCGCACGCTGTTCATCTGCTGGGCCAGGGTTTCCTTGCTCAACAGGGTGCCGTCGCGCTGCATCAGCACCAGGCTCGGCTGCATGGCATCGAGGTTCATCTCCACCCGGCTTTCGGCTTCGGTGCGAATGCCGCCATTGGCCACGACCAGCGTTTCGCCGTCGGGCAGCCAGGCGACCTCGTGCGGGCCGATGCCATGGGTCGGGATCTCGCCAGTGTGCACCAGGCGCTCACCGTCGAAGCGGTACACGCCAAGCACACCGCGCCCTGGGTCGGTGGTGTCGTTCTCGGTGGCATACAGCCATTCACCGCCCTTGTGCACCACGGCATGGCCGTAGAAGTGCCGGTTTGGCTGCGAGACCACGGTTTGCAGCAGGCGCCCGTCGCGCAGGTCGACCAGGTAGCTTTCGGTACCGGGGCGGCGGGCGACGAACAGGGCGATTGGCTGCTCGGGGTGGTGGATGATGGCATGGCAACGCTGGGCGACCTGGGTACTGAATACCTGGGTGCCGTCCAGGCGGAAACCGACGGCATAGTGCTTGCCTTCGCCGTCGTCACGCGCCGAGAGCAGCAAGGGTTCGCTGCCTTTGTTGCGGAACAGGCTCCAGCCGCCCAGGGTGAGGGCGCTGAGCAATACGCTACCGATTTTGAGTGCCTGGCGTCGCAGCATGATCAGTCACCGTCGTTGGCATTGAAGCCCAGCTGGATGTTCAACGCCTTGGCCAGGTCGCCTTCGTGCAAGCGGTGGACGGCATTGAGGCTGTCGTAGATCTGGTTGAGGGTTTGCTGACCAGCGTCGTCGGCCAGCAGCTCACCGAGGGTTTTCTGGTTGTCGGCGAGCAATTTGAGCGAAGTAGCGTAGGCGGCGTCGATCTTGTCCGCCAGCGCTTTCTGATCGCTGGGCAGCAAGCCGCGCAGGCCCTGGTTGTCGACCCCGACCCAGACGGTTTCGGCAGCCTTGAGGGTGGCTTCCAGGCTCTTCAGCGAGGAGTGGCTGCGCCAGGCTTCGGCCTGCAGCGGCTGCGGGATACCCTTGCTCTGGCGACCCATCGGCGCACCCAGCTTCTTCTTCAGGGTGTCCAGGGCGGTGACCTGGGAACGCAGCAGGTCGGCGATGGCCTCGTGGGAGTCGGCGTAGCGCTGGTTGGGGAACTTGGTCATCTGCGACAGCATGCCGTCGGTGCTGTTCCAGCTCTTGAGGATCTCCTCGGCCAAGACCTTCTGGTGTTCACCGATGGCCACCAGCAGCGGGCAGTAGCGGGCTTTCTGTTCGGCGGTGGCGATGTCCGGCTTGCTGTCGAACAGGATGTACTCGTAGGCCGACAGGCCACGGACCACCACGCTGGCCTTGCCCAGGGAAGCAGCATCGACCGGCTTGTCAGCGTTGATCAACTGCTCGACCTGGCGGCCGACCAGGTTTTTCTTGTCGGGCCAGAACTGAACCTGCCAGGCGCGGTTGCCTTCGGCCAATGGGCCGACCAGCAGCGGTTGCAGCTCTGCCCAGGCTTTTTGCGCGTTGAGGAAGTCGGCGCGGGCCTTGTCCAGGGACTCTTTGCCTTCGCAGTAGGCCAGGGCGCTGGCTGCCAGCGTGCGGTCGGCTTCGACCCAGCGGCTGTAGGTAGGCAGGATCACCTGCTTGGCGATGGCGGCGGAGGTCACAGCTTGCGGGTCCTGCGGCGAGCAGGCTCCGAGGGCGAGTGCGGCGAGGCTGGTGAACAACAGTTTGGGTCGGAACATGCCCGGCTCCTTTGCGCGTTTAAAGTGAGTTCAGGAACGCCAGCAGCGCAGCGCGCTGCTCGGCATTGAATGTGAGCACGAAGTTGCGTGCCGCCTCGGCTTCGCCACCGTGCCAGAGCACGGCTTCGAGCAGGTTGCGGGCGCGGCCGTCATGCAGGAACTGGCTGTGGCCACTGACCGTTTCGCTCAGGCCGATGCCCCACAGGGGCGGGGTTCGCCAGTCCTGGCCGTTGGCGGCGAATTCGGTGCGCTCGTCGGCCAGGCCAGGGCCCATGTCATGCAGCAGCAGGTCGCTGTAGGGGCGAATGACCTGGTTGGCCAACTCTGCTTCGCTGGCATCGGCGGCGGTGGTGAACTGCGGTGTGTGGCAACCCTGGCAGCCGGCCTGGTAGAACAGGTTCTTGCCTGCCAGTACTTGGGGCGAGCCCACGTTGCGGCGGGCCGGCACAGCCAGGTTGCGGGTGTAGAAGGTGACCAGGCGCAAGATGTTGTCGCTGACTTCTTTCTCGCCATCGGCACCGTCGCCGTTTGGCGCAGCCAGGCAGTCGGTTTGTGCCGGGGTGCAATCGTCGTTGGGCTGCAGGGTGCTGGTCAGGCCCATGTCGCCGGCAAAGGCGTGCACGTTCTGCTGGTTGACGTTGGGCTGCCCGGCTTTCCAGCCGAAGCGGCCGATCACGGTCTTGCCCTGGGCGTCGTCCCACACGCGGTTGGCCCGCCCGCGAATGCCGTCGCGGTTGCGGTCGTCCGGGTCTTCGTTGGCCAGCAGGTCGGCTTCGGGGATGGCTTCAAGCAGGCCCAGGCCGATCATCGGCGGTGCCACTCGCGCCGAAAAGCGCGTGTCGGGGTGCATGACGCCGTAGCCGAGCTGGGTGATCTGCAGAGCCGGTTTGCGCAGCTCGACCTGGTGCCCGTCCTTGAACGTTACCGTTTCGCTGGTGTAGCTCACCCGTACTTTGCCTTCCGGCGCCACGCCGGGGATGGCCATGTCCTGCAACTGGGTGCCATACACCGGCTCCGGCACCACGCCGAGGCGCTCGATCACTTTGGCCAGGTAAGGCTGGTCGGGGATCGACAGGCGCACCAGCATGCCCACCGCGTTGCTGTTGCCCGGCTCTGGCGGGTGACCACGGCCATCGCGCACATGGCAGTTCTGGCAGGCGTTGGTATTGAACAGCGGGCCCAGGCCGTCGCGGGCGGTTGTGGTGGACGGGGCGATCACCCAGGGGTTGCGAAAGAAGCTGTTGCCTACGGCGAAGTCCACGCGCCGCTCGGGCGAGAGGTTGGCCGAAGGCAGGGAATAGGCGTTGCGGTCAGTGCGCTGCACGGTTGCCTTGCCGGCGGACAACGCTTCGCCAGGCTCGGCCTGGGTGAAACGCGGGGCGTCGTCACAGGCGGCGAGGGCAAAGGCCAGCAGCAGGGGGGATAGTCGGAACAGCGACAAGGACATGCAAAATCCTGGGCGTGGACGAAAAACCGGCGTGCAAGCTTAGCAGGCCAGCGGCTCTTGAATAAGAGCAATTTGCAATTACCTGGGTGAAAGGGATGTGAAATGCCAGCATTTTCATGTGCTGCACCGGCGGGAAACAAAAAAAGCGGCCCGAAGGCCGCCTTTTCCAGCACCGCTACAGCAGGATCAGAATTCGTGATCCGCAGTGTCCGGGTTCAGGTTGGCAATACCCAGCTTGCCCGCGGCCTGCTCGATCGAGCCGGTCTGCTTGACCAGGGCGGCGATGGCGTCACGCACGATCTGGTTGCCGGCAGCGTTGTCGGCGGCGATCAGCTGGTCGTAGTGCTCGCCTTTGAGGGCGTGGTCGACGATCACCTGGATCTTGGCTTCGGTGGCTTCCAGGTCGGCCTTGAGGGTGGCGTCGGTAGCCGGGTCAACCTTGGCGACCAGCGACGACAGGCTCGGGCCGCTTACCTTGGTGCCGTCCGGGCGGGTGTACTCGCCCAGGTAGACGTTGCGGATGCCCTTGGCGTCGTAGAAGTGCGAGTAGTGGGTGTTGTCGCTGAAGCAGTCTTGCTCGTCTTCCGGCGAGTTGGCTTCCAGCGAAACCTTCATGCGTTCGCCAGCCAGTTCGCCCAGCGACAGGCTGCCCATGCCGAACAGCATCTTGCGCAGGCCGTCGTTGACCGGCTCGGCTTCCAGCTTGGCGCGGTAGTTGTCGGCGACGTTCGGTGCCCAGTTGCCAACCATCTCTTCGAGGTCGCTGACCAACAGGTCGGTCACCGCTTTCAGGTAGGCGCGACGGCGGTCGTTGTGGCCGCCGGTAGCGCCCTGGCCTTCCAGGTAGTCGGATGCCGGACGGTTGCCAGCGCCTGGGCCGGTGCCGTTCAGGTCCTGGCCCCAGAGCAGGAACTCGATGGCGTGGTAGCCGGTGGCAACGTTGGCTTCGGAGCCAGCCAGCTCGTTCAGGCTGGCCAGTTTCTCAGGCGTGATGTCCTTGACGTCGACCTTCTCTTCGCCCACCTGGATCTCGGTATTGGCGATGATGTTGGCGCCGGCGGCCGGGTTGCCCAGGGCGTGCTCGTAGCTCTTGTCGACGTAGTCGATCAGGCCTTCGTCCAGGGGCCAGGCGTTCACCTGGCCTTCCCAGTCGTCGATGATGGTGTTGCCGAAGCGGAACGCTTCGCTCTGCAGGTACGGTACGCGCGCGGCGAACCAGGCTTCCTTGGCGGCCTTCAGGGTTTCGTCGTTGGGCTTGGCCAGGAAGGCGTCGATGGCGGTCTGCAGCGTCTTGGCGGTGCTCAGCGAGTCGCTGTACACGGCGTAGACCATCTCGGTGTAATGCTTGACCACGGCTTTGCCGGCGGCTTCGTCGACAGCCCCTGGCGCAGCAGCGGTGGTGCTGGCGGCAGCAGGTGCCTGGGCTTGCGGCGCGGCGGCTTTTTCGTCCTTGCCTTCGCCGCAACCGGCGAGGGCGATGGCAATGGCCAGCAGACTGGCGGAGGCCAGAGGCATTCGAATCATTATTGGTTTTCCTGCGTCGTGTGGTTGGACCAAGGGGTGGACCGTGCGCCGTGGCACGCGAAACCGCAACATCATGCGAAAGATTTGCATTTGCTGTAAAGGGGCGGGCACGCAATTCATGTAAATCCCAGTCACGGCCTGTAACCGAACGACAGGGCTCAGAACATCGAAACCTGGTTGCGCTGCGCCTGCTTCAGGAAGTGGGTCAGCTCGCGGGCTGACAGCGGCTTGCTGTAGTGGTAACCCTGGCCCTCGTGGCAGCCCTGGGCAACGATGTAGGTTTCCTGCTCGGCGGTTTCCACGCCCTCGGCGATTACCTGCATCCCCAGGCTCTTGCCCAGCTGGATGATGGCGCGAACGATGGTGGCGTCGTCATCGTCGTCGAGCAGGTCCTGGACGAAGCTCTTGTCGATCTTGATCTTGTCCAGCGGCAGCGACTTCAGGTAGCTGAGCGATGAGTAGCCGGTGCCGAAGTCATCGATGGCAATCAGTGCCCCGGAGCGGCGCAGGCTCAGCAGGTGCTGGGCGGCGGTGCTGATGTCTTCCATCAAGCCGGTTTCGGTGACTTCCAGCTCCAGGCTGCGTGGCGGCAGGCGATAGGCCTGCAGCAGGTTGTTGACCACCCGTGGCAGCTCGCTGTGGTGCAGTTGCACGGTGGACAGGTTGACCGCCATGCGCAGGTCACTGAAGCCCTGGTCGTGCCATTCGCGCAATTGTCGGCATGCTTGGTCGAGCACCCATTCGCCGATGCCGATGATGCTGCCGTTCTGTTCGGCCAGGGGGATGAACTGGTCGGGTGGCACCATGCCCAGCTCGGGGTGCTGCCAGCGCAGCAGCGCCTCCACGCCGACCACGCGGTGGTCGCGGTAGCTGATCTGGGGTTGGTACACCAGGTACAGCTGGTTGCGTGGCAGGGCTTCACGCAGGTCCTTTTCCAGTTCGCGGCGGCGGCGCATCTCACTGTCGACGCTGGCGATGTAGAACTGGTAGCGGTTGCGCGAGCGGGCCTTGGCCAGGGTCATGGTCTGTTCGGCTTTTTGCAGCAGTTTCTCGGTGCTGTCGCCGTCTTCGGGGAACAGGGTGATGCCGATGGTCGCGCGCAGGCGGATCTGCTGGTGGTGGTCGAGGTCGAACGGCACTTCCAGGTCGTCGAGGATGCTTTGCGCCAGCTCGGCCGCTTCGTAGGGCTGCTCGATATTGGCCTGCACCAGGGCGAACTGGTCGCCGCCCAACCGCGCCAGGGCGCCCAGGCGGCCGCTGTGGGCGCGCAAACGGTCGGCCAGGGCCAGCAGCAACTGGTCACCGACCTGGTAGCTGAACTGCTCGTTGATGCCCTTGAAGTCGTCCAGGCCCACGCACAGCACCGCCACACGGTGCTGCAGGCGGCCGCCGTCGACGAGGATCTTGTCCAGTTGCTGCTGCAATTGCTGGCGGTTGGGCAGGCCGGTTAGGAAGTCGTACTGGGCCATGCGCTGCAGGCTGTTTTCTGCCTCGTGACGCAGGTGGGTGTTGCGCTCGATCGAGGCCAGCAACTGGTTGGCGGTGTTCACCCACAGGCCCAGCTCGTTCTTCTCGTGGCCTTTGAGCAGCGGTAGCTGGTGCTGGCTGGGGCGGTCGGGGTTGATCTGGGTGAGGTGCTCGATGATCTTCGACAGCGGTTTGGTCAGCAGCCAGTGGTAGACCAGGTACAGCACCAGGCCCATGGCCAGGGCCCGCAACACGCCGGATATGAAGATGATCACCGCGTTGATCAGGAAGTCTTCACCGTAGGACGAGGTGTCCAGGGTAATGCTGAGGTCGCCGTAGTATTCGCTGTAGGGGCCGCGGCCGACCAGTTGCGTGGTGTAGGTGCGTTCCTGGCCGAGGATCAGGTCGGTGAGCCAGCGCATGGACATGTCCTGCAACGGACGGGACTTTTCTGCCAGCATGGTTTCGTTGGGATGGCCAATGGAGGCCATGCGCACCGATTCGTCCTGGAACAGGCCTTCCATCACCTGCATGCCCATTTCGCGGTCGAGGCTGTACACCGCCTGGGTCGAAGGGTCGCGGAACATGTCGAGGATGCGCTGGGCATCGTTGTTCACGGCCTGGCGGGTCTTGTAGGTGTCATAGACGATTTGCGCACAGCTGAGCACGACGCCGACCGCCAGCGCCGACAGCAGCACGACCCTGAGCAACTTGACCGACAAGCTGTTCCGCAATTCCAGCTTCAATGGGGTTTCCTTAATCCATGCGCATGGCATCATTTTGCCATCAACGATGACGATACACTATCGGCCGATCATGAGCAGTGTATCGGTTGCCTGACCCCGCAACTTGAGTGCGCTGTATCAATCTTCCAGAGGTTTGATGTTAGCGCGCTATGCGGGCTGAGCAAGCAAAACCGTGCCGGCCTTTTCGCGGGCATGCCGTTCCCACGGAGATAGCATCACGTTCCCGAGCTGTGGGAGCGGGCGTGCCCGCGAAGAGGCCCGCACAGGCACAAAAAAACCCGGCACTGGGCCGGGTTTTCGGGTCAAGGCTGAATGACTCAGGCCTTGAAGGTCTTGCCTTCGAACTGCTCGGCAACGAAGGCCCAGTTGACCAGGTTCCAGAACGCCTCGACGTACTTCGGACGCAGGTTGCGGTAGTCGATGTAGTAGGCGTGTTCCCAGACGTCGCAGGTCAGCAGCGGGGTGTCGCCGCTGGTCAGCGGGCAGCCGGCGCCGATGGTGCTGGCCAGGGCCAGGGAACCGTCAGCTTTCTTCACCAGCCAGCCCCAGCCGGAACCGAAGGTGCCAACCGAAGTCTTGGTGAACTCTTCCTTGAACTTGTCGAAGGAACCGAAAGCGGCGTTGATGGCGTCAGCCAGGGCACCGGTCGGCTGGCCGCCGCCGTTTGGCGACAGGCAGTTCCAGTAGAAGGTGTGGTTCCAGACTTGAGCGGCGTTGTTGAAGATGCCGCCCGAAGAGCTCTTGACGATCTCTTCCAGGGTCTTGCCTTCGAATTCGGTGCCTGGGACCAGGTTGTTCAGGTTCACGACATAGGTGTTGTGGTGCTTGTCGTGGTGAAACTCCAGGGTTTCCTTGGAGATGTGCGGCTGCAGGGCATCGTGGGCGTACGGCAGCGGCGGCAATTCAAAAGCCATGGTGGATCTCCTGATTCAGGTCTAGTTCGCGGTTTGCGCAGGGCCGATCACGGGCGGCCCTATGAGCGTCGGCGAGTTTGTACTCTTTGCGACGCAAGGGCTGGATCATAGCACCAGCCCCGGCGCATAACCACGCAACAAAGATAGGGAATAGAGGTTCCAGAGCGGTTGGGATGTGCCGACCGGTGGTGTTCGTCGTAGCCCTTGTGTTGCCTGGGAGATCGAGCGCCGCGCGGGCGGCGCTCGATCTCCCAGACGACAAAGATGTTGTGGCAAGCCCAGGTCAGTTGAAGATCAACTGCGCCGCCACCGCGAACATCATCACCGCCACCATCAGGTCGAGCATGCGCCAGGTCGCCGGCCGCGCCAGCCACGGGGCCAGCCAGGCAGCGCCAATCGCCAGGGTCGAGAACCACAGCAGCGAAGCACTGGCTGCACCGGCCACATAGGCCCCGGGCGCAGTCTGCTGGGCGCCCAGCGAGCCGATCAGCAGCACGGTGTCGAGGTACACGTGCGGGTTCAGCAGGGTCACCGCCAGGGCGCTGAGCAGCACGGCACGGCGTGAGCGGGCGCCTTGGCCTTGCTGGTGTTGCAGGCTTTGCTTGGAGCAGGCGCTGCGCAGGGCCTTGGCGCCGTACCAGATCAGGAACACCGCGCCGCCCCAGCGGGCCACCGCGAGCAAGGTCGGGTTGTGCGCCAGCACGGTGGCCAGGCCAAACACCCCGGCAGCCACCAGGATGGCGTCGCAGACGATGCACAGCGCTGCCACCGGCAGGTGATGCTCACGGCGCAGGCTTTGGGCGAGGACGAAGGCGTTCTGCGCGCCGATGGCCATGATCAGGCCGAAGGCCACCAGCATGCCGTTGAGGTAGCTTTGCCACATGGCGGGGCTCTCCAGAAAAGGTCATAAAAGATGCTGGTTATTGTGCTGTTCGGCGCTGTATAAGAAAAACAAATAAAGCTGATCAGTCATTAGGGAAATCGATGTTCGACTACAAACTGCTGGCCGCCCTCGCGGCGGTGATCGAACAAGGTGGTTTCGAGCGTGCGGCGCAGGTGCTGGGCTTGTCGCAATCGGCCATTTCCCAGCGCATCAAGCTGCTCGAAGCGCGGGTCGGGCAGCCGGTACTGGTGCGTGCCACGCCGCCTAGCCCGACCGAAGTCGGCCGCCAGTTGCTCAACCATGTGCAGCAGGTGCGCCTGCTTGAGCGGGACTTGCAGCGCCAGGTGCCGGCGCTGGACGAAGAGGGCATGCCGGAGCGCCTGCGCATCGCCCTCAACGCCGATAGCCTGGCCACCTGGTGGGCCGGTGCGGTGGGCAATTTCTGTGCGCAGCAGAACGTGCTGACCGACCTGGTGGTAGAGGACCAGGAAGTGGGCCTCAAACGCATGCGTGCCGGCGAAGTGGCGGCCTGCCTTTGTGGCAGTGAGCGACCGGTAGCGGGGGCACGCAGCCTACTACTGGGGGCCATGCGCTACCGCGCGTTGGCCAGCCCTGGGTTCATGGCCCGGCATTTCCCCCAGGGTTTTGTCGCCAGCCGCCTGGCCCGTACCCCGGCGATCGTGTACGGCCCGGACGACTTCCTGCAGCACCGCTACCTGGCATCGCTGGGCATCGAGGACGGTTTCCTGCATCACCTGTGCCCGTCCTCCGAAGGCTTCCTGCGCATGACCGAAGCCGGGTTGGGCTGGGGCCTGGTGCCCGAACTGCAGGCGCGCGAGCAACTGGCCAGCGGGCAATTGGTGGAAATCTGCAGCGATACCCCTATCGATGTGCCGCTGTACTGGCATCATTGGCGCAATGGCGGGCAACTGCTCGCGCAACTGACTGACCACCTGCGGCACACCGCACGGCATTGGCTGGTGCCCTTGTAGCCATGGCTGGCGTCAGTTGCATCTGAAATCTGGCAAGACGGAGTGTTACATGCGAATTCTGGTCACCGGCGCGAGTGGCTTCATTGGTGGGCGCTTTGCGCGTTTCGCCCTGGAGCAAGGCCTGGACGTGCGCGTCAGCGGCCGCCGTGCCGAAGGGGTCGAGCACCTGGTCAAGCGCGGTGCGCAGTTCATCCCCGGCGACCTGGGGGATGCCGAACTGGCCAGGCGTTTGTGCCAGGGCGTCGAGGCCGTGGTGCATTGTGCCGGTGCGGTGGGCAGTTGGGGGCGTTATCAGGATTTCTACCAGGGCAACGTGGTGGTTACCGAGAACGTGGTCGAGGGCTGCCTGAAAGAACATGTACGGCGCCTGGTGCACCTGTCTTCGCCGTCGATCTATTTCAACGGCCATTCGCGCTTGGACATCCGTGAAGATCAGGTGCCGCGTCGCTTCCACGACCACTACGGGCAAACCAAGCACCTGGCCGAGCAGAAAGTGTTCGGCGCCCAGGAGTTCGGCCTCGAAGTGCTGGCGCTGCGCCCGCGCTTCGTCACCGGCGCCGGCGATGCCAGCATTTTCCCGCGGTTGATGCAGATGCAGCGCAAAGGCCGTGTGGCGATCATCGGCAATGGCTTGAACAAGGTCGATTTCACCAGCGTGCACAACCTCAACGAGGCATTGCTCAGTGCGCTGTTCGCCGACGATCGGGCGCTGGGCCAGGCTTACAACATCAGCAACGGCCAGCCGCTGCCGCTGTGGGACGTGGTCAACTATGTGATGCGTCAGATGCAGCTGCCACAGGTTACCCGCTACCGCTCCTACGGCCTGGCCTACAGCTTGGCCGCGCTGAACGAGGCGGCCTGCATGCTGTGGCCAGGGCGCCCGCAACCGACCTTGTCGCGCCTGGGGATGCAGGTGATGAGCCGTGATTTCACCCTGGATATCAGCCGCGCCCGGCAATACCTGGACTACCAGCCCAAGGTCAGCCTGTGGACGGCGCTGGATGAATTCTGTGGCTGGTGGAAGCATTTGCCGCCGGGGCATTGAGCCCTCCGGCGGACATTGGTCATCAATGCACCGCGCTGGCGGTTTATACTCGTGCCTCTTTGCGACTACCGCGGTTGAATGTATCCATGCGTAACCATGCTCACGATGACTACGATGACGTGCCTACCTTGCGGGCGGGCACCGTTGATGATGACGAACTGATGCCGGCGCACGTAGTGCGCAGCCGCCAGAAAGCCGCCCGTGGTGCCAGCACGGCGCCGTTGTGGGCGTTGCTGGGTGCTTCCTTCATCGCGTTGGCAGGGTTGGGCTGGTGGAGCTTCCAGCAAATTTCGCTGATGGAGCAGCAACTGGTGGCCACTCAGGAGAGTTTTGCCCGTATCAGTGAAGAAGCGGCCGGGCGCTTGCAAGCCATCAGCGGCAAGGTGGATGCCAGTGAGTCAGGCGCTACCACCAGCAGTGAGGCATTGAAGCTGCAACTGCGCCAGTTGCAGAAAGGCGTGGCGGGGCAGACCGGCGACCTGGGCAAGCGCTTGGAGCAGGTGCTGGCCGATACGCGTGAACAGCAGAAGGCCGTGACCGAGCTGCAAGGCCAGTTGCAGGCACAGTTGAAGCTGGTGAATGGCGAACTGGCCGCGCTGCGTTCGGGCCAGGTTGATGGTGGCAAGCTGGATACCCAGTTCAAGGGCTTGAACGAGCAGGTTGCCGCGCTGAAGGCCGCGCAGGTGGATGGCGGCAAGCTGGACGGGCAGCTCAAGAGCCTGGGGAGCGATGTGGCGGCCTTGAAGAAACAGGGCAACCCGAGCGCCGCTATCCAGAGCCTGGAGCAGGACATGCTGGTGTTGAAGAGCCAGATCGACAACCGCCCGGCTGCGGCGGCGCCCAGTGGTGCTTCGGTGCAGGAGTTCGATGCTTTCCGGGCGCAGATGACCCGCAACATGAATACCTTGCAGAGCCAGATCCAGAACCTGCAACAGCAGATCAATGCCCGGCCTTGAGATTACCTGAGCCTTCTTCGCGGGCATGCCCGCTCCCACAGAGTCTCCACAGCCTTCAGGCTTGACGATATCCCTGTGGGAGCGGGCGTGCCCGCGAATGGCGGTCAATCACAACCGCGGATAATCGATGTAGCCCACCGGCCCCTTGCCATAGAAGGTCTCCGGCCGCGCTTCGTTCAACGGCGCATCCGCCGCCAGCCGTGCCGGCAGGTCGGGGTTGGCGATGAACGGCACGCCAAACGCCACCGCATCGGCCTTGCCGCTGGCTAACGCCGCGTTGGCACTGGCCTTGTCGAAGCGCTCGTTGACGATGTATGGGCCACCGAATGCCTCTTTGATCAGCGGGCCAATGCTGTCATCGGCTTCGCGTTCCCGCGAGCAGATGAAGGCAATGCCGCGCTTGCCCAGTTCGCGAGCCACATAAGTGAAGGTTTCGGCGCGGTCGGCGTCGCCCATGTCATGGGCGTCGGCACGCGGCGCCAGGTGCACGCCCACGCGGTTCGCGCCCCACACTTCAATCGCCGCATCGGTCACTTCCAGCAGCAGGCGCGCGCGGTTTTCCAGCGAGCCGCCGTAACGGTCGGTGCGCTGGTTGGTGCTGCTTTGCAGGAACTGGTCGAGCAGGTAACCATTGGCGCCGTGGATTTCCACGCCATCGAAACCGGCAGCCTTGGCGTTTTCCGCACCGCTGCGGTAGGCCTCGACGATGTCGCTGATTTCTTCGGTTTCCAGCGCGCGCGGGGTGGGGTAATCACTTAGCGGCCGCACCAGGCTCACATGGCCCTTGGGCTGGATCGCGCTGGGCGCCACTGGCAGTTCGCCATTGAGGTAGCTGGGGTGGGAGATACGGCCCACGTGCCACAGCTGCAGGAAGATGCGCCCGCCCGCGGCATGCACGGCCTTGGTCACATTGTTCCAGCCACGTACTTGTTCATCGTTCCAGATGCCGGGGGTATCCGGGTAGCCGACGCCCATGGCGCTGACCGAGGTTGCTTCGCTGAGAATCAGCCCGGCGCTGGCCCGCTGTACGTAGTACTCGGCCATCAGCGCATTGGGCACGCGGCCTTCATCGGCGCGGCAGCGGGTGAGCGGGGCCATGATGATGCGGTTGGGCAGTTGCAGGTCGCCCAGGGTAATCGGATCGAAAAGCGTGGTCATAGCGGTTACCTGCCTTGTCAAAGTGCTTGGCGCAGTTGTTCGAGGAACGCCTGGATGGTGGCTTCGTCGCGTTTGAAGAAGTGCCATTGGCCAATCTTCTGGCTGCTGATCAGCCCGGCGCGCTGCAAGGTGGCCAGGTGGGCTGAAACGGTCGACTGCGACAGGCCGCAGCGTTGATCGATCTGCCCGGCGCACACACCGTTTTCGGTGCTGTGGTACTGGTCGGGGAACTGGGTTGCCGGGTCTTTCAGCCAGCTGAGAATTTCTCGCCTGACCGGATGGGCCAGTGCTTTTATGATTTCGTCGAGATCGAGTGGCATGGTTTGAGGCTCGTTGTAGCGGCATATCGCGATAGGGCGAAATGTAAATCGCTGAAATCCGATATACAAATACCAAGACGTTCTGAACTGAGTGCGAATCGATATATCGCGTTATAACGATATACGCAGCGACGGTGCTAGACTGCGCTCATGAATTACCTCGCACACTTGCACCTGGGCGGCCCGGCGCCGCAACAACTGCTTGGCAGCCTGTATGGCGACTTTGTCAAAGGCTCGCTGGAAGGGCGCTTTCCGCCCGCGCTGGAGGCGGCCATCCGGCTGCACCGGCATATCGACAGCTACACCGACCAGCATCCGTTGGTGCTGGCGGCGCTGGCGCGCTTTCCGCGTGAGCGGCGGCGTTTTGCCGGGATTGTCCTGGATGTGTTTTTCGACCACTGCCTGGCGCGGCATTGGCGTGATTATGCCGAGCAGCCGTTGGCGCAGTTCACTGGGGCGTTTTACCGGGTGCTGCTGGCGGAGCCAGAACTGCCGGGGCGGCTGGCGCGGATTGCGCCGTTCATGGCAGCGGACGACTGGCTGGGGGCCTATGGCGATTTCGCCACGTTGGAGCAGGTGTTCAATGGCATTGCCCGGCGCTTGTCGCGGCCAGAAGGGATGACCGGGGTGATGGGCGAACTGGAGCGGTTGTATGAGCCGCTGATGGCGGACTTCCGCGAGTTCTATCCACAGCTACAGGCGTTTGCGACGGCGCAGCGGATGTCTGGCAGTTAGTTTTGTATTGGCCTCTTCGCGGGCTTGCCCGCTCCCACAGGGTTTGGGAGCGGGTCAGCCAGCGAAGAGGCCGGTACTTGCGATGCAGAAAATCAGGCAGCCCGCGCCTGCCGCCGTGGCACCAGCTCAACTTCTTCAACCCCGAACAACGCCAGGTGAATTGCCTGCTGCGCCTGCAACGCCAGCACCGCACGTTCCTTGCCCACGCTGCCAATCGGCTGCAGCAGGTGAATGCACACCTCGCCTCGCGGCTGGGCAAACAGGCGCATCAGGTGCGATACCAGGTCGTCATCACCGACGAACGGCGCAACCGGGTCGATCTGGCCATCGCGCAAATACTGGATAGCCACCGGCTGCACCGCCACACCTCGGTCGATGGCACCTGCCAGCAGGCGACCATGGAACGTGCGCAAGGTACGGCCGCTGGTGGTGGTGCCTTCGGGGAAAATCAGCAACGGCCGGGCCAGGCCCAGTTGCCCGGCGATCTGTTCGCGCAGGCGCTGGCTGTCGCCACCGCCACGGCGAATGAACAGCGTGCCGGCCTTATCCGCCAGCCAGCCGGCCACCGGCCAGTGGCGGACTTCGGCCTTGGACAGGAACGACAACGGCAGCAACATGCCGAGCAGCGGGATGTCGGTCCAGGAAACATGGTTGCTGACCCACAGCATCGGCCGCTGTGGCAGCTCGCCCACCACCCGCACGTCGAAGGGCAGGGCGGCGACCAGGCGCTTCATGAACAGGCAGGTCCAACGCTGGCGACGCTCGATCGGTGCCTTGAAGCCCAGGCGCTCGCCCAGGGCAATCACGCTGGCCATCAGCATGCCCAGCGCCAGTACCAGCAGCAGTCGAGCCAGGCGGGCCAGTACCCGCAGCCTAGGCATCAGACCGCCGCCTTGAAGTGGCGGGCGTAGCGCGGGCACAGCTCGTCGCGCTTGAGCAGGATGAACACGTCAGCCACCTGGAAGTCCTCGTCCCAGCACGGCTCGCCGCAAATCTTCGCCCCCAGGCGCATGTAGGCCTTGAGCAGTGGTGGCATTTCGGCGATGACGTTAGTGGGCAGGGCCAGCTTCGGCAGCGGGTTCTTCGGCTCGGCACGCAGGTGCTCGGTGCACAGGTAGCGGTCACGCAGGCGTTGCATCACCGCATGGGCCTGCACGCCGCCGTCCTGCATGGGGATGCTGGCGCAGCCCATCAGGTAGCTGTAGCGGCCCTCGTTGAGCACCTCGGCCAGTTCACCCCACAGCACGGCGATGGTGCCGCCGTTGCGGTAGTCGGGGGCCACGCAGGTACGGCCCAGTTCGAGGATCGGGCCTTGCAGCTGCAACAGGCCGTGCAGGCTGAACTCTTCTTCGCTGTAGAAGCGGCCCAGGCTGCTGGCGGCCTGGTGGTCGAGCAGGCGGGTGGTGGCAACCAGCTCGCCAGTGCTCAGGTCACGCACACCAATGTGGCGGCAGTGCACATCGTAGTCGTCCATGTCCAGGCCCTGCTCGGCGCCTTTGAGCTTGGCCTTGAATTCTGCGCTGAACACCTTGTAGCGCAGGGCCTGGGCTTCTTGCAGCGCCGCCACGCCAACCAGGCGTTCGGCTTGCAGACGGCGTTCGGTGCTGTTGTCGCCTGAGTGAGCGATCCGAGTCATTACGAGTCTCCATAAGCCAGCCATGAAGGGTTGCGGCCGGTCGGCTTTGTTGTGCAAAGTCAGCCTAGGTAGACCCGGTGTCACCCCTGTGAATCTTTGGTGATGCTTGCGTGACACACCCTGAGGCTCAATCGAAAGCCCCCAGCAAGGAGCTGCTCCATGGCCTGGTTGCAACGACTCAACGATCCGCTTCGCCATGCGTTGGCGGGCACCCTGGGCGAAACCTATGCCGCGCTGATCGAGCGCCTCGGCCCGGTTGCCCCGTTCGAACTGGCGGCACTGGGCGGGCGCGCGATGGCCACCCCGGGCCTGGCTTTTCTGGTGGGTTACCAAGCCGCCTTGCGGGTGTTGTGGCCCAGCGCACCGCCCAGCCTTGGCGCCTTGTGTGCCACCGAGCGGCGCAGCGTACGGCCGGCGGACATGCGCACGCGCCTGGACGGCTTGCGGCTGACGGGCAGCAAGGACTTCGTGACCGCGGGCCTGGAGGCCGAGTGGTTGTTGGTGGCGGCACGCTGCGAAACGGCTGGCGCGGCGCCGCAACTGAACCTGGCGGTGGTCTACCCCGGAGAGCCAGGGGTGACGCTGGAGTCGCTGCCGACCCTGCCACTGATGCCGGAAGTGGGCCATGGCCGATTGCTGCTGGAGCAGGCTGCGTGCGAGTTGCTGGCCGGGGACGGCTGGGATGCCTACGTGAAGCCGTTCCGTTCGTTGGAGGACTTGTATGTGCTCACCGCGTTGACCGCCTGGTTGTATGGCGTGGGGCAGGAGTGCGCCTGGCCGCAGGCATTGCGCCTGCAATTGCTTGGGCTGCTGGCCGGGTGTGCCGAGGGTAGCCGGCAGTGTGCCGATAGCGTGGGATGCCATTTGCTGCTGGGTGGGTTGTTTGCGCAGTTCCAGGCGTTGCGCGGGGCGATCGATGCGGCGTTGGCGGCGGGGCCTGCGCATTGGGCGCAGATCTGGCAGCGGGACCAGGGGGTGATGGCGCTGGCTGCGGCGGCGCGGGAGAAGCGGCTGAACAAAGCTTGGGCGGCTGCCGGATTGTCATGAACGGCTGATAGTTTTAGGTGGTTTCTGAATCCTGGGGCCGCTTTGCGGCCCCAACAAAAGTGAGCCTGTATAGGGATGTTGAAAGGTCTGCTGGTTCTTTTTTGCATGGCCATGGCACCTGCCTGGGCTGAAGACTGGCCCGACCCTGAGTGGCAGAGCGACCCTGCCACCTTCGATTGGCAAGCCGTCGACGCCTACGCTTTCCCCACACGCCTCACCCCCGAGCGCAGCGGCATCCGCACCGACGCCCTGCTGATCATCCGCGACGGCCGTATCCTCCACGAGCGCTACGCAGCCCCCACCACCGCTGCCACCGCGCACCTGACCTGGTCGGTGAGCAAGAGCGTACTGGCCACGCTGCTGGGCGTGGCCCAAGGCGAAGGCCGCTTCCAGTTGCAAGACCCGGTCAGCCGCTTCTACCCACCCATGCGCGCCCACCCAGGCGTGCGCATGGCCGACCTGCTGCACTGGGCCAGTGGCCTCGACTGGCAAGAAGACTACGAGTACGCCCCGTTGAAGTCCTCAGTGGTGGCCATGTTGTATACCCGTGGCCGCAAGGACATGGCGGCCTACACGGCGGCGCGGGATACGGCGGCCAGCCCCGGCCAGCGGTTTCTCTACTCCAGCGGCGACAGCAACCTGCTGGCCGCAGCGCTGCGCGGCATGCTCGACGCCGGGCAGTACCCCGAGTACCCCTGGCACGCACTGTTCACCCCCTTGGGTATCGGCAGCGCGGTGTGGGAGCGCGACCGGGCAGGCACCTACGTGGGCTCTTCCTATCTGTACCTCAGTGCCCGCGACCTGGCCCGTATCGGCCTGCTGATGCAACGTGACGGGCGCTGGCGGGGCCAACAACTGCTACCCAAGGCCTGGGTAGCCTTCAACCGCACAGCGTTTTCCCAGGCCCAAGCGCTGCCCGGCGAGGCCAACCCCGGTGGCCATTGGTGGCTCAACCAGCCGCTACCCGGCGCCGATCGGCCGTGGCCGAGTGCTCCCGCAGATACCTTCGCCGCCCTTGGCCACTGGGGCCAGGCGTTATACGTGCTGCCTGAGCAAAAACTGGTAATCGTGCGTTACGCCGATGATCGCGACGGCAGCTATCAGCACGACGAACTGCTCAAGCGGGTGCTGGCGGCCTTGGCCGGGGAGGGGACATGAAGCGGTTGTTGCTGCTGGTGCTGGCGGGACTGATGTACTGGGCCTGGCACGAGCGTCACGCGCTGGCGGACTTCCCCGGGATTCTCTCGGCCTACTCGGCCAAGGAATATTGCTCGTGCCGCTTTGTCATGGGCTTCGATCAGGCGTACTGCCAAGGCTACGTGAAGCAGTGGCTGCCGCTGAGCCTGCTGGAGGAAAACAGCCAGCAGCGACAAGTGACCGCCGAGGGCCTGGGGCGGCGCAACCAGGCCGCCTGGCAAGGCTCGCGCGAGGGCTGCCGCTTGCTGCCATGAAGGCGGGCGGGTAAGGTTGGCGGCCTGGTTTCACGAGATCTGTCATGTTCAAGCTGCCCCGTCTGCTACCCGCCTTGTTGCTGGCTTTTTGCCTGCCCGCCCATGCCAATTGGCACCTCGATGGCGAATCTTCACGCCTGTCGTTCATTACCGGCAAGAACGGCGATACCGCCGAAGTGCATCGCTTTCTGGTGTTGCACGGCACGGTAGACCGCAAGGGGGCGGCAGCGCTGAGCATCGAGATGGACTCGGTGAGCAGCGGTATCCCGCTGCGTGACGAGCAGATGCGCGACAAGCTGTTCGAGGTTGAGCGCTTCGCCGAGGCCTCGGTGAAGGCGCAGATCGATCTGCGGCCGATCAATGACCTGGCCGACGGTGCGCAGATCGAGTTGCGCCTGCCGCTGACGGTCACCCTGCATGGCCAGTCGCACAGCTACAACGCCCTGTTGCTGGCCACTCGACTGGATGCGCGGCGTTTCCAGGTCGTGACCCTCGAGCCGCTGGTATTGCGCGCCGAGGATTTCGGCTTGCTGCCGGGGCTGGAAAACCTGCGCAAGTTTGCCAAATTGAAATCCATCAACCCGTCGGTACCGGTTAGCGCGGTGCTGATCTTCACCGCTCGCTGACATGGCGGGGCCGGTCTTCCCCTGGCGGGATGGCAACCAGTTCGAACTGCTGATAGACGGCCCCGCGTTCTTTCCGCGCATGCTCATGGCGATCATGCGTGCCGAGTTTCAGGTTGACCTGGAGCTTTACCTGGTCGAAGCCGGCGCCTGTGCCGAGGCAGTGGTCGACGCGCTGGAGCAGGCCGCCCGGCGTGGCGTGCGGGTGCGCTGCCTGTTCGACGACTACGGCTCATTGGCCTTCAACAGCGCATTGCGCCAGCGCCTGCTGGACGCCGGTGTGTACCTGCGCTGGTACAACCGCCTGCGCTGGAAGCGTGGCCTGCGCAACCTGTACCGTGATCACCGCAAACTGCTGTTGGTGGACGAGCGTTGGGCAGTGGTGGGGGGCACGGGCGTTACCGACGAGTTCTGGACGCCGGGTGAGGCGACCAGCGAATGGCACGAAGTGATGGTGCAGATGCAGGGGCCGGTGGTGAACGACTGGCAGTTGCTGTTCGACCGCCAGTGGCACGCCAACAACCGCCGCACCGCCTGGCGCCCTGCCGAGGGCTTTGGCCTGCCGCGTCTGCCCAAGGTGCCTGCGCAGGGGCAAGGCATGGGCCGGGTGGCTTATGCCGACGCCCGCCAGCATCAGGACATCCTGCATGCGCTGGTGCGGGCGCTGAATAGCGGCAAGCAACGGGTGTGGCTGGCCACGCCCTACTTCTTGCCGACCTGGAGTGTGCGCCGCTCGTTGCGCCGGGCCGCCAGCAAGGGCCTGGACGTGCGGCTGTTGCTGACCGGCCCACGCACCGATCACCCTTCTGTCCGCTACGCCGGGCATCGCTACTACCCACGCCTGCTGCGCGCCGGAGTGCGGATTTTCGAGTACCAGCCGTGCTTCCTGCACCTGAAGATGGCGGTGGTGGACGACTGGGTCAGCGTCGGCTCGTGCAACTTCGACCACTGGAACCTGCGCTTCAACCTCGAAGCCAACGTCGAGGCGCTGGACCCGCCATTGACGGCGGCAGTGGTGGCCAGCTTCGAGCGCGACTTTGCCCAAAGCGAGGAAGTCGACCTTGCCCACTGGCATGCGCGCCCCTTGTGGCGCCGGGTGAAGCAACGGATCTGGGGCTGGCTCGACCGGTTGGTGGTCAACTTCCTCGACCGACGCGACTGACAGCGGCTATCGTGCAGTGACTATTCACAGTTAACCGAAGGAGTGGGCGTGATGACGGCGAAGAAAATTCTCATGCTGGTGGGCGACTACGTTGAAGACTATGAGGCGATGGTGCCGTTCCAGGCCCTGAGCATGGTCGGCCATACCGTGCATGCGGTGTGCCCGGAGAAATTGGCGGGGCAGACCGTGCGCACCGCGATTCATGACTTCGAGGGCGAGCAGACCTACAGCGAAAAACCTGGGCACAACTTTGCCCTGAATTACGACTTCGTGCGGGTGCGGCCTGAAAGCTACGACGCGTTGCTGATTCCAGGTGGCCGGGCGCCAGAGTACCTGCGCCTGGATGAAAAGGTGCTGGAGCTGGTGCGGGCGTTCGACCAGGCCGGCAAGCCGATTGCGGCAGTGTGCCATGGCGCTCAACTGCTGGCGGCGGCTGGCGTGCTGGAGGGGCGTGAATGCAGTGCGTACCCGGCTTGTGCGCCGGAAGTGCGCTTGGCGGGCGGTACGTTCATCGACATTGCGGTGGACCAGGCGCATGTGGATGGCAACCTGGTCACTGCCCCCGCCTGGCCAGCCCACCCGGCGTGGCTGGCGGCGTTCCTCAAAGTGCTGGGTACCCGTATTGCCTGACCGGGCCTCTTCGCAGCACAAGGCTGCTCCTACAGGGGAGCGCGATACCTGCAGGAGCAGCCTTGTGCTGCGAAGAGGCCGGTACAGGCCAAGCATTCAAAGCAGGCTCAACCCACCTGCTCAACCCAGTCATTGAGGTTGTAGTAGTTGGTCACCCGGGCAATCTTGCCGCAGTGGATATAGAAGAACGCCCCCGCTGGTAGTACATAGGTCTGCCCATTGGCCGCCGGCAACCCTTCGTCGTTGGCCAGGTACTCCCCGTGCACCGTGAACTCCGCCGCCGCGCGGCTGCCATCGGTGTTCTGCATCACCACGATGTCGGCCAGGCGTTCGCGGTAGCAGCGGTTCATCTTGTCCATGAACGCGGCAAACCTGGCCTTGCCCATCTGCCGCTCGCCCTGGTTGATGTCGTGGATCACGTCCTCGCTGAGCAGCGCCAGAAACCCCGGCATGTCACCCGCGTTGAAGGCGGCGTAGTAAGCATTTACCAGTTCGGTAGCGGTCATGGAACAATACCTGTCGTGTTGGGAAAAGGCCGGTCGTAGCCACGGATGATAGGGTTTCCCCTCAAGCCCGGCTTAGCCGAGTGCGTCATCCACATCGACAAAACGACCGCCAAGCATGGAAATACGCCTGTTGCACGGCGCCGCTATCGCGCCTTACATCGATGACCTCGCTCGCCTGCGCCTGACCGTGTTTCGCGAGTTTCCCTACTTGTACGACGGCACCCCGGAGTACGAAGCCGACTACCTGGCCACCTATGCCCGCTCCGGGCGCAGCCTGGTGGTGCTGGCGCTGGACGACGGCAAGGTGGTCGGTGCCTCTACCGGCCTGCCGCTGGTGGATGTCGCGGCCGAATTCCAGCAGCCGTTCTTGGCCCAAGGCCGCGACCCCGCCAGCGTCTATTACTTCGGTGAGTCACTGGTGCTGCCGGAATATCGTGGCCAGGGCCTGGGGGTGCGCTTCTTCATCGAACGCGAGTCCTATGCGCACAAGCTGGCCGAATTCGATTACTGCGCGTTCTGTGCGGTGGAGCGGCCTGGTGTGCACCCGCGACGGCCAGCAGATTACAAACCCTTGCACGGCTTCTGGCGCAACCGTGGATTTCTGCACGACCCGTCGCTGCGCACCCGGTATGCCTGGCGCGACTTGGACGAGCAGGAAAGTTCCGACAAGCTGATGTCGTTCTGGCTCAAGGCGCTGCCGATATGATCCGCCTGGCGGCCTGCCAGTACGCGATCGAGCTGCATGAAACCTGGGACGCCTACGCCGACCATCTGCAGAGTTTGTGTGCCGAGGCAGTGGAGGCGGGCGCACGCTTGCTGCTACTGCCGGAGTACGCCGGGCTGGTGCTGAGCGGTCAGTTGAGTGCCGAGCAGCGGGGTGACCTGAAGGCGTCGATTGCCGGCATCCAGCTGTTGATCGAGCCATGGAAAGCGCTGTGCGAAAGTATCGCCCGGCGTTGGGGGATCTACCTGCAACCGGGTAGCGTGCCGGTACTGGACAGCGATGGGCGCTACCGCAACCGTGCCTGGCTGTTCGGCCCCGATGGCGTGTTGGGGTTTCAGGACAAGCTGATGATGACTCGCTTTGAGCGCGAGCAGTGGGACATCGCTGCAGGCCAGGGGCTGCGGGTGTTCGACACCGAGCTGGGACGCCTGGGCATCCTGATCTGCTACGACAACGAGTTCCCGATGCTGGCCCGGCGCCTGGCCGAAGGGGGTGCCGACCTGATCCTGGCGCCGAGTTGTACCGATACCGAGGCCGGTTACCACCGGGTACGTATTGGCGCCCAGGCGCGAGCGCTGGAGAACCAGATTGCCGTGTTGCAGAGCCCTACCGTTGGGTTGGCACCTTGGTCACCGGCGTTGGATGAGAATATCGGCCGGGCAGGGTTGTTCGTGCCGCCGGATCACGGGATGCCGGGGGATGGGGTGGTGGCGTTGAGTGAGCGGATGAGCCCGGTATGCAGCCAGTGGCTGGTAGGTGAGGTGGACCTGGAGGAGGTGCGGCGAGTGAGGCGGGAAGGGCAGGTGTTTACCCGCAGGGACTGGCCGGAGCAGTTTGACCGAATCCTGTGAAAGCAGCGACGGCCCCTTCGCGGGCTTGCCCGCTCCCACAGGTAACGCATAGCCCTCAAGCTGGCGTCGTACCTGTGGGAGCGGGCAAGCCCGCGAAGGGGCCGCCGCTGTTGTATCAGGTTTACTTCACTTCGACTGCCAGGCTCTCGGCAATCTTGCTCTGCCACAGGGCAGGGCCAGTGATGTGTACCGACTCACCGTTGCTGTCCACGGCGACGGTAACCGGCATGTCCTTGACCTCGAACTCGTAGATCGCTTCCATGCCCAGCTCGGCGAAGGCCAGTACCTTCGACTTGCGGATGGCCTGGGCTACCAGGTAGGCAGCGCCGCCAACGGCCATCAGGTACACGGCCTTGTTGTCCTTGATCGCCTCGATGGCGGTCGGGCCGCGCTCGGACTTGCCGATCATGCCCAGCAGGCCAGTCTGTTCGAGGATCTGGCGGGTGAACTTGTCCATGCGGGTGGCGGTGGTCGGGCCGGCTGGGCCTACCACTTCGTCACCGACCGGGTCGACCGGGCCTACGTAGTAGATGAAGCGGCCTTTCAGGTCTACCGGCAGTTCTTCGCCACGGTTGAGCATTTCAACCATGCGCTTGTGCGCAGCATCGCGGCCGGTCAGCATCTTGCCGTTGAGCAGGATGGTTTCGCCCGGCTTCCAGCTAGCGACTTCTTCCGGGGTGATGTCGTCGAGGTTGACGCGACGGGCGCTCGGGCCGGCTTCCCAGACGATTTCCGGGTAGGCATCCAGCGACGGCGCTTCCAGTTCGGCCGGGCCGGAACCATCGAGTACGAAGTGCGCGTGACGGGTGGCGGCGCAGTTGGGGATCATGCACACCGGCAGGGAGGCGGCGTGGGTCGGGTAGTCCATGATCTTGACGTCGAGCACGGTGGTCAGGCCACCCAGGCCCTGGGCGCCGATGCCCAGCTGGTTGACCTTGTCGAACAGCTCCAGACGGATTTCTTCCAGGCGGTTCTGCGGGCCACGGGCTTTTAGCTCATGGATGTCGATGGACTCCATCAACACTTCCTTGGCCATGACCGCGGCTTTCTCGGCGGTACCGCCGATGCCGATGCCGAGCATGCCAGGCGGGCACCAGCCAGCACCCATGGTCGGCACGGTCTTCAGCACCCAGTCGACGATCGAGTCGGACGGGTTGAGCATGGCCATCTTCGACTTGTTCTCCGAGCCGCCGCCCTTGGCTGCGACATCGACCTCGACCTTGTCGCCGGGGACGATGGAGTAGTGGATCACTGCCGGGGTGTTGTCCTTGGTGTTCTTGCGGGCACCGGCCGGGTCGGCCAGGATCGAAGCGCGCAGGACGTTTTCAGGCAGGTTGTAGGCGCGACGCACACCTTCGTTGATCATGTCGTCGACGCTCAGGGTGGCGCCGTCCCAGCGTACGTCCATGCCTACGCGCACGAACACGGTGACGATACCGGTGTCCTGGCAGATCGGGCGGTGGCCGGTGGCGCACATGCGCGAGTTGATCAGGATCTGGGCGATGGAATCGCGTGCGGCAGGCGACTCTTCACGCAGATAGGCCTCGTGCATGGCCTGGATGAAATCGACGGGGTGGTAGTACGAGATGAATTGCAGGGCGTCGGCGACGCTCTGAATCAGGTCGTCTTGCTTGATCACGGTCATGCAGCGCGCTCCTCTTAAAGACGGGAACATTCAAAAAGACGCTCGACATTGCCGACCAGCATGTCGAAGCGCCTTGCAAGGCGCCGGCAGGTCAGGCCGACGGAAAAAGGCGCGGCAGTATAGCGCGCATCCGTGTCGGGCACACCTGCGGCCGGTCTGGACCATGGTCGGCAGTGGTTGGGCATCCTTTTTGCTGCCGTAGCGCGCTTGGCTTACAGTGAACGCTGATTTGTGGAGAAAGACCAACCATGCCCGAACTTTGCGTGGGCGAGCGCCGCTGGGCGGTGCCGACTGGCAGCAACCTGCTCGATGCCCTGAACGAGGCTGGGTTGAAGGTGCCCTACAGCTGCCGCGCTGGCAGTTGCCATGCCTGCCTGGTGCATTGCCTGGCCGGGCAACCGTTGGATGCCTTGCCCGAGGCGCTGGCGCTGGACAAGCATGCCCAAGGCTGGCGCCTAGCCTGCCAGTGCCGGGTGGTCGAGGACCTGCGCGTGGCGCTGTTCGACCCGCGGCACGATGGTGTGCCGGCCAAGGTGAGTGAAATGGCCTGGTTCGGCGATGTGCTGCGTTTGCGCCTGCTGCCTCAGCGGGCGTTGCGCTATCAGGCGGGTCAGCATGTGGTGTTGTGGCTGGGCGAGGTTGCGCGGCCTTATTCCCTGGCCAGCCTGCCGGGTGAGGATGATCAGCTTGAGTTTCATATCGACTGCCAGCGCCCCGGTGCCTTTTGTGACAAGGCGCGCGGGCTGCGGGTCGGGGATGAAATGCGTTTGGGTGAGCTTAGGGGTGGGGCGTTGCATTACGACCCCGACTGGCAGGAGCGGCCGCTGTGGTTGTTGGCAGCGGGTACCGGGTTGGCGCCATTGTGGGGCATCTTGCGCGAGGCGCTACGCCAAGGGCATCGGGGAGAAATTCGGCTGTTGCATGTGGCGCGGGATCAGGCTGGGCACTACCTGGCGGAGCCATTGGGCAAGCTGTCGGGGGTCAATGTCGAACTGGTGCTGGCGCAGCAGATGGATGAAGCGCTGGCTGGGCTGCGACTGTCATCGCGGCAGACGGTGGCGCTGGTGTGTGGGGCGCCTGGGAGTGTCGAGCGGTTCGCCCGGCGGCTGTTCATAGCGGGGGTGCCGCGGGGGCAGGTGTATGCCGATGTGTTCGTCGAGCATGCCTGAGGAGAATACGTAACCCTGGTAGGAGCAGCCTTGTGCTGCGAAGAGGCCGGTACAGGTCAACGCAATGTATCGGCCATGAGGTCCTCTTCGCAGCACAAGGCTGCTCCTACAGGTGCGAAGAGGCCGCGAAGCGGCCTCTTTTAGTGCTGCGGATCAACCGACCAGCGGGTCACCGACATGCAGGATCTTCATGCCATTGGTGCCACCGATGGTGTGGTAGCTGTCACCCTTGGTCAGGATCACCCAGTCACCTTGCTCCACCAGACCACGTTTGAGCAGCTCGTCCACCGCCGCCTGGCTCACCTTGTCGGCCGGCAGCGAGGCCGGGTCGAAGGCGATCGGGTACACGCCACGGAACATGTTGGCGCGCGCCTGGGTCGCGCGGTGCGGCGACAGGGCGAAGATCGGCACGTGCGAGCGCAGGCGCGACATGATCAGCGGGGTGTAGCCGCTTTCGGTCAGGGCGATGATCGCCTTTACGCCCGGGAAGTGGTTGGCGGTGTACATGGCCGCCAGGGCGATGCTTTCGTCGCAGCGCTCGAAGGTGGTGTGCAGGCGGTGGCTGGACTTCTGGCTGGTCGGGTGCTTTTCGGCACCCAGGCAGATGCGGGCCATGGCCTGGACGGCTTCGATCGGGTAGGAACCGGCGGCGCTTTCGGCCGACAGCATCACCGCGTCGGTGTTGTCCAGCACGGCGTTGGCCACGTCGGACACTTCGGCACGGGTCGGCATCGGGTTCTGGATCATCGACTCCATCATCTGAGTCGCTACGATCACCGCCTTGTTGTTGCGACGGGCGTGCTGGATGATCTTCTTCTGGATGGCGATCAGCTCGGCGTCGCCGATTTCCACACCCAGGTCGCCACGGGCAACCATCACCGCGTCGGAGGCGGCGATCAGCTTGTCGAGGGTCTCGTCGTCGGCAACCGCTTCGGCGCGTTCGATCTTGGCCACCAGCCAGGCGCTGCCGCCGGCTTGGTCACGCAGCTTGCGCGCGTATTCCATGTCGCTGGCATCACGCGGGAAGGACACGGCCAGGTAGTCCAGGTCCATTTCCGCAGCCAACTTGATGTCGGCTTTGTCTTTTTCGGTCAGGGCCGGTGCAGTCAGGCCGCCGCCTTTACGGTTGATGCCTTTGTGGTCCGACAGCGGGCCACCGATGATCACCACGCAGTGCAGGGCGTCTGCAGTGGCGGTTTCGACACGCATGACCACGCGACCATCGTCGAGCAGCAGCTCGTCACCCACGCCGCAGTCCTTGACCAGGTCGGGGTAGTCGATACCGACGATGTCCTGGTTGCCTTCGGTCAGCGGGTGAGCGGTGGAGAAGGTGAACTTGTCACCGATCTTCAATTCGATGCGCTTGTTGGCGAACTTGGCGATGCGGATCTTCGGACCCTGCAGGTCGCCCAGCAGTGCGACATGGCGGCCGTTTTTGGCGGCGATGTCACGGATCAGGCGCGCGCGGGCCTTGTGCTCGTCCGGCGTGCCGTGGGAGAAGTTCAGGCGTGCCACGTCCAGGCCGGCGAGGATCAGCTGTTCGATCACTTCCGGCGAGTTGCTGGCGGGGCCAAGGGTGGCGACGATTTTGGTACGGCGGATGCTCATGCACAAACTCCTATAGTGAAGCGCAGCGAAAGGCTACTCCTGAATCTCGCTGTAGTCATTGTTCCGTTGCACTACCTGCGACCAAGGCAGGGTGGCATTTGAACGGGCAGGGTATCCTTGCAAATGGGTGTGAAGATTTGCAGGCAAACGCCGATACACTGGCATTAAAGGAGATCCCCATGCGAGCCCTGATCGTTTTAGCCCTGGCCGTCAGCGCCGTCGGCTGCACCCGCTGGTCGATGGACCATCACCTGAACAATGCCTACCGCGCCTACGACCGGGGCGATTGCGCACGGGTCATGCTCGAGCTGTCGCAGGTCGACCGCACCAGCCGTGCGCGACCGTTCATCCACCCGGAGGTTTCGCTGCTGCGCGGCCAGTGCCTGGAGCGCCAGGCGTTGTACGTGGACGCTGCGCAGACCTATCAGTACTTGATCCAGCAGTACCCGGGCAACGAGTACGCCTATCGGGCCCAGGCGCGCCTGCAGACGCTGGAAAAACTGGGCCATTTGCGCGGCGTTGAAGCGGCCGTGGCCAGCCCGGCGACGACAGCACCTTGGCGCTAACACCAAGGTGTGGTTTATTTCACGAGATTTGCTGCGCGTGCTGCGCTAATCTGTAACTCAGCTGTTACAACAACCGCCAGTACCTTGTATTCCTGGCATCAGGTACGGAATACACTTGCGATCATGTTCAACAAGCGCCACATCGAACGTCATCAGCTGCCTTGCGTCCTCAAGGTGTTCAACCGCTTTACCGGTCAAGAGATCGGTCAGCTGGGCAATGCCTCCGAAGATGGCTTGATGGTCATCAGCCAGCTACCCGTGCTGGTCGGGCCCGATTACGAGCTGCAACTGCGCATGCCACTGGCCGGCGGCGGGCACCAGTTCGTCAACCTCACCGCCAGTTGCCTGTGGTGCCGCGAGGACCAGACGCCAGGGCACTACGATTCGGGCTTCATGCTGCTGCAGTCCCCGCGCGAGTACGATGATTTTGTCCGCTCGCTGCGCGACTATTTCAGTTTCCGCCCCGCCAACGCTTCTGTCTGACATTCGGTTTTCCAGAATCGCGCTAGAATCGGGTCGACCTCGATACAGGACGACCCCGTGACCTCCAGCATTTTCTGGCACGACTACGAAACCACCGGCATCAACCCGCGCTGCGATCGGCCGCTGCAGGTGGCCGGCGTGCGCACTGATTTCGACCTCAACGAGATCGACGAGCCCATCAGCCTTTATTGCCGGCCCTCGGACGACATCCTGCCGCACCCGGCGGCCTGCCTGGTCACCGGCATCACCCCACAGTTGCTGGCTGAGCAGGGCCTGTGCGAAGCCGAGTTCATGACCCGGGTGCACGCACAACTGGCGCAACCGGGTACCTGTGGCGCCGGCTACAACACCCTGCGCTTCGACGATGAAGTGACCCGCTACAGTTTGTACCGCAACTTTTTCGACCCCTATGCCCGTGAGTGGCAGGGCGGCAACAGCCGTTGGGACCTGATCGACATCGTGCGCACCGCGTATGCCTTGCGCCCGGACGGCATCCAATGGCCGCAGCAGGATGGGCGCACCAGCCTGCGCCTGGAGCTACTGAGCAAGGCCAACGGTATTGACCACGGGCATGCCCACGAGGCGCTTTCCGACGTGCGGGCAACCATTGCCCTGGCTCGCCTGATTCGGCAGAAACAACCCAAGTTGTATGACTGGCTATTCCAATTGCGCAGCAAGCATAAAGTGATGGAGCAGATTCGTTTGTTGCAGCCACTGGTGCATATATCCGGACGCTTTTCTGCGGCGCGTAATTACCTAGGTGTCGTATTGCCACTGGCCTGGCACCCGCGTAATCGCAATGCACTGATTGTTTGCGACCTGCATCAGGAAACCCTACCGTTGCTACGGGAAAGTGCTGAAGTTTTGCGTCAGCGCTTGTACACCCGGCATGATGAATTGGCCGAGGGTGAACTGCCGGTGCCGCTCAAATTGGTGCAGATCAATCGCTGTCCGGTACTGGCACCGCTGTCGGTATTGCGCCCGGCTGATCAACAACGATTGGGCCTGGACTTGACGTTGTTACAATTGCGCGGTGAACAGTTGGCCAACCAACAGGCGCAATGGCAGGACAAGCTGGCGCACATCTATGGCAAGGATGAGTTCGCCCCGAGTGAGGACCCGGAACAGCAATTGTATGAGGGTTTTATCGGTGACCGTGACCGGCGCTTATGCGAGCAAGTTCGTGCGCTGGAACCGGCGCAGTTGAGCCATGGCCACTGGATGTTCGATGATCCGCGTTTGCCGGAGCTGTTGTTCCGCTATCGGGCACGTAACTTCCCTGACACCTTGGCCGGCGAAGAGCGGCAACGTTGGTTCAGCTTTTGCCAGCAACGCCTGAGCGACCCGCAGTGGGGCGCGCCGAATACCCTGGGCGACTTCGAGCAGGCACGTCAGCAAGCCTGGGAGGGCGCCGACGAGGCAGGCCGGCGAGTGCTGGAAGCTTGGCAAATGCATGCCCGGCAATTGCAGGCACAATTTGCAATAGACTGATGGCAGGTAAACAAAAACGCCGGCAGTGTGCCGGCGTTTTTGTTGTGTGAAGCAAAAAGGCGTAGGTGGACTATCAGTCCAGCAGGGTGGCCCAGCTTTCAACCACATCGCCACCCCAAGTGGCTTTCCACTCTTTCAGGGTTTTGTGGTTGCCACCTTTGGTTTCGATCACTTCACCGTTGTGCGGGTTCTTGTATTGCTTGACCTTGCGTGCACGCTTGGTGGCTGTAACCTTGACTGCACCGCGAGGCGACTTGCTCAGTTTCGACTCTGGGTCGAGCAGGGCAATCACGTCGCGCAGCGACTTGGAGTACTCGCCCATCAGCGTGCGCAGTTTGCCTTCGAACTCCAGTTCTTTCTTCAGCTTGTCATCCTGCGACAGGTTGGCCAGGCGGGCCTGAAGTTCCTTGATGGCTTCTTCGGTAGCGCGGTACTCGTTGATCAGGGACATGGAGTGTTCCTTAATGCGTGTTCAGAAATGTGTGGGGCAATAATAGACAGCCGATACTCGCAAGTAAACATAAGATTGGGCAATTAACTGTTAATTAAGCTGTGACAACATTTCTCTACGTGAACAAAATTTTACATAAAGCCCAGGCACTGCGACATGTCTGTCAGACAATGCCCGTGCAGCGATTTGGCCCTGCATATGCCTTGGTGGCTGCGATCAATACTGCGTTTTTTCTGCCGGGCCGCTAGAATAGGCGCCTTTGCGAAGTTCTGGAGTCTCATTCATGCGCACCTATCGTCTGGTGATCGCCTGCCCCGACCGTGTAGGCATCGTGGCGAAAGTCAGTAATTTCCTGGCCTTGTACAATGGCTGGATCAACGAAGCCAGCCACCACTCCGATGAGCAGAGCGGTTGGTTCTTCATGCGCCATGAGATTCGCGCTGAATCGCTGCCGTTCGGTATCGAAGCCTTCCGTGAGGCGTTTGCGCCAATTGCCGAAGAGTTCTCCATGACCTGGCGCATTACCGACTCGGCGCAGAAGAAGCGCGTGGTACTGATGGCCAGCCGTGAATCGCACTGCCTGGCCGATCTGCTGCACCGCTGGCACACCGATGAACTGGATTGCGAGATCCCATGCGTGATCTCCAACCACAATGACCTGCGCAGCATGGTCGAGTGGCACGGCATTCCATTCTTCCATGTACCGGTCGATCCCAAGGACAAGGCCCCGGCGTTTGCCGAAGTGTCGCGTCTGGTGCAGGAGCACGGTGCCGACGTTGTGGTGCTGGCCCGCTACATGCAAATCCTGCCGCCGCAGCTGTGCCGGGACTATGCCGAGAAGGTCATCAACATCCACCACAGCTTCCTGCCGTCGTTCGTCGGTGCCAAGCCGTACCACCAGGCCGCCCTGCGTGGTGTGAAGCTGATTGGCGCGACCTGCCACTACGTCACTGAAGAGCTGGACGCCGGCCCGATCATCGAGCAGGACGTGGTGCGTGTCAGCCATGCTGACAGCATCGAGGACATGGTCCGCTTTGGCCGTGATGTGGAGAAGATGGTTCTGGCCCGTGGCCTGCGCTATCACCTGGAAGACCGGGTGCTGGTGCATGGCAACAAGACCGTGGTGTTTGACTGACACACTACTGGCTGGCTGTGAGATGCTGGGGCGTAAAGCGCCCCCAGCAATCTTGAGTGAAGCGCCAATGGCCAAGCAACGCAACAACCCCACCGCCTCACCCCCACCCACCCTCGGCGAAGGCTGCCTGGCCCGCTACGACCCCGAAGCCCTGGATGACACTGACGGCACCGACTTCCCTGGCGCCGCCGAGCTCTGGCAACAGCTCAACCGGCCTGACGCCGCCAGCGCGCCAACAACGGACGCGCCAGCAGGCACACGAACACAGGCCCGCCCGCCAGCAGATAAAAGTAGTAAGTGACCGCCCGCCAGATCAGGATCGCCGCTGCCGCGGTGGAACTGCCCACCAACGGTGTCAGCAGGCTCGCCGAAGTCAGCTCGGCGGCCCCGGCCCCGCCAGGCAGCAGGCTGAACTGGCCGGCACTGAGCGACAGCATCTGCACCAGGAAGCTGGGAATCCATGCCAGGTCTACCCCTAGCCCACGCAACACCAGGTACAGCACGCTGTAGCGCAGCCCCCAGTGGACGCAGGTCAGGGTGAACACCAGGCTCAGCGTGCGCTTGGGCAGGCGCCAGGTCTGCACCAAGGCGGCGATGAAGTGCAGCAGCTTGCGCGCCCAGCGGCGTTTGCGCGGCTGCCCCACGCCCAGGCGCTGCAACAGCCTGCCGTTCATGCGCATTACCGTGCGCCGGTAGCGCAACAGCCCGATAACCCCGGCCAGCGCAGTGCAAAGCAGTAACGCACTGCCCAATAGCATGCTTTCCTGGCTACGGCCCAGGCTGTGGAACAGCGCATAGCCGGCTATCGTCAGCATCGCGCAGAAGAAGAACACCAGGTCGTTCAATTGGTCCATGGCGAATACGGCACCGCTGCGCGCCGGGCCGATGCGGTTGTGCGCGAGCAGGGCCATCAGGGTCAACGGGCCGCCGCTGCCGCCAGGGGTGGTGCAGATGGCAAACTCGGTGGCCATGACCACGCCCAGGCTGCGTGCATGGCTCAACTGTGTTGCCTGCTCACCCAGCAACAAGCGCAGACGCAGGGCGTTGATGACCCAGCACGCCAGTATCATGCCCAGTAGGACGAGCAGCAGTTGTGGGTCGAACCGGCTCAGCTTTGGCAGCAATTCGCTACCCCCCAGCAACGCTGGCACTAGCGCCGCACCCAGCAACGCCAGCGCCAGCCAGGCCCAACGGTTCATGCTGCCACCTGGCGCTCCAGCCAGGCAGACTTGGTCAGCGGTTCGCGGCCCTGCTTCAACAGTGTTTCCAGCGTTCGCAGCCAGTAGTCACGGGATGAGCGATGGCGCATGTCCACAGGGTGCAGCCCCAGGCGCAACGTACTCGCGCCCCGCCAACGCTGGCATTGCCACTCGCACAGCGCGCGGGACACTTTGCGACGCCATGCGCTGCGTGCGCTCCAGACCAGCCCTGGGGCATCGATGGCGGTGAAGTCCGGCAAGCGGTACAGGTGCTGCGGTGTGCTGGTGTACTTCAGTGGCAGGCGGCGCAGCGCCTGCCGAGTACCTTGGCTCATCAGCCAGGCAGGTGCGACAAACCCTGCCACAGGCCAACCGTGGCTCTCGAACAGTGCCAGGCCCTCCTGCAGCCGGGTAAGCGCCTGGTGCTCATCAAGGCCATAGAACTCGCCTTCATGCGTATAGATGCGGCGCATGAAGTAGTCGATGGGGCTGCACGGTGCTGGCCCTTCGTCAGCATGGGCGTAGCCGTGCAGCGCCAGTTCGTCGCCATTGGCCAGGCGTTTGTCCAGCAGGCGGCAGAACGAAGGTGCCTGATGCAGCGGATTACGCCGATGGAAGTCAGGGACCACCAGCCATGTCATGGGCACCCTGCCCATCGCGTCCACGGCTTCCACGAATGGCGCATAGTCGGGCCAGGTTTCCGGCGCTACATCATGCAATACCAGCATGAGGCTGCGCTGGCTGGAGGAGGTCTTAAGCATGGGCACGCACCTGTGGCTGATGGCCAAGCACGGCTTGGTAGTGCTGTAGCAGGCCCGTGACCACGTTATCCCACGCGTAATGCTGTTCTACATGGCGACGGGCCTGCGCGCCGAGCTTGCGTACACCTGCCTCGAACGCCTCGCGTACCGCTGACGCCATGGCCCGGCCATCGTTGGGCGCACACAGGCGGCCGCACTGCTCGTTGATGATTTCGCCGAAAGCGCCCGCGCGTACGGCTACCACAGGTGTGGCGCTGGCCATCGCTTCGAGTATGACCAGGCCGAAGGTTTCCTGGTCGCCAGCATGCACCAGCAGGTCGGCGCTGGCCATCAGCCGGGCCACCTCTGCAGCAGGGCAGAAGTGGTCGATGACACTGACGTTGCGTGGCACGTTGGTGGGCATGTTCGACCCTACCAGCAACAGGTGGTAGGAGGAGCCGAGTCGCTGCATGCAGTCGAGCAGTACCGGCAGGTTCTTTTCCCGCGAGCCGCGGCCAGCGTAGATCAACAGGCGGCTGGTGTCGGCAATGCCCAGTTCGGTGCGCAGGTGTGGGTCGCGTTGGGCGGGGTGGAATGTGGCCAGGTCGACGCCCAGCGGCTGCACGTGGACATCGCGCACGCCCAGGCGGCGTAATTTGTCGGCCATGATTTGGCTGGGGGCCAGCACCCGATCGAAATTGCCGTACAGCTTGCTGACATAGGCCTCGACATTGGGCGTGAACCAGTTGCCCATGCGGTTGCTGACCAGCAACGGTAGATCGGAATGGTAGAAACCGATCACCGGCACGTCGAGTTGGCGCCTGGCCTCCAGTGCCGCCCAGGCCGTCAGGTACGGGTCGCCGACTTCGATCAGGTCGGGTTTGAGCGTGCGCAGCGTATTGCACCAGGGGGCCAGGCGTACCGGAAATCGGTAACCCTTGCCGAATGGCAAGGGCGGGGCGGGTACCTGGTAGATGCCATCGGCATGGTGGGCGCTGGCACCGGGGATCAACAGGCTATGGCGAACGCCGTGGATGGCGTCGAGACGGTGATGTTTGGCATCAAGATAGGTACGTACGCCACCGCTGGCTGGGGCGTAGAACATGGTGATGTCGGCGATGTGCACGATCAGCATCCCTCCGGGATCGTCTTCGGGTCTGTCATCCGGCGTTGACTGGCCGGCGATGACGCGCCTAAAGGTTGACCTGTATGAAGGATAGTTTGTTCGATCGGCTTGGGTGAGGGGCGCAACCCTTGTAGGAGCAGCCTTGCGCTGCGAAGAGGCCAGTACAGACAATACAGCTGTGCTGCCTTGACTGGCCCTTTCGCAGCGCAAGGCTGCTCCTACAGGTGGAGGTGTAGCTGTCAGATGCGGAAGCTGCCCACCAGGTGCTTCAGGCGGCCAGCCTGCTGCTCAAGGTCGGAGCACGCGCGCAGGGTCGCCTGCAGGTTCTCCACGCCTTCCTGGTTGAGCATGTTGATCTCGTTGATGTCCATGTTGATCGCCTCGACCACGGCGGTCTGTTCTTCGGTGGCGGTGGCCACCGATTGGTTCATGCCGTCGATCTCGCCAATGCGTACCGTCACGCTGTCCAGCCGCTCGCCCGCCTGGTTGGCGATCTGCATGCTGTCCTGGCTGTGGCGCTGGCTCTGGTCCATGGTGTCGACCGACGCGCGGGCACCGACCTGAAGCTCTTCGATCATGGTCTGCACCTGTTGCGCCGATTCCTGAGTGCGGTGCGCCAGGTTGCGCACTTCATCGGCGACCACGGCAAAGCCTCGCCCGGCTTCACCGGCGCGGGCCGCTTCGATGGCGGCGTTCAGTGCCAGCAGGTTGGTCTGTTGGGAAATGCTGGTGATCACTTCGAGGATCTGGCCGATATTCACGGTCTTGCTGTTCAGCGTTTCGATGTGCTCGCTGGACGTGACGATCAGGTCGGACAGGCGGTTCATCGCGGCGATGTTGCGCTCGACCACTTGCTGGCCTTCTTCGGCCAGCAGGCGTGCGGAACTGGCGTGCTGCGAAGCCTGGGCGGCGTTGCCGGCGATTTCCTGGGCGGCGGCACCCAGTTCGTTGATGGCGGCGGCGACACTGTTGGTGCGGTTGGATTGCTCGTCGGAGTTGGTCATCGACGAATTCGAAGCACTGATCACCCGCAGGGCCACTTCGTTGACTTGCTCGGTGGCCGAGGACACTTCGCGGATGCTGCTGTGAATACGCTCGACGAACCGGTTGAAGGCATTGCCGAGGATGCCGAACTCGTCGTGGTTGTGGATGCGCAGGCGCTTGGTCAGGTCGCCTTCACCTTCGGCAATGTCTTCCATGGCCCGAGTCATGGTGTGCAGCGGCTGCATCAATACGCGGATCAGCAGGCCGAGCAGGCCGATGATGATCACCACCGCCACGACCGTGGCGATCACCGCCGAGGTACGGAAGGTGCTGAGCATCGAGAAGGCCTTGTTCTTGTCCACGGACAGGCCGATGTACCAGTTGGCCGACGGCAGGCCGGTGATGGGGGTGAAGGTCAGCAGGCGGGCTTGGCCATCGCTCTGCACTTCGGTCAACTCGCCGGTCAGCTTCGGCGTGTGCTGCGGGAACAGGTCTGACAGCGACTTCATGACCAGGTCTTTGTCCGGGTGCACCAGGATCTTGCCTTGATCATTGACCAGGAAGGCGTAGCCCATGCCGCCGAAGTTGAGGGAGTTGATGATCTGCACCAAGCCGTCCAGGGCCAGGTCGCCACCGACCACGCCAACGCTGCTGGAGACCTTGCTGAGGATACCGATGACCATCTTGTTGGTGGTCATGTCGATGTACGGTTCGGTCAGGGTCGCGCCGCTGGCACTCATGCCGTCCTTGTACCAGGGGCGGGTGCGTGGGTCGTAGCCGTCGGGCATCTTCGCGTCCGGGCGCACGCTGAAACCGCCGTCGACCTTGCCCAGGTAGACTGTGAGGAAGCTGGATATCAGCGCATTCTGGCCCATCAGGGTTTCGGCATTGGCCGGGTCCTGGGCAATGTTCTGCGCCAGGTTTTCCACCAGTTTGATCCGGCCTTCGAACAGGTTGCGGATGTTGGTCGAAGTGGAGGTGCCCATTTCAGCCAGATAGTTTTCCAGGCTCTCGCGAATCGCATTACGCTGGAGGTAATCGTTGTAGAGGGTGAAAAGGCTGAAGGCAAGTATCACGATCAGTGACGCTGCCAAAAGAATCTTGTGGCTGAAACGAAGGCTTTTGTTCATGGCGTAATCGGTTCCGCTAAGGTTTTATATCAGGCGTTCGCACGAGTGGAGCTGTAGGTAGTGCAACATCCGGAAAAGTCCCTTTTCGGTTGTTCCTCTCTATTAAGGCGAATATGACCCACAGGTATCGGCCGAATTGAGCTAAAGCTTGAGCAGAGGATTAAAGAGATGTCGGAATTTTCGACCATCGTTGTAGGCGCTGGCCCGGATGGCCAGCCAGTCGGGCAAGCAATGCGACTGGCCAACCGCCACGGTCTGGTCGCGGGTGCAACCGGTACAGGCAAGACCGTTACCCTGCAGCACCTGGCGGAAGTGTTCAGCGACGCAGGGGTGGCGGTGTTCGCCGCCGATGTCAAAGGTGACCTCTGTGGCTTGGGCGCTGCCGGTACGCCACAGGGCAAGGTGGCCGAGCGCATCGCCGGCATGCCATGGCTGGGGCATACGCCCCGGGCCTACCCGGTGAGTTTGTGGGATATCGCCGGGCAGTCCGGCCACCCGCTGCGCACCACCCTCAGCGAAATGGGGCCGCTGCTATTGGGCAACTTGCTGGAACTGACCGACAGCCAGCAGGCGGCGTTGTATGCAGCATTCAAGGTGGCTGACCGCGAAGGCCTGCTGCTGCTCGACCTCAAGGACCTCAAGGCCCTGCTCGCGCACCTGAAAGACAACCCGCAACTGCTCGGCGAAGACAGCGCGCTGATGACCACGGGCTCCACCCAGGCCTTGCTGCGCCGGCTTGCAACCCTGGAGCAGCAAGGGGCCGAGGCGCTGTTCGGCGAGCCGGCATTGCAACTGGAGGACTTGCTGCGCCCGGACCCGGATGGCCGTGGCCGTATTCACCTGCTCGATGCCAGCCGGCTGGTGCATGAGGCACCCAAGGTGTACGCGACGTTCCTGTTGTGGCTGCTGGCCGAGTTGTTCGAGCAGTTGCCCGAGCGCGGTGATGCCGACAAGCCGGTGCTGGCGCTGTTCTTCGATGAGGCCCATTTGCTGTTCAACGGCACGCCCAAGGCGTTGCAGGATCGTTTGGAGCAAGTGGTACGGCTAATCCGCTCCAAAGGGGTGGGTGTGTATTTCGTTACCCAGTCGCCAGGTGACTTGCCCGATGCGGTGCTGGCCCAGTTGGGTTTGCGCATTCAACATGGTTTAAGGGCGTTTACCGCCAAGGAGCAGAAGGCGCTGCGGGCGGTGGCCGATGGTTTCCGCCCCAACCCGGCGTTCGACACGCTGGCGGTGCTGACCGAGTTGGGTATTGGCGAAGCGCTGGTGGGGACGTTGGAGGAAAAGGGCACACCGGCCATGGTACAGCGGGTGCTGGTTGCACCGCCGCAGTCACGTATCGGGCCGCTGAGTGCGGTTGAGCGCAGCGCGTTGGTTGCCGCTTCGCCATTGGCGGGGCGCTACGACAAGCCGGTGGACCGTGAGTCGGCCTATGAGATGCTGACCCAGCGCAAGGGCGAGGCGGTGGAGCCGGCGCCGCAACCGAACGCCGATGAGGAGAGCTTTACCGACAAGGCCGGTGAGTTCTTGCAGAGTGCGGCGGGGCAGGCGATCAAGTCGGCGGTGCGCCAGGCGGCCAACCAGTTGGGGCGGCAGTTGGTGCGTGGGTTGATGGGGTCATTGTTAGGGGGCAAGAAAAGGTAGTTTTCCTGCACCGGCCCTTTCGCGGGCACGCCCGCTCCCACAAAAGACGCGCTTGTTCACGGATACGAAAAAGGCGCCTGGAAGGCGCCTTTTTCTATTGCGGTGTCACTCAGCCAATGGCTTTGGACGCCAGCCAGAACAGGCCGGCCGCCAAGCCCATCGAGGCAGGCAGGGTCAGGACCCAGGCCAGCAGGATGGTCTTCACGGTGCCGCCTTGCAGGCCGCTTTTGTTGGCGACCATGGTGCCTGCCACGCCGGACGACAGCACGTGGGTGGTCGATACCGGCAGGGCGAACACGTTGGCCATGCCGATGGCGCAGGCCGCGGTGATCTGTGCCGACATGCCCTGGGCATAGGTCATGCCTTGTTTGCCGATCTTCTCGCCAACGGTCAACACCACACGCTTCCAGCCAACCATGGTGCCCAGGCCCAGGGCCAGGGCCACGGCCACGATCACCCAGAACGGGGCGTATTCGGTGGTGGCTGTGAGGTCTTTACGCAGCTTTTCCAGGTCGGCCTTTTCACGGGCCTCCAGGCCTGGCAGCTTGCCCACCTTCTTCGCCGTGTCATCCAGGCACAGCAGGTAGCGGCGCACTTCGACGCGCTTCTCGGCGTCCAGGCTGTGGTAGTCGGTCACGCCTTGCAGCGAGGACTGCAGCGCGGCGATGGTCGGTTCGGTCTGCTGTGGGTTGCAGCTGAACTGCTCCGGCAGGTCGCTGGCCTTGGCCTTGCCCAGTGCCAGGAACTCGCCCAGGGTGGCGGCGTTGCGCTGGTAGAACTGGCTCATGTGCAACGTGGCGTCGCGGGTGCGTTCGATCTGGTAGGTGGTGCTGTTCAGGTCGAGCACGAACTTGGCCGGGACGATGCCGATCAGCACCAGCATGATCAGGCCGATGCCTTTCTGGCCGTCGTTGGAACCGTGCACGAAGCTTACACCCATGGCAGAAACGACCAGGACCATGCGGTTCCAGAACGGCGGGTGCTTCTTGTCGTCGAGCTTGCGGCGCTGGTCGGGGGTTTTGTGCATTTTCGACAGCGGGCGCCACCACTTCAGGCCGATCAGCACCAGGGCGGCAACGGCGAAGCCGGCCATTGGCGAGACCACCAGCGACATGGCGATGTCGATCGCTTTTTGCCAGTTGACGCCGTCACCCAGCGGAATGTCGTTGATCAGAGCGTTGGCCAGGCCGACACCCAGAATGGAGCCGATCAGCGTGTGCGAGCTGGAGGCGGGGATGCCGAAGTACCAGGTGCCCAGGTTCCAGGTGATGGCCGCGGCCAGCAGCGAGAAGACCATGGCCAGGCCGTGTCCGGTGTTCACATTGATCAGCAGCTCTACCGGCAGCAGGTGCACGATGGCATAGGCCACCCCGACACCGCCGAGCAGAACGCCAAGGAAGTTGAACACGCCGGAGAAGAACACGGCGAGGTGCGGTGGCATGGCTTTGGTATAGATGACGGTAGCTACCGCGTTGGCGGTGTCATGAAAGCCATTGATGAACTCGAAGGCGAGTACGAAGGTCAAGGCGAGCAGCAGGCTCACCAACACCCAGGCATCCAGTCCGCTGAATAAATCGATCATGAAGGTTGTCTGGCGGTCATAGGGGGGCGGGATTATGCCAGAAAACCTTGGCAATCGATGCACTTGCTACTGACCGATGGCAATCTTCATGGCGTAAGCGTGCCGTGCATGAGCTGGCGTGAAGGCAGGTAAATATCGGCTAAAAAGCACAAAAGCTGGCGAAATCAGGCAGAAAATTGAAGAAAAAGCCGTTTCATCACCATTCAAACGCCCGTATGAAATTTGTGTAATTCCATTTCATCATCGGCCGGGCAGTAAAGATCGACCGCGCCCGGGCTGGCCGGGCGACGACGCGCTGGCGTGGTCCCGAGGCTCAGGGGGTATCGCTGCGCAGTTCTTTTTCCATACGTTCCAGTTCCTGGCTGAAGGCCTGGTCGCGCACGCTGGCACGCTTGCGCCAAGGTTTGCGTTCCGGATCCGGTTGTGCGGCGTAAGTGGTGACTTCGCCACCGTAAACATCCTTGTAACGTTCAGCCTGGCGCTCGAGTTCTGCGCGCAGTTCATCTTTCGTCACATGCAGTACCTGAATTAAGTGTGAAGACTGTTGTTATGCATTGTGCAGCATGCACATGCCTTGCTGGCCGCAACGGCTTGATACAGCGGAAGGTTCCATTGCCACGGTAGCGTGGGGGCCTGCGCAATCGATTATAGCAACCGATAATTAGCCGAACATCGTTATTTACCCAACCCTGACATCATCTGACGTAAGTAGTGGAACGTGCTCGGAAGCAGTTGGGACCTTTCGTACAAGTTTGAAAGGCATGACTGATAAAAGTTCGCTCCAATGAAGGGGCGGCGGCGCAATGAAAAACGGCCTCGCCGAAAGGCGAGGCCGTTGCCTGGGGACTTCTACGGTGGGTACCTGACCAGTCTCTCCAAAGAAGCCACAAGTGGCATGAGAAAGGTATAAGCAAAAGTGTCGGCGGTCAATTGCGATTATCGGCCGTTTGTTCGATAATCGCACGAACCGGCGTTTTTTTTGAGGTGTGCGATGAGTGACGAAACCCTGGGCAACGATTCCGGCAATCCGGAGGCGGCACGGCCTGCTACGGCCGCCATGGCGCCGCCGATCGTGGCGTCCCCGGCCAAGCGCATCCAGGCCTTTACCGGCGATCCAGACTTCATGACCTCCCTGGCACGTGGCCTGGCCGTGATCCAGGCGTTCCAGGAGCGTAAACGCCACCTGACCATCGCCCAGATCAGCCACCGTACCGAAATCCCCCGGGCGGCAGTGCGCCGCTGCCTGCACACTTTGATCAAGCTGGGTTACGCCACCACCGACGGGCGGACTTACTCGCTGCTGCCCAAAGTGCTGACCCTGGGGCATGCGTACTTGTCGTCGACGCCGCTGGCGATTTCTGCCCAGCCGTACCTGGACCGCATCAGCGACCAGTTGCATGAGGCGGCCAACATGGCCACCCTCGAAGGTGACGACATCCTTTATATAGCGCGTTCGGCCACCGTGGAGCGGTTGATTTCGGTCGACCTGTCGGTGGGCGGGCGCCTGCCGGCCTATTGCACGTCGATGGGGCGCATTCTGCTGGCGGCCATGGACGACACCAGCCTGCGTGAGTACCTGGACCGTGCCGACCTGAAGGCACGCACCAGCCGGACCTTGAATGACCCTGAATCGTTGTTCGCCTGTATCCAGCAGGTGCGCGCCCAGGGGTGGTGCGTGGTGGATCAGGAGCTGGAGCAGGGGCTGCGATCGATTGCGGTGCCGGTGTATGACGCGTCGGGGCAGGTGCTGGCGGCCTTGAACGTGAGTACCCATGTCGGGCGGGTGACGCGCAGTGAACTGGAGCAGCGGTTCTTGCCGATTTTGCTGGCGGCCAGCCGCGATCTTTGCCATCAGTTGTTCGGCTGAGTTGGCATGGGCCGCAAAATAGAACAGGGAAAATGGTTTCCTGTGCGATAAACGCACAGTGTCGTTTCGGGTGAATTGCTTCACTTGCGCCCGCTGATTAATGTCTCTCGCAACGGTCGGCTATGCCGACCGAACAAGAAAAACATAAGAGGCACTTACCCATGAAGACTGTCCCCTCGCTGCTGCGGCCGCACCCGCACGCAGTCCCGTTGTATCCAGGCTGACGCAGGCCACATTCCCCCATCAACGCCATCTTGTACCGGTTAGCCGCGTGCAGTGGCCTGGCTGTGCCCCACATTCTGGATAACAACAATGAACCAAGCGCAAACCAACGTTGGCAAAAGCCTCGACGTCCAGTCGTTCATCAATCAACAGCCGCTGTCACGCTATCAGTGGCGGGTCGTGCTGTTGTGCTTCCTGATCGTCTTCCTCGATGGCCTGGACACCGCCGCCATGGGCTTCATCGCCCCGGCCCTGTCGCAGGAGTGGGGGATCGACCGCGCCAGCCTCGGCCCGGTCATGAGTGCCGCGTTGATCGGCATGGTATTTGGCGCCCTGGGCTCCGGGCCGCTGGCTGACCGTTTCGGCCGCAAAGGCGTGCTGGTGGGGGCGGTGCTGGTGTTCGGCGGCTTCAGCCTGGCCTCGGCCTACGCCACCAACGTCGACCAGTTGCTGGTCCTGCGCTTCCTGACCGGGCTGGGCCTGGGGGCAGGCATGCCCAATGCCACCACGCTTTTGTCTGAATACACCCCCGAACGCCTCAAGTCGCTGCTGGTGACCAGCATGTTCTGTGGCTTCAACTTAGGCATGGCGGGGGGTGGCTTCATTTCCGCCAAGATGATCCCGGCCTATGGCTGGCACAGCTTGCTGGTGATCGGTGGCGTGTTGCCGCTGCTGCTGGCACTGGTGCTCATGATCTGGCTGCCGGAGTCGGCGCGGTTCCTGGTGGTACGCAACCGTGGCACCGACAAGGTGCGCAAGACCTTGTCGCCGATTGCGCCGCACCTGGTGGCCGAGGCAGGCAGCTTCAGCGTGCCGGAGCAAAAGGCGGTGGCTGCACGTAACGTGTTTGCGGTGATCTTCTCTGGCACTTACGGCCTGGGCACCGTGTTGCTATGGCTGACCTATTTCATGGGCCTGGTGATCGTCTACCTGCTGACCAGTTGGTTGCCAACGCTGATGCGTGACAGCGGCGCGAGCATGGAGCAGGCCGCGTTCATCGGCGCGTTGTTCCAGTTTGGCGGGGTGCTGAGTGCAGTGGGTGTGGGCTGGGCGATGGACCGTTTCAATCCGCACAAGGTGATCGGTATTTTCTACCTGCTGGCCGGGGTGTTCGCCTACGCCGTGGGGCAGAGCCTGGGCAACATTACCGTGCTGGCCACGCTGGTGCTGATCGCCGGCATGTGCGTGAACGGTGCGCAGTCGGCGATGCCTTCGCTGGCGGCACGCTTCTACCCGACCCAGGGCCGGGCCACGGGGGTATCGTGGATGCTGGGTATTGGCCGCTTCGGCGCGATTCTCGGGGCTTGGAGTGGCGCGACGCTGCTGGGCCTGGGCTGGAACTTCGAGCAGGTGCTGACGGCGCTGCTGGTGCCGGCGGCACTGGCGACCGTGGGGGTGGTTGTGAAAGGGCTGGTGAGCCACGCGGACGCGACCTGATGAGCGGGGGCCGCTTTGCGGCCCATTCGCAGCGCAAGGCTGTTCCTACTGGACGGTGTCGCTTTCTGTAGGAGCAGCCTTGCGCTGCGAAGAACCCCACGCGGTGCTCAATGGTTAGTTAAGCAACAAATGGTTCGATAACCGCACAAATAGTCGATTATCGAATTGAAAGCTACCCGCCAGTCTCCTTAATCTGGGGCCACCGAAGCACCCTGACCAGGAGCCTCCAAATGCCACGTGCAGACCATTACCGAACCCACCCAAGTCGAGCTGTCCGCCCCGCGTGACCTCGAAGCCCGTACCGCCGCAGCCCATGGCCAAGTGGCAGGAGAAAGCCTGATGCACGACGTATTCATCTGTGATGCCATCCGCACCCCAATCGGCCGCTTCGGCGGCGCCCTGGCCAGCGTGCGGGCCGACGACCTGGCAGCCGTGCCGCTGAAGGCGCTGATCGAGCGCAACCCTGGCGTGCAGTGGGGCCAGGTGGACGAAGTGTTCTTCGGCTGCGCCAACCAGGCTGGTGAGGACAACCGCAACGTGGCACGCATGGCGCTGCTGCTGGCCGGCCTGCCGGAAAGCATCCCAGGCGTCACCCTGAACCGCCTGTGCGCGTCGGGCATGGATGCCATCGGTACCGCCTTCCGCGCCATTGCCAGTGGCGAAATGGAACTGGTGATTGCCGGTGGCGTAGAGTCGATGTCGCGTGCCCCGTTCGTCATGGGCAAGGCGGAAAGTGGCTATTCGCGCAACATGAAGCTGGAAGACACCACCATCGGCTGGCGTTTCATCAACCCGCTGATGAAGAGCCAGTACGGCGTGGATACCATGCCGGAAACCGCTGACAACGTGGCTGACGACTACCAGGTTTCGCGCGCCGACCAGGACGCTTTCGCCTTGCGCAGCCAGCAGAAGGCCGCTGCTGCCCAGGCGGCGGGCTTCTTTGCCGAAGAAATCGTACCGGTGCGTATCGCCCACAAGAAGGGCGAAATCATCGTTGACCGTGACGAGCACCTACGCCCGGAAACCACGCTGGAGGCGCTGACCAAGCTCAAGCCGGTCAATGGCCCGGACAAGACGGTCACCGCCGGCAACGCCTCGGGCGTGAACGACGGTGCCGCGGCACTGATCCTGGCTTCGGCCGCCGCGGTGAAAAAGCACGGTCTGACCCCACGAGCCCGCGTACTGGGCATGGCCAGCGGCGGCGTTGCCCCGCGTGTCATGGGCATTGGTCCAGTGCCGGCGGTACGCAAGCTGACCGAGCGCCTGGGTGTGGCGGTGAGTGATTTCGATGTGATCGAGCTTAACGAAGCGTTTGCCAGCCAAGGCCTGGCGGTGTTGCGTGAGCTGGGTGTGGCCGACGACGCGCCGCAGGTGAACCCGAATGGTGGCGCGATCGCCCTGGGTCACCCGCTGGGCATGAGTGGTGCGCGCCTGGTGCTGACTGCATTGCACCAGCTGGAGAAGAGTGGTGGGCGCAAGGGCCTGGCAACCATGTGCGTGGGCGTTGGCCAAGGCTTGGCGCTGGCCATCGAACGGGTTTGACCTGTACTGGCCTCTTCGCGGGCAAGCCCGCTCCCACAGGATGATCGTTGCCCACTGCACAACGGGAACCTGTGGGAGCGGGCTTGCCCGCGAAGAGGCCGGACCTGTTAGACACAAGGCCAATTGCCAGCCTGATAGCGGAACGAGTGTGTTACCAGGTATGTCTAGACTTACCTAGGACCCTCCAGGAGTAAAACCGTCATGACCTCAACCTATTACACCGGCGAAGAACGCAGCAAGCGCATCTTCGCTATCGTCGGTGCCTCATCAGGCAACCTGGTGGAATGGTTCGACTTCTACGTCTACGCCTTCTGCGCGATCTACTTCGCCCCGGCCTTCTTCCCTTCCGACGACCCCACCGTGCAGCTGTTGAACACGGCAGGTGTGTTCGCCGCGGGCTTCTTGATGCGCCCCATCGGTGGCTGGATCTTCGGCCGCCTCGCTGACCGCCACGGTCGCAAGAATTCCCTGATGATCTCGGTGCTGATGATGTGCTTCGGCTCCCTGATGATCGCCTGCCTGCCCACCTATGCCAGCATCGGCACCTGGGCCCCGGCGCTGCTGTTGCTGGCCCGCCTGATTCAGGGCCTGTCGGTGGGGGGCGAATACGGCACCACCGCCACCTACATGAGTGAAGTGGCCCTGCGCGGTCAGCGCGGTTTCTTCGCCTCGTTCCAGTACGTCACCTTGATCGGCGGCCAGTTGCTGGCGGTGCTGGTGGTGGTGATCCTGCAGCAACTGTTGACTGAAGATGAACTGCGGGCCTGGGGCTGGCGCATTCCATTCGTGGTGGGTGCCATCGCCGCACTGATCTCGCTAATGCTGCGCCGCTCGCTGCATGAGACCAGCAGCGCCGAAACCCGCAATGACAAGGATGCCGGTTCGATCGGTGGCCTGTTCCGCAATCACGCGGCGGCGTTCATCACCGTGCTGGGCTACACCGCTGGGGGCTCGCTGATTTTCTACACCTTCACCACCTACATGCAGAAGTACCTGGTCAACACCGCCGGTATGACGGCGAAAAACGCCAGCTACGTAATGACCGGCGCGCTGTTCTTGTTCATGGTGCTGCAGCCGTTCTTCGGCATGCTGTCCGACCGCATCGGCCGGCGCAATTCGATGCTGCTGTTCGGCGCTTTGGGTACCCTGTTCACCGTGCCATTGCTGATGGCGCTGAAAACCGTGAGCAGCCCGTTCATGGCCTTCGTGCTGATCACCCTGGCGCTGTGTATCGTCAGTTTCTACACCTCGATCAGTGGCTTGGTGAAGGCCGAGATGTTCCCGCCGCAGGTGCGTGCGCTGGGTGTGGGGTTGGCCTATGCGGTGGCCAACGCGGCATTCGGTGGTTCGGCCGAGTACGTGGCCCTGGGTTTGAAAACCCTGGGGATGGAAAACACCTTCTACTGGTACGTGACGGCAATGATGGCGATCGCCTTCCTGTTCAGCCTGCGTCTGCCGAAGCAGGCGGCCTACCTGCACCATGATGACTAAGGACGCTGCATGAGCAACCAACTGTTCGACGCCTACTTCACCGCGCCGGCCATGCGCGAGATTTTCTCCGACCGTGGCCGCCTGCAGGGCATGCTCGACTTCGAAGCGGCGCTGGCCCGGGCCGAAGCCGCTGCCGGGCTGGTCCCGCACAGTGCCGTGGCGGCCATCGAGGCGGCATGTCAGGCCCAGCGTTACGACGCTGGCGCCCTGGCCCATGCCATCGCCACCGCTGGCAATTCGGCGATTCCGCTGGTGAAGGCGTTGGGCAAGGTGATCGCCACTGGCGTGCCTGAGGCCGAGCGCTACGTACACTTGGGTGCCACCAGCCAGGACGCGATGGACACGGGCCTGGTGCTGCAGTTGCGCGATGCCCTCGATTTGATCGAGGCCGACCTCGGCAAGCTGGCCGATACCCTTTCGCAGCAGGCCTTGAAGCATGCCGATACGCCAATGGTCGGCCGCACCTGGCTACAGCATGCCACCCCGGTGACCTTGGGCATGAAACTGGCCGGTGTGCTGGGCGCCTTGACCCGCCACCGTCAACGGCTGCAGGAATTGCGCCCGCGCTTGCTGGTGCTGCAGTTCGGTGGTGCCTCGGGCAGCCTGGCGGCCTTGGGCAGCAAGGCGCTGCCGGTGGCCGAAGCGCTGGCCGAGCAGCTCAAGCTGACCCTGCCCGAGCAACCCTGGCACACCCAGCGCGACCGCCTGGTGGAGTTTGCCTCGGTACTCGGCCTGGTTGCCGGTAGCCTGGGCAAATTCGGCCGCGATGTCAGCTTGCTGATGCAAACCGAGGCGGGGGAGGTGTTCGAACCTTCTGCGCCAGGCAAGGGCGGCTCTTCGACCATGCCGCACAAGCGCAACCCGGTGGGTGCTGCGGTGTTGATCGGTGCTGCCACCCGCGTGCCAGGCCTGCTGTCGACGCTGTTTGCCGCCATGCCCCAGGAGCACGAGCGCAGCCTCGGCCTGTGGCATGCCGAATGGGAAACCCTACCGGATATCTGCTGCCTGGTTTCTGGCGCCCTGCGCCAGGCCCAGGTAATTGCCGAGGGCATGGAGGTGGATGCCGCGCGCATGCGCCACAACCTCGACCTGACCCAGGGCCTGGTGCTGGCCGAAGCGGTGAGCATCGTCCTGGCCCAACGCCTGGGCCGCGACCGTGCTCACCATTTGCTGGAGCAATGCTGCCAGCGCGCGGTGGCCGAGCAGCGGCACCTGCGTGCTGTGCTGGGTGACGAGCCGCAGGTCAGCGCCGAGCTGTCTGGCGAAGAACTCGATCGCCTGCTCGACCCTGCCCATTACCTGGGCCAGGCCCGCGTCTGGGTGGCGCGCGCCGTGTCCGAACATCAACGTTTCACTGCCTGAAGGAGACCGCTGTGGCGCATTTGCAACTGGCCGATGGCGTTTTGAATTACCAGATCGATGGCCCGGAAAACGCCCCGGTGCTGGTCCTGTCCAACTCGCTGGGTACCGACCTGGGCATGTGGGACACCCAGATTCCGCTGTGGAGCCAGCATTTGCGGGTGCTGCGCTACGACACCCGTGGTCACGGCGCATCGCTGGTGACTGAAGGCCCATACACCATCGAACAGCTGGGCCGCGATGTGCTGGCCCTGCTCGATGGCCTGGATATTCCAAAGGCCCATTTTGTCGGCCTGTCGATGGGCGGCCTGATCGGCCAATGGCTGGGCATCAATGCCGGTGAGCGCCTGCGCAGCCTGACCCTGTGCAACACCGCCGCGAAGATCGCCAACGACGAAGTGTGGAACACCCGTATCGACACCGTGCTCAAGGGCGGCCAGCAGGCCATGGTCGACCTGCGCGATGGTTCCATCGCCCGCTGGTTCACTCCAGGCTTTGCTCAGGCCCAGCCTGAGCAAGCCCAACGCATTTGCCAGATGCTGGCGCAAACCAGCCCGCAAGGTTATGCCGGTAACTGCGCAGCAGTGCGTGATGCTGATTACCGTGAGCAACTGGGCCGCATCCAGGTGCCCGCGCTGATCGTTGCCGGTACCGAAGACGTGGTCACCACCCCTGAGCATGGCCGTTTCATGCAGGCTGGTATCAAAGGTGCCGAGTACGTCGACTTCCCGGCGGCGCACCTGTCCAACGTCGAGATTGGCGAGGCTTTCAGCCGCCGCGTGCTCGACTTCCTGCTGGCTCACTGAGGACAACGCCATGGACGAGAAACAACGTTACGACGCCGGCATGCAAGTGCGCCGTGCGGTGCTTGGCGATGCCCATGTGGACCGCAGCCTGGAGAAGCTCAACGACTTCAACGGCGAATTCCAGGAAATGATCACCCGCCACGCCTGGGGTGATATCTGGACCCGCCCGGGCCTGCCGCGCCATACCCGAAGCCTGATCACCATCGCCATGCTGATCGGCATGAACCGCAACGACGAGTTGAAACTGCACTTGCGGGCGGCGGCCAACAACGGCGTAACCCGCGACGAGATCAAGGAAGTGCTGATGCAGAGCGCGATCTATTGCGGCATTCCGGCAGCCAATGCCACCTTCCACCTGGCGGAGTCGGTGTGGGACGAGCTGGGTGTAGAGTCGCGTAGCTGATTGCTACGCGCGTTTACACAGAGCGTGCGACCACTGGGCCGGCATTGGCTTCGACGGCGCGCTTCAGGGCCGGACACAGGCCCAGCATGAAAGCGGCCTCGGCCACGACGAACAGCGGCCCGATGATCAGGCCGCTGACATCGTCGACGAAGGCTGGTTTGCGGCCTTCGTAATAATGGCCGACGAACTGGATAACCCAGCCCAGCACGAACGCCCCCAGCCCGGCACTGAGCCACAGCGCAGTCGCCTGCACCGCCAGCACCTGGCCGACCCACAGGCATAGCCCCAGCAACACACCCATCACCAGGCCGAAGCGCAGGTCCAGGCGCAGGTAGAACCATACCGACGCCGCCGCTGCCAGCAGGGCAGGGGAGAGCCACATGCCGGCTATCTCCCAACCTGGGCGTGACAGCAGGATGGTGACTGCCAGCACGATCATGGGGATGCCGACGAAGTGGGTGGCGATGTTGCGTGGATCGCGGTGGTAGCTGGCGTACTGGCTCAGGTGGTCGACGAGGTTTTTCATTATTGTGCCTCCCTGGTTTTCCTGATCGGGGTGTATTGCTTGTCCCGGCCCTTTCGCGGGTAAACCCGCTCCTACAGGGATCCACGAAACCCTGTAGGAGCGGGTTTACCCGCGAAAGGGCCGGGACAGACAACTGATATAGCTCAGGATAGCCCGCAGCCACCAGCATCATCAGCTCAGCGAATGGCAGCAGCCCGCACTGGCATATCCAGCCCGACCAACGTCTCGATCATCGCCCGCGCCGCCGGCGTCAGCCGGTAGCCGCTGCGGCTGACCACTCCGCAGCGCACGCTCAGTACCTCCAGGGCCGGGGGCAGGTTGCGCCAATGCAGGCGCACCAAGCTACCCGCGGCCAGGTCGTCGGCCACGGCCTCCTCGCTGGCCGTGCCGATCGCATCGCTGGCCTGCACCACACTGCGCAGTATGGCCAGGTGCTCGGTCTGCAGGTGCGGCGTGAAATCGCTGCGCCCACTGAGGTTGGCCAGGCGTTTGCGTACGCCGGGGTCGAGCAGGGCGCTGGCCAAAGGGTAGCTGAACAGATCGTTGGTCGACAGGCTGTCCTTGGCCAGCAATGGGTGGCCCGGGCGGCAGAAGAACAGGCCGGGGCGGGGCGACAAAGGTTCGGTGTGGAAGTTGGGGTCGGCTTCGAACGGGCGAATATCGTCGACGAAAAACTCGATCTGTTCACGGCGCAGCGCCTGGCCGAGGCGTTCGGCATTATCCACCAGCAGCGAGGTACGGATGCCCGGGTGGCGCTCGATGAAGTGGCGCAGGGCATCGGGCACCAGGCGCACGGCCAGTGCCGGACCACTGCCAAAGTGCAGCTCGCCGGCGTCGAGCTTGGTCATTTGCAGCACTTCGTTGCTCAGCTGCGCAGCGCCCTGCACCAGGCGCCTGGCATGTTGCAGCACTACCTGGCCCTCTGGCGTAGGTGGCAGGGCTTTGCTGGCACGGTCGACCAGCGGGCAGCCGAACGTGTGTTCCAGGTTCTGGATGGCGCGGCTGAAGGCGGGTTGGGTGATGCCCATGGCCTCGGCGGCACGGACGAAACTGCGGTATTCGGTGAGTGCGATGAAGTAGCGCAGCTGGCGGAGGTCCATGTCACGGCTCTGGGGCGGGGATCAGGGCTCTATTCAAGCGGCTGCAGCTTATATCGTCAAAGAAGCTTTAAAGATTTGTTTATGTCTTTTGGTTATTTTGCTGCTTCTGGCCCATTCGCGGGCGCGCCCGCTCCCACAGGATTGGCAAAGATCTTGAGACTGTGCCGATCCTGTGGGAGCGGGCGTGCCCGCGAAGCATTCAAAGGAGATTCAGTGGGTAGCTCACAATCAACCGGTTCTCATCGAACGCGTTGGTGCTGAAGTCCCGACGCATGGTGGAGTTGCGCCATTTCACCGACAGGTCCTTGAAGCTGCCCGACTGCACCACATAGGCCAGTTCGGTTTCCCGTGCCCATTCCTTGCCATCGTCCACGTTGCCCACGGTGACATTGTCGCCCTTGATGTAGCGGTTCATCAGGGTCAGGCCGGGTACGCCCACGGTGGCGAAATTGAAGTCATGGCGAACCTGCCAGGAACGCTCTTTGGCATTGTCGAAACTGGAGTTGTAGCTGTCGTTGGCCAAGGTCCCGCCACTGGTGCCATTGACCCGCATCCAGGCGTCGTCGCCGCTGACCTTCTGCAGGCCAACGTAGAAGGTGTGGCCTTGGTAGCGCGCCGAAAGCAGGGCAGAAGCGGTGCGGTTGTCCAGCTTGCCGGCACGTTCGGCGCCGTCTTCCTTGCCGATGAAGTAGCCCAGATTGGCGCCCAGGGTCCAGTCGCCCAGGGGCTGGCTATGCGTCAGGTTGAGGTATTGCTGGCGGTAGATGTCCTTGAGCTGGGCATCCCACAGGCCAATCATGGTGCGCTTGTCGTTGAAGGTGTACTCACCACCGCCGAAGTTGAACCGGTCGGAGGTGAACGCGGCTTTGCCGTTCAGCGACATGTCTTCCATGCTGGCGTCGTTGCGTGGGCTGTTGCCACGGAACTGGCCGGCGTACAGGGTCAGGCCGGCGATTTCCTTGGAGGTCAGCTGGCCTCCACGGAAGGTCTGCGGCAGCGAGCGGCCATCGTCCGAGCGCAGGATCGGCAGTACCGGCATCCATTCACCGACTTTCAGCTCGGTTTCGGACAGCTTGGCTTTCAGCGCCACACCCAGTCGGCCGAAGTCATCGGCTGGGCGGCCGTCGTCATGCACGGGCAGCAGGTGGGTGTTGGTGGTGCCTTTGCCGCCGTCGAGCTTGACCGAGTACAGGCCCAGTACGTCCACACCGAAACCCACGGCGCCTTGGGTGAAACCGGAGCGGGCGTCGAGGATGAAGCTTTGCGTCCATTCCTCGGCCTTGCCCTGGGGGTGGGCCGGGTCGACGAAGTTGCGGTTGATGTAGAAGTTGCGCAGGTTGAGGGTGGCCTTGGCGTCCTCGATGAAACCACCTTCGTTGGCGGCGAATACGGGGAGGGCGCAGGACATGGCCAACAGGCCGGGCAGCAGCTGGCGTGCGGGTTGCAAAGTGCTCATCTGTCGTGGATCTCTTGTTTTTATGGGGCGAGCCGGTGCACTGCTGGATCGAGCCGGCAGGTGCGGGTCTTTTTTGATGAACTTGGGCAACGTTGCGTGGGGGGATGGTGCGGGGTTGGGCGGGGGGAGGCAATTCGCCGCAAACGGAACGGGGCGATAATCGAACAGAATGTTCCGGTTGGTTAATAGCTTTTAGGTACCGACAAACAAAAAGCCCACCGTGAAGGTGGGCTTGATGCTGCTACAAACTCAATCAGCCTTTCGGTGCTTCCACCGCTGCCTGCTGGTTGGCCTGCCCGGTCTGCTCGTACCAGCCACCGCCGAGCGCCTTGTACAGGTTGACCTCGCTGGTCAGCTGCGAAAGACGGTCGCCGATCAGTGCCTGTTGCGCGCTGAACAGGTTGCGCTGGGCGTCGAGGAAGGTCAGGTTGCTGTCGATCCCGATGCGGTAGCGGCGTTCGGCCAGGCGGTAGTAGTCCTGGTTCGCCTGCACCAGGTCGCGCTGGGCCTGCAACTGCTCTTCGAAGGTCTTGCGCGCCGCCAGGCCATCGGAGACTTCCTGGAAGGCGGTCTGGATGGTTTTTTCGTACTTGGCGACGTTGATGTCCTTTTGGATCTTCGAGTAGTCCAGGCTGGCCTTCAGGCTGCCGGCGTTGAAGATCGGCAGGTTGATCTGCGGCTGGAACAGCCAGGTGCCCTGGCCGCCCGAGAACAGGTGACCCATGTCGGGGCTCAGGCTGCCCGCGTTGGCGGTCAGGCTGATGCTCGGGAAGAACGCTGCGCGGGCCGCGCCAATGTTGGCATTGGCGGCCTTGAGCAGGTGCTCGGCTTCCTGGATGTCCGGGCGACGCTGGAGAATATCCGACGGCAGGCCGGCCGGTACTTCGGCCAGCTGGTCGGCGTTGAGCTCCAGCGGCTTGGCCAGGTCGGCAGGAATGCCGGTGCCCAGCAGCACGGTCAGGCTGTTGACGTCCTGGGCGACCAGGCGTTGGTACTGCGAGTACTTGACTCGGGCGCCTTCCACGGCGGTGCGCGCCTGGCTGACGTCGAGTGCCGACGCCACGCCAACCTCATTGCTGCGACGGGTGAGGTTGTAGCTTTCCTCGTAGGTCTTCAGCGTTTCTTCGGTCAACTTGAACAGGGCCTGGTCGGCCTGCCAGGTGTAGTAGGCGTTGGCCACGCTGGCCACCAGGGCGATTTGCGTGGAGCGACGGGCCTGCTCGCTGGACAGGTAGGTTTCCAGGGCCTGCTCGGTCAGGCTACGGACGCGGCCGAACAGGTCCAGTTCGTAGGCGCTGACGCCCAGGGTGGCCGAATACTGGCTGGTAATGCCAGATTCGCCGGTTTGCGACATGTTCGCCGGGACGCGCTGGCGGCTGCCGCTGCCGGTGGCCGAAACCGCCGGGAACAGGTCGGCACGCTGAATGCGGTATTGCGCACGGTAGGCGTCAAGGTTCAGCGCCGCGACGCGCAGGTCGCGGTTGTTCACCAGCGAGGTCTGGATCAGCTGTTGCAGTGCCGGGTCGTGGAAGAACTGGCGCCAGCCCTGTTCGGCGGCCGCAACATCCGCCGATTGCGTCGGCGAGTACGCAGGGCCTTGCGGCCACTGCGCAGCCACCGGCGCTTCCGGGGTCTGGTAGTCAGGGATCAGCGAGCAGCCGCCAAGAATGAAAGCGGTTACCGCCAGGGACAACAAAGACTTGGTCATTGCCCAGCCTCATAACGTGGAGTTTCAGGGGTGACGTCTTTTTCCGGCTCTTTGCTGCCGAACAGCGACGACACTGCGACGAAGAACAGGGGTACCCAGAAGATGGCCAGCACGGTCGCACTGATCATGCCGCCGATCACGCCAGTACCGATGGCGTGCTGGCTGCCGGCGCCGGCGCCGCTGGCGATGGTCAACGGTACCACGCCGAGGATGAACGCCAGCGAGGTCATGATGATCGGGCGCAGACGCATACGGCACGCCTCGATCGCCGCGTCGTACAAGCTGCGGCCTTGCTCGTGCAGTTCCTTGGCGAATTCGACGATCAGAATGGCGTTTTTCGCCGCCAGGCCGATGGTGGTCAACAGGCCAACCAGGAAGTACACGTCGTTGGACAAGCCACGCAGGCTGGTGGCGATCAGTGCACCGATGATACCCAGCGGAACCACCAGCACCACGGCGATCGGGATCGACCAGCTTTCGTACAGGGCTGCCAGGCACAGGAACACGAACAGTACCGAGAGGGCGAACAGCGCCGGCATCTGCGAGCCGGAGAGTTTTTCCTCGTAGGACATGCCGGTCCAGGAGAAACCGATGCCGCTTGGCAGTTCGCCAGCAATGCGCTCGACCTCGGCCATGGCTTCACCGGTACTGTAGCCCGGCGCCGGTGCCCCGAGGATTTCCATCGCTTCTACGCCGTTGTAACGCGACAGTTTCGGCGAGCCGTAGGTCCATTCGCCTTTGGCGAAGGAAGAGAACGGCACCATCTCGCCGGCGCCGTTGCGCACGTACCATTTTTGCAGGTCTTCCGGGCTCATCCGCGCGTTGGGTTCGCCCTGGATGTACACCTTCTTGACCCGGCCACGGTCGATGAAGTCGTTGACGTAGCTGGCACCCAGGGCAATCGACAGGGTGTTGTTGATGTCGGCGATGGTCACGCCCAAGGCGCTGGCACGTTCGTCATCGATGGTCAGCTGGTACTGCGGTTCATCGTTCAGGCCGTTCGGGCGCACGGCGCTGAGGATCTTGCTCTGTGCGGCCTTGGCCAGGAACTGGTTGCGCGCCTCCATCAACTTCTCGTGGCCGACACCGCCGCGGTCCTGCAGGAACACGTCGAAGCCGGTGGCGTTACCCAGTTCGAGTACCGCTGGTGGGGCGAAGGCGAACACCATCGCATCACGGAAGGTGAAGAAGTGCTGCTGGGCGCGCTGGGCCAGGGCGAACACGCTGTTCTCCTTGGAGCGTTCATCCCAGGGCTTGAGCATGATGAATGCCATGCCCGAGCTCTGGCCGCGACCGGCGAAGTTGAAGCCGTTGACGGTAAACACCGAAGCCACGGTATCGGCTTCTTCGCTGAGCAAGTACTCACGCATCTGGTCGACCACCACCTGGGTGCGCTCGGCACTGGAGCCGGCCGGGGTCTGCACCTGGGCGAACAGCACGCCCTGGTCTTCTTCGGGCAGGAACGCGGTAGGGATGCGGGCGAACAGCCAGATCATGCCGACCACGATCAGCGCATAGGCCAGCAGGAACGGCACTTTGTTGCGCAGGATGGTGCCCACGCTGCGCTCGTAGCCGTTCACGCTGCGGTCGAAGTTGCGGTTGAACCAGCCGAAGAACCCACCTTTGGCGGTGTGGTGCTCGCCCTTCTTCAACGGCTTGAGCATGGTGGCGCACAGCGCCGGGGTGAAGATGAGCGCCACCAGCACCGACAGGCCCATGGCCGACACGATGGTGATGGAGAACTGCCGGTAGATCACACCCGTGGAGCCGCCGAAGAACGCCATCGGCAGCAGTACCGCCGACAGCACCAGGGCGATACCCACCAGGGCACCCTGGATCTGCTCCATCGAGCGCTTGGTGGCTTCCTTAGGCGGCAGGCCTTCCTCGGACATCACCCGCTCGACGTTTTCCACCACGACGATGGCGTCGTCCACCAGCAGGCCGATGGCCAGCACCATGGCGAACATGGTCAGGGTGTTGATGCTGAAGCCGGCGGCGGCAAGGATGCCGAAAGTACCCAGCAACACCACCGGTACGGTCATGGTGGTGATGATGGTGGCGCGGAAGTTCTGCAAGAACAGGTACATCACCAGGAACACCAGGACCACGGCTTCGATCAGGGTGTGGATCACGCCGCTGATCGATTCGGTGACCACCGGGGTGGTGTCATACGGGAAGACCGCCTTGACCCCAGGCGGGAAGAACGGTTCCAGGCCTTTGATGGTCTCGCGCAGTGCCTTGGCGGTGTCCAGGGCGTTGGCGCCGGTAGCCAGTTTTACGGCCAGGCCGGAAGCCGGCTTGCCGTTGAACTGGGCGCTGACCGCGTAGTTTTCGCCGCCCAGGCCGACCTCGGCGACATCACCCAGGCGCACTTGCGAACCGTCGCTGTTGACCTTGAGCAGGATCTTCTCGAACTGCTCGGCGGTTTGCAGGCGGGTCTTGCCGATGATGGTGGCGTTAAGCTGGGTGCCCGGCATGGCCGGCAGGCCGCCGAGCTGGCCGGAGGACACCTGCACGTTCTGCGCGGCCACGGCGGTCTTGACGTCGACCGGGGTCAGCTGGAACTTGTTCAGCTTGGCCGGATCGAGCCAGATACGCATGGCGTATTGCGCACCGAACACCTGGAAGTCACCTACACCCGCGGTACGCGAGATCGGGTCCTGCATGTTGGAGACGATGTAGTTGGCCAAGTCGTCCTTGGTCATGCTGCCGTCTTCGGACACCAGGCCGATCACCAACAGGAAGTTCTTCACTGCCTTGGTGACGCGGATACCTTGCTGCTGCACTTCTTGTGGCAGCAGCGGGGTGGCCAGGTTCAGCTTGTTCTGTACCTGCACCTGCGCAGTGTCGGGGTTGGTGCCCTGCTCGAAGGTGGCGGTAATGGTCATGCTGCCGTCGGAGTTGCTTTCCGACGACACGTAACGCAGGTTGTCGATACCGTTGAGCTGCTGCTCGATCACCTGCACCACGGTGTCCTGCACGGTTTGCGCCGAAGCGCCCGGGTAGGTCACGGCGATGGCGATGGCCGGCGGCGCGATGCTGGGATACTGGTTGATCGGCAACTTCAGGATCGACAAGGCCCCGACCAGCATGATCACCAAGGCGATCACCCAGGCGAAGATCGGGCGATCGATAAAGAACTTCGACATGGTTTACTCCGCTTTGGCGTCTGCTTTCGCCGCGTTGGCCTGATCAGGGCTGGCGGGCTTCTTGACGTTGGTGGCTTCGCTGACCTTCACCTCGACGCCCGGGCGCACGTATTGCAGCCCTTCGGTGATCAGGCGGTCACCTGGGTTGAGGCCTTCCTCGATCAGCCAGTCGCTGCCCAGGGTACGGTTGGCCTTCAGCTGACGCAGCTCGACCTTGTTTTCCTGGTTGACCACCAGGGCGGTCGGTGCGCCTTTCAGGTCGCGGGTCACGCCCTGTTGCGGTGCCAGGATGGCGTTGGCGTTGACCCCGGCCTTCAACCGCGCATGCACGAACATGCCTGGCAGCAGGGTGTGATCGGGGTTGGGGAACAGGGCGCGCAGGGTGACCGAGCCGGTGGTCTCGTCGACCGCGACTTCGGAGAACTCCAGGCGGCCTTCCTGCTTGAACAGGCTGCCGTCTTCCAACACCAGCTGGACCGAGGCGGCATTGTCGCCGGCCTTCTGCAGCTGGCCGCTTTCCAGGTCACGGCGCAGCTTGAGCAGCTCGGCGGTGGACTGGGTAACGTCGACGTAGATCGGGTCGAGTTGCTGGATGGTGGCCATGGCGTTGGCCTGGCCGTTGCTCACCAGTGCACCTTCGGTGAACGAAGAACGGCCGATACGGCCGCTGATCGGTGCCAGGACCTTGGTATAGCGCAGGTCGATCTGTGCACTCTTGAGCGAAGCCTCGGCCTGCAATCGTTTGGCACTGGCGTCGTCGTATTCCTGCTTGGAGACGGCCTGTTCGTCGATCAGTTGCTTGTAGCGCTCGGCCAGCGAGCGGGTAGCCTGCAGGTTGGCCTGGGCATTGGCCAGGTTGGCTTCGTACACGGCAGGGTCGATCTGGTACAGCTGCTGGCCTTCCTTGACCTCACTGCCTTCCTTGAACAGGCGCTTGAGGATGATGCCGTTGACCTGCGGGCGCACTTCGGCGACGCGGTAGGCACTGGTGCGCCCCGGCAATTCCGAGGTCAGGGTGAAGGCTTGGGGTTGGATGGTCACGACGCCGACCTGAGGAGCCTGCGCCGCTGGCGCTGCTTCTTCTTTCTTACAGCCACTGAGCAGGGTTGCCAGGGCGACGGCGGAAACCAGAGCGGTAACGGCTGGCTTGAATTGCATGAGGATCCTCGGGTCGCTGGAGCAGGGAGACGCTCAAGAGTAATGGAAGAGATCTTGATCTGGAAAAATTGCTATCCGGTGGATAAATAGCTTGCTAAGGAATATACTTACATTCATGGTTGTTTGTAAATACCGCTGGGTTGTACTCAGGTACTCCCACACCCCTTGATCAGCTTATCCGCGAGGTACCCTGCAGAGGTGCCCCGGAGCGTTCCCCGTTCGCGTTGTGCGTTCGGGCCAGATGAGGTTGTACTGCCATGGTCCGTCGAACCAAAGAAGAAGCCCAGGAAACCCGCGCCCAGATTATCGAGGCGGCGGAAAAGGCCTTCTACAAGCGCGGGGTTGCGCGAACCACCCTGGCCGACATCGCCGAACTGGCGGGTGTGACGCGCGGGGCTATCTACTGGCACTTCAACAACAAGGCCGAGCTGGTGCAGGCGTTGCTCGACAGCCTGCACGAGACCCATGACCATTTGGCGCGGGCGAGCGAAAGCGAGGACGAACTCGACCCGCTTGGCTGCATGCGCAAACTGCTGTTGCAGGTGTTCAACGAGCTGGTGCTCGATGCCCGAACCCGGCGTATCAATGAAATCTTGCATCACAAGTGCGAGTTCACCGATGACATGTGTGAAATTCGCCAGCAGCGCCAGAGTGCGGTGCTGGATTGCCACAAGGGCATTACCCTGGCGTTGGCCAATGCCGTACGCCGGGGCCAGTTGCCTGGCGAGCTGGATGTCGAGCGCGCGGCGGTGGCCATGTTTGCCTATGTCGATGGCCTGATCGGGCGCTGGCTGTTGCTGCCTGACAGTGTCGATCTGTTGGGTGATGTCGAAAAATGGGTCGACACCGGGTTGGATATGCTGCGCTTGAGCCCGGCGCTGCGCAAATGACACTTTGTTAAGGATTGTGAGGGAGTGTTTCCCCTTTGTGTTAACGGGGGATTAAAACGGGGCCGCCGTGCGGTCCCAAACTCTCAATGGCCACGCAGCTGTCGGTCAGGCAACGCAAATGCCGCGAACAATCCCACCACGGCGATCAGCGCACTCCCCATCAACAGCTGCTGGAACGCCTCCGTCAACCGCACCTGCGTCACCAGGTCCACCTCACCGGCCTTCAAACTCCCCAGCAACGGGTTACCCAGCAATTCGAAACCACCCTGGTGCAGCAGCGCCAGCAACAGGCTGGACATGCAGGCTACGCCCATGGCCCCGCCCAGCGAGCGGAACAGGTTGGTGGTGCTGGTGGCCACGCCGATGTCCTTGCTGGCCACCGCGCTTTGCGTGCCCACCAGCGAGGTCGGGAATTGCAGCCCGCAGGCAATGCCGGTCAGCAGCATGAACAGTGCACTGAGCAACGTCGACTGCGGCGGCGTCAGTGCCATGGCGAAAATGGCCACTGGCATCAGCAGCGCACCGGCGAGGATCTGCGGCTTGTAGCGCCCGGTCCGGCTAGTCAGGCGCCCGCCGGTGAAGGCGCCCATGGGCAGCCCCATGGCCAACGGCAGCAGGTGCAGGGCGGCACTGTCGGCACCGGCGCCGGTGATGCCCTGATAGCGCAAGGGCATGAGCATGGTCAGGGAAATCGACTGAAAGCTGGCGAAGAAGATCACTGCCCAGCACAGCACAGCCACCCGGTTGCCGAACAGGCCGAGCGGCAGTAACGGTTCCGGGCAACGTCGCTCGTGGGCGATGAACAAGGCCAGGCCCAGTCCGGCGCAGGCGAACAGCGCCAGCACGGCCGGGTCGGTCCAGGCGTGGCCCTGGCCGACCAGGGTGATGCCAAGCAGCAGGCTGCCTAGACCGAGGATCAACAGCACGGCGCCAAGGTAGTCCACCTGTGCCTCGCGACGCTGCACCGGCATGCCACCAAGGGCACGACGTATGGCCCACAAGGCGACCAGGCCCAGCGGCAGGTTGATCCAGAACACCCAGCGCCATGACAGGTATTCGGTCAGCCAGCCGCCCAGCACAGGCCCGGCGACACTGGCCACGGCGTACATGCTGCTGAAGTAGCCCTGGTAGCGGCCGCGCTCGCGCGGGGGCACGAAGTCGCCGATGATCGCCTGGCTCACCGAGACCATGCCGCCCGCGCCAATGCCTTGTAGTACCCGGGCCATGACCAGTTGCTGCATGTCCTGGGCCATGGCGCAGGCAATCGAGGCCAGGGTGAACAGGCTGATACCGGTGAGGATCATCCTGCGCCGGCCGTAAAGGTCGCCCAGCTTGCCGTAGATCGGTACGGCCACAGTCATTGCCACCATGTAACCGGAAATCACCCAGGCCAGCAGGCCGACGTCGTTGAACTGGGCCGAGATCGCCGGCAGCGAGACGGCGACGATGGTCTGGTCGAGCGCACCGAGGAAGATGGCGAGCATCAGGGCAGTGAGCACGTTGCGCAGGGTGGTGGGGGGCAGGGCGGCAGTCACGGGAATACCTTGTTTTGTCTATGGCGGCCTCTTCGCGAGCAAGCCCGCTCTAATAGAGGCCCACGAATTGTAACCTGAGTTAGGTAGCTTCCTATGTACTATCTGCATCCCCTATGCCGAATCGGCATTGGCGCATTCATCCAGTGCTGCATGGCTGCGTGATATCGTTGGTATGCCACAGAGGCTGAAATCCGCGGCTTGCACCAGCTTGGTGCAACATTCTGCCGCAGGTTTTTCAAGCCGCTGTCTCCCACACCTTTTATTCCTCTGCCTGCATGTCGAGCATGACCGCCCAGATGGCGACGGTTGGAACAGGTCAGGTAGACCCGATTACAGGGGTCGGTAGTTACCGTTCGAATTTCACCTTAAATTGCGGAGTGATCATGCCCAAGGCTTCCCATCAAGATCTGCGTTTTGCCTTCCGCGAGCTGCTCGCTTCAGGTTCCTGTTTCCACACGGCCTCGGTGTTCGACCCCATGTCGGCGCGCATTGCCGCAGACCTGGGCTTCGAGGTCGGTATCCTCGGTGGCTCGGTCGCTTCGTTGCAGGTGCTGGCCGCACCGGACTTCGCCCTGATCACCCTCAGCGAGTTCGTCGAGCAGGCCACCCGTATCGGTCGGGTCGCGCAGCTGCCGGTACTGGCTGACGCCGATCACGGCTATGGCAACGCGCTGAACGTGATGCGCACGGTGATCGAACTGGAGCGCGCCGGTGTGGCCGCACTGACCATCGAGGATACCCTGCTGCCTGCCCAGTTCGGGCGCAAGTCCACCGACCTGATCCCGGTCGAAGAGGGGGTTGGCAAGATCCGTGCGGCCCTGGAGGCGCGGGTCGATTCGTCCCTGTCGATCATTGCCCGTACCAACGCGGGTGTGCTCAGCACCGAAGAAATCATCGTGCGTACCCAGAGCTACCAGAAGGCCGGTGCCGATGGCATCTGCATGGTGGGTGTGAAGGACTTCGAGCAGCTCGAGCAGATTGCCGAGCACCTGACCGTGCCGCTGATGCTGGTCACCTATGGCAACCCCAACCTGCGCGACGACGAGCGCCTGGCGCGCCTGGGCGTGCGCATCGTGGTCGATGGCCATGCGGCATACTTTGCCGCGATCAAGGCCACCTACGACTGCCTGCGGCTGCAGCGTGGCCAGCAGAACAAGTCGGAAAACCTCAGTGCCACCGAACTGTCGCACACCTACACCCAGCCCGAGGATTACATCCGCTGGGCCAAGGAATACATGAGCGTCGAAGAGTGACCGGCAGGGCGCCGTCAACTCAACGGACGGCGCTCAAGGTTGCACTGTGAGGCACGCAATGTGCCTGCTCGCAGCTGTTGGCGGCGCTGGGCTGGTTGCGTAGCAGCTCGACGCGCCAGCAGGCCGAGCCATACAGCCCTGCGACTGCGGTCAGGGCCATGACAAGGGCGACTCTTCTTGATTTGATGCCCATGGTGCTCACCTCCCGTTACAGCGTAAGGGGTGTACAGCACTAGTATAGATCCTGGTCCCACTCCGGCTCGTCCTTGAACCGCAGCACTAGAAAGTCCAGCATGCTGCGCAAGGTCGCCGGCATGTGCTTGCGCGACGTATACACCGCGTTCAGGTTCAGCTCTCGCGGTTTCGCCTCGGGCAGCAGGCGCACCAGTTCACCCCGACGCAGGGCCTCTGCGGCCTGGTAGGTCGGCAGCATGGCGATACCCGCGCCCGCCAGCGCAGCCTTTTGCAACGTCATCGCTTCGTTGGCGCTGATGTTCCCCGCCACCGGTACGGCGACTTGCTGCCCGGCCAGGTCGAAATGCCACAGGCTGTGGCCAAAGTAGGCGTGGGTCAGGCAGTTGTGCCGGCTCAGTTCCTCGACCTGTTGCGGTGTGCCGTGCTCGTGCAGGTAGGCGGGTGCCGCGCAGACCACCGAGCGGCACACGCTCAGGCGCCGGGCGATCAAGTTGGGGTCCAGGTCGTTGCTGGTACGAATGGCCAAGTCGATGCGCTCGTCCACCAGGTTGACGGTGCGATCGAGCATTTGCAGTTCCACTTTCACCCCAGGGTAACGCCGCACGTAGGCGGCTACCGCATCCACCAACTGTGCCTGGCCGAAGGAGGTACTGACGCTGATGCGCAGCGCACCCTTTGGCGCGTCATCCGGTTGCTGTACGGCGGCTTGCAGGTCGCCGGCCAGCTCCAGCAATTGCCGGCAGCGGGGCAGGGTTTCCTGGCCGGCGGCCGTGAGGCTGAGCTTGCGCGTGGTCCGCTGCATCAGCCGCGCGCCAACCCAGTCTTCCAACTCGGCCAAGTAGCGCGACACGACCGGCCGCGACAGCTGCAGGTGATCCGCCGCTGCTGACTGGCTGCCGAGGTCGACGACGCTCACGAATACGCGCATGGCATTGAGACGGTCCATGATTTGCCCGCTTTCAGAAACAAACTATGTTCGAGCATCGCATTTTTTGTCATGGAATGGGCAACTAAGCTGTTGGGCATTGTTCAGCTGAAGGCGTTGCCCATGTCCCTGTTCACTCCCTTGCGTGGCCTGCTGCTGGCCTGCGTTACCCTGGCCGGCCCGGCGCTGGCTGCCGAACCTTTGCAGCTGGAGGTCTACAACCCCGGGCACGAGGCGATTTTTCCAGTCAGTTCGGTGATCGTCAGTGGCGAGCATGACGCCGTGCTGGTCGATGCCCAGTTCGGCAAGGCGCAGGCCGAGCAGCTGGTGCAACGCCTGCGGGCGGGTGGCAAACACCTGACCAGCATCTACATCAGCCATGGCGACCCGGACTACTACTTCGGCCTGGACACCCTGACCCAGGCTTTCCCCGACGCCAAGGTGTTGGCTTCGGCCGCCACCGTCGCGCATATCCGCCAGACCATGGACGCCAAGCTGGCGTACTGGGGGCCGCAGATGGGGGCAGACAAACCCGCGCGGTTGGTGCTGCCGCAGGTGCTCGAAGGCAACCGCCTGACGCTTGAGGGGCAGGCCCTGGATGTGGTTGGCCTGGGCGGCCCGCAGCCAGACCGCAGCTTTGTCTGGATTCCGTCGATCAAGGCGGTGGTCGGTGGCGTAGTGGTGTCCGAGCATATACATGTGTGGATGGCCGATACCCAAACGGCCAAGTCGCATGCCGACTGGCTCGGCACGCTGGCGCACATCGAAGCGCTGGCGCCGCGCACGGTCATTCCGGGCCACTTCCTGGGTGACAGCAGCCGTTCATTGCAAGCTGTGCGCTTCACCGCGAACTACATTCGTGATTTCGATGCTGAAACCGCCAAAGCGAAAGATGCTGGCGCCTTGATCGCGGCCATGCAGCAACGTTACCCGGGCCTGGCCGATGAAAGTTCCCTGGTGCTAGGGGCCAAGGTCGCCAAGGGCGAGATGAAGTGGTAATTCCGTTCAACTGAGGGAGAGTATTTCATGAGCAAGATCGCAATCATCGGTGCCACTGGCCGCGCAGGCAGCCAGCTGCTGGAAGAGGCCCTGCGCCGTGGCCACAGTGTGCTGGCCATTGCCCGCGACCCTTCCAGGTTGCAGGGGCGTGACGGGGTGACCGTCAAGGCGCTGGATGCCAAGGACAGCGCGGCCTTGCAAGCGGCTGTGGCAGGTGTGGACGCGGTACTGAGCGCGGCGCATTTTTCCACCATCGAGCCGCACGCGATCATCGAGCCGGTCAAGCGCGCTGGGGTGAAGCGCCTGCTGGTGGTGGGAGGCGCCGGTAGCCTGTTGCTGCCTTCGGGGCACCGGGTGATCGACAGCCCGGATTTCCCGGAGGCCTACAAGGCCGAAGCCACCGCCGGGGTGCGTTTTCTGGAGGCGTTGCAGCGCGAGCCAAACCTGGACTGGACCTTCCTCTCGCCGTCGGCGGAGTTCGTCGAAGGTGAGCGTAGCGGGCGCTACACGTTGGGCAAGGATCACTTGCTGATCGGTGCGGATGGCAAGAGTTGGATCACCTTTGCCGATTATGCGATTGCCATGCTCGACGAGCTGGAAAAGCCAGCGCATTCACGCCAGCGCTTCACCGTCGGGTATTGAGTCACCTGCTTCGCGGGCATGGATTCCATGCCCAGCGCTGTACCTGTGGGAGCGGGCGTGCCCGCGAAGAGGCCCTTACTGGCTAGCCTGTTGCTCCAGCCAATCCAGCAATTCCACTAAACCCGGAGGCAAGCTTCTGGCCTGGCTCACCAGGTAGTACCCCTTACCCGTCAGTACCTTCAGCGCAAATGGCATGCACAGCCGCCCCCCGCGCAAGTCATCGCCAATCAGCGACCAGTCGCCGATAGCCACCCCAGTCCCCTGCGAGGCCATGGCCATCGCCATGTCCAGCGTCTCGAAATGCTGCTTGGGGCCATGCGTGGCCAGCGTCACCCCTGCCGCTTGTAACCACAACCGCCAGTCATGCTCATCCCGCGATGGGTGCAGCAGCATGTGCCTTGCCAGGTCTTCCACCTCCTGCAAGGGCAGCGGCCCCTGGCGCAGTGTCGGTGCGCACACCGGCGTCAGTTGCTCATCGAAAAGCTTGCGCACGTGCAGCCCGTGGTTCGGTGCATCGCCATAGACCACCGCCGCATCGAAGCCCTCACGCCGAAAGTCCACGCCGTGTTGCACGGTAGTCGTCAGCTCCACCGGCACATCCGGGCGCAGTGCCTGCCATTCCATTAGGCGTGGCAGCAGCCAGCGCATCACGCAGGTTGGCGCCTTGAGTTGCAACGTAGTGCTGTGCTCACCTACCTCGCGCACCCCTTGTTCGATCAGCGCGAATACCTGCTGTACCCGTGGCAACCAGTCCAGGCCTTCACGGGTCAGGCTCAAGCCGCGAGCCTCGCGCTTGAACAGGGCATAGCCCAGGTGTTCTTCGAGGGCTGCAATCTGACGGCTCACAGCACCCTGGGTAATGTGCAACTGTTGCCCGGCGCGGGTGAAGTTGCACTGCTGGGCGGTGACCAGAAAGGTGTGCAGGGCAGGGAGGGGCGGGAGGCGTTTCATTGCAGTAAGCCATGATCACAGGACATGGCTAGTATGTGTTTTTTTACATTGTGGCGATAGCCGTGGCTTGGGTCCAATAAGGGCATAACCCAACAAGATTCACGGTGAACCCCGATGGCAACCTGCGGCGAAGTACTGGTCAAACTCCTTGAAGGCTATGGCGTGGACCATGTCTTCGGCATTCCCGGTGTACATACCGTGGAGCTCTACCGTGGCCTGGCGGGCTCGTCCATTCGCCACATCACTCCGCGCCATGAGCAGGGCGCCGGGTTCATGGCTGACGGCTATGCGCGCACCCGTGGCAAACCGGGGGTGTGCTTCATCATTACCGGCCCTGGCATGACCAATATCACCACTGCCATGGGCCAGGCCTATGCCGACTCGATCCCGATGCTGGTGATCTCCAGCGTGCAATCCCGCGACCAGCTGGGCGGTGGCCGTGGCAAGCTGCATGAACTGCCCAACCAGGCAGCGCTGGTAGCAGGCGTGGCGGCGTTTTCCCATACCTTGATGAGTGCCGCCGACCTGCCGCAGGTGCTGGCCCGTGCCTTCGCCGTATTCGACAGTGCCCGACCGCGCCCGGTGCACATCGAGATCCCGCTCGATGTGCTGGTTGAACCGGCCGACCACCTGTTGCCGGGGCGCCCGGTACGGGGCAGCCGCGCAGGTGCAGCGCCACGGGCTGTGGCGCAGATGGCTGAGCGCCTGGCCAGCGCACGTCGGCCGCTGATCCTGGCCGGTGGCGGGGCGTTGGCTGCGGGTGCTGCGCTGGCACGCCTGGCCGAACACCTTCAGGCCCCGGTGGCGCTGACCATCAATGCCAAGGGCTTGCTACCGGCCAGCCACCCGTTGCAGATCGGCTCGACCCAGTCGTTGCCGGCCACACGGGCCCTGGTGGCTGAGGCCGACGTGGTGCTGGCGATCGGTACCGAATTGGCCGAAACCGATTATGACGTGACCTTCAAGGGCGGTTTCGAGATCCCAGGCAGCCTGCTGCGCATCGACATCGACCCGGACCAGACCGTGCGCAATTACCTGCCGGAGCTGGCGCTGGTAGCCGATGCCGAGCTGGCCGCCGAAGCGCTGCTTGGTGCCTTGCAGGCCCAGCCGCAACCGCTGCGCGAAAGCACTTGGGGGGTGGCCCGTGTGGCCAACTTGCGCCAGGCACTGGCGGCCGATTGGGACCAGGCGGCCTTGAGCCAGACGCGTTTGCTCAGCGCCATTCTCGAACGCCTGCCCAATGCCATTCTGGTGGGTGATTCCACCCAACCGGTGTACACCGGCAACCTGACCCTGGACATGGACCAGCCGCGCCGCTGGTTCAATGCCTCGACCGGCTATGGCACCCTGGGTTATGCGCTGCCTGCCGCCATGGGCGCCTGGTTGGGCAGTGCCGAGCAGGCCGACCAACGCGCGCCGGCGGTGTGCCTGATTGGTGACGGCGGCTTGCAGTTCACCCTGCCGGAGCTGGCCAGTGCGGTGGAGGCGCAGGTGCCGCTGGTCGTGCTGCTGTGGAATAACCAAGGGTACGAGGAGATCAAGAAGTACATGGTCAACCGGGCGATCGAGCCGGTCGGCGTGGATATCCATACCCCAGACTTCATCGGCGTGGCGCGGGCGCTGGGAGCGGCGGCGGAGCAGGTGGCGGATGTGGCGCAGTTGCAGGCTGCGTTGGCGCTGGCGGTGGAGCGCAAGGGGCCGACTTTGATCCAGATTGACCAGAATCAGTGGCAAGGGACAGTGTTGGGATGACGTGAAGCTGCTGTCTGGACCGGCCTCTTCGCGGGCTCGCCCGCTCCCACAGGGCACTGCACTGAAGGTTGTGCTGTACCTGGGGGAGCGGGCGAGCCCGCGAAAAGGCCAGTACAGCCACCAAAAAGTTCTAGCCAGCAGTGGCCCTCAATCTGGCCACATCCCGAATGGGTGGCGCGCCGTACAGCCGGCTGTATTCACGGCTGAACTGCGACGGGCTTTCGTACCCTACCCGATAGGCCGCCACCGCTGCCTCGAGCCCGTCGTTGAGCATCAGCCGGCGGGCCTCCTGCAAGCGCAGTTGCTTCTGGTACTGCAACGGGCTCATCGACGTCACCGCCTTGAATCGGTGGTGCAAGGTCGAGGTGCTGAGGTTGACCTCACGGGCCAGGTCTTCAATACGCAGTGGCTGTTGGTAGTTGTTGTTAAGCCAGGTGATGGCCTGGCAAACCCGATGGGTCTGGCTGTTGGCCAAGGCAATTTCATACAGCCGGCAACCCTGCGGCCCACGGAGCAGGCGGTAGAGAATCTCGCGGCGGAACAGCGGTGCCAACATTGCGATATCACGCGGTGTGTCCAGCAGGCGGATCAGCCGTAGCAGGGCGTCGAGCAATGCCGCATCAGTCCTTTCCACATACAAGCCACGACCGGAAGGTCGGTTGGGCACCAGCATCGGCCCGCTTTCGGCAATCAGCTGGCTGATCTCGGCCGGGTCCAGGTCCATGCGCAGGCCCAGGCTGGGGTTTTCCGGGCTGGCGTCGAGCTTTACCCCGCTCAGCGGCAAGGTGACCGAGACCACCATGTAGTGCAGTGGGTCGTAGGCATACTGCTCGTCACCGAGGAACAGGCTTTTGCTGCCTTGGGCGAGTATGCACAGGGCAGGTTGCGCCAGGGTCGGTACTGAGCGCACGTTCTCGGTGTAACGCACCAGGTACAAGTCATCGATGGCCGATGCGGGGCCGTGGGGCTCGCCGGCATGGCGGGTAATCAGCTCGGCCAGCTCCAGGCGCTGCAGTTCCAGGGTCGGGTCGGTGGACGGGGCGGTGGTCATGTTGGCTTTCCTCTACTGACCGACGCAGCATAGGTTTGGGCAAAGATGGGCGCTAGTCGAAAGCTGCACGTCGATTGCCTGATCCTGCAGCGCTGCAGGATCAGGCAATCGACGTGCAGTAATGGCCTAACGCGCCGCGCGGGCGAGCCCCTAACCTTGGCAGCCTGGCTTTTCTGTCCGCGTGCTTCAAGGAGATTGTGCAATGACCCTAAAACAACCGGTCACCCATCTTGCTTTCATCCGTGCCAGCAGCGGGCGCTCGGCAGAGCTTGGCGCGCGCCTGCGTGACCTGCTCGAACCCTCGCGGCGTGCGCCGGGTTGCCTGAGTTTCACGGTGCAGCGTTCGCAGGCCGATGCTGATCTGTGGCTGCTCAGTGGTAGCTGGCAGGACCAACAGGCGATGAGCGGCTACTTTGCTTCGCCGACGCTGGAGGTGTTTGGCGAGCTGGTGCAGGCACGGGTGGTCAGCAGCCTCGACTTGCATACCTTCGATTGAGGGCGGATGAGGTAAAGTGACGCCCTTGTTCAACCAGGCGGATAGCAACATGGCACGTAGGGAATTTACTCATTTCGAAGCGGTTTCGGCGATGGTGCCGGTGGAGGGCGGCGGTTACAACGCGGCTATCGCGGTCAAGGCCTTGGGCATGGGCGGTGCGCCGCGCTTTCACAAGGTTCTCGACGGACAGGTGTTCAAGGGCGCTGTGGCCGCCGACGAAGCGGCCACCGCCGAGCTGCAACGCTTGCAGGGCGTCAGCGAAGAGGGTGAGCTGGTCTGGTGATCAGGCCGGTGGCCGGGCCATCTTGAACAGGTTGCCCAGCTCGAAATAGTCCGCCGGGCCGCCGCCACGCAGGATCGGTTCGGCGGCAGCGGTATCGTAGATGCCGTTGTTCAACAGGTGCTCGGCAATGTGCACCGCCACTACTTCCCCGAGGATCAGCCAGCTGGGCACCGGTTCCTGGTCGGCCCGCTTGAGTTGGACGATCTGGCTGACCTTGCACTCGAAGGCGACTGGGGTTTCACCCACGCGTGGCACCTTGACGATGCTCGACGGTGCGGCAGTGAGGCCACTCAATTCGAACTCGCTTACCTCGGCGGCAACCGGCGCGCAGCTCAGGTTCATCTGTTCGGCCAGCGGTCGGGTGGCCAGGTTCCAGACGAATTCACCGGTCTGCTCGATGTTGTTCAGGCTGTCTTTGCGCCCGACGCTGCAGAATCCGATGATCGGTGGGATGTAGTTGAAGGCGTTGAAGAAGCTGTAGGGCGCCAGGTTCAGGCGGCCTTCGCGGTCCTGGGAGGAGATCCAGCCGATAGGGCGGGGGCCGACGATGGCGTTGAACGGGTCGTGGGGCAGGCCGTGGCCTTTGGCGGGTTCGTAGTAATACATCTGTGCTGGGCTTGCTGGCCCTACCTCCTGGTGGACAAGTTGCCTAGTGTGCCAAGCCTGAGCGCGTCTGCAAATGATCAAGCCCGGCCGAAGCCGGGCTGGGCGCTCGCATCAGGCATCAGCTGATGCGGTGAGCGTTGGTGCGGTCGAAGCCATCTTCGGCGAAGCGTTGGCCGCCGGTGCGGTCGAAGCCATCTTCGGCGAAGCGTTGGCCACCGGTGCGGTCGAAGCCGTCTTCGGCGAAGCGTTGGCCGCCGGTGCGGTCGAAGCCGTCTTCGGCGAAGCGTTGGCCACCGGTGCGGTCGAAGCCGTCTTCGGCGAAGCGTTGGCCACCGGTGCGGTCGAAGCCATCTTCGGCGTAGCGGGCGGATTGAGTCTGGGCCGCGGCAAAGGTGTGGCCATTGGTACGATCAAAGCCATCTTCGGCAAAGGCGCCTGCTGCGAAAACCGAAAGGGCCAGGGTGAGGATCAGTTTGCTTTTCATGGTCGTTGCTCCGGGGGTTTGTGAGTTGTTTGTTTCTATGGGTTTTATGCTACGCCAATTAATTTGATTAAAAAGCGCAAAAAATAGCGATTAAAAATCTAATTATTCGATGTATGTGTGTGCGCATACCGTGAATCAGGCAGCAGCCTGGCTCAAGGGAAGTCGGCGCTTACACCAACGTTCTGCCAGCCATTGCAGCTTGATAGGGGGGAATTAATAGGGCGTTAAGAAGGAAAAATCTGAAGTCGACGGCCGATGAACGTATTTTTCATCTATCACCAACCGATTTTTCAGACGCCGCTCAGCACCATCGCCGCACCTAAAACTGGAGCGGCACAACAATGAACAAACTCCCGCAAATCACCTTGGCCTTCTGGGTCATGAAGATCTGCGCTACTACCCTGGGTGAAACAGCAGGTGACTTGCTGTCGATGACCCTCGACATTGGCTATGCACTCAGCTCGCTGCTGCTCATCAGCGTGTTCCTGCTGACGTTGCTCGGCCAGTTGTACTCACGCCGCTATCACCCGATGCTGTACTGGTTGGTGATCCTCTCCACCAGCACCGCCGGCACCACCATGTCCGACTTCATGGACCGCACCCTGGGCCTGGGTTATGCCATGGGCTCGGCCCTGCTGATTGGTATCCTGCTGCTCACCTTCCTGGTCTGGCGCCTGAGCGGCAACCCGCTGGATGTCACCCGCATCAAGAACCGTACAGGCGAGCTGTTCTACTGGGTGGCGATCCTGTTTTCCAACACCCTCGGCACCGCGCTGGGCGATTACCTGGCCGATGACTCGGGGCTGGGTTTTGCCGGCGGCGCACTGTTGATTGGCAGTGCCATTGCACTGGTGGTGGTGGCCCGCTACTGGACGCGCATCCCCGGTGTGGTGTTGTTCTGGATCGCGTTCGTGCTCACCCGCCCGTTTGGCGCCACCTTGGGCGATTTCCTGACCAAGCCGCATGAGAAGGGCGGCCTGGACTTCGGTACGGTCGGTTCCTCGGCCGTGCTGGGCGGGGTGCTGCTGGTGCTGGTGCTAATGGCCACCTGGTACCAGCGCCGTGAACCGCGTCAGGCGTTGGAGATGTCTTGAGTGTTGATGCGGTAACGGGTACTTCGGCCCCCGCCTGGTAGACGAACCAGGCAAGCTTTATCGAGCAGATCGGTAAGGTGGCGGGTCGCAGTGGCCTTGGATACCTTCACAACTGCCTGGTATTGCGTGGCGCTGATGCCGTCCTCGAAACCGCGCGGGCCGCCATCGAGCAATCTGTTGAGCACCTTGACTTGTTCGGGCAGCAAGCCATCTGCGCGATGCGCCTGCCAGAACCTGGCTTTGGCCAGAATCCGGTCAATGTTCATCAGTGCCTGTTCAAGGCTGCGCAGCAGTGTGGCAAGGAACCAGGACAGCCAGCGGGTGATATCCAAATCGCCTTTCTGGCTGCTCTCCAGTACCTGGTAATAGCCGGCTCTGTCGTCGAGGATGCTGGCGGACATGGCATAGAAGCGAATGGCCTGGCGCTCAGCTTGTGCCAGAGCCAGGTCGGTGATCGCCCGGGTCAGTCGACCATTGCCATCGTCGAACGGGTGCAGTGTAACGAACCAGAAGTGCGCGATGCCCGCACGCAGCAGCGGGTCCAGACCAGCGAGATCCAGGCTGTAGGCAAACCAGTCAAGAAACTCGGCGAGCTGTGTTTCAAGGCTATCGCGAGGTGGTGCCTGGAAATGCACGGTGGGCTTGTCAAGGCGGCCGGAGATCACCTGCATGGGCACTTCATCACGCAGTTGGCCGACCAGTACCGCCTTGCTCAAGGTGCCTTGCGCCACCGGGAATAGCCACTGGTGCCAGGTGAGCAGGCGTTGCAGGGTCAGTGGCCGGTCATACCCTTGCGTTGCATCCAGCATCAGCTCCGCCAGTCCTTCACTGCGGACATTGGTAGCGCCGTGCTCTTCAATACCCAGTCGGCGAGCGAGGGAAGAGCGGACTGAGCCCACATTCAACTGTTCACCTTCTATGGCCGAGGAGGTGACGATGTTCTGCAGCAATGTATCCAGAATGTTCTCGCACTCGCTGAACTCATCGACGCTGCCGATCTTGCCGAGCAGGCGCCCTTGCATATCGATGCAGTTGCGCAGAAGTGGGGTGATTGCTTCGTTTTGCCAGGTGAATTGGGGCCAAGCAGGTTGCTGCCAGATCCACAAAGGACTGTTCATGATTGTGCCGATCCCCTCTGTGAGCCGAATAAGCCGACTATTCGGCTCATTAAGTGAGCCGAATAATAGCGCTATTCGGCTCACTCAATGAGCCGAATAGTCGGCTTATTCGGCTCACGGGCTGTCGTGTGTCATGAAAAAGGGGCGCCCCATACAATGGAGCGCCCCTTTCAGTATGACCAGGCCTGAGTCAATCGGTGGTGATCCGCGAGTGTTGCTTGGTGTCCTTCATGGTCGCGTAAACCAGCAGCGAGCAAGCGATGCAGGCGGTGACGTACCAGTAGAAGCCGCTCTCCATGCCGACGCTCTTGAACCACAGGGCGACATACTCGGCGGTACCGCCGAAGATCGACACGGTCAGCGCATACGGCAGGCCTACGCCCAGTGCGCGAATTTCAGTTGGGAACAGCTCGGCCTTGACCACGGCGTTGATCGAGGTGTAGCCGCTGACGATGATCAGCGCGGCCATGATCAGGAAGAACGCGCCCCACCAGGTCTGGATGGTGTGCAGGGTGCTGAGGATCGGTACGGTGAACAGGGTGCCGAGCACACCGAAGGCGATCAGGATCGGGCGTCGGCCAATCTTGTCGGACAGGCCACCGATCACCGGCTGCAGGCACATGAACAAGAACAGCGTGGCGGCCGAGATGGTGGTCGAGTCGCTGATGCTCATGCCCACGGTATTGACCAGGTACTTCTGCATGTAGGTGGTGTAAGTGTAGAAAGCCAGGGTGCCGCCCATGGTCAGGCCGACCACGGTCATCAGTTCCTTGGGGTGACGCAGCAGGGTGCGCATCAGGCTTTCCTTGGCCTTTTCCTTCTTGGTGAACGAAGCGGTTTCTTCCATGCCGCGACGCAGGTACAAAGCCACCACGGCGCACAGCGCACCGATCACGAACGGCACACGCCAGCCCCAGGCATACAGCTGCTCGGTGGTCAGGGTCTGTTGCAGGATGATCAGTACCGCCAAGGCGATGAGCTGGCCGGAAATCAGGGTCACGTACTGGAAGCTGGAGAAGAAGCCACGGCGCTCCTTGCTGGCCATTTCGCTGAGGTAGGTGGCGGAGGTGCCATATTCACCACCCACCGACAGGCCTTGCAGCAGACGCGCGATGACCAGCAGGATCGGTGCGGCGACGCCGATGGTTTCATACCCAGGGGTCAGGGCAATGACCAGCGAGCCTGCGCACATCAGCAGTACCGACGCCATCAGCGCGGCCTTGCGGCCCTTGCGGTCGGCGTACAGGCCCATCAGCCAACCACCGATCGGGCGCATGAGGAAGCCCACGGCGAAGATTGCGGCGGTATTGAGCAGTTGTGCGGTGGAGTCGCCAGCCGGGAAGAAGGCCTTGGCGAAGTACAGCGAGAATGCGGCGTAGACGTACCAGTCGTACCATTCGACCATGTTGCCGATGGAACCGCTGAAAATCGATTTCAGGCGGCTGGCGGTGGTTTTTTCCGCGGCAGGCGCGGTGGCCGCCCCAGCGGGCAGGGAGGTGGCGTTATCCATCAGGGATACCTTCTCGTTGTTTTTGTGGAGCGCGCCGTGGCGCAGCTTGCACAGGTGTTTGCAGAAGGTGTGCCAAATGGGTGCGTGATGATCCAAACGGGGGCGCTGGGCGCCCCTTCGCGGGCCCGCCGCCCCCCCAGGGCCCGCGTCACGCTTGATCTTTCACATTTTTTTGTGGGAGCGGGCGAGCCCGCGAAAGGCTGCAACCCAACGCCCTTGAAACCCAGTATATGAGCGGATTCTTGCTGGTCGGACTGGCGCGGTGAGCGGAAAGCCGCTCATTCGCGCATCATGAAATCTTCCCGCAACAACCCATGCCGCTGCATTTTTTCGTTAAGCGTACGCCGCGGCAGCTGCAAAGCCTGCATCACCGCCTTGATCTCGCCCCCATGCAGCCGCAACGCCGCACGCAGGCACTGCGCCTCGAACGCTTCCATCTGTTCGCTCAACGATTGCCCGGCAGGTGCCACCTCGATATTCGGCGAACCCAGCCCCAACGCATGCCGCTCTGCGGCATTGGCCAGCTCACGCACGTTGCCCGGCCAGTCATGCGTCAGCAATTGCGCAAGCTGTGCGCCCGGCAGTGGAGGGGCCACCCGGCCGATTTTTTCGCCTGCGCTTCGGGCAAAGTGCTCGAACAGCAGCGCAATGTCCTCTCGCCGCTCACGCAGCGGTGCCAGGCGCAATTCGGCCACGTTCAAGCGGTAGGCCAGGTCTTCGCGAAAGCGCCCGGCACGTGCCTCTTCGAGCAGGTCGGGCTTGGTCGCGGCAATGATGCGCAGGTCGACGCTGATGCTCTGGTTGGCCCCCAGACGCTCCAGCTTCTGCTCCTGGATGACCCGCAGCAGCTTGGCCTGCTGAGCCAGTGGCATGCTTTCGATTTCGTCGAGGAACACCGTGCCACCGTTGGCGTACTCCAGCTTGCCGATGCGTTTGCCCTGGGCGCCGGTGAAGGCGCCACTCTCATGACCGAACAGTTCGGCTTCGAACAGTGCTTCGGGGATGGCGGCGCAATTGAGGGCTACGAACGGCTTGTCGGCGCGGGGGCCAAAATCGTGCAGGCAGCGGGCTACCCGTTCCTTGCCACTGCCGGTTTCACCACGGATCAGCACATTGACCGGCAGGCTGGCCAGGTCCAGCACTTGTCGGCGCAGCTGTTGCAGGCCTTGGGACATACCCAGCAGCGTGCTTTCGAGGCGCGACTTGAGGTCGGCCTGCTCGTGCAGCCGGCGGTTCTCCAACACCAGCTGGCGCTTTTCCAGGGCCCGGCGCAGGCTGCCCAGCAAGTGTTGCGGCGTGAAGGGCTTTTCCAGAAAGTCATAGGCCCCATTGCGCATGGCTTCTACCGCCATCGGCACATCACCGTGACCGGTCAGCAAAATGACCGGCAGGTCGGGGTCGTCCGCTTGCAGGCGTTCGAGCAATTGCAGGCCATCCATGCCCGGCATGCGTACATCGCTGATGATCACCCCGGGGAAGTGCCGCGGCAGTTGGGCCAGGCATTCTTGCGCGTGGGCGAACAACTGCACGCTGAAGCCGGACAGGCTCAGCCATTGCTCCACAGCAGTGCGGATACTGGCTTCATCATCGACGACGATCACCGAATTCAACATACAGGCTCCAGGTCACGGGGCAGGGTAAGGCTCAGGCGAGCGCCGCCGGGCAGGTTTTCGGCCTGCAGCTGGCCGCCGGCCTCGTGCACGATGCCATAGGAAATGGCCAGGCCCAGGCCCAGCCCTTCACCCACCGGCTTGGTGGTGAAGAAGGGGTCGAAGACCTTGGCCAGGTCCGCCTCGGCAATGCCGCCACCTGAGTCGAGCACACTCAGGCGCCATAACGCTTGGTCGGGCTCGATGCGGATCTCCAGGCGTTTGTAGCGCTTGTCGGCCATGGCGTCGAGGGCATTGCGCAGCAGGTTGATCAACACCTGCTCCAAACGGATGGCATCGCCGCGTACCCAGGCTGGGCGTGCCAGGTACAGGGCCACTTCTACCTCCTCGCTGCGAATGCGTGCTTCAAGCAGGTGCAAGGCCTGGTCGACCACGGTGGCCAGGTCGAGGCGCTCGCGCAGGCCCACCGGGCTGTTGCGAGCGAAGGTTTTCAGGTGGCTGGTGAGCGCAGCCATGCGCGTGAGCATCTGTTCCAGCGGCTCCAGCGCCTGCCGCGCTTCGTCATGACGGCCATGGTCAAGCAGCAGGCGCAGGGTTTCCAGTTGCATTCGCTGGGTGGTCAGCGGTTGGTTGATTTCGTGGGCCATGGCCGCCGACATCTGCCCGAGTGCGGCCAGTTTGGCCGATTGCACCAGGCCTTCCTGGGCGGTGCGCAGCTCGCGGGTGCGCTCCTCGACCTGGCGCTTGAGCTCTTGCCGGCTGCGCTGGCGCAAGCGGGCCAGGCGCAGGCGCTGGCTGACGAACAACGCTGCGAACACCAGGCTCAGCCAGACGGCGGCAGCGCCGAGGGCGGCATTGCGCCCATCGGCGGCGACCTGCGGTTTGCGCAGCAGGTGCAAGGTCCAGTTTTCGCCTTCCAACGGCAGGCTTTCCCACAAGTACTCGGCGCTGCCCTCGGGGCCTTGCACGCGGCTAAGGGTGCTGTTGCTGGCAAAGCGTGTCAGCACCTGATGCTGCAGCGGCACCAGTGGTTGCTTGTCGTACTGACGGGTTTCGGCCAGTTCGGCACGGTCGGCGCCACTGAGCGGCTGCAGTTCGCGGTAGCGCCAGCCGTCCTGGTTGGCAATGAAGGTAATGCCGCGGGCGTCGCTGACCAACAGGATATCGCTGCCCTGGCGCCATTCGCGCTCCAGTTCGGGGAACTCCAGCTTCACCACCATGGCACCCAGGAAGCGGCCATGCTCGTCGTTGACTGCGCTGGCCAGGAAGTAGCCTGGCACGCCACTGGTCACGCCGACGGCATAGAAGCGGCCGCTGCCTTGGCTGCGGGTTTGCTTGAAGTAGGGCCGGAAGCCGTAGTTGGAACCCACGTAGCTGCTGGGCAGCCGCCAGTTGCTGGCGGCAATGGCCAGGCCGGTGCGGTCGAGCAGTTCGAGGGTGGAGGAATTGGCGGCGCCGTTGATGCGTTCAAGTTTGTGGTTCAGGGCGTCCTGTACCTGTTCGGTAACCGGGCCGCGCAAGGCGGCGATCAGCTCCGGGTCCAGCGCCAGTACGGCGGGGAGGGCGCGGTAGCGGTCGATCAGGGTGTGCAGGGCGTTGGCGTACAGGCCCAATTGCTGGCTGGCACGCTGGGCGTCGTCTTCCATGGCCTGGCGCTTGGCCTGGTGCATGGTCCAGCCCGCACTGAGGGCGGTACCCAGCACGATCAGCAGGGTGATCAGCCCCAGACGCAGGGCGCGAAAGGAAAAGGGCATTGGGGCGGATCCGGATGATTGGGATATCGGGGCCGGCCGCTTCACGGGCTTGCCCGCTCCCACAGGATTCTCACGGCCCGATGGACCTGTGCAGTACCTGTGGGAGCGGGCAGGCCCGCGAAAGGGCCGGTACAGGCGACCTTTCAGTTACAGCAGTTCAAAGCTCTGCTGCTGTACCGCCTGGGAATCCAACCCTACCTGGACATTGAACTCACCTGGCTCGGCAACCCGCTGCAACTGGCCATTGTAGAACTTCAGGTCGTCCTCGCTGATGCGGAATGTCAATGTGCGGGTTTCACCCGGCTTGAGCATCAGCTTCTGGAAGTTCTTCAGCTCCTTCACCGGGCGGCTCATCGACGCCGACACATCCTGCAGGTACAGCTGCACCACCGTCTCGCCTGCAACCTTGCCGGTGTTCTGGACCGTTACCTTGGCTTCCAGCGTATCGCCGCGCTTGAGGTCCTTGCTCGACAGCTTCAGGCCCGACAGCTCGAAGCTGCTGTAGCTCAGGCCATAGCCGAACGGGTACAGCGGCCCGTTGGGTTCTTCGAAGTACTGCGAGGTGTAGTTGCCCGGCTTGCCTGGCGTGAACGGCCGGCCGATACGGGTATGGTTGTAGTACATCGGGATCTGCCCGACCGAGCGTGGGAAGGTGATGGCCAGCTTGCCGGACGGGTTGTAATCACCAAACAGCACATCGGCGATGGCATTGCCGCCCTCGGTACCGGCGAACCAGGTCTCGAGGATGGCATCGGCCTGTTCACGCTCCCAGCCGATCGACAGCGGGCGGCCGTTCATCAGCACCAGTACCAGCGGTTTGCCGGTGGCCTTGAGGGCCTTGATCAGCTCGCGCTGGCTGGCCGGGATCTCCAGGGTGGTACGGCTGGACGATTCGTGGGACATGCCGCGGGACTCGCCGACCACTGCCACGATCACATCGGACTGCTTGGCCGCCTTGACCGCCTCATCGATCAGCACCGCAGGCGGGCGTGGGTCGTCGACGATTTCCGGGGCATCGAAGTTGAGGAAGTTCAAGTAATCGAAGATCGCCTTGTCGCCCGTGACGTTGGAGCCTTTGGCGTAGACCAGCTTGGCCTTGCCTTCCACGGCGCGGCGCAGGCCTTCGCGCACGGTCACCGAGTGCACGGGTTTGCCGTCGGCGGCCCAGCTGCCCATCATGTCGATCGGGGCATCGGCCAGCGGGCCGACCAAGGCAATGGTGCCGGCCTTTTTCAGTGGCAGGGTCTGGTTGCGGTTTTCCAGCAACACCAGGCTGCGGCGTGCCACGTCACGCGCGGCTTCGCGGTGCAGGCGGTCGTTGCCGTAGTAGTCCTTCAGGTCGTTTTCGGCTTTGCCGATGCGTACGTACGGGTCCTTGAACAGGCCCATGTCGTACTTGGCACCCAGCACTTCACGCACCGCCTGGTCCAACTCGCGCTGGGTGACTTCGCCGGACTTCAGCAGGCCCGGCAGCTCTTCGCCGTACAGGGTGTCGTTCATGCTCATGTCGATGCCGGCCTTGATCGCCAGCTTGGCGGCTTCACGGCCGTCGCGGGCGACGCCGTGGCGAATCAGTTCCTGGATGGCGCCGTGGTCGCTGATGGTCACGCCCTTGAAGCCCCACTCCTTGCGCAGCAGGTCGTTCATCAGCCAGGTGTTGGAGGTGGCCGGCACGCCGTTGATCGAGTTCAGCGCCACCATGACCCCGCCGGCACCCGCATCGAGGGCGGCGCGGTAGGGCGGCAGGTAGTCGTTGTACATTTTCGGCAGGCTCATATCGACCGTGTTGTAGTCGCGCCCGCCTTCGACTGCGCCATACAGGGCGAAGTGCTTGACGATGGCCATGATGCTGTCGGGGTTGGCCGGGCTGCTGCCCTGGAACGAGCGCACCATCACCTGGCCGATTTTCGAGGTCAGGTAAGTGTCTTCGCCGAAGCCTTCACTGGTGCGGCCCCAGCGCGGGTCACGGGCGATGTCGACCATCGGTGCGAAGGTCATGTCCAGGGCGTCGGCCGAGGCTTCGATGGCGGCGGTGCGACCGACCTTGGCGACGGCGTCCATGTCCCAGGTGGCGGCCATGCCTAGGCCGATGGGGAAGATGGTGCGTTCGCCGTGGACGGTATCGTAGGCGAAGAACATCGGGATCTTCAGGCGGCTGCGCATGGCCGCGTCCTGCATCGGCCGGTTTTCGGGGGCGGTGCGTGAGTTGAAGGTGCCGCCGATGCGGCCGGCGGCAATTTCCTCGCGGATCTTGTCGTGGGGCATTTCCGGGCCGATGCTGATCAGGCGCAACTGGCCGATCTTCTCGGCTTCGGTCATCTGGCTGATCAGATGGTCGATGAATGCCTGCTTGTCCTGCAGGGGCGGGGCGGTGGGGGCGGCGAGGGCCGCCTGACTGGCAAGGCCCATGGCCAGGCCCAGCAAAGACAGTTTCATCATCAATTCCGTTGTGAGGCCTCTGCCGTATCCACGGTGATACGTGCGCGACCGAAGTTTTCAGGCGGCTATTGTTGTACGATTTGCAGGCATTTCTTCCAGCGGCGGATTATGCCTGAATATGTCGCTTGCGGATGAAGCCCCGAGTGCCGGGACAACAACTATAAGAACGCTCAAGAGACCGACGGCATGACCCCTTTCGACGAATACCATCAGCGGCAGATCGCCGAAGCCATTGCCCGTGCCGAACGGCGTACCGATGCCGAACTGGTGACGGTGCTGGCCCGGCGTGCCGACGATTACGCCTATTGGCCGTTGTTCTGGGCTGCCGTGCTGGCACTGGCCGTGCCGGGGCTGTTGCACTGGTTGCTGGGCTGGCCGGGCGAGCGAGGCTTGCTGGTGGCCAATGTGCTGCTGTTTGTCGGCTTGTGCCTGCTGCTGCGCAACCCGCGCCTGGCCGGCTGGCTGATCCCCCGCGGCCTGCGCCGCTGGCGTGCCCGGCGCCTGGCCCGGCAGCAGTTTCGCGAGCAGAACTTACAGCGTACTGCTGGCGCCACGGGCGTGCTGATCTTTGTCAGCGAGGCGGAGCGGCATGTGGAGATCCTGGTCGACCACGGTATCGAGCACTGCCTGGACAGCACCGCCCGCGCGGCCATCGTCGCCCGCTTTGCCGAGCAGGTGCGTCAAGGCCGGACCTTGCAGGGCTTTGTCGAGTGCATCGAGGCCTGCGGCGAGCTGCTGAGCGAGCATGTGCCGCCGACTCATGCGCGCAACGAGCTGCCCAACCGCTTGGTGATTCTCGATTGAGTCGGAAGCCGGCAGCATAGGGTGTAGAATGCGCTTCCCGCTATTCGAGGCACCGTTTCTCCATGTCCGCCAGTACTGCTGTTCCCTCCGCGCCAGATGCGCGCGCCCAGTTTCTCGACCTGCTGAACGCTGCCTTGGACGGCAACACGTTGGTCAAGCTGGTGCTGGCGCGCCATGTCGGTGCCGACCAGACCTTGCAACGGATCATTGCCAAGCCATTGCAGGTCAAGGGGCAGCCGTGCCTGTCGCTGGTCTATCGCCACCAGACCCGCGACATCACCCGCAACCTGCCGCTCGATCAGGCCCAGACGCTGGTCGCCGAGCTGCTGTCGGACAGCTTCCGCAATGCCCATCTGTTCGACGCTGACGGTGAAGTGCAACTGACGTTCAGCAAGAAGGGCAAGCCGATGCTCCAGCGTCACGGCGCACAAGCACCGCGCGAAGCCGCTACGGGCAGCGGCCATGACCGCGAGAAAAAGCGCTACCTGGAGCTGTCGCGGCCGTTCCTGCGCGACCTGGGTGTGACCGACGCACAAGGCGCGTTGATCCCGTCCATGTCGCGCAAGTGGAAGCAGATCAACAAGTTCATCGAGGTCTTCGACCACGCCCTGGCCAGCGCGCCGGTGCCGGCGCAGCAGGCGCTGCGGGTCGCCGACTTCGGTTCGGGCAAGGGTTACCTGACCTTCGCCATGCATGACTACCTGCGCAACAGTCTGGGCCGCGATGCACAGGTGACTGGCGTGGAGTTGCGCCAGGACATGGTCGACCTGTGCAACGCCGCCGCCTCGCGCCTTGAGCACTCAGGGCTGGAGTTCCAGTGTGGTGACGTACGCAGCGTAGTGCCTGCGGCCATCGAGGTGATGATCGCCCTGCATGCCTGCGACATCGCCACCGACTACGCCATTCACACCGGCATCCGCTGCAACGCCGCGATCATCATGTGCTCGCCGTGCTGCCACAAACAGATCCGCCCGCAACTGCACAGCCCAGGGCTGCTGCAACCGATGCTGCAGTATGGCCTGCACCTGGGCCAGCAGGCCGAAATGCTCACCGACAGCCTGCGCGCGCTGTACCTGGAAGCCTGCGGTTACGAAACCAAAGTGTTCGAGTTCATCTCGCTGGAGCACACCAACAAGAACAAGATGATTCTTGCGGTGAAGCGGCGGCAGGCGGTGGACAACGGCGCATTGCTGGAGAAAATCGCCCAGCTCAAGGCGTTCTACGGGGTGCAGGAGCATTGCCTGGAGACGTTGTTGCGGGCGGATGGGTTGCTTTGACGGTCGCTGCATGTAACGGCTGGTCTGCTCGAAACGCGCTTTGGGTAGGAGTCCCAAATACATGTAGGGGAATTCCCATTTACGCTTCGCGGCGAGTTCTTGCATTTACCTTTCTGTAGTGTGGCGTGAATGCTTGTCACGCGGCCAGGTTGTCATTTGACAACTACAAGGTAGCCGGCCCACACTGGAGAAAGCTGATGGCACGCCCCAGCCACGCCAAGAAAGAGGTCGAGCAGGACTTGAGGCACGCAGAATCACAGGGATGGGAAATCGTAGTAGGTGGTGGGCACTGTTGGGGAAAGATGTATTGCCCTGTCAATGATGCCGATTGCCGATGTGGGGAATACTGCATTGTCAGCGTATGGAGTTCGCCGAAGAGTGCTGGCAATTTTGCTCGACAGCTAAGGCGTGTGGTCGACAACTGTTCGGGCAGCAGGAAAGCCGCTGACGCGCCGAATGCTGGTAAGGAGTAATCGCAATGGAGTACGAGTTCACCCTGAAGTATCAATTGAGCGAGAACGAAGATATCGATGCATTATTAGAGCGTCTGGCTGAAGGCGGATGTGATGATGCGTTGGTTGGCGTAGGTCAGCCGGGTCGAATGGCACTGGCATTCATCCGCGAATCCACTTCCGCGAAACAGGCTGTCGAGAGCGCGCTTCATGACGTTGTCAGGGTTGTTCCGACGGCTCGCCTCATCGAAGCGACCCCCGACCTAGTAGGGCTTACCGATGTGGCTGAGATTATCGGCGTGTCTCGGCAAAACATGCGGAAATTGATGCTGGCGCATTCAATGAGTTTCCCTGCACCTGTTCACGACGGCAGCACTTCCCTTTGGCACCTTGCCGACATTTTGCTCTGGTTGCAGGAGCGAGGCAGCTATTCGATTGCTCAGGGCACATTGGAACTGGCTCGCACAGCGATGGCTGTCAATGTTTCAAGTTCATACAAACGTGTCTTCGGCGAGCCTGGATTCACCCATTGAGTTCAAGCTTCACGTCCACTTCATCTACGGGTTAGTGGTGCCTCGATAGCTAACGCCGCCAGCCCCAACGGATGCGTGCTGGCATCGAAGAAGTGCAGCATCGTCCCCGGCAAATCGCCGAACCGATCAACAAAATGCTGCTTCTGGTTGATCACCGAAGCCTCGCTCACCGGCCGGATGGCAATCGATAGCTGTTTCGGTCGAGCCTGGCGAATGGCTTCGAGCAGGTGTTGGTCGCTGCTGTCCAGATGCTGCCCGAACAGGCATAGCCCCTGGCTTTCCCGTGCCAGCTCCCCCAGGCACCAGCTGAGGTAGTCCGAGTGGCGGATGGCGCGCAGTTTTTCGTCGCTGCGGTCTTCGTTGACGAACAGTGGCACTTCACCCGGGATGTTCACGGCAAACCCATCGAGCAGTTCGGCACTTTCGGCGCTGCGTTGGCGGGTGGTGCCGTCGGGCAGCTTGAGCAGGTGCAGGCCGCCATGCAAGTGCAGCACTCGGGTGCCTTCGCTGTGGGTACGGCGCACGTCGAAGTAACCTTGCTCGTCGAACAGTTCGGCGAAGCCCTGCGGGGCATGTTGCACGGCCCATGGCAGCAGCAGGTCGTAGTTGCTGGTGTAGATGCTGCGGTAGCCGCGCAGGGCCTGATTGATCGCGGCCAGGGTGATGGCAGGCATCAGTGGCCAGGGCAGGTGCACAGTGCGCACGGCGTGGATCAGCGCTTCCTTGATCGAGTAGTAGCGGTTCAGCGGCGCGGTGGAGTTGATGGCCAGTGCCGCGTTGGTGCGTACGGTGGTGTTGAGGGCACTGAGTACCGGCTCGAACAGTTCCGTGCCCAAGGACTTGAACAGCGCCTGGTCACTGATGGCCAGGCCTTTCTTGCGGCCGGCGCGTTGCGCTTGCTCGAACAGCGAGAAGTAGCCGAACGGTTTCCACACTGCGCGGCTGGCGCCGTTGCCCAGCAGCAGGGCGTCGCAGGGGTGGCGGGCGGCGAGTGCTGGCCAGGAGGTGAGGGTGGCGTCGAGTGCGGGCATACTGGGGTCCGTTGGGTGGAGCGGGAAGCGGGGGCGACTTTAGCATGTCGTGCGAGATGAACGAGGGGGCCAGGCAGGGCTCTTTCAGTGGGCAAGGGCTTTGAGCACATGATCGGGATCATTACGTATTGCGCGCAGTAGTGCCTTGGCTGGCCCGGTAGGTTCTCGTCGCCCTTGTTCCCAGTTCCTTAACGTTGCAACCTGAACATCGATCATTTCGGCAAAGCGTGCTTGTGTGAGCCCTGTTGCCATGCGGATGTTACGCACCTGAAGCGCATCGATTTCGAATTCGCGAGATGGCAAGCATCTGCCTTGAACGATTTCGTCCATCTGATGAACACTCTCCAACAGCTCGTCAAAAAAACGGTTCATGCATGCCTCCAGCGTTCAATGATGGACTTCAGCGCCTTGCGCTGTTCGGTGGAGAGGTCGGCCTGCTCGTTTTTGCAGTAGATGTAGAGCATGGCTATCTGTGAGCTGGGTAGGAAGTGGTAGTAGATGACCCTGGCACCGCCGCGTTTTCCGTGACCCTTTGCGGCGACCGGCCATTTTTCAGACCAGGACAGCGAGGCTAGCGAATCTGCTCGCAAATAGCCGATCATCCCTTTCTGAGTGCCACGTAGTCCTTGTCTTTGAAGACGCTGAAGCGGCGGCGACATTGCTCCCTTCAGCCTTGTTCAGCCGTTTGCACACTTCGATTTCTGTTGCGCCAAACCCGATAGGCGCGGATCCCTGCCCGCACCGAGCCGAACAGCAGCTTGTCTTCCATCTCTCGCGCCATCCCCGAGCGCACCAGCATGCGCAGGAAGGTACCCCGTGCGCGCGCGATGGCGAAGAAGATGCCTTGTGCCGCCAAGGTGTCGCGCACTTCGCGCAGGGCGGCGATGCCGCTGACATCGATGCTGGTCACCGCTTCGGCATCGAACAGCACGGCTTTTGGCAGGTTTTGGCTTTGCACGGCTTCCAGCAGGCGCATCTTGAAGTAGTCGGCGTTGAAGAACAGGATGGCGTCGTCGAAACGGTACACCACCAGGCCAGGTACGGTGCGCGCGTCCTTGAACTTGCGGATGTCGACCTGGCCTTCTGTGCCCGGCAGCCAGCCCAGCACGGCATCGGTGGGCTGATAGATGCTGTAGAGCAGGCGCAGGATTGCCAGGGTCACGGCGAACACGATGCCGGGCAGCACGCCCAGGCCCAGCACGCCCGCCGTGGTCAGCAGGCACAACCAGAACTCGAAGCGGCTAAGGCGGCGGATGCGCCCCAGCGACTTGATGTCGATCAGCCCCCAGCCGGCCATCAACAGCACGGCGCCCAGCGCCGCCTGCGGGATCCACGCCATAGGCGCGGTGAAGAACAGCAGGATCAGGGCGATCACCAGCGCAGCGATGATACCCACCAGCTGGCTTTTGCCACCGACCATGTCGTTGACCGCCGTGCGCGAGTCGGCACCGCTGATGGCAAAGCCCTGGGAAACCCCGGCGGCCAGGTTGCTCACGCCCAGGGCGACGAATTCGTGGTTGGCGTTGATGGCATAGCCATGCCGGGCGGCAAAGCTGCGCGCGGTGAGCATGGCGCTGCAGAAGCTGACGGTGGCGATACCCAGGGCGTCGCGCAACAGGCTCTTCATTTCCGCCAGGTTGCTGTGCGGCCAGGCCAGTTGCGGGATACCGGCAGGTACCGGGCCGAGGATGGCAACGCCGAAGCGATCAAGGCCGAACAGGCCGACCAGCAGCATGAACAGCGCCACCACCGTAAGGGCTGCGGGCAGGCGCGGGTAGCGCCGTGGCAGCCAGATCAGCAGGCCCAGGGCGGCCAGGCCGATGATCAATGTTACCCAGTGGATTTCGCCCAGGCGCTGGACGAAGTTGATCAGGCTGAGGATGAAACCATCGCCCTCGATCTTGAAGCCCACCACCTTGGACAGTTGCCCGGCGATCAGGCTCAGGCCGATACCGTTGAGGTAGCCGATCAGGATTGGCCGCGAGAAGAAGCTGGCGATGAACCCGGCCCGCGCCAGGCCGGCGGCGATCAGCATCACCCCGACCAGCACGGTGACGATCACCGACAGCTCGACAATGCGCTGCGGGTCGCCCATGGCCAGCGGCGCAACGGCGCCGGCAATCATCGCGCAGGTAGCGGCGTCGGGGCCGACCATCAGTTGGCGCGAGCTGCCGATCAGGGCGTAGACCATCATCGGCAGTACGCAGGCGTACAGGCCATATTGTGGCGGCAGGCCGACGATCTGCGCGTAGGCGATGGCGATGGGGATTTGAATGGCCGCAACCGAGAGCCCGGCCTGGATGTCGGCGTGGAGCCATTCGCGGCGGTAGTGCAGCAGGTTGGCAAGGCCCGGTAGCCAGCGGGAGAGAAACATGCGTCGTCCTTTCGAAATGCTTCACGTAACCATCTACGCATTGAAGCGGATCGGCAGGCAGTTGGCCATGGGCCAGATCAAACTGGGAGGGTAGAAACGAAAAAAGGAGCCAAGGCTCCTTTTGACTGCGATGACGTTACTGGAACGCCATGCGGGAATGCGATGTGGAGCGGGTAGAGGGAATCGAACCCTCAACTAAAGCTTGGGAAGCTTTCGTTTTGCCACTAAACTATACCCGCATCTGAGCTCGACTTTTTACCAGAACCCTCAACGAATTAGAAGCCCAAGTTATAAAAAAGCTTGTCGGCGCCCCATGGCTTGCGGGTATCAGCTACAGGACGCCGAGCTGCTCAGATGGCCAATGCATGCTGCCCCTGTTGAACAGGCTGGTAACGTTGACGGGCTTCACGCACGGCTGGTTTGAGGAACCCCAGCATGACACTACGGGTGTCTTCGCAGGCGGCCTTGGTTTCCATATCCAGGAAGTGGCCCGCGTCGCGGATCACGCTGAACTGGCTGCGGCCCACATGCTTGCTGAACTGCCGCGCATCTTCGACCGTGGTGTACTCGTCGCGGTCGCCGTTGATGAACAGCACCGGAATGTCGATATTGCGCGCGCCATCCAGCGCACGTTCCAGGTCGTGATGCAGCACCTCGTTGATGTGGAAGTGCATCTGCGCGTACTCGTGGCTGTCCAGGCTGCTCACATGGCGGTAGTTGAAGCGCTTGAACAGTGACGGCAGGTGCTTGCCGATGGTGTCGTTGACCAGGTTGCCGACCTGATAACGGTCGCAGGCGGCCAGGTACTGGCAGCCACGGTCCAGGTAGTCGCGCATCGGCTCGTTGATCACCGGCGAGAACGAACTCACCACTGCCTTCTTCACGCACCGCGGCTGGTGCGCCAGCGCCAGCAGCGTGCTTGCGCCGCCCCACGAGAAAGACATCACGTGGTCTGCCTGGAAGTGCTCGATCAGCTCAAGGAGGATATGCGCCTCGGTCTCCTTGCTGATCAGCCGTTCCTGACGGTTGTGCGGCTTGGACTTGCCGGCATACGGCTGGTCGAACAGCACTACGTTGAACTGCGGGTGCAGGTTACGTACCGTTTGGGCGAACGAGGCCGTGGTGGCCAGCGAACCGTTGATCAAGATGATCGTGTTCTCGGCCGCATCCGCGCGATAGAACTCCGTGTAAACCCGATACTGACCTTGGATATCAAGTACAGCGATTTCTGGCCTCATGTCATCGACTCCTGGCGCAAAAAGGGTATTCGCGTCACCTAGGGTGCACGTTCTTTATGACAGGTAGGCATTTGCCTGAAGAGAAACCGGGGGGCCCTGTGTCGATCCTTGGCACGTGCGTCGACGGTATTGTTTTTGGCGGGCAATTCGCCGTGCCCCAAGGCATCGAGGCCCTGGGTGGCCGGCAAAAGGTGTCTTCGACTGCGGGCGTGACTTGGTAGTCACATGCAGACTGACGATTTGGATTCAAGCAGTGGGGCTGGGATCCTGCAAGTGCCGTTCGGGAGAATTTGTGACTTTTGTCGCTGAGCGGTCGTATGACGACTCCGCACCGTCTGTTCCGGCCTCTTCGCGGGTAAACCCGCTCCCACAGGTATTGCACTGTACCCAGTGACAGTGGACCTCCTGTGGGAGCGGGTTTACCCGCGAAGAGGCCAGAACAGGCAGCCTAGACAGTGGCTATTTCATCAGCCGTCAGTTCACGAAACTCCCCGGGCGCCAAATCTGGGTCCAGACAGATTGCGCCCATGCTCTCCCGATGCAACCCCACCACCTTGTTGTCGAAGAACCCGAACATGCGCTTGACCTGGTGATAACGCCCTTCGACGATCGCCAGTCGGGCCTGGCGCGGGCCAAGGATGTCCAACTGGGCGGGCAGGGTGGTGAGGTCTTCGAAGGCGAAGTAGAAGCCCTCACGGAACTTGGCTTCATAATGCTCGCCAATCTCGTCCTCGGTTTCCACCAGGTAGTGCTTGGGCAGCTTGGTGGCTGGCTGGGTCAGGCGCCGCGACCACTGGCCATCGTTGGTCAGGATCATCAGGCCGGTGGTGTTGAAGTCCAGGCGCCCGGCGATGTGCAGGTCGTCACGCAACGCCGCGGGCAGCAGGTCGAGCACGGTTGGGTGTTGCGGGTCATGGGTGGCGCTGACGCAGCCAGTGGGCTTGTGCAGCATCAGGTAGCGGGCCGGGCGCCCGGCCTGCAGCAGTTGCTCGTCCAGCTCCACGCGGCTGAACTCACGCACTTCGGCAAGCGGGTCGCTGACGACCTGGCCGTCCACCCGCACGCGGCGTTGCGCCAGCATCAGGCGGGCTTGCTGACGGTTGTGGCTGGGCAGGTTGGCAAGGAATCGGTCGAGGCGCATCGAAGCCGCTCAGTGGGGCGTGGTTGATTGGAGTTGTTCTTCAACGGCAGCGCAGCGCGGGCACAGGCAGGCTTTGTCACGCAGCTCGGCCGGCAAGGCCTGGAGCACCGCAGGATCGATACTGACGCTGTAGCACCAGCAGGCTTGCGTGGCGCGGCGCGGGTCGGCCAGGCTGCAGTGGTTGAGGGCACCGCAAGCGGGGCAGTGTTGGCTTTCATTCATGGCGGGTTTCACTGCAGACACGGTTGCGGCCGGCCTGCTTGGCACGATAAAGCGCGCGGTCGGCGCGGGTCAGCAGGGCGTGCAGGGTATCACCCGGTTGCAGGCTGCTCAGGCCGATGCTGGTGGTCAGGCGCAACGGCTGGTCGTCGTAGCTGAAGGTCAGCTGTTCGGTGCGCCGGCGGATTTTTTCCGCCACCTCGATGGCCTGACGGCCTTCGGCTTCACGCAGCAACACGATGAATTCCTCTCCGCCCCAGCGGCACAGTATATCCGACTGGCGCAGGCTGCCTTGCAGCACATTGGCGAATTGGCGCAGCACTTCGTCGCCTGCCAGGTGGCCGTGGGCGTCGTTCAGCGCCTTGAAGTGGTCCAGGTCGATCAGCAAGGCCACCAGTGGGCCGCTGTCGCGTTGGGCTTCGTGCAGCGCCTGGGCCGCAAGCAGGTCGAAGCTGCGCCGGTTGGGCAGGCCGGTGAGGCTGTCGAGAGTGGCCAGGGCTTCGGTGCTGGCCTGATGACGGCGGACCATGGCATGCACCAACGCCAGCACCACCAGGGTGATCATGGTGCAGATCGCCAGGTTCAGGTACAGGGAGTGGCGAATGCGGTCGAGGGCGCCGGTTTCGCGCTTGTCCACCAGCAGGTACCAGTCCAGTTCGGGCAGGTGCCGCACGTTGAGGAAGTGGCTGTGGTTTTCGCTGTCACGGTACTCGTGGCTGCCTTCGCCTGGCACCCGTTGCTCGGCCAGCACCTCGTTCAATTCGGGGTTGTCGCGCAAAGGCTGACCAACCCGCAAGCCATGCGGGCCACCTTCGGAACCGGTCAGCAGCACCTTGCCATTGGCATCGGTGAACAGCACCGCGCGTTGGTAGCGGCGTTGATACTGGTCGATCAGCTTGACCACCGACGACACGCTCAGCCCTACCCCGGCAGCGCCGATGAAGCGCTGCTGATAGTCATGCACCTGGTAGTTGATGAACACGGTCAAGCTGTCGTGGTTGGCCATGTCCAGGTCGACGTTGATCTCGTAGGGGGCCTTGAGCTGACGCAGACGGAAATACCAGGCATCGCGCCAGTTGCCTGGCTCAACCTGTTTGAGTACGCCTTTGGCCTGGTAGTAGGTCAGCGTGCGGTCGGACACGAAAAATGAAGTGAAGGTGTCCTGCTTGCCCATGACTTCGCCCAGGTAGCGGGTCATGCGCCCGGTATCCTGCTCGCCGGACAGCACCCAGTCGCGCAGGAAGGTGTCCTGGGCCATCATCGAGGCGATCAGCACGGGGCGAATCAGGTCTTTCTGGATTTCCGAGTAGACCGTGTCGGAGGTCAGCGGCAATTCGGTATTGACGATGCCGTCGCGGATGGCGCTGCGCGAGGCGAAGTAGCTGAGCAGTGAAGTGGCGAGGAAGCCGCAGGCCAGTAGCAGCAACAGCGCAAAGATCAGCGAGCGCTGCGAGAACAGAGCGGAACGTAATGGCATGATCTTCCCATGATGTGTGCCCAGCCGCCCATTCTAGTGAGATGACCGGCAAATAACTGCAAGTTTTTCAGGGTTATTGCACCTGTATCAAATTGTTGCAGAAATGGCACTGCACCTTGGCGCCACTGTCTTATTCAGTGTCGATGAACGCTTTCTGCATCGATGCTCGCCAGCGCCGCTGTTCGGGCACTTCAGCGGTCCAGGAGGCCGCCATGTCCTATCGAATTCTGTTGATCGCCCTGCTGGGGCTGATGACTTCCGCCTGCGCGCCGTACTACGAGAGCGGGGGCTATTACCGTTCGGATTACTACTCCACCGATCGCTATGTGGCGCCGGGGTATTACCGCTATGACCGCTACTACGTAGCGCCACAACCACGCTATTACTACCAGCCGGCACCGCGTTACTACTACCACCCGGCGCCGTATTACCGGCCTCAACCGCAACCTGGGATGAACCGGTGGCACGGCAACCCGCGCTATGACTACGGCAACCGCCAGCGTAATGACTATGGGCGTGACCGGGACCGCCATGACTATCGCGATGGCAGCCAGCGTTACCAGCGTGGCGACTGGCATTCCAACGGGCAGGGCAATGGCGGCGGGCGTTGGGATGGCCGGCGTGGTCAGGGGCAAGGGCAAGGGGGCAACTGGCAGCGTTAGTTGAGCTGAATGCCGGGGCGCTTGGCGCCCCGGATTCTTGAAACTAACCCAGATCCGCCAACGGGTGCCGTCCCTCCCACGCCTTGGCAAAATGCGCCTCGACCACCGCCGCGGGCACCTGTGCCACATCCGGCCAGTGCCAGCGCGGCTGGTTGTCCTTGTCCAGCAGACGTGCGCGCACGCCTTCGCTGAATTCAGGATGGCGGCAGCAGTTCAGGCTCATGCTGTATTCCATCTGGAACACTTGCGCCAACGACAGGTACCGCGCCCGGCGGATCTGCTCCCAGACCAGATGCGCCGTCAGTGGGCAGCCTTCGTGCAGCCGTTGCCCGGCATCTGCCAGCAAGGGGTCGTCATGCTGCTTGAGCCTTTCCAGCGCGCGCCAGGCCGAGGCTGCATCGGCCACGTCGAGCAACTGATCGATCACCTGCCGTCGCGGCAGCCATTGGGCCTCGGGCAGTTCGGCGCAGGCCCGATGCTGTTCGGCCTTGAGCAGGCTGTTCAGTTGCACGCCAGTTTGTTCTTGCCAGTTCAGTTGCAGCAACTCCTCGATCAAGGCTTCCTGCTGATGCTCACCCAGAAAGCGGTCGGCCAGCCCCAGGTCAAGGGCGTCGCGAGCGTTGATCGGTGCACCGGTCAGGCCGAGGAACAAACCCAGCTTGCCCGGCAGCCTGGCCAGGAACCAGCTGGCGCCCACGTCAGGGTACAAGCCGATGCTGATTTCCGGCATGGCCAGGCGGCTGCTGGGCGTGACGATGCGTACATTGGCGCCTTGCAGCAGCCCCATGCCGCCGCCCAGCACATGCCCATGGCCCCAGCACAGCAAGGGTTTGGGGTAGGTGTGCAGGGCAAAGTCCAGGCGGTATTCGGCAGCGAAGAAGGTGGCCGCCAGCGGCGGCACACTGCCGGGATGGTCACGGCAGGCTTGCACCAGCGCCCGTACATCGCCACCCGCGCAAAAGGCTTTGGCACCGTTGCCGCGCAGCAGCACGCAGACGACGCCCGGGTCGCGGGCCCAGGCATGCAGTTGTTCGCCCAGCACCTCGATCATTGGCAGGTTCAGGGCATTGAGCGCCTTGGGCGCATCCAGGGTGGCGATGCCGATGCGGGCGCCATCGGCGCCGGTGAGTACCTCGCAATGAATGGCCATGGACTACCTCTCGCAAGTCATCGCTCAAGTATGGCTTGCCTGGCCGATCATGCCGGTCGTCGGTCGGATCGTTTGACAAGCGGGAAGGGCTTACCTAGTGTCGCGCCATTGTTTATGGAAGGCCCCATGACTGACGACGATCGCATCAAACTCGAACCCAGCTGGAAAGCCGCATTGCGCGGCGAATTCGACCAGCCCTACATGCATCAGCTGCGCGAGTTCCTGCGTGGCGAGTACGCGGCCGGCAAGGAGATCTACCCGCCAGGGCCGCTGATCTTCAATGCGCTCAATTCGACACCGCTGGACCAGGTAAAGGTGGTCATTCTCGGCCAGGACCCCTACCACGGGCCGGGCCAGGCGCATGGCTTGTGCTTCTCGGTGCAACCGGGCGTGGCCACGCCACCGTCGCTGGTCAATATCTACAAAGAGCTGCAGCGCGACTTGAACATCCCGATCGCCAGCCACGGCTACCTGCAGAGCTGGGCCGAGCAGGGCGTGTTGCTGCTCAACACCACCATGACCGTGGAGCGTGCGAATGCGGCATCGCATGCCAAGAAGGGCTGGGAGTTCTTCACCGACCGCGTCATTCAGGTGGTCAGCGAGCAGTGTCCGAATGTGGTGTTCCTGCTGTGGGGCGCCCATGCGCAGAGCAAGCAGAAGCTGATCGATGGGACCAAGCACCTGGTGCTGAAGTCGGTGCACCCGTCGCCATTGTCGGCGTACCGTGGGTTCCTCGGCTGTGGGCATTTCAGCCGGACCAACAGCTTCCTCGAACAACGGGGCATGGCGCCGATCAACTGGGCGTTGCCGCCGCTGTGATGACCTGAAACACCGCGTCGCCTGTTTCGCGGGCTTGCCCGCTCCCACAGGTATGGGCTGCACAACCCTATGGGAGCGGGCAAGCTCGCGAAGCAGGCGACGCGGTTTATCAGTTATTGCTCAGAACGTGCATTCCACAAGCGGAACAACGGCTCCGCCAGAAACAGCACGAACAGCAAGCGCATCACCTGCAGCGCCGTCACCAACGGTACCGACAACTGCAGGGTCTCCGCCGTCAGGCTCATCTCGGCAATCCCTCCCGGCATCATCCCCAGTGTCAGCGAACGCAAGTCCAGCGCCGTCATTACACTCAGCACCCAGGCAGCGCTACCGGCAATCGCCATGCACAGCGCCGTGGCCAGCAGGGTACGCCCGAGAAACGACGGTGCGCGGCGGAAGAACGCACGGTTGAAGTGACAGGCCAGGCCGCTGCCGATCAGCCACTGGCCGATCTGGCTGGCACCGTTGGGCAGGGCGATTTGCAGGTTGCCAGCCAGGCTCACCGTGGCCGCTACCAGCAATGGCCCGAACAGCCAAGGGTTGGGTTGGCGCAAACGCTGCCAGAGCAACGCAACGGCAACGCCCAGCGGGGCAATCAGGGCCAACCAGCCCCAGCTCACGCTGCCGGTGTGGTTCAGCGGCACCCCGTCACCCAGCAAGAACTTGAACAGCGCCGGCACGCACAGCACCACTGCCAGCACACGCAAGCTCTGCGCTGCCGCCACCTGGCTGAGCACTGCGCCATTACGCGCCCCAAGGTTGACCATCTCCCCCGAACCGCCGGGCATGCTGGCAAAAAACGCTGTAGCGCGGTCTTCGCCGGTACGCCGCAGCAGCCACACACTGATCACGCTGGACAGGGTGGTGAACAACGCACCGAAGAAGATCAGCGCGAAATGGCTGGCCACTTGCTCGATCACCGCCGGCGTGAAGTGCAGGCCGATACCGATACCGATGATCCACTGCCCGCATTTGCGACCATTGGGGATTTCCGACAGCTGCCAGGGCGTCAGGCAGCGCACCAGGATGATCGCCAGCAATGAACCGACCATCCACGGCAAAGGCCAGCCGACCTTGCTGGCGGCAAAACCGCCAGCAAGGCCGACCAGCCCGGTCACGACAAACAGCGGCAACGAGCGATCAGGCATCGGCCAGGGCCCGGCGCTGCAGGCTGCGTTTGCGCCAGGTGCGCAGCAGCGGCAGGGCGAGCATCAGCACCACCAGCGCCCAGACGCCCATGCTGATCGGGCTCGACCAGAGGATGCCCAGTTCACCGTTGGAGATCGACAACGCCCGGCGCAGGTTCTGCTCCATCAGCCCGCCGAGGATGAAACCGAGCAGGATTGGCGACAGCGGGAAATCCAGCTTGCGCAGGATGTAGCCCATGATGCCGATGCCAACCATCAGGAACAGGTCGAAGGTGGTGGCATGCACGGCATACACGCCGATCGCGGTGATGATGGCGATCACCGGCACCAGCGCCCAGTTCGGCACGGCGAGGATGCGGGTGAAGATGCGGATCATCGGGATGTTGAGGATCACCAGCATGATGTTGGCGATGAACAGCGAGGCGATCAGGCCCCAGACGATGTCCGGCTGCTGTTCGAACAGCAGTGGGCCGGGGGTGATGTTGTACAGGGTCAGGGCACCGATCATCACGGCGGTGGTGCCAGAGCCTGGTACGCCCAGGGTCAGCATCGGTACCAAGGCGCCACAGCAGGACGCGCCAATGGCGGTTTCCGGCGCGGCCAGGCCACGGGCGTCGCCCTTGCCGAACTTGCCGCTTTCACCCGCCAGGCGTTTCTCGGTCATGTAGGCCACGGCGCTGGCCAACGTCGCGCCGGCGCCCGGCAGCACGCCCATGATGAAGCCGAGCAGGCCGCAACGGATGTTGACCACGAACACCGAGGCCGCTTCCTTGAGGTTGAACAGCATGCGGCCGGTGGCCTTGACCGCCTGGTGGCCATGGTGGGTCTTTTCCAGCAGCAGGAGGATTTCGCTGATGGAGAACAGGCCCAGCACCAGGACCACGAACTGAATGCCGTCGGCCAGGTGCACGCTATCACCGGTGAAGCGGTACACGCCGCTGTTGGCGTCGATGCCGACCGCCGACAGGAACAGGCCGATCAGCGCGGCGATGAAGGTTTTCAGGGGTTTGTCACCGGCCATGCCGCCCAGCGCGACGATGGCGAACACCATTAGCACGAAGTACTCCGCCGGGCCGAAGGCGATGGCCCATTTCGCCAGCAACGGGGCGAACAGCACCATGCCGCAGGTAGCGATGAAGGCGCCGATGAACGAGCTCCAGGCCGACAGCGACAGGGCCACGCCGGCCAGGCCCTGGCGGGCCATCGGGTAACCGTCGAGGGTGGTCATCACGGTCGAGGCTTCGCCGGGGATGTTCAGCAGGATCGAACTGATGCGCCCGCCGTATTCGCAGCCCAGGTACACCGCCGCCAACAGGATCAGTGCCGATTCCGGCGGCAGGCCGAGGGCAAAGGCGATAGGGATCAGCAGGGCCACGCCGTTGATCGGGCCAAGGCCCGGCAGCAGGCCGACCACGGTACCGATCAGGGTGCCGGAGAGGGCGGTGACCAGGTTGTAGGGGGACAGGGCAACGCCGAAGCCCTGGCCCAGGTAGCTCAAGGTATCCATGTGTCAGTTCTCCAGTACGCTCAGCAGGCCAAGGGGCAGGGGCACATCCATCACGCGGTCGAACAGCCAGTAGAGGAAGACGCTCATGCCGACCACCACGATGGCGCTGTGCAGCCAGCGGCCGCCATACAGGCGGGCCATGGGCAGGCCAACGAGGATGGCGCTGAGGATGAAGCCCAGGGGCTCGAAGGTGGCGGCGAAAACGATCAGCAGACCGACGCAGGCGGCGATCTTGGTCAGGGTCTCGCGGTCCAGTTCCGGCTCGTCGTCCTTGCGCACGATGGGCGTTGGACGAAATACCAGGTACAAAAGGCCCAGGCTCATCAGGCCGAGCATCAGCAGTGGGTAGGCGCGCGGACCTACCGGTTCATAGGAAAACGCTGCCTGGTAGGGCCAGGCCATCACGGCCAGGGCGGCGCACACCGCCAGCAGGGCCAGGGCGAATACACGTTGCAGGATCATTGGGGAATCCTCGTTCGTGAGAGTGGGCGTGTCGGGGCGTCGAACCGCCGCGAACACCGGCGACGCCGGTACCATGTACCGCAGTGCCTTCTTCGCGGGCACGCCCGCTCCCACAGGGAGCTGTGAAAGATCGTGGTTGGCTTACTGGATCAGGCCAAATTCCTTGGCCAGCGCCTTGTAGTCAGCCACTTGCTTCTTCACATAGCCGTCCAGCTCTTCGCCGGTCATGGCGAACGGGAACAGCTCGCGCTGGTCACGCAGTTGGGCGAAGTCTTGCGAGGCCAGCATCTTGTCGAACGAAGCCTTCCACCAGGCGTAGTCCTCGTCGCTCACCTTCGGCCCCAGGTAGAAGCCGCGCACCACCGGCCAGACGATGTCGTAGCCTTGCTCCTTGGCGGTAGGGATGTCTTTCATTTCCGGCTCGTCCAGGCGGTTTTCCGAGAACACCGCGAGGATGCGCATGTTGCCGCTCTGGATGTGCGGCATGGAGTCGGAGATGTCGGTCGAGCCAACCTGGATATGGCCGCCCAGCAGCGCCGTGGCGATTTCGCCACCGCCTTCCAGGGCCACGTAGCGCAGGTCGCGCGGGTTGATGCCGGCGGCCTTGGCAATCAACGCGGTCTGCATCCAGTCCTGGCTGCCGACGGTACCGCCCGAGCCGATCACCACCTTGCTCGGGTCTTTTTTCAACGCTGCGACCAGGTCATCGAGGGTTTTGTAGGGCGAGTCGCTTTTCACGGCAATGGCACCGTAGCTGGTGCCGACGGCCGCCAGCCATTTCACTGCGTTTTCGTCGAAACGGCCGAACTTGCCCTGGGCCAGGTTCAGCAGCGAGCCGCTGGACCAGGCCACCAGGGTGCCGGCGTCGGCTGGGCGCTGGGCGACCACGGCGTTGTAGGCCACCGCGCCGACACCGCCGGGCATGTAGGTGACGCGCATCGGCTTGCTGAGGATCTTCTCCTGCACCAGGGCGCTTTGCACCAGCTTGCAGGTCAGGTCGAAACCACCGCCGGGCGAGGCGGGGGCGATGCATTCGGGGCGTTTCGGTTCTGCCGCGAGGGCGTTGCCGGCCAGCAGCAGGCAGCCGGTAGCGAGGACGAGGCGGCGCAGTGAAAAGGTCATCGTCAATCTCCGTGAGCGTTGTTGTTATTGGATTACCGCTATGGGGTTACCACAGCGCCACGCTGTAGCTGACCAACAGCCTGACTTCGTCGGCATCGCGGGCGAAGTTGGAGCGGAAGGTGGCGTTGCGCAGGCGCACGGCGACGTTCTTCAACGGGCCGCTTTGTACCACGTACTTCAGTTCGGTGTTGCGTTCCCACTCTTTGCCTTCGCCGCCGGCCGCGCGGCTGACGTTGTCACCGCTGATGTAGCGGGTCATGAAGGTCAGGCCAGGCACGCCGAGCGCGGCGAAGTTGTAGTCGTAGCGCGCTTGCCAGGAGCGTTCGTCGGCACCGGCGAAGTCGTTGATCTGGACGAAGTTGACCAGGTAGGGGTCGGCGCCATCGACATAGGGGAAGGCACTGTCGCCCGACAGCTGCTGCCAGGCCGCGCTGACCTTGTGCCCGCCCAGGGCGTAGCTGAGCATGCCGTTGAAGGTGGTGTTGTCGATGTTGCCGGCCTTGGCGGCGCCGGCGTCGTCGCTCACGGCCAGGCGCAGGTCGGCACCGAAGGTGCCTGGGCCCCATGGTTGGGTGGCGACCATGCCGATGAAGTGCTGGCGGTAGATGTCGTCGAGCTGGGCGAAGTGGTAGCTGCCGGTGATGCGGTCGGTGAACTGGTAGTCAAGCCCGCCCAGGGCCAGGTTGTCGGCGCTGAAGGTGCCACCGAAGCGGCCGTTCTTGTTGTTCAGCGCCAGGTCTTCCCAGTTGGTGTCGTTGCGGTCCTTGGCCTTGTCCAGGCGGCCACCGGTGAAGGTCAGGCCTTTGATTTCCTTGGAGGTGAGCAGGCCGCCCTCGAAGGTTTGCGGCAGGATGCGCCCGTCGTTGGGCTGCAGCGTAGGCAGCTCGGGGATCAGGGTGCCGATCTTGAGCTCGGTCTGGGAGATCTTCACCTTGCCGGTCAGGCCCAGCTTGGAATACTCGTCGGCTGCCTTGCCGTCATCGTGGGTCGGCAGCAGGCCGGTGTCGGTGCGGTCGGGGCTGGAGTCGAGCTTGATGCCGAGCATGCCCAATGCGTCCAGGCCAAAGCCCACGGTGCCATCGGTGTAGCCGGATTCGAAGTTGAGAATGAAGCCCTGGGCCCATTCGTCGCGCTTGGATTGCTGCGCGCTGGTGCCGTCACGGAAGTCGCGGTTGAAGTACATGTTGCGGGTTTCGAAGCTGGCCGTGCTGTCTTCGAAGAAAGCGGCCTGGCTCATCGGGGCGACACCGGCAAGCGCAAGGGCGCTGGCGATGGCCGAGGGGCGTGCGGCAAAGGAACGGGTAGGCGCGAACGCCTGCGGTTGCGATGACAGCATCGTCGATGACTCCGTTTATTGTTCTTATTCGTTGCACCTTGCTGGTGCTTTTTTCGGCGCGAAGAGCGACCGTGGTGCGATGCTAGGCAACCAACCTTTCGCTAACCTTTCAGCGTGAAAGGTTTGTTACAAGGGGCTTCACAGGCTGGGCGACAGCGGTACACTCCGCGCCACCGCCCCACCCGAGCAGGGAGAATCCGATGCGTGTGCTGCTGGTCGAAGACCACCTGCAACTGGCCGAAAGTGTGGCCCTGGCCTTGAAAAGCCACGGCCTGACCGTGGATGTGCTGCATGACGGCGTGGCTGCCGACTTGGCCCTGGCCAGCGAGGAATACGCCGTGGCCGTGTTGGACGTTGGCTTGCCGCGCATGGACGGCTTCGAGGTGCTGGCGCGCCTGCGCGGTCGTGGCAAGACCTTGCCGGTGCTGATGTTGACTGCGCGCAGTGACGTCAAGGACCGTGTCCACGGTCTGAATTTGGGCGCTGACGACTACCTGGCCAAGCCGTTCGAGCTGACCGAGCTGGAAGCCAGGGTCAAGGCCTTGCTGCGCCGCAGTGTGCTCGGTGGCGAGCACCAGCAGCGCTGTGGGCCGCTGGTATACGACCTGGACACCCGGCGCTTCACCCTGGGTGGCGATAACCTGGCCCTGACCTCGCGCGAACAAAACGTGCTGCAAGCGCTGATCGCCCGTCCGGGGCGGGTGATGAGCAAAGAGCAGTTGGCTGCCCAGGTGTTCGGGCTGGACGAAGAGGCCAGCCCCGATGCCATCGAAATCTACATCCACCGGCTGCGCAAGAAACTCGACGGCCACCCGGTGGCTATCGTCACCTTCCGTGGCCTGGGCTACCTGCTCGAGCACCGCGATGCGTGACAACGGCAGCCTGCGCGGGCGCTTGCTGGGCAACCTGGCCTTGCTGCTGGTGGTGCTGATGCTGGCCAGCGGCCTGAGTGCCTACTGGAACGGCCGCGAAGCCGCCGACACCGCCTACGATCGCACCTTGCTGGCCTCGGCGCGAACCATCGCCGCAGGCCTGTCGCAACGCGATGGTTCGTTGAGCGCGGATGTGCCCTACGTAGCCCTGGACACGTTCGCCTACGACAGTGCCGGGCGCATCTACTACCAGGTGCTGGATATCAAGCAGCGGCTGATTTCCGGCTACGAGAACCTGCCGCCACCGCCGCCCGGCACGCCGCGCACCGACGACTACCCGGCATTGGCGCGGTTCTACAACGCCACTTATCTGGGCCAGGACGTGCGCGTGGTCAGCCTGCTGAAGCCGGTAAGCGAGCCGAACATGAACGGCATGGCGGAAATCCGCGTGGCCGAAACCGAGGAAGCGCGGGTGCGCATGGCCCGAGGGTTGATGGCCGATACCCTGCTGCGCCTGGGCATGCTGGCACTGGGGGCGTTGGTGATGGTGTGGTTTGCCGTGAGTGCCGCGTTGCGACCGCTGGAGCGCCTGCGCACCGCGGTGGAAGAGCGTCAGCCAGACGACCTGCGGGCCTTGCCGGTGGTGCAGGTGCAGCGTGAGCTGAGCCCGTTGGTGCGGGCCTTGAACCACTTTACCGAGCGTTTGCGTGGCCAGTTCGAGCGCCAGGCGCAATTCATTGCCGACGCCGCCCACGAACTGCGTACGCCGCTGGCGGCGCTAAAGGCACGGGTCGAGTTGGGCTTGCGCTCGTCCGAGCCGCAGGTGTGGCGGCAGACCTTGGAATCTGCGGCCCAGGGCACCGACAGGCTGACCCACCTGGCGAACCAGCTGCTGTCGTTGGCGCGGGTCGAGAATGGCGCGCGGGCGATTGCCGAAGGCGGCGCGCAGCGTCTGGATCTGAGCCAGCTGGCCCGTGAGCTGGGCATGGCCATGGCGCCCCTGGCGCACAAGCGCGGTGTGGCGCTGGCGCTGGAGGCCGAGGCGCCGGTGTGGCTCAAGGGTGAGCCGACACTGCTCAACGAGCTGTTGAGCAACCTGGTGGACAATGCCCTGGCGCATACGCCCGCGGGGGGCAATGTGATTTTGCGGGTAATGGCGCCGGCGGTGCTGGAAGTGGAAGACGACGGGCCAGGTATTCCCGAGGCCGAACGCGAGCGGGTGTTCGAGCGGTTCTATCGCCGCAGTGCCCAGGGCAGTGGGCTTGGGTTGGCGATTGTTGGCGAAATCTGCCGGGCCCATCTGGCGCAGGTCAGCCTGCATGATGGCGAGAAGGGCGGGTTGCGGGTGCGGGTGAGTTTTATCGCAGATTGATGATCCTGCCAGGGCCTCTTCGTGGGTAAACCCGCTCCCGCTGGACTACGCGACACCCGCAAAGAGGCCGGAACAGGCCCGCACCGGTCAGCGCAACATGCTCCGCGCCTCAAGCAATTCATCCACCTCCAGCTCGGTGCCAAACGGCAGCCCCAGATGGCGGTACGCCGGCAGTGCCGCCAACGGCCGGTGGCGGCCGCGCTGGCTGATACAGCGGGCGATCTGCACGATGTCGATGTAGTCGACCTTGTCGGTTTGCCGGTCCAGGTCCTGAACCTGGCTCGGCAGGTTGACCAACTGCTCCGGAAACTCCCAGGCCTTGAGAATCTTGTCCCCCAGCACTGGCTGGATCTGCTCGATCACGTAATGCAGGCAAACCGGGTCGGACAGCAGTTCGTTGTGCTCTTCGGCATAGATGAGCACTGGCAATGCACCAATCTGGTTGACCAGCCCGCCCAAGGTGGCCTGGTCAGGCTTGAGATGTGTAAAGCGGCGGCATATTTCGTAGCTGATGCCTGCCACTTCCAGGCTATTGGCCCAGATATCGCGCAGTTTCTGTTCGACTGCCGGCGCACGGGCATGGAAAATCTGCTCGATCACCAGGCCGATGGCCAGGTTGCAGCTGTAGTTGATACCCAGCCGTGTGATGGCGGTGTGCAGGTCGGTAACCTCGACTGCCGCACGCAGCAGCGGGCTGTTGACGACCTTGATCAGGCGCGCTGATAGGGCCGCATCGCGACCGATGACCTTGCTCAGGGCCGCTACGCTGATCTCGCTGTCTTCCGCTGCCTCGCGGATGCTCAAGGCAACCTCGGGCAGGGTTGGCAGGACCAGGTCATCCTTTTCGATGGCGTCGAGCAATTGTGCTTGAACCATCTCGGCCAGCTTGTTCATGGGCATGTCTACCGCAGTGGTGGTGCGGCCCCGCCACAGGAGCGGGGCAGGCTGGTCAGCGCTGGATTTCCCGGTCGCGGTCCAGTTCGTAAGGCAGGGTCAGCACCCGCAGGCGCGGGCCTTCGAGGCTGCCCAGATGCAGGTTGTCGTCTTCCACCGCGTCGGCGCTGAGCACCGCGAGCAGTTCGCAGCCTGCGCCGTTGCCGGCAGCAATGACCACCTCACCGACCGAGGATGCATGGGTGGGCGAAAAAATCTCGGCACCCGGGGCCGGAATGGCCTGCTGCTCCAGTGCCAGGCGGTACTGGCGGCGTTTGAGTTTGCCCAGGTACTGCATGCGGGCAACGATTTCCTGGCCGGTGTAGCAGCCTTTCTTGAAGCTGACGCCATCGACAGCCTGCAGGTTGATCATCTGCGGAATGAACAGCTCACGGGTCGGCCCCATGACCTGGCCGATACCGGCGCGAATCTGCCCCAGCAGCCAGTCGTTGACACTGCCCTTGGGCAGGGCTGCGGCGAGTGCCTGACGTACAGGCTCGGCGTCGGCCGCCGGCACCCACAGCTCCACGCGGCCAGCGGACACGGCAATGGCGATCAGCCCTTCGTGGCGCACCGTGCCGCCGGCGGCTGCGGGCACGACGAGCCCGAGCGCCTGCAGCGCAGCGTCGCCACCTTGCAGGCCGAAACGCGCCCACGCGGTGCTTTCGTCGGTCAGCGTGGCCTTGGAGAACACGGCGTATTTTTTCAGGTCGGCCAATTGCGCGTCGAGCAGTTCGCTGGCCATGGCCAGCAGGTAGCCGTTGCCTTCGGGCAGGATACGGAAGCTCGACTGCATGCGCCCTTTGACCATGCAGCGCGCGCCGAGGCTGGCGTGTTCCTGGCTGAGGTAGTTGATGTTGCAGGTCAGCTGGCCTTGCAGGAACTTGCCTGCATCGGAGCCGCGGACGGCGAGGATGCCCTCGTGGGACAGGGGGCAGAAGAAAGCGGAATCGGCCATGGGTCATCGCGGTGGCTAAAGACTGGCGGCCATCATAGAACGCCAGTAACAAAATAGGTAGGTGACTAGACCAACGCCCGGTGTCGCTTCGCGCGCCTGGCTGTATACTGGCGAGCCATTCGAGGAGGGCCCCATGGTCGAACAAACTGAACTCAACCGGCTTTTCTGGCACAGCCGCCGTGGCATGCTGGAACTGGACGTACTGCTGGTGCCTTTCACCCAGGAAGTCTACCCCACCCTCAACGATGCCGATCGCGAGTTGTACGTGCGTCTGTTGAGCTGCGAGGATCAGGACATGTTCGGCTGGTTCATGGAGCGCACCGAGTCCGAAGACCCGGAGCTGCAGCGCATGGTTCGCATCATTCTGGACCGTGTCCAGCCCAAGTGAGTGCTTCGAGTGCCGTTGGCAAGGCTCGCGCCTGCTGCTGACGGCCTACCTGGCCTGCCAGGCAGTGGCTTGGCTTGCCGTATGGGCGAGCTCGCTGCCTGGGTGGTTGGCCCTTTCTGTTATCGCCGCCTGTATTGCCCACGCTGGCTGGGCCATTCCCCGACGTATTCTGTTGACCCATGAGCATGCCGTTGTTGGCCTGCGCCGTGATGTGCGCGGCTGGCAGGCGTTCAGCCGTGCCCAGGGTTGGCAGCCCGTGCGGCTGTGTCGGGATAGCGTGGCGTTGCCGGCGCTGGTGGTGGTGCGCTTTGAGCGGGTGGGGCGGTGGTTGGGGCAGAGCCAGTGTGTACCGCGGGATGCGCTGGGGGCGGATGAGCATCGGCGCTTGCGGGTGCGGTTGAAGTTCAGCCGGCGGCGCTGGGCTGAGGTGGGAATGGGGCAGGGCTGAGAAGTGTTCGACGTGGCGGGGGCAGTGCCTGTGAGATCGAGCGCCGCCCGCGCGGCGCTTCGCGGCACAAGGCCGCTCCCACATTTGTTGCAACGTGGCCATGCCTGTGGGAGAGGCGTTGTCAGCCTTGGTGCAAGGCTTGAGGCAGGTGGGGCGGCAGTGATGCCAACCCAGAAATCCAGCCCGCCCACCCAGGCGGGCAACCATGGCCTGACAGGTTCGGCACGTTGCAACAAATGTAGGAGCGGCCTTGTGCCGCGAAGCGCCGCGCGGGCGGCGCTCGATCTTGCAGGCAATGCAAATGTCAGATCGGACACTCGATCTCACAGGCAATGCAAATGTCAGATCGGACACTCGATCTCACAGGCACTGCAAATGTCAGACCGGACTAAGAACGGTGTCCTTGGCCTCGTCCAACATCCCCGGATAATCCAGGGTGTAATGCAACCCACGGCTTTCCTTGCGCTGCATGGCTGACTGGATCATCAGCTCGGCCACCTGCGCCAGGTTGCGCAATTCGATCAGGTCACGGCTGACTTTGTAGTTGCTGTAGAACTCGTCGATTTCATCCAGCAGCAAGCGAATGCGGTGCTGAGCCCGTTGCAGGCGCTTGCTGGTGCGCACGATGCCGACGTAGTCCCACATGAACCGCCGCAATTCGTCCCAGTTGTGCGCAATGATCACGTCCTCGTCCGAGTCGGTGACCTGGCTGGCATCCCAACCAGGCAGCGCCTTGGGCATGGCCACTTGCTCCAGATGCGCCTCGATGTCGGCAGCGGCAGCGCGGCCATAGACGAAACATTCCAGCAGCGAGTTGCTGGCCATGCGGTTGGCGCCGTGCAGGCCGGTGAAACTGGTTTCGCCGATGGCATACAAGCCCGGCACGTCGGTGTGGCCGCGGTCGTCGACCATCACCCCGCCGCAGGTGTAGTGCGCCGCAGGGACCACCGGGATGGGCTGGCGGGTGATGTCGATGCCAAAGGCCAGGCAGCGCTCGTACACGGTAGGGAAGTGGCTCTTGATGAAGTCGGCCGGCTTATGGGTGATGTCCAGGTACACGCAGTCCACGCCCAGGCGCTTCATCTCGTGGTCGATGGCGCGGGCCACGATGTCGCGCGGGGCCAGCTCTTCGCGTGGGTCGAAGCGTGGCATGAAGCGTTCGCCGTTGGGCAGGCGCAGCAGAGCGCCTTCGCCACGCAGGGCTTCGGTGACCAGGAAGCTCTTGGCCTGCGGGTGGTACAGGCAGGTTGGGTGGAACTGGTTGAATTCCAGGTTCGCCACCCGACAACCGGCGCGCCAGGCCATGGCGATACCGTCGCCGCAGGCGCCGTCTGGGTTGCTGGTATAGAGGTAGACCTTGGCCGCACCGCCAGTGGCCAGCACGGTGAAGCGCGCGCCGAAGGTGTCTACCTCGCCGGTGTTGCGGTCGAGCACGTAGGCGCCCAGGCAACGTTCGCCGGGCAGTCCCAGGCGTCGCTCGGTGATCAGGTCGACCGCCACGCGCTGCTCCAGCAGCTGGATGTTCGGGCGCTGGCGAGCCTGCTCCAGTAGCGTCGTGAAAATGGCCGCGCCAGTGGCGTCGGCGGCATGGATGATACGCCGGTGGCTATGGCCGCCTTCACGGGTGAGGTGGAACTCGAAGCCGCCATCGTCGACGCTGTAGTGCTCGTCGCGAGTAAAGGGCACGCCTTGCTCGATCAGCCACTGGATGGCTTCACGGCTGTGCTCGACGGTAAAGCGTACCGCCTCTTCATGGCATAGGCCGCCGCCGGCATTGAGGGTGTCCTCGACATGCGACTGGACGGTATCGGTGTTGTCCAGCACCGCCGCGACGCCGCCCTGGGCCCAAAAGGTCGAGCCGTTGGCCAGGTCGCCTTTGCTGAGCACGGCAACGCGCAGGTGGCTGGGGAGGTTAAGTGCCAGGCTGAGACCGGCGGCACCGCTGCCGATCACCAGGACATCATGTTGGAATTGTTGGCTCATGTCGGGACACTAGTAATCTTTGGAAGGGGCGCGGCACAATAGTCACGCGCAGATGGCATTGTGAAACTATCGTTAAACGTGGCCGGGATGCCTTTATAGCAGCCCCGGGTGGCCAATTTCCATGCCACTTGCCAGGTCGCGACAACCTTTATGGGAACTTTCCGACATGGCCGGAAATCCTATGAAGGCTGCCCGCACGCCACAATTTGCCGCGGCGACGCAGGGCGGCAGGCCTGTCCGGGCTGTCCCTGCGTATTCGAAACCTGATTATCGACGTTGCCGGCCGTGACCGCGCCGCGTCTTCCGTGCAAGCCGACCAAGGGCTGCAGGAAACTTGCTTGGAGGGGAGAACTTTTGCGCAAAGCCCGAGTCTATGTTTGCAAGCCTGAACGATGGCTGTTGCAACGCTCCTTCGAGTTCACTGAGGAGTGTTCATGCTAACCCAGGAAGAGGATCAGCAGCTTGTCGAGCGCGTGCAGCGCGGTGACAGGCGAGCGTTCGATCTGTTGGTGCTGAAGTATCAGCACAAGATTCTCGGGTTGATCGTGCGGTTCGTTCACGATACCCACGAGGCCCAGGATGTGGCGCAGGAAGCCTTTATCAAGGCCTACCGTGCGCTTGGCAACTTTCGCGGCGACAGTGCGTTCTATACGTGGCTGTACCGCATCGCCATCAACACGGCGAAGAACTACCTGGTGTCCCGTGGAAGACGGCCGCCAGACAGCGATGTGAGCTCCGAGGATGCGGAGTTTTACGACGGCGATCATGGTCTCAAGGATCTCGAGTCCCCAGAGCGCTCGTTGTTGCGGGATGAAATCGAAGGCACTGTCCATCGCACCATCCAGCAACTGCCCGAAGACCTGCGTACGGCATTGACCCTGCGCGAGTTCGACGGACTGAGTTACGAAGACATTGCCAGTGTCATGCAATGTCCGGTGGGTACCGTGCGCTCTCGAATCTTCCGCGCTCGGGAGGCCATAGACAAAGCCCTGCAGCCGTTGTTGCAGGAAACCTGAGACAGCGGCGACAGCCAAGAGAGGAACCGCCATGAGTCGTGAAGCTTTGCAGGAATCGCTGTCCGCGGTGATGGATAACGAAGCGGACGAACTGGAACTGCGTCGGGTGTTGAACGCCGTCGACGATGCCGAAACCCGTGCCACCTGGTCGCGTTACCAGGTTGCCCGCGCAGCCATGCACAAGGAGTTGCTGCTGCCCAACCTGGATATCGCCTCGGCGGTTTCTGCCGCGCTGGCCGACGAAGCCGTGCCCGCCAAGGTCAAGAAAGGCCCATGGCGCAGCATTGGCCGCCTGGCGGTAGCGGCCTCGGTTACCGTAGCGGTGCTGGCCGGTGTACGCATGTACAACCAGGACGAGATCACTGGCGCCGAGCTGGCTGCCCAGCAGCCTGTCCAGCAGGGCTTGAGCGTGCCACAAGCACAGGGCCCGGCTGTTTTGGCAGGCTATAGTGAGAGCAGTGAGCAACCGACCGGGCCAATGGCCAACGGCGTGCTGCAGAACCAGGCCGGTTGGGACCAGCGTCTGCCAGGTTACCTGCGCCAGCATGCCCAGGAATCCGCGCTCAAGGGCACTGAAACCGCATTGCCGTATGCCCGCGCCGCCAGCCTGGAAAACCGTTAAGTAAGGAGGATCATGCGCGCGCTACCTCTCCTGTCGCTGCTGATTGGCAGCTGCATGACGGTGCCAGCATTGGCGGCCAATTCTTCGCCTGAGGCGACCGAGTGGCTGAACAAGCTGGCACAGGCCGAGCAAAAACAGAGCTATCAAGGCTCTTTCGTCTACGAACGCAACGGCAGCTTCTCCTCCCACGATATCTGGCACAGGGTCGAGGACGGCAAGGTCAGCGAGCGGCTGTTGCAGCTCGATGGCGCCGCCCAGGAAATCGTGCGTGTGGATGGCAAGGTGGAGTGCGTCAGCGGGGCCTTGGTCAGCGGCGTGACGGCGCCGCCGGATACCGCGCCGCGTGTGCTTGATCCGCTGAAACTGATGGGCTGGTACGATTTGAGTGTGGCAGGCAAGTCACGGGTCGCCGGGCGCGACGCCGTGATCGTCACGCTCACACCGCGCGACCAGCACCGCTACGCTTTCGAATTGCATCTGGACCGTAACACCGGCCTGCCGCTGCGCTCGTTGATGCTCAACGACAAGGGGCAGTTGCTGGAGCGCTTCCAGATGACTCGCCTCGATACCGATGAATTGCCAAGTGATGCTGACTTGCGCCCCAGTGCCGCCTGCAAGCCGGTGCAGCATGTGGCGTCCGCCAGCGCTGACACGGTCGCCGGCTGGCGTTCGGACTGGCTGCCGCCTGGTTTCGAGCTGGTCAACAGCTCGGTGCGCCGCGATGTCAAGCGCAATAGCTCGGTCAGCAGCCTGATGTATGACGATGGCCTGGCGCGTTTCTCGGTGTTCCTCGAACAGGTCAACGATGACGGCGGCACCGACATGCGCACCCAGCTGGGCCCTACTTCCGCAGTCTCGCGTCGTCTGAATACGCCCAAGGGCAAAGTGATGGTGACCGTGGTCGGCGAAATTCCGCTGGGTACGGCCGAGCGCGTCGCGCTGTCGATGCGCCCTCAGGATGCCCAGGCACGTCAGTGACGGCGTGCTTTTGCGGGCAATGCCAAGGCAGGTGGACATACGGCTGAAATGAAATTAAAGCATTGTCATTTGCAATCCTTCGGCAAATTTTCTATAGGTCAGGCTTCTTGGAGCCTGGCCTTTCCTGCTTTGCGCAGGGGTCTTTCTAAACTACCGCTCGTTGTGACGGGAGCCGTATGTCAATACCACGCTTGAAATCCTACCTAACGATGTTCGCCGCCGTGCTGATGCTCGGCCAGGTGCTCACCGCCCAGGCCGAGGAAGCCCTGCCGGACTTCACCACCCTGGTCGAGCAGGCCTCGCCGGCGGTGGTCAACATCAGTACCAAGCAGAAACTGCCGGACCGCCGTATCGCCGCCGGTCAGATGCCGGACCTGGAAGGCCTGCCGCCGATGTTCCGCGAGTTCTTCGAGCGCAACATGCCGCAGCAACCGCGCTCGCCGCGCGGTGACCGCCAGCGCGAAGCGCAGTCGCTGGGCTCGGGCTTCATCATTTCCAGCGATGGCTACGTGCTGACCAACAACCACGTGGTCGCCGACGCCGACGAGATCATCGTCCGCCTGTCGGACCGCAGCGAGCTGCAGGCCAAACTGGTCGGCACCGACCCACGTACCGACGTGGCGTTGCTGAAGGTCGAGGGCAAGAACCTGCCGACCGTGAAGCTGGGCGATTCCGAAAAGCTCAAGGTGGGCGAGTGGGTACTGGCCATCGGTTCGCCGTTCGGCTTCGACCATTCGGTGACCAAAGGTATCGTCAGCGCCAAGGGCCGTACCCTGCCTAATGACACCTACGTACCGTTCATCCAGACCGACGTGGCCATCAACCCGGGTAACTCCGGCGGCCCGCTGTTCAACATGAAAGGCGAAGTAGTGGGTATCAACTCGCAGATCTTCACCCGTTCCGGCGGTTTCATGGGCCTGTCGTTCGCCATCCCGATCGACGTGGCGATCGATGTCTCCAACCAGCTGAAGAAAGACGGCAAGGTCAGCCGCGGCTGGCTGGGCGTGGTGATTCAGGAGGTCAACAAGGACCTGGCTGAATCCTTCGGCCTGGACAAACCTGCCGGTGCCCTGGTGGCCCAGGTGCTGGAGAATGGTCCGGCTGCCAAGGGCGGCCTGCAGGTGGGTGACGTGATCCTCAGCATGAACGGCCAGCCGATCGTGATGTCGGCCGACCTGCCGCACCTGGTCGGCGGCCTCAAGGATGGCGAGAAGGCCAAGCTGGAAATCATCCGCAACGGCAAACGCCAGAACCTGGACATCAGCGTGGGCGCGCTGCCGGATGACGATGCCGACATCGGTACGGGTGCCGAAGGCAGCGCCGAGCGCAGCAGCAACCGCCTGGGCGTATCGGTAGCCGACTTGACCGCCGAGCAGAAAAAGTCCCTGGAGCTCAAAGGTGGCGTGGTCATCAAGGAAGTCCAGGATGGCCCTGCAGCCATGATCGGCCTGCGTCCGGGTGATGTCATCAGCCACCTGAACAACCAGGCCATCGGTTCGGCCAAGGAATTCACCGAAATCGCCAAGGAATTGCCGAAGAACCGTTCGGTGTCGATGCGCGTACTGCGTCAGGGCCGTGCCAGCTTCATCACCTTCAAGCTTGCCGAATAAGCGGCTTGGCTAGAAAAAGGGCAGCTTCGGCTGCCCTTTTTCATGAATCTTCACAATTGCGCGGAGGATTGCTGTGTACAGTCGGGCAGAGGAATCTCCCATAACCCAGCAGCTTAAGGTACAATTCCCGGCTATTTTTCGGCGGGCGTCCGGCTCGCAGCCTTTTCGAGTGTTGACCCGTGAGTGATTTGAGTCATATCCGCAATTTCTCCATCATCGCCCACATCGACCATGGCAAGTCGACGCTGGCCGACCGTTTCATCCAGATGTGCGGTGGCCTGTCGGCACGCGAAATGGAAGCCCAGGTGCTCGATTCCATGGACCTGGAGCGTGAGCGCGGTATCACCATCAAGGCCCACAGCGTCACGCTTCACTACAAGGCGCAAGACGGCAAGACCTATCAGCTGAACTTCATCGACACCCCCGGTCACGTCGACTTCACCTACGAAGTCTCCCGTTCGCTGGCGGCTTGTGAAGGCGCACTGCTGGTGGTCGATGCCGGCCAGGGCGTTGAAGCCCAGTCCGTCGCCAACTGCTACACCGCCATCGAGCAGGGCCTGGAGGTCATGCCGGTCCTCAACAAGATGGACCTGCCCCAGGCCGACCCGGATCGCGTCAAGGACGAGATCGAGAAGATCATCGGTATCGACGCCACCGATGCCGTGGCCTGTAGCGCCAAGAGCGGCATGGGCGTGGACGAGGTGCTCGAGCGCCTGGTGCAATCCATCCCCGCGCCGGAAGGTGAAATCGATGCACCGCTGCAAGCGCTGATCATCGACTCCTGGTTCGACAACTACCTGGGTGTGGTCTCGCTGGTACGCGTGCGTCAGGGCCGTGTCAAGAAAGGCGACAAGATCCTGGTCAAGTCCACCGGCAAGGTGCACCTGGTCGACAGCGTCGGTGTATTCACCCCGAAACACACCCAGACCGCTGATCTGAAGGCCGGTGAAGTGGGCTTCATCATCGCCAGCATCAAGGACATCCACGGTGCGCCGGTTGGTGACACCTTGACGCTGTCCTCGACCCCTGAGGTCGAAGTGTTGCCAGGTTTCAAGAAGATCCAGCCGCAGGTTTACGCTGGCCTGTTCCCAGTCAGCTCCGACGACTTCGAGGACTTCCGCGATGCGCTGCAGAAGCTGACCTTGAACGACTCGTCGCTGCAGTACATGCCGGAAAGCTCCGACGCCCTGGGCTTTGGCTTCCGTTGCGGCTTCTTGGGCATGCTGCACATGGAGATCATCCAGGAGCGCCTGGAGCGCGAGTACGACCTGGACCTGATCACCACCGCACCTAGCGTGATCTACGAGTTGGAGCTGAAAACCGGCGAGACCATCGTCGTCGACAACCCCTCCAAGCTGCCGGACGTCTCGGCTGTGGCCGACTTCCGCGAGCCGATCGTCACCGCGACCATCCTGGTGCCGCAGGAGCACTTGGGTAACGTCATCACCCTGTGCATCGAGAAGCGTGGCGTGCAGCGCGACATGCAGTTCCTCGGCAGCCAAGTGCAAGTGCGTTACGACATGCCGATGAACGAAGTGGTGCTCGACTTCTTCGACCGCCTCAAGTCCACCAGCCGCGGCTATGCTTCGCTGGACTATCATTTCGATCGCTACCAGTCGGCCAACCTGGTCAAGCTGGACGTACTGATCAACGGCGACAAGGTCGATGCCCTGGCATTGATCGTGCACCGCGACAACGCGGCCTACAAGGGCCGTGCATTGACCGAAAAGATGAAGGAACTGATCCCTCGGCAGATGTTCGACGTGGCGATCCAGGCAGCCATTGGTGGCCAGATCATTGCGCGGACAACCGTCAAGGCGCTCAGAAAGAACGTACTGGCCAAGTGCTATGGCGGTGACGTCAGCCGTAAGAAGAAGCTGCTGGAGAAGCAGAAGGCCGGTAAGAAACGCATGAAACAGGTGGGCAACGTGGAGATTCCACAAGAAGCCTTCCTCGCCGTGCTCAGGTTGGATAGCTAGGTCCTATGTCGCTAAATTTCCCGCTGTTGCTAGTCATCGCCGTCTTCGTCTGCGGTCTGCTGGGCTTGATCGACCTGCTGTTCCTGGCCCCGCGCCGGCGTGCGGCAATCGCCAACTATCAGGGCAGCGTCAGCCAGCCCGAGATGGCGGTGGTCGAACGCTTGAACAAGGAGCCGTTGCTGGTCGAGTACGGCAAGTCGTTCTTCCCGGTGCTGTTCATCGTGCTGGTGCTGCGTTCGTTCCTGGTCGAGCCGTTCCAGATCCCTTCGGGATCGATGAAACCGACCCTGGAAGTGGGCGACTTCATCCTGGTGAACAAGTTCTCGTACGGCATTCGCCTGCCGGTGATCGACAAGAAGGTCATCGAGGTCGGTGACCCGCAGCGCGGCGATGTGATGGTGTTCCGCTACCCGAGCGACCCGAACGTCAACTACATCAAGCGAGTAGTCGGCCTGCCGGGCGACGTGGTGCGCTACACCAACGACAAGCGGCTGTTCGTCAACGGCCAGCCGATTGCCGAACAACTGGTGGGCAGCGAGCCGGGTACCCTGGGCAGCGCCCAGCTGTACAAGGAAAAGCTCGGCGAGGCCGAACACCTGATCCGCAAGGAAATGAGCCGTTATCGCATGCCGCCGGACCAGCAGTGGACCGTGCCGGCAGGCCATTACTTCATGATGGGCGACAACCGCGACAACTCCAACGACAGCCGTTTCTGGGATGACCCGAACATTCCCAAGGAACTGCACGGCATGGTTCCTGACCGGAACATTGTCGGCAAGGCCTTCGCGGTGTGGATGAGCTGGCCAGAGCCCAAACTCAGCCACCTGCCCAACCTGTCGCGGGTCGGCCTGATCCATTGATACCCATCGGCGCTGTCCAGCAGACAGCGCCGAATGCATTTCTGACATAGGCTGTGTTCTCAGGGATCGGGAGATTCGCCGCACATCGCGCGGCGCACCACAGCCAAACAGTCTTTCAGGATGTTGATTTGAACAACGCGTTGAACAACGAACGGGTGGCCGCATGAGTGCTTCCCTTGCCCGTCTGGAGCGAAAGCTCGGTTACACCTTCAAGAACCAGGACCAGATGCTCCTGGCGCTGACCCATCGCAGTTACGCCGGGCGCAACAATGAACGCCTGGAGTTCCTCGGTGACGCCATTCTCAACTTCGTTGCCGGCGAAGCGCTGTTCGAGCGTTTTCCACAGGCCCGCGAAGGCCAGTTGTCGCGCCTACGTGCGCGCTTGGTCAAAGGCGAGACCTTGGCCCGCCTGGCCCGTGGCTTTGACCTGGGCGAGTACCTGCGCCTGGGTTCGGGCGAGCTCAAAAGCGGCGGTTTTCGCCGTGAGTCGATCCTGGCCGACGCCCTGGAGGCACTGATTGGTGCCATCTACCTGGACGCCGACATGGAAACGGCCCGCGAGCGCGTACTGGCGTGGTTGGCCGATGAATTCGAAGGCTTGACCCTGGTCGACACCAACAAAGATCCGAAAACCCGCCTGCAAGAGTTCCTGCAGTCGCGCAGCTGTGAGCTGCCGCGCTACGAAGTCGTGGATATCCAGGGTGAACCGCACTGCCGCACCTTCTTCGTCGAATGCGAAGTGGTGCTGCTGAACAACAAGAGCCGTGGTCAGGGCGTTAGCCGGCGTATTGCCGAGCAAGTCGCCGCCGCGTCTGCACTGATCGCCCTGGGCGTGGAGAATGGCAATGACTGATAGCAACCCGACCCGCTGCGGCTACGTAGCCATTGTCGGCCGCCCCAACGTCGGCAAGTCGACCCTGCTCAACCACATCCTCGGCCAGAAGCTGGCGATTACCTCGCGCAAGCCGCAGACCACCCGCCACAACATGCTCGGCATCAAGACCGAAGGTGATGTGCAGGCTATCTACGTCGATACCCCCGGTATGCACAAGGCCAACGACAAGGCCCTGAACCGCTACATGAACCGTAACGCCTCGGCGGCCCTGAAGGACGTCGACGTGGTGATCTTCGTGGTCGACCGCACCAAGTGGACCGACGAGGACCAACTGGTTCTGGAGCGTGTGCAGTACGTCACCGGCCCGCTGATCATTGCGGTCAACAAGACCGACCGCATGGAAGAGAAGGCCGAGCTGATTCCGCACCTGCAGTGGCTGCAGGAGCAACTGCCGAACGCCGAGGTGATGCCGATTTCTGCGCAGCAGGGGCACAACCTGGAGGCGCTGGAAGCCCAGATCGCCAAATACCTGCCGGAAAACGATCACTTCTTCCCGGAAGACCAGATCACTGACCGTAGCAGCCGCTTCCTGGCCGCCGAGCTGGTGCGCGAGAAGATCATGCGCCAGTTGGGGGCGGAGTTGCCGTACCAGATCACCGTGGAGATCGAGGAGTTCAAGCAGCAGGGCCATGTGCTGCACATTCACGCGCTGATCCTGGTTGAACGCGACGGCCAGAAGAAAATCATCATTGGCGACAAGGGCGAGCGCATCAAGCGCATCGGCTCCGAGGCACGCAAGGACATGGAAGTGCTGTTCGATTCCAAGGTCATGCTCAACCTGTGGGTCAAGGTGAAAGGCGGCTGGTCCGACGACGAGCGCGCCCTGCGTTCGCTGGGCTACGGCGACCTGTAAGTTACCTCAGCGGACGGGCCTTCCTGTGGGAGCGGGCGTGCCCGCGAATGCGATAGTGGACTCACTGACGCTTTCGCGGGCACGCCCGCTCCCACACGTACATCTGGCCCCCAAGAGATAGTGCATGGACCAACCCACCCCCCAGCCAGCCTACGTGCTGCACAGCCGTGCCTACAAGGAAACCAGTGCGCTGGTGGACTTCTTCACCCCGCACGGCCGCATGCGTGCCGTGTTACGCCGCGCGCGCGGCAAGGGCGGCAGCCTGGTGCGGCCGTTCGTGCCGCTGGAGGTAGAGCTGCGCGGGCGTGGCGAGCTGAAGAACGTCGGGCGTATGGACAGCGCTGGCATTGCCGCTTGGCTGCACGGCGATGCCTTGTTCAGCGGGCTGTACCTCAACGAGCTGCTGATGCGCCTGTTGCCTGCCGAAGCGCCGTTCCCAGCCCTGTTCGAGCACTACACCTTGACCTTGCAGGCCCTGGCCGGCGGGCGCCCGCTTGAACCACTGCTGCGCTCGTTCGAATGGCGGCTGCTGGATGAACTTGGCTATGCGTTTTCCTTGAACCATGACGTTAACGACCAGCCTGTCGCCGCCGACGGCCTGTACCGGTTGCGCGTGGACGCCGGGCTGGAGCGGGTCGAGCTGGCGCAGCCCGGCCTGTTCCGCGGTACCGAACTGCAGGCCTTGGCCGAAGCCGACTGGGACGCCCCGGGTGCCTTGCTGGCTGCCAAGCGCCTGATGCGTCAGGCACTGGCAGTTCACCTGGGAGCAAAACCGCTGGTCAGCCGGGAACTGTTTCGCAAGCGTTGATCACGACGTATGCTGTGGGGCTCAATCTTCAGGAGAGCCTTTCGTGACTCACAGCAACCGCATGCTTCTTGGCGTAAACATCGACCACGTGGCGACCCTGCGCCAGGCCCGTGGCACGCGTTACCCTGACCCGGTCAAGGCTGCCCTGGACGCCGAGGAAGCAGGCGCCGATGGCATCACCGTGCACCTGCGCGAAGACCGCCGACACATCCAGGAGCGTGACGTGGTGCTGCTCAAGGATGTGCTGCAGACGCGCATGAACTTCGAGATGGGCGTCACCGAAGAAATGATGGCCTTCGCCGAGAAGATTCGCCCGGCGCACATCTGCCTGGTACCCGAAACCCGCCAGGAACTGACCACCGAAGGTGGCCTGGACGTGGCAGGGCAGGAAGCGCGTATCAAGGCTGCGGTGGAGCGCCTGGCGCGTACAGGTGCCGAGGTGTCGCTGTTCATCGATGCCGACGAGCGGCAGATCGAAGCCTCGCGCCGGGTTGGCGCGCCCGCCATCGAGCTGCACACCGGCCGTTATGCCGATGCGCAAACCCCGACCGAAGTGGCTGAAGAACTCAAGCGTATCGTCGATGGTGTGGCGTTTGGCGTGGGCCAGGGGCTGATCGTCAATGCGGGCCACGGGCTGCACTACCACAACGTCGAGGCGGTGGCGGCGATCAAGGGTATCAATGAACTGAACATCGGCCATGCGCTGGTGGCGCATGCCCTGTTCGTTGGCTTCAAGGCTGCCGTGGCGGAGATGAAAGCCCTGATCGTGGCGGCTTCACGCTGATTGGTCGCCTGACCCGGCCTCTTCGCGGGTTTACCCGCGAAAGGGCCGGTACAGGCAGCCGATTACTCGGCAGGAAACACCAGAGTGAAGCGGGTAGGGCCAAGGGGGTTGCTGCTCACTTCAACCCGCCCGCCATGCAACTGCATGATTGATTTGACGATCGCCAGCCCCAACCCGGTCCCGCCCTCCAGCCGCGAGCGCCCCGAGCCCACCCGGTAAAAGCGTTCGAACAAGCGCGACTGGTGTTCTGCAGCAATACCAGGCCCTTGATTCTCTACTGCCAGCCGTACTTCGCTGCCCGAGCGTTCGATGCACAGTTCGACAGGCTCACCCTCTGGGCTGTGGCGAATGGCATTGCTCAGCAGGTTCGACAGTGCTCGCTGAAACATCAGTCGGTCACCCAGCACTGTTCCCCAGCCCTGAACACGCAGTTCAACGGCTTTGAGCTCGGCACTGAAGGCAAACAGCTCGACCACGCGCGCGGTTTCGTCAGCCAACGCCAAGGGTTTCAACGCAACTTGCGTCTGTGGCTGGCTGACCTGGGCGAGAAACAGCATGTCGTTGATGATTCGGTTGAGCCGGGTGAGCTCTTCGATGCTGTCTTCCAGCACTTCCCGATAGTTCGCGTTGTCCCGCTCGCGGGCCAGTGTCACCTGCGCCTTGCCCATCAGGTTGCTCAACGGCGTGCGCAGTTCATGGGCCAGGTCGTCGGAGAACTGCGACAGCTGGCTGACACCCTGGTCGAGGCGGTCGAGCATCACGTTGATGCTGCCGGCCAGTTCCGCCAGCTCCTGCGGCAAGCCGCTAGCGGGCAGGCGGTGTTGCAGGTCCTGGGCCGATACCTGCCCGGCAATGCGCCGGAAGTGCCGCAACGGCTTCAGGCCACGCTGCATCAGCCACCAGGCGCCCGCACCAATCAGGACCAACAGCAGCGGCAACGCCAGCAAGGTAGAGTGCAGGTAGGCCTGCAGCAGGGCGTTGTCGTCGGCGCGGTTGAGCGACATCATCACCTTGACCGGGGTGTTGTCGCGCAAGCGCATCAGCCGTGAAGCAGTGAGGATCTGGTTACCGCTGCTGTCGCGCCATGCGTGAAAGGTCAGGCGGGCATCGGTGTGCAGCTCGCCGACGCGCGACTCCAGGGCCGGGCCGAGGCTGAGCAGGTGCGGGTGGCGGCCTTCCAGGGCCAGCACGCTCAGGCTCAGGTTGTCATGCCCCATCACCAGGTCGAGTAATGGATGGGCGCGGGTGCCCAGGTCCTCGCTGCGCAGGTCGACGCGCAGGTTGTGCTCGACCTGCAGCATCTTGCGCGCCAGGTCCTTGCGCGCGCGGCTGTCCAGTTCGTGATCCAGGGCGAATACGGCCAGGCAGGCCAGCAGCAGCACCAGGGCGGCGCCCATCAGGGTGACGCTCAGGCCCAGGCGTAGTGACAGGCTGGGGTTTTTCAAACGCGCGCCTCAAGTACATAGCCTACGCCACGCAGGGTATGAATCAGCTTGTCGTCGAACGGGTCGTCGATCTTGGCCCGCAGGCGCCGGATCGAAACCTCGACCACGTTGGTGTCGCAATCGAAGTTCATGTCCCACACCAGCGAGATGATCTGCGTGCGCGACAGCACTTCGCCCGTCTGGCGCATCAGCAGGTGCAACAGGGCGAACTCCTTGGCGGTCAGGTCGATGCGCTGCCCGGCGCGGTAGGCACGGTGGCGGCCGGGGTCCAGCTCAAGGTCGGCGACGCGCAGGGTGCTGGGCTGCAGTTGCTGGTCGTTGCGGCGCAGCAGGCTGCGGATGCGCGCCAGTAGCTCAGGGAACTCGAAAGGCTTGAGCAGGTAGTCGTCGGCGCCCAGGTCCAAGCCTTTGACCCGGTCGGCCAGGCGGCCATGGGCGGTAAGCATCATGATGCGCGTGGCTGACTCGGCACGCAGCCGCTGCAGCACGGTCCAGCCATCGAGTTCGGGCAGGTTGACGTCGAGGATGACCAGGTCGTAGGGCTGTTGGCGGGCCAGGTGCAGGCCGTCGGTGCCCGTGTGGGCACAGTCGACCACGTAGCCGTTTTCGCGCAGGCCCTGTTGCAGGTAATCGGCGGTACGCAGCTCGTCCTCGATGATCAATAGGCGCATGGGGGGGCTCGGTGTAATGAAAGGGGGCGATTCTCGACCCTGTAGTGACATCAGGGTCAAGGGGCAGGATGTTACGGCATGAGAAAGCGCCTGCGGTGCAGATAACGGATTTGTAATGCTGGTGTTATCTGGCTGTCTGTCAGGCCACATTGCAGGACTGTAATCCCCGCCTCACCTTGCCGTTAGCTAGCCCTCGCTAGGATGGCCGTGTCTGATCGGTTATCACGAGGCAAACACGATGAACCTGACCAAATACCTGCTGTTGGCCACCCTTGCCCTGGGCAGCGCCAGTGTTTATGCCGAGGGCGGTGCGGAGCGTTCGAAGCAGTTCTGGCAAGCCTTCCGCGAAGACCAGCAGCGCCTGCACGGCGACAAGCAACAGGCCGTTGCTGAACGTGAGCGCAAGGCGCAAGAGAAGGCCCGCGAGGTGGCCAAGGACTGAGGTGACAGCACCTGCGCCGCGACAGCTCCTCGCCGCAGGTGTATTCAGGCGCCCTGACGGGCGCCTTTTTTATTTGCGCGCCAGCAAGGTGGCGCGGCGGGGGGCTGGCAGACCTTCGATGGTCTTGCTGTGGTCGTCAGGGTCGAGGAAGTCACCCAGCGACTGGTAGCGCATCCATTCGGTGCTGCGTTGCTCCTCGACGCTGGTCACGCTCACGTCAACGCAGCGCACATCGCTGAAGCCGGCACGGCGCAACCAGCGGGCCAGGGCCGGTACCGATGGCAGGTACCAGACGTTGCGCATCTGTGCGTAACGGTCCTCAGGCACCAGCACCTGGTTTTCGTCGCCCTCGATCACCAGGGTTTCCAGTATCAGCTCACCCCCTTTGACCAGACAGTCCTTGAGCGCCAGCAGGTGCTCGATGGGTGAGCGGCGGTGATAGAACACGCCCATGGAAAACACCGTGTCGAAGCCTTCCAGGTTGGCCGGCAGGTCCTCCAGGGCGAACGGCAGGTGCCAGGCTGGCAGCTCTGGCAGGTACTGTTGCACCGCTTGGAACTGGCAGAAGAACAACCAGTTGGGGTCGACGCCGATCACCATGTCGGCGCCCGCTCCGAGCATGCGCCACTGGTAGTAGCCATTGCCACAGCCGACGTCGAGCACGCGCTTGCCCTTGAGGTCCAGGTGCGGGCTTACCCGCGACCATTTCCAGTCGGAATGCCACTCGGTGTCCACATGCACGCCAAACAGGTCGAATGGCCCTTTACGCCAAGGTGACAGCCCCATGAGTGCCTGGCGCATCTGCGCGCGGGTGGCATCGTCGCAGTCGCAATCCAGGCGTAGGCCGTTGACCAGGTCGATTTCGCTGGGTTGCAGGGCGGGCAGGGCTTCAAGTGCACCGCGCCAGCGGTCGAGGTCACCGTGGCCCTTTTCCAGCTTGGCTTGCAGTTGCGCTTGCAGGCCTTGCGACCAGGAAGCCAGGGGCGTGCCCGCCAGGCGGCGGACGAGGGGGGACAGATCGATCATGGCAGGGCTATCAACGAGGCGAAGTTAAGGCATTGGAACCAGGGCACCACTTTCGAGAAACCGGCGGCGCGCAGGCGTTCTTGATGGGCTTCGAGCGTATCGGGCCTCATCACGTTTTCGATGGCGCTGCGCTTCTGGGCAATCTCCAGTTCGCTGTAGCCATTGGCCCGCTTGAAGTCCAGGTGCAATTCATTGAGCAGGTCCTGCTCTTGCGCGTCGGCGAAGCGCAGTTTCTCCGAAAGGATCAGCGCGCCACCCGGCAGCAGCGCCTGGCGGATACGCCCGAGCAGTTCCAGGCGCTGGTCGGGGGCGATGAACTGCAGGGTGAAGTTCATCGCCACTACCGAGGCGGGCTCGAAGGGCAGGGCCAGGATATCGGCTTCCAGCACTTGCACCGGCAGTAGCTCCTGGAACATCGAATCCTGGGCGGTGAGGTACTGGCGGCAGCGCTCGACCATGGCGGCGGAGTTGTCCACCGCGATCACCCGGCAGCCGTCGCTGCGTACATGGCGGCGCAACGACTGGGTGACAGCACCCAGCGATGCGCCCAGGTCGTACAGTGCGGTGTTTGGCTGGGCGAAGCGCGCCGCCAGTACGCCGAGGTTTTCGACGATGGTGGGGTAACCGGGCACCGAGCGCTTGATCATGTCCGGGAACACACGCACCACATCTTCGTTGAAGACGAAGTCGGGCACCTGCTCCAGGGGTTGGGAGAAGAGGCGGTCGGGTTGTTTGCTCACGGCGAATCCAGGCGGCAGGTGATAGGCAGGGAGCGCATTCTAGCCAAACCGCAGCCTGGATGCATGGTTGGCTGACCAGCGCTGTGCGTTCAATTGACCCGGACGGCGCAGTCGAAGGTCTGTACCGGGGGCACTTCTGGGGCCCAGGGTTGCTGGTAGACCAGTACCAAGTGGCCTTCGCCAGCAGCGCGGGCCTGGAAGCGCCAGGTCGAGATGCCCGAGCTGCCGACCACACCGGTGTCTTCAGGCGCGCTGTAAACTTCGGGACCAAGGCTTTGCAGCACGTTGGGCGCCGGGTTTTGTACCAGCCAGCGGTAGCCGGTGGAGGGGTTGCTGGGCAGGGTCAGGGTCAGGATCTGGCCGACTTGCAGGCGCTTTGGGCACTCGCTTTCCGCGTCCAGATCGACGGGCTGCGAGGGTGTTTGCGCGCAGGCAGAAAGCAGGGCGAAGCTCAGGGGAACGAGCAGACGAGGGGTGGTCATGTTGGCTCCGGGGGCTGGCGATGGCCCGAGGATAACCGATGAACGATGCGTTTTGTGGTGTCAGTGCCGGCCTCATCGCGGGCAAGCCCGCTCCTGCAGGGATTTGTAGGAGCGGGCTTGCCCGCGATGAGGCCGGACCAGGTCAGAACAGAACTTTGGCCACGTCGGCAAAGCGCTTGGCGAAATGCACTGTCAGGCCTTCACGCAGGTAGTCCGGCAGTTCTTCGAAGTCGCCGCGGTTAGGCTCCGGCAAGATCAGTTCGAATATCTTCTGCCGCCGCGCCGCAATCACTTTTTCGCGCACGCCGCCAATCGGCAGCACCTGGCCGGTGAGCGTCAGCTCGCCGGTCATGGCCACGCCTTTTTTCGGCGCCTGGTCGCGGGCCAGCGACAGCAAGGCACTGGCCATGGTGATGCCAGCGCTCGGGCCGTCCTTGGGCGTGGCGCCTTCGGGGACGTGCAAGTGGATGAACGCTTCGTTGAAGAAGCCTGGGTCGCCACCAAACTGCTTGAGGTTGGAGCTGACGTAGCTGTAGGCAATCTCGGCAGACTCCTTCATCACGTCCCCCAGCTTGCCGGTCAGCTTGAAGCCACGGTTGAGGGTGTGGATGCGGGTCGCTTCGATCGGCAATGTGGCGCCGCCCATGCTGGTCCAGGCCAGGCCGGTAATTACGCCCTTGCCAGCCAGTACCTGCTCGCTGCGGAACACCGGCATGCCGAGTGCGGCTTCCAGGTCCTTGGTGCCGATCTTCAGCTTGGCCTCGGGGTCTTCCAGCAGCTTGACCACGGCCTTGCGCACCAGCTTGCCCAACTGCTTCTCCAACTGACGTACGCCGGCCTCACGGGCATAGCCGTCGATCACCAGGCGCAGGGCGCTGTCGCTGATGCTGAGGCTGGTCTTGGCAACGCCGGCCTTTTCCAGCTGCTTGGGCCACAGGTGGCGTTTGGCGATGGCCAGTTTTTCTTCGGTGATGTAGCCGGACAGGCGGATCACCTCCATGCGGTCGAGCAACGGCCCAGGGATCGAGTCGAGGGTGTTGGCGGTGCACACGAACAGCACCTTGGACAGGTCCAGGCGCAGGTCGAGGTAGTGGTCGAGGAAGTCGACGTTCTGCTCCGGGTCGAGGGTTTCCAGCAGCGCCGAAGCCGGGTCGCCCTGGTAGCTTTGGCCCATCTTGTCGATTTCGTCGAGCATGATCACCGGGTTCATCACTTCGACGTCTTTCAGGGCCTGCACCAGCTTGCCAGGCTGAGCGCCGATGTAGGTGCGGCGGTGGCCCTTGATCTCGGCTTCGTCACGCATGCCGCCGACGCTGAAACGGTAGAACGGCCGGCCGAGCGACTCGGCGATGGACTTGCCGATGCTGGTCTTGCCCACACCGGGCGGGCCGACCAACAACACGATCGAGCCGCTGATCTCGCCTTTCCAGGCGCCCACGGCGAGGAATTCGAGGATGCGTTCCTTGATGTCGTCGAGGCCGGCGTGGTACTGGTCGAGCACTTTACGCGCATGCTTGAGGTCGAGCTTGTCCTTGCCGTACACGCCCCACGGCAGGGCGGTGGCCCATTCGAGGTAGTTGCGGGTGACGGCGTATTCGGGCGAGCCGGTTTCGAGAATGGCCAGTTTGCCCATCTCTTCATCGATGCGCTTGCGCGCCTGGGGCGGCAGTGTCTTGCCTTCCAGGCGCTGTTCGAACTGTTCGAGGTCGGCGCTGCGGTCGTCTTTGGTCAGGCCCAGTTCCTGCTGGATGACCTTGAGTTGTTCCTTGAGGAAGAACTCGCGCTGGTGTTCGCCAATCTGCCGGTTGACCTCGGCCGAGATCTCGTTCTGCAAGCGTGCCACTTCCACTTCCTTGCGCAACATCGGCAGCACTTTCTCCATGCGTTTGAGCATGGGCACGCAGTCGAGCACTTCTTGCAGCTGGCTGCCAGTGGCCGAGGTCAGGGCCGCGGCGAAGTCGGTGAGGGGCGATGGGTCATTGGGGCTGAAGCGGTTGAGGTAGTTCTTCAGCTCCTCGCTGTACAGCGGGTTGAGCGGCAGCAGCTCTTTGATCGCATTGATCAGCGCCATGCCGTAGGCCTTGACCTCGTCGGTCGGCTCGGCGGGCTGGCGCGGGTATTCGACTTCGACCAGGTAGGGCGGGCGGTGGTGCTTGAGCCAGGTGCGGATGCGTACCCGGGTAAGGCCTTGGGCGACGAACTGCAGCTTGCCGTTTTCGCGGCTGGCATGGTGCACCTTGACCAGGGTGCCGTACTGCGGCAGTGCGGAGGTGTCGAAGTGGCGGTGGTCTTCTGGCGGGGTGTCCATGAAGAACAGCGCCAGGCAGTGGTCCGGTGACTTGGCCACCAGGTCGAGGGTTTCGGCCCAGGGTTCTTCGTTGACGATGACCGGCAGTACCTGGGCGGGGAAGAACGGGCGGTTGTGGATCGGGATCACGTAGACCTTGTCCGGCAACTGCTGGCCGGGCAGGGCGAGGGCGTGGCTGGTTTCGGCCTGGGTGGTGGAGTGTTCGACTTCGCTGTGTTCGTCCGGGTGTTCCGGGAAATCCTGCTGGTCGCTCATGGGGCACCTGCGTGAATGACTATGGTGCTTAGATGGGGCGGGGTGGGATGGGTTTCAATGGTAGACGAAGGCAGCGGGGGAGGGGTTTCATCTTGGCTGGCCTGTGCCGGCCTCTTCGCGGGCAAGCCCGCTCCCCCAGGTACGGCACGGTATCTGTAGGAGCGGGCTTGCCCGCGAATGCGGCAGTGCGTTCACCGCCGCAACAAAGGTTTACTCAGCGAGTTTGTAAGCGATGATGTAATCGCCCATCCGGGTGCCCAGCGAGCCATGGCCGCCGGCAGTCACCAGCACATACTGCTTGCCGTCCTTGCCGGTGTAGCTCATCGGCGTGGCCTGGCCACCTGCCGGCAGGCGGGCTTTCCACAGTTCCTTGCCGTTGTTCACGTCATAGGCGCGCAGGTACTGGTCGAGGGTGCCGCTGAGGAAGCCGACGCCACCGGCGGTGACGATCGAACCGCCCATGCTCGGTACGCCAACCGGCAGGCCGATCGGTACCGGGGTGCTGTCGCGGGTGGTGCCGTTCTTGTGCTTCCACACCACCTTGTTGGTGAACAGGTCGATGGCGGCGACATAACCCCAGGCCGGGGCCTGGCACGGAACGCCCAGTGGCGACATGAACGGGTGCATGGTCACGGCATACGGTGCGCCGGTGTTCGGTTGCACGCCACTGGTCTCGCTTTCGCGCTTGCTGCCTTCGGCAACCTGTTCACGTGGGACCATCTTCGACACGAAGGCCATGTAGTTGGGCGAGGTGAACAGCAGCTGACGCACCGGATCGACCGAGACGCTGCCCCAGTTGAATACACCCACGTTGCCGGGGTAGACCAGCGAACCCTGCTCGGACGGCGGGGTGTACTGGCCTTCGTAGCGCAGTTCGCGGAACTGGATGCGGCACAGCATCTGGTCGAACGGCGTGGCGCCCCACATGGCCTGTTCCGTCAGCTCCGGGCCGAGCAGGTTGAGGTCGGAGCGGGCCTGAGTCGGCGAAGTGTGGTCGCCTTTCACCGCACCCTGTGGGGTGGGGATTTCGCGGATCGGCACGATCGGCGTACCGTCGCGGCGATCGAGCACGTACAGGCTGCCTTGCTTGGTCGGGACGATGATCGCCGGTTTCACGCCATCGTCGGTCTTCAGGTGCACCAGGGTCGGCTGGCTGCCGACGTCCATGTCCCACAGGTCGTGGTGGGTGAACTGGTAGTTCCAGCGCGCCTTGCCGGTGGCCAGGTCAAGAGCGACCACGCCGGCGCTGTACTTCTCGGCGCCCGGGGTGCGGTCGGCACCCCACTGGTCCGGGGTCTGGTTGCCCAGTGGCAGGTAGATCATGCCCAGGTCTTCGTCGACACTGGCGATCGACCACATGTTGGCCGAGTTGCGGCTGTACATTTTGCCGGCAGCCAATGGTTTGGTGTCTTCCGGGTTGTTGCTGTCCCAGTTCCACACCAGGTGGCCATCGTGCACGTCGTAGGCGCGGATCACCCCGGACGGTTCGTTGGTCGACTCGTTGTCGGTGACGTGGCCACCGATGATCACCAGGTCACGGGTGATTGCAGCCGGCGAAGTGGAGTAATAGCCGCCGGCGGTGAACGGGCCGATGCCGGTGGTAAGGTCGATCACGCCTTGGTTGGCAAAGCCTTCGCAGACCTTGCCGTTGTCGGCGTTGATGGCGATCAGGCGGGCGTCCGCGGTTGGCAGATACAGGCGGCGCGGGCAGGCCTGGGCCACGGCTTGGCCGGCATCGGTAACCTTCGGTGCCGGGCTGCCGTCGCGGCTGACGTAGCGGTTTTCGTCATAGTACGAAACACCACGGCAGGTCATGTGGGCAAAGCCCTTGAAGGTGCCGGTAGGGCTCTTGACCTGTGGGTCGTAGCGCCAGATTTCCGCACCGGTGTCCGGGTCCAGGGCCAGCACGCGGCTGTGCGCGGTGCAGGCGTAGAGCATACCGTTGACCTTCAGCGGGGTGTTCTGGTTGGTCAGCTCCACCGGGTCGTTTTCGGTAGGCAGGTCACCGGTGCGAATGCGCCAGGCCTCTTCCAGGCGGTAGGCGTTCTGCGGGGTGATCTGGCGCAGCGGCGAGTAGCGGTCGCCATGCTCGGTGCGGCCGTAGGCCTGCCATTCGCCGTCGGGCATGGCCGGGGCGGCACTGGCCATTTCGCTGCTTTCGCGGCCCAGTTCGCCGAACACTTCACCGGGGTGGGTGAACTGGCTGCCCAGCGCGCAAGCGCCCGAAGCCACCACGGCCACGCCAAGCAGGGCAGTGTTGGCTTTGCTGGCTGGGCCGATCAGCGGGCGACGTGCCCATGGCAGCAGCAACACCACGCCGATGGCGAACCAGATAGCCAGGCGCGGCACCAGTTGCCACCAGTCCAGGCCTACTTCGAGCAGGGCCCACACGGTGCTGCCCAGCAGCACCAGGCCGTACAGGCCCAGGGCGATACGCCGTTGGGCCAGCAGCAGGATGCCCGACAGGGCAAAGCCGATACCGGCGATCAGGTAGTACAGCGATCCGCCCAGCTGGCTCAGCTTGATACCGCCAGCCAGCAGGGCCAGGCCCATCAGCAACAGCAGCGCGCCCATCAGGCGCGGTAGCCAGCGGCTTCCTTGGTTGGCACCTTCAGTGCTCATCGTAGGTTCTCCGTCAGGTCAAAAAAGGGGTTAGAAACTGCTTTGGATCTTCAGGCCGCCGATCAGGGCGCCATCGACCTGCGACACCCCGCCCGGGTGGCGGATGTACTGCAGGTTGGGGCGTACCGTGAGCCAGTCGGCCACATGGATGCCGTAGTACAGCTCGGCGCTGTATTCGGTGTCCTGCACGGGCAGGAAGCCTGGGTTGTCGTAGTCGTCGAGGCCGGCGGCCTGGTTGGCCAGGCGGGCGTTCTTGCGGTAGGCAGGGTTGACGTGCACACGGGCCAGGGCGAAACCGATGTCGTCCTTGGCGCGGGCGTCGAAGGGCCCTTTGTATACCAGCCCTGCCTGTACATAGTTGTCGATGGCATTGGTTTTCTTGTCGTGCACCGTGGCGTTGGCGAACAGGCTCAGCCCACGCGACTGGTCGGACGCCAGCGAGGTCACCTGCTGCTGGGCGCCGAGCCACAAGCCGTGCTTGCTCGAGCTGCTGCGGTAGGCGGCGCCGCTGAGGGCTGCCGGCTGACCGTTGCTGTCCTTGAGCACATCGTGTGCCTTGGCATTACTGTAGTAGTAGCCGGCGCGATATTCCCCTTTCAGGCCTTGGATACGCGGGGTCCATACCAGTTCGACCGGCATTACCGCGCCCTGGGTGCCGCTGCCGCTGAGTTTGAAACCGTTGCCCGATTCGAGGTTGGAGGGGTTTTGCTCGAATACGCCGACCTGGGCGTACAGCTCAGGGTTGAGGTTGTAGCGCACGCGCAGGGCCCACTGGCTGACCGGCCAGTTGTACCAGATGCCACCCACCCAGTTGCCCACCTGCGAGCCGCAGAAGGCCAGGTTCTGGAAGTCGCAAGGGAAGCTGTTGAAGTCCTCGCCTTCACCGAAGCGGCCGAATTTCACATCCAGCGCGCCATCGAAGTACTTCTGCTTGATCCACATCTGCGTCAGCCGCCAGGTTTCGCCGCGGCCCCAGACTTCCTGGGCCGAGGTAAAGCCGCCGACACGCGGGTCGTTGATGCGGTCGTTGCTGATGTTGTCGCCGTGGCGCTCGGTGATGGTCAGCTGGAATTCTGTGTCGTGCCAGCCAAGGATCTTGTCCAGGTCCAGGTGGCTGCCAAAGGTGAATTGGTCGCTGTAGCGCGCGGTGCGGTCGTGGTCGTAGCCACCGTGCAGGTTGCTGCCCATCTCGCCGGTGTAGCCGAGGGTGAAGTCGTAGCCTTGTTCCAGCAACTGGCTGCGGGTGCCGCCCCAGTCGCCGAGCATCCACGGGGAATCGCTGGCGAACATTTCGCTGGCGCCGGCGGGGGTTGCCAGGGCACTGAGGGCAAGGCCGATGTAACAGGTTTTGGGCAGTTGGAGCATGAGATAGCGCTATCTTTTGATTATTGAAAAAACGGCAAGCGCATCGAAGGACGAGCCCTTCAATGGATATGGCGGCAAAATACTTTCGATGAAGCGTTTCAGCTTGCGGCGGGGAGGATATAGGGGAAGTTGTAAGAAAAAAAGACAAATTGTCGCAGTGGATTGTTGCTGATTTCGCAATAGTTGCTGTGGGAGCGGGCGTGCCCGCGAACACCGGCGTAGCCGGTGCCATTCACCGCGTCGGGCGCTTCGCGGGCACGCCCGCTCCCACAGCTGCTCATTTGCCGTCAGAAGGTGGTACGCAGGCCCACTTCAACGCTGCGCCCTGGCGCCGGAGCGATATCCCGCAGGATCGAGCTGGCGTAGCGCACGGTCTGGTCGGTCAGGTTTTCGCCGCGCACGAATGCCAGCCATTGGCTCTGGCCAATGTCGAAGCGGTAGCCAACGCTCGCCCCCAACGTGGTGTAGCCATCGGTGCTGGTTTCGTTGGCCGGCTTGCGGTGCTGCGATGCCGCATGTTGCACATCCACCCGGGCTTGCCAGCGGTCCAGCTCCCAGACCAGGCCGCTGTTCAGGCGCAGTGGGGCGATACGGGGCAGCGGCTCGCCACTGTCGAGGTTCTTGGCCCGGGTGTAGTCACCGGACAACTCCAGGGCGAAGCTGCCGTAACGGTTTTCGGCCAGTTGCCAGCGGTCCTGGGCCTCGATGCCATAGAAGCGCGCTCGCACGCCCTGGTATTGGTATTCCGGGAAGCCTTCGTGGTCATGATCGTGGTCGTGGTCATCCTCGTCATGGTCGTGGTCATGCCCGCCCTCGCGCATGTTTCCGGTGCCGATCAGGCCGATATAGTTGCGAAAGTGGCTATAGAACACCCCGACACTGCCTTTATGGGTGCCATTGTCGAAGCGCAGGGCCAGGTCGGCGGATATGGCCTTTTCCTTGTTCAAGCTGGCATCGCCGACCTCGAAGGCACCGGTGGCCACATGCGCGCCGTTGGCATACAGCTCGTAAAAGGTTGGGGCGCGCTCGGTGTAGCCGAGGTTGGCCGCCAGCGACCAGATCGGGTCGAGCTGGTAGACTGCCCCTGAGGACAGGCTGAAGGCGTTGAAGCTGCTGGCGCTGTCGGCATCGGCGAAGTTTTCGTTGCCTTTGGCGTCCGGGTCTACCCGGGTGTGCTCCATGCGCGCGCCCAGGCTCAGGTTAAGGCGTTCCGTGGCCTGCCACTGCTCCAGCATGAAAAGCGCCAGGCTGTCGGTGTCGGTGTGCGGGACGAAGGCTTCCTCGCCCAGGGCCGAGAACTCGTTGCGGCTGACTTGGGCACCGATCACCCCCTCGACCGGGCCGAGCGGCTGGTGGCGGGCTTCGATGCGCGCTTCATAGCCTTTGTTCTTGAAGGTGGTATGGACTTCGCCTTCTTCGATTTCGCGGTGTTCGTAGTCGGTGTAGCCGGCATCGACCTTGACCGAGCTGAACGGGCCGTCGAGGTCGCGCAGCTCGGAGGCGAAGGCGTAATGGTCCTGCTTCATGTCCAGGCGCACACCGGGTTCGGCCACCGAGCCGTAGTTGCTGTCGTAACGGCTGTACGACAGGCCGGCGTAACCGTGATCCCAGTGGTAGGCACCGCCTACCGCGCCACCGTCCTGGCGGCCGTCGCTGTTTTCCAGGCGGTGCTTGCTGCCCGGCTCATCGGCATCACGCACCTTGGCACTGCGGGCGTAACCGGGGATGCGCAGGTCGTTGAACTGGCGGCTGTTGGCATCCAGGTGCAGGGCAAAGGTGCCGTTGCCGGCCTCCAGCTTGCCAGCGCTGCTACGGGTGGTGTCGGCACCGCCGTAGCGCAGTTCACCGGCACCGTGGATACCCTCGATCGGCGAATCCGGGATGCGATTGTCGAATGTGTTGACCACCCCACCAATGGCGTTGCCGCCGTAGAGCAGGGCGGCCGGGCCACGGACGATTTCGACGCGCTCGACGGTCACCGGGTCCAGCGGTACGGCGTGATCGTAGGACAGCGACGAGGCATCCAGGGCACCGACGCCGTTGCGCAGGATGCGGATACGGTCGCCGTCCAGGCCGCGGATCACCGGGCGGCTGGCGCCAGGGCCGAACCAGGTAGAGGCGACACCGGGCTGTTTGTTCAGGGTTTCACCCAGGCTGCCGTGCTGCTGTTGCAGCAGATTGTCGCCTTCGAGCACGGTGCTGGGAGCGGCCAGCTGGCGGTTACCCAACGGGTTGGCGGTGATGACCTGGGGTTCGAGTTCCACGGCCTGGCTGGGGGATGCTGCCAGCCAGAGCGCGACGGTGAGCGGGGAGAGGCGAAGCGTTGTGTACAGCATGGGGAAGGGGCGTTCCTTGGCAGAGGCTTTTTTAGTGTTACAACATAACATAACTATTTCAGCACAGTGGTTTTGCCCCTGGCCAGCATTTTTTCTGTCGACTCGACTGATCCCACCCACCACTACACTCGTGTAAGGTGCGCATCTTTCCTATGGAGCACAGCATGAGCACGGCCCAACACAACGCGCTGCACGGCAAGACCCTCGAACAGATCCTCACCGAGCTGGTGGCGCACTACCAATGGCAGGGCCTGGCCGAGCGTATTGATGTGCGCTGCTTCAAGAGCAACCCGACCATCAAGTCGAGCCTGACCTTTCTGCGCAAGACACCGTGGGCGCGGGAGAAGGTCGAGCAGCTGTATGTGAAGCTGCAGCGTCAGGCCTGACATGCCGCGTCGTCCCTGGCTGACCGGCATGGCTGTACTGGGCTGGTTCGGCCTGGCCGTGCAGGTGTACCTGGTACTGCTGGCGCGTTGGCAGGAGCAGGCCAGCCTGATTGGCGGCCTGATCAATGTGTTCGGCTATTTCACCGTGCTGACCAACACCTTGGTGGCCACGGTGCTCAGCTACGCAGCGTTCGGCCGGGAAGGCCGTGGCAAACGCTTTTTCCTGTCGCCCGCGGTGAGCTCGGCGGTGGCCGCCAGCATCGTGCTGGTGGCGCTGGCCTACAGCGTGTTGTTGCGCCATTTGTGGCAACCGCAGGGCTGGCAATGGCTGGCGGACGAGTTGCTGCACGACGTGATGCCGGTGCTGTATGCCTTGTACTGGTGGCGCGAGGTGCCCAAGGGCAGGCTGCGGCTATGGCATGTGCTGGCGTGGGCGGTGTACCCGGCGGTCTACTTTGGCTATGCGCTGTGGCGGGGGAACGAGATTGGCATGTATGCCTACCCGTTCATTGATGTGGCGAGCCTGGGGTATGGGCAGGTGATGCTCAATGCCCTGGGGGTGCTGGCAGGATTCTGGGGGATCGGGCTGGTTCTGCTAGGGCTGGATCGGTGGCGGGGGCTGCAGCGCTTTGCTTGATCTGTAACGGTCTGTTCGCGGGCAAGCCCGCTCCTACAGGCATACCGCAGCATCCTGTGGGAGCGGGCTTGCCCGCGAAGAGGCCGGCCCTGCAAACAACCATTTATTCGTCGTCCGCAGTCCCGTCGGCACGCCAATAGGCCGCAGCCTTCAATGCATCCTCAGGCACACCCTTCTCCAGCAGCAATGCCTTGGCCTGGCGGGTCAAGGCTTTTTCCAACGCCACCCAGCCATACAAGCGGCCTTGCGGCAAGGTCAGGTTCTTCACCAACGCCAGCAAATCTTCCTGCTGGCGACGCACCCAGATCACCTCCACCTGAGCCTTGCTCGGCAGTGGCTGACGTTCCTGTTCGTCTTCGATCTGGATCACCGCCAGCACCTGGCGGCCCGCTGGCAATTCTTCCAGCCGACGGCCAATCGCCGGGATGGCGGTTTCATCACCGATCAGCAGGTAGCTGTCGAAAATGTCCGGCACCACCATCGACGCCCGAGGCCCGGCGATGTCGAGGGTTTGCCCTGGCGTAGCCTGCGCGGCCCAGGTAGAAGCAGGGCCATCGCCGTGCAGCACGAAGTCGATGTCCAGCTCATTGGCCACCAGGTCGATGCGCCGTGGGGTGTACTCGCGCATGGTGGGCCGCGCGCCACCGTCCCGGCCCAGATTGCCGGCCTCGATGGCCTGCTGTTGCTCCGGCGTTTCAGCGAACAGCAGCTTGATATGGTCGTCGCTGCCCACGCTGGTAAAGCCTTGCAGCTCGGCGCCAGCCAAGGTGATGCGGCGCATGCGCGGGGTCAGCTCGGTGACCCGCAGCACGTGCAGGCGGCGCTGGCGGATCTCGTGGTTGACGCGGTGAATGGTGTCACTCATGGGGAGTCTCCCTGACAGTTTCGGCCGGCCCGGAGGCAATGGCCTTGGCGGTATGGTTGAGCAAATCGCGGACCCGTTCGATCTCTTCCGGTGTCCAGCGGCCGCTGTGCATGTGCAGTGCGTGGCGCAGGTTGCCGACGGCTTCGTGAATTTCTGGTGGGCGGTCGTGGCCGCGCAAGGCGCGTTTGCTGACTTCGATGCGCATGCGCACGCCATCCAGGGCTACAGCCTGGTCGGCCAGGGCGCTGCGGCCGGCATCGGTGATGGCATAGAGGCGTTTGCTGCCTTGGACCTGGCCGCTGATCAGCTCGGCTTCTTCAAGGAAGTTCAGCGTGGGGTAGATCACCCCAGGGCTTGGGCTGTAGCTGCCGTCGAACAGGTTTTCAATCTGGCGGATCAGGTCGTAACCGTGGCCGGGCTGCTCGGCCAACAGGTCCAGCATCAGTAGCTTGAGGTCACCGGGGGCGAAAACGCGTGGGCCGCGCTCACCACGGCCGGGGCGCCGCTCGAAGGGGTCGTGAGGGGTGTGTTCGCGCATAAGGGTAGGGCTCCGTCGTTTGCGATATATCGTAAGATATTACTCAAGATATATCTAAAGACAAGCCCTTTAATGCAGATGATTATCATCTAGTCAGTCGATGTATTCCCTGTCGAGGCGGGTGTGTGCACCGCAACCTGTGGCGGCTTGCACTCATTTGGATTGCCTGGCTGCAGGTAGGGCATGAGTATCGGCGCCATGCCCTTGAGCACCTGCACCGGCAATGCCGAGGTAAATTTGAAGGCCTCCGCCGAGCGCCCAGGTACGAAGGCGGTCAACGTGCCGAAGTGGTTGTCGCCCAGGAAGAACACGAATGTGGCGGTACGGTTCAGCGAGCGCGAGCCGATCAGACGACCGCCGGCACCAAAGCTTTCGATGCGGTTGTCACCGGTACCGGTCTTGCCGCCCATCACCAGTGGCGTGCCGTCCTGCAGCTTGAAGCTGCCGGAAATACGCCGCGCGGTACCGGCGTCGACCACTTGCGACATGGCGCCTTTGAGCGCGCGCGCCACTTCGACCGGCAGAATCCGCACGCCCCGGTCGGGGTCGGTGATCAATTTGGTCTCGTAGGGTGTGTTGGCCGCAAAGTGCAGGGTGTCTATGCGCAAGGTCGGCAAACGAATGCCGTCGTTCTGGATGATCCCGACCAGTTCGGAGAGGGCGGCGGGGCGGTCGCCCGAGCTGCCGATGGCGGTGGCCAGCGAGGGCACCAGGTGGTCGAATGGATAGCCAACGCGCTTCCAGCGCTGGTGGATGTCGAGGAACGCTTCGGTCTCGACCATGGTGCGGATACGGCTGTCACGAGCGCCCTGGTGGCGGCTCTTGAACAGCCAGCCGTAGACCTCCTGGCGTTCGAAGCGGCTGGCGTTGATCATTTCGGTCAAAGTCGAGCTCGGGTTCTTCAGCAGGTAGCCCAGCAGCCACAGGTCCAGCGGGTGGACCTTGGCGATATAGCCCTGGTCGGGCAGGTCATACTTGCCTGGGCCGTAAGCTTCGTACATCTCTGACAGGCGGCCATCGGTCAGCTTGCCCAGCACGATCTTGTCGCCCTTGAGGTGGGCACGCACAAAGGCGTTGAACGTTTCCTGGCCTGCTTCGGGGAACAGATAGCGGTGCACCGCCGCCAACCGCTGCGGGGTCACGCGCATGCTGTCGAGGAAGGTATCCAGGCGCTGTTGCGAGGTTTTGCGCTGGTATTTCTTCCAGAAACGCATCAGGTAGTTGGTGCCTTCCTTGTCGGCGAAGCGGGCCAGGTACTCCTGGCGGCGCGGGTCGGCATCGTCCTTGAGCAGCGGCACGCGGTTGTACGGCTGTTGGTAGGTCACGTAGCGCACCAAATCGCGCATCAGGCGGATGAACGGCAGGTTGATCGATTCGCGCAGCGCATCCTTGAGCGTCGGGTTGCGGTTGTTGTCTTCCTTGCGGAAGTTGTTGAAGACATGCATCCCGCCGCCGGTGAAGAACGCCTCGCCGGTGTTGGCCGAGTACTTGCGTTCCAGTGCGGCATCGAGCATGGCGTCCAGGCTCTGGTTCTTGCTGTTCTGAGCCAGCCATTCCAGCGACCACTGAGTGATGCGGTCGAGCTCGGCCACGTCGACCTTCTTCAACTCGGCGGCAGGCTTGCCGGCGTACTTGTCGTGGAGCTCGGCGATGATTTCCAGGTAGGTGGTCAGCACCCGCAGCTTGGCGGTGGAGCCCAGTTCCAGCTTGCTGCCCTCGTTGATGTCGAAGGGCTGGTTGGTGCTGTCGGTCTGCACCCGTACCCGCGAGCCATCGGCGGTGCGCTCGAACAAGGTGAAGCTGTAACTTACCTGGTCGGTGGTCTTGGCGGTGAGCAGGCGCTCGCCGATCAAGCCGATCTGTGCGGCAAACTGCGGGTCGGCAAGGTTTTTCAGGTACTGGCTGACCTGCAACTGCAGGTCGGCCTGCAGCGTACTGGTGGCCGACACATCGAGGCGGTCGAGGTCGTACAGCGGGCGGTTGAGCATGGCCGCCAGGCGGTTGCGTGCCAGGCTGATACCCTTGTTGGTGACGATCGGCACGATGGTCGGTTGCGCTACCCAGTCGCGGTACACCGCCTTGCTGGCCAGCGCGGCATCGGCCAGTGGCTGCTCGATGACCTTGTTGGCGGCGAGCACGCGGATGTGCGCGTCGGTCAGTTCGGCCAGCTCGACGCGGCCTTTGGACAAGTAATGCGAGGGACGGCGCTGGGCAATCATCAGCGACAGCACCTGGCGCAGCGCCAGGCCACGTGCGGCCATGCTTTCGGGGTCGGTGGCGGTGGCGTTCAAGGCCTGGTTGACCTGGTCGAAGTCGGCGCCGTACCACACCCGCAGGCCCTCGGCCATGCCGTGCACTTCACCATGCCCAGGCACGGCCGACAGCGGCACGCTGTTGAGGTAGTCGCGCACGATGCGCTGGCGTGCCTCGGTGGTGTCGGGGCCGCCCTGGTAGGCACGTACGCTGGCAGAAACCATCTGGCGGATCTTTTCCGCGCCCGACACCGTCAAGCCGTCGGGGGAGTGGCGGTATTTTTCCAGCTGCGTGGCCAGGGTACTGCCGCCGGCAGACTGGCCGGGCAGGGCCAGGTACTTGGCCACCTGGCTGTAGGCGGCCTTGGCGAAGCGTGGCCAGTCCACGGCCGGGTTGTTACGTGGGTCCTGGGTATCCAGCAGGTCGCGGTTTTCGATGAACAGCAGGCTGTTCACCATCACCGGCGGGATCGCGGCGAAGTCCGGGTACAGGTGCTGTGGGTAGTTGTACTGGTACAGCGTGTCGCCGCGGCAGTCGGTGATCGACAAGCCGGCCTGGATCTTTTCGATGTAGGGGGCGAACAGCCCATGGTCGACGTAGTTCATCAATGCAGGTGAGAACTTCACCTGTTCGCTGATCAGGTAGTCGCGCTTGAGCAGGCGTGGCAGGAATTCACCCAGGGCGCTATAGCCCAGGCGTTTGTCGAACGGCCCATCACCGGGGTAGATGATGGCATCGCTGGGGCCGGGCTGCAGCGAGTAGGTCAGTGTTCCGGCCAGTTTGCTGAACTCGCGCGATTGCAGTTCGGAGGTGCGGAATTCGTCATACGCGGCAACACCGATGGCTACCAGTGCCACCAGCAGGACAAGGATGATCAGCCGCCACCATAGCCGACGCTGACGGGGGGACTTGGGTTGTGGCGTCTCGGCCGGAGGTATCTCGGGTGCTTCCGTTCTGCTTGGTTCCGATTGCCACAGTGCGCCCATAGTCTTCTATCCGGCCAGGTGTTTTCGTCTTGCTTGTCTGAAGCTTAGACGTTGAGCGGATGAGGTGAAAAATTTGTAGGGAATGGAGAAACGTGGCGTAGGGCTATGCGGCTTTGGTGTGGGTTTATTCACACGGCGATGTTGCTATGGTGCCGGTAGGTCTTCTACAGGCTCGAGAAAACTTGCTGATTATTCCTGTATATACAGCGAAAATCCCTACAATGGTCTTCCTATACTGCTCGCCCCCTTCGCCTCGCCGGGCGCTCTACTCCGGCACACGGGCCGGCCCACAAGGCCAGCCTGGCAAGCCAACGCCACGCCTATCGGCATGGTCGGTGCTGCACGAAGGTCAAATCCAATAACAAAATGAGGTTGTATTGCTATGCCAGTCGGCAACCACTCTGCCCATGGCCAGGCCACTGAAGGCGGCCCGCTCAAGCGTGAACTGGGCGAACGGCACATCCGCCTGATGGCGCTGGGCGCCTGTATCGGTGTCGGTCTTTTCCTCGGTTCGGCCAAGGCCATCGAAATGGCCGGCCCAGCCATCATGCTGTCCTACATCATCGGTGGCCTGGCCATCCTGGTGATCATGCGCGCCTTGGGTGAAATGGCCGTGCACAACCCTGTTGCCGGCTCCTTCAGCCGTTATGCGCAGGACTACCTTGGCCCATTGGCGGGCTTCCTCACCGGCTGGAACTACTGGTTCCTGTGGTTGGTGACCTGCGTTGCCGAAATCACCGCGGTGGCCATCTACATGGGCATCTGGTTCCCTGACGTTCCGCGCTGGATCTGGGCCCTGGCGGCGCTGGGCAGCATGGGCGCGGTCAACCTGGTGGCGGTGAAGGCCTTCGGTGAGTTCGAGTTCTGGTTCGCCCTGATCAAGATCGTCACCATCATCGCCATGGTCCTTGGCGGCATCGGCATCATTGCCTTTGGCTTTGGCAACGACGGTGTGGCAGTTGGTATCTCCAACCTGTGGAGCAACGGCGGTTTCATGCCCAACGGCGTGACCGGCGTGCTGATGTCGCTGCAGATGGTGATGTTCGCCTACCTGGGCGTGGAAATGATCGGCCTCACCGCCGGTGAAGCACGCAACCCGCAAAAGACCATTCCGCAGGCCATCGGCTCGGTGTTCTGGCGCATCCTGCTGTTCTACGTCGGTGCACTGTTCGTGATCCTGTCGATCTACCCGTGGAACGAAATCGGCAGCCAGGGCAGCCCGTTCGTTATGACCTTCGAGCGCCTCGGCATCAAGACCGCCGCCGGCATCATCAACTTCGTGGTCATTACCGCGGCGCTGTCCTCGTGCAACGGCGGTATCTTCAGCACCGGGCGCATGCTCTACAGCCTGGCGCAGAACGGCCAGGCTCCGGCGGCCTTCGCCCGCACCTCGAAGAACGGCGTGCCACGCAATGCGCTGCTGCTGTCGATCGGCGCCCTGCTGCTGGGCGTGCTGGCCAACTACCTGGTGCCGGAAAAGGTCTTCGTCTGGGTGACTTCGATCGCCACCTTTGGTGCAATCTGGACCTGGGTGATGATCCTGCTGGCACAGCTGAAGTTCCGTGCCGGCCTGACCACTGCCGAGCGCAAGGGGCTGAAGTACCGCATGTGGCTGTGGCCGCTGAGCTCGTACCTGGCACTGGCCTTCCTGGTGCTGGTGGTCGGCTTGATGGCGTACTTCGAGGATACCCGTGTAGCCCTGTACATCGGCCCGGCGTTCCTGGTGCTGCTGACCGTGCTGTATTACGCGTTCCGCCTGGCACCGAAAGAAGCACAAGGTGTCGCCAGTACCGCTTCCTGATCTGAAATAGCCGGGGCCGCTGCGCGGCCCCATGGCTCCCTCAGGCCGCCACCTCGCTGTGCGGCTCAAAGCTGTCCGCCCGTGCCAGCTGCCACATCCGCGAATAGAACTGCCCATTCACCTCGCCGGTCAGCAACTCGCCCGGTTTCAGAAACACATGCATCTGCGAGAACAGCTTGATCTCGGTGGCCGAGATGCGTCGTACCAGGTGCTTGGCCTCCAGTTGCGCCGGATGCTCCAGGCCCGCCGCCGCAAGCATTTCGGCCAAGGCACGCAAGGTGTTGTGATGGAAGTTCAGCACCCGTTGGGCTTTGTCTGGCACCACCAGTGCACGCTGGCGCAGCGGGTCTTGCGTGGCCACGCCGGTCGGGCATTTGTTGGTGTGGCAGCTTTGCGACTGGATGCAGCCGATGGCGAACATGAAGCCGCGTGCCGAGTTGGCCCAGTCGGCGCCAATGGCCAGCACGCTGGCGATGTCGAAGGCGCTGACGATCTTGCCGCTGGCGCCCAGCTTGATCTTGTCGCGCAGGTTCAGGCCGACCAGGGTGTTGTGCACGAACAAAAGGCCCTCACGCAGCGGTACGCCGATGTGGTCGGTGAACTCCACGGGCGCCGCACCGGTGCCACCTTCCTTGCCATCGACGACGATGAAGTCGGGCAGGATGCCGGTTTCCAGCATGGCCTTGGCGATGCCCATGAACTCCCACGGGTGGCCCAGGCAGAACTTGAACCCCACTGGCTTGCCGCCGGACAGTTCACGCAGTTGGGCGATGAACTGCATCATCTCGATCGGGGTGGAGAAAGCACTGTGGCGCGATGGCGAAATGCAGTCCTCGCCCATCAGTACGCCACGGGTTTCGGCAATTTCCTGGGTGACCTTATGTTTGGGCAGGATGCCGCCGTGGCCGGGCTTGGCGCCCTGGCTCATCTTGATCTCGATCATGCGCACCTGTGGGGTGCGTGCCTGGGCGGCAAAGCGCTCGGGGTCGAAGCGCCCGTCCGGCGTGCGGCAGCCGAAATAGCCGCTGCCCAGTTCCCACACCAGGTCACCACCGTGCTCGCGGTGGTACGGGCTGATGCTGCCCTCGCCGGTGTCATGGTGGAAATTGCCCAGCTTGGCGCCCTGGTTGAGCGCGCGAATGGCATTGGCACTGAGCGAGCCGAAGCTCATGGCCGAAATGTTGAAGATCGACGCCGAATACGGCTGGCTGCACTGTGGCCCGCCGACGATGACGCGGAAGCTGGCCGGGTCGGCCAGCGGCGCCGGGCGCATGGAGTGGCCGATGAACTCGAAGCCGGACTCATACACATCGATCAGCGTGCCGAAAGGTTTGTCCGAGGCTTCGTTCTTGGCCCGGGCATACACCAGTGAGCGCTGAGCACGGGAGAAGGGCAGGGCGTCGCTGTCGGACTCCAGCAAATACTGGCGGATCTCCGGGCGAATCGCCTCGACCAGGTAGCGGATGTTACCCAGGATCGGGTAGTTGCGGCGTACGGCGTGGCGCTGCTGCAGCAGGTCGAACACGCCGATCAGGCTGAGGATGCCAGTGGTCAGGGTGAACGGCCACAACCATTCGTGGTGGGTGAAGGGCAGGCTCGCCAGGGTGAACAGCACACAGGCGGCGAAAAAGGCATAGCGGCTGAGAAGTGACAGGCTCATACAGGGTCCTTGCGATGGCGCGGTCAGGCTCAGGGCCTGGGGGCAAACCCCGACCATAGCCAAGTTGACGGGTGCTGCAAATTAAAATCGGGGTAGCGAAAATCATTCTCGTCAAGCGATAGGGCCGGTACGGCCAATGACGCTCAGTGTGTGTCACGCAGCAGTTTTTGCCGCCAGTTGTCCTGCTCTTGCGCGGGCGCCTCCAGCAGAAATGAGTAACGCCCGGCCACCCGAACCGCCACCGGCACCCCGTCGCGATACAGCAGGCGGTTACCACTCACTGCTGGCACTTTCGCTCCGGGCAGTAGCGAGCCAACCAGGTTCAGCGGGTCACCGGCACTCACCACCTGCAGCGCTCCGTCTGGTTCACGTCGCCTCACTTGCCGCAGCAAGCCCACCGCCTCCGGCAAGGCGAACTGCTCACCTGCCAGCCCGGCAATGAAGCGCCCGCCACGGATCTCGCCACGCGCCTCCAGCCGGTGGTAGCAGCGCAGCAGCTCACGCCAGGGCGGCAGCACGTCACTTTCGCGCTCCAGTAGCCGCCAGCAGATCACGCCATAGCGGCGCAGCAGGGTGCGGGCAATGTGCTCCAGCCGCTGGTCGTGATCCGTTGGCGTATCGCTGCGGCGCAGCAGTGCCCATCGCCCGGCATGCGCCATGTTGCTGGAAAGCGGCGGATGCCCGCGGCGGCTGTTGCGTGAACTGCGCTTGGCCGCGGGCGTGATCAGGCTGCGCAAGCCGGTGAAACTGTCCGCGCCGACCAGGCCCGAACCCACCAGCTCCTGCAGCGCGGTCTCCAGTTCGCTGGGCAGTAGATGTGCCTCATGTGCCAGTTCATCGAAGAACAGCGCTCCTTGAGTTTTCAGTGCTTCGTGCACCCGTTGCGCACGCAGGCCAAGGGCATCCACGGCGGGTGCGGGCGCCAAGCTGCGCCAGGTGTTCAACTGGTCCCGTGGCAGCAGCACCAGTGGCGTGCTGGCCAGGGTGCTGCTCGCCACCGTTGCCGCCAGCCGGCTCCAGGCAAACTGCCCGCTGCGGCAGGCGTCGTCGAGCCAGTGCGGGCTGTAGTCCTTGATGCGCGCCGGCAGCAGATCTGCCTCCCAGGCCACTGCGGCGCTGGGGAAGCCCTGCAACTGGCCCAGTACTTCGGCCACCGCCTGCGGGCCACGCAGGCGCTCGTCGGGCGCCAGGTGCTGCCAGTCGAACAGAAAGCGCATGAAGTCCTGCAGGCTGACCGGTTCGATCTCGCGGCGCAGGCGCTTGACCGTGTAGCGGTGGATGCGTGCCAGCAAATGGCGTTCGCACCATTGTTGGTCGGGTGTACCGGGGCTGAAATACCCGCGCAGCACATAGCCTTCGGCCTCCAGGCGGGCCAAGGCTTGTTCGACATCGATTGCTGACTTGGCCAATGGCACCGCGAGCTGCGCCAGGGTCTGCGGGCCATGGCCGCTCAAGCGGGCGCGCAGCAGTTCGCTTAGTGCAGGTTCGGGGTCGATGGGCTGGTCGAAGCCGGGGAGCTGTACGAGCGCAGGCTTCAGCTGTGCTGCCGGGTACAGTGCCAGCATCAGGTTCAGGCGCTCGCGGGCCAGCCAGAGTTTTTCATCGCCCAGGCGCAAGGCGCGTCCGGCCTTGGCCAGTTGCCTTAGCAGCAGGTCCCAGCTGGGGTTGGCCTCGACCTCGGCCTGGCTGATAGCGCCCAGGCCCATCAACGCCTCGTGCATTTCATCGCTATTGCCCGGCTCAGGCCAGGCCTCGGCCGCAACGGCAGCAATGGCGTCGGTGTCCAAGGCGCCCAGGTCATCGCCACTGTGCACGTCGTTCCAGCGCCGGTTGAGCACCGCCTGAGTGCGGCGTTCTTCCAGTGGTGCATCGTCCAGAAAGGCATAGGGCCGGGCGTTTAGAATCGCTGACGCCAGCGGCGAAGGCGCGGGCAGGTCGCGGCATAGCAGCCGTACCGCGCCGTTTTCCATGCGCCGCAACAGGGCCAGCCAGCCTTCGCTGTCCATCGCCTCGTGCAGGCAATCATCGAGGGTTTGTTCGACCAGCGGGTGGTCGGGAATCTGCCGCTCGCCGGCGATGTTCTCCAGGCAGGCGATCTGGTCGGGGAACACCGCGGCGATCAGGTCTTCGCTCTTCATGCGCTGGATCTGTGGTGCCACCTTGCGTCCGCCCACGAAGCGCGGCAGCGCCATGGCCACACCTGCGTTCCAGCGCCAGCGTACGCCAAACAGCGGCGCGTCCAGCAAGGCCTGGATGAGTATCGGCTCGGCGCTGCGGCTATTCAGGTAGCGCCACACTTCGTCCAGCTCGAAACTGTGGCTGGTCGACAGCGACAGCACGATGGCGTCCTCGCTGGCGGCGGCCTGCAGTTCGAAGTTGAAGGTGCGGCAAAAGCGCTTGCGCAGGGCCAGGCCCCAGGCGCGGTTGATGCGGCTGCCGTAAGGCGAATGGATGATCAGCTGGGTGCCGCCGGACTCATCGAAAAAGCGCTCCATCACCAGCGTGTCTTGCGAGGGCAGGGCGCCAAGCACTTCGCGGGTGCGGGCCAGGTAGTCGAGCAATTGGCCGGCGCTGTCCTCGCCCAGTTCGAAGGTAGCCTGCAACCAAGCCAGTACCTTCGCCATGTCGCCGTCCGCCTGCGCCAGTTGCTGGTCGATGCGTGCCTGCAACCGGGCCACGGCGGCAGACAGCTCGTCACTGCGCCCCGGCGCTTCACCCAGCCAGAACGGAATGGTTGGCGGCATTCCATGCGCATCTTCCACCCTTACGCGGCCCAGCTCGACGCGCAATATGCGATACGAGGCGTTGCCCAGCTGGAAGATATCGCCGGCGATGCTCTCCACGGCAAAGTCTTCATTGACGCTGCCGATGTTCAGCGCCTGCGGTTCCAGCAGCACGGCGTAGTCGGCGTTGTCGGGGATGGTGCCGCCGCTGGTCAGCGCAGTCAGCTGGCTGCCCCGGCGGCCTCGCAGCGTACCGCTGACCGCATCGCGGTGCAGGTAGGCGCTGCGTACGCCCTGGCGGCCGTTGTAGCCTTCGGCGAGCATGCGCAAAAGGGCTTGGTAATGCTGCTGGTCGAGCTCGGCATAAGGCGTGGCTTGGCGCAGGCAATCCAGCAGCGCCTGTTCGTGCCAGACCTGGTTGCTGGCTTCGGCGACGATCTGCTGGGCCAGTACATCCAGCGGCGCGCGGGGGATGTGCAGTTCGTCCAGCTCACCCAGGCGCACGCAGTCGAGCAGGGCAACGCATTCGATCAGGTCATCGCGGGAGGTGGGGAACAAGCGCCCCTTGGGCACAGCATCGACCTGGTGGCCGGCGCGGCCAACCCGTTGCAGGAAGGCGGCAATCGAACCTGGCGAGGCGATCTGGCAGACCAGGTCGACATCGCCGATATCAATGCCCAGCTCCAGTGATGCCGTCGCTACCAGCACCTGCAGCTGGCCGCGCTTGAGCCGCTGCTCCGCGTTCAGGCGCAGCTCTTTGGACAAGCTGCCATGGTGCGCGGCAACCGCCTCTTTGCCCAGCCGATCGCTGAGGTGGCGGGTGATGCGCTCGGCCAGGCGCCGGGTATTGACGAACACCAATGTAGTGCTGTGGTCGCGGGCAAGGGTGGCCAAGCGGTCGTAAACCAGGCCCCAGACATCGGTGGCCATCACCGCGCCCAGCGGTACCGGCGGCACTTCGATGGCCAGATCGCGCTTGCGCGCATGGCCGACATCGACAATGGCGCAGGGGCGCCCGTTGCCCACCAGAAACTGCGCCACCCGCTCTACCGGGCGTTGCGTGGCGGACAGGCCGATACGCCGCAGTGGCTGGCGGCACAAGGCCTGCAGGCGCTCCAGGGTGAGTGCCAGATGGGCGCCGCGTTTGTTGCCGGCCAGGGCATGGATTTCGTCGACGATCACCGTGTGCACGTTGGCCAGGCCTTCACGGCCGGACGCCGAGCCCATCAGCACGTAGAGCGACTCGGGTGTGGTCACCAGTATGTGCGGGGCCCGCTTGCGCATGGCCACGCGTTCCTGCTGCGGCGTGTCGCCGGTGCGCACGGCCGTGGTGACGCGTGGGGCGTTCAGGCCTTGGTCTGCGAGGGCCTGGCTGATGCCTTCGAGCGGGGCCTGCAGGTTCAGGCGGATGTCGTTGGACAGGGCCTTTAGCGGTGAAACGTAGACCACCTGGGTGTGCGCTGGCAGTTCGCCCTGGTGCTCCAGGCCTTGGCGGAACAGTTCGTCGAGCACGGCCAGAAAAGCGCTTAGCGTTTTGCCCGAGCCAGTCGGGGCCGCCAGCAGCATCGACTGGCCCGCATGGATCAGCGGCCAGGCCTGTGCCTGGGCATCGGTGACCGTGGCGAAATGGCGACGGAACCAGGTGCTGACGGCAGGGTGGAACAGCTCGAGCACCGGGTGCTGTTTGGCGGGCAGGTTCATGTGTTGGTTATGGCGGGTGTGTGGCGGGTTGGCAAGGGGCCGTTCGTCTGGCCTTGTCAGGCCAAGGACCCCGTGGGATCCTCCCCGGCCATTGTTTCCAGCGAGCCCATCCATGCCCAACACCATCCGCATCGCCGCCGCCCTGCTGATCGACCCTCAGGGCCGCACCCTGCTGGTACGCAAGCGCGGCACCGAGGCCTTCATGCAGCCAGGCGGCAAGATCGATGCCGGTGAAACGCCGGTGCAGGCACTGGTGCGCGAGTTGTACGAGGAACTGGGCCTGCATATCGACCCGGCCCAGGCCGTGCACCTGGGCCAGTTCAGTGCCCCGGCGGCCAACGAGCCAGGCTTCGACGTGCAGGCCGAACTGTTTCGTGTCGACAGCGCCGCCACCGTGGTTCCGGCTGCCGAGATCGAGGAGGTGGTCTGGCTGGCCGCCGATCAGGCACCGGCAATGCCACTGGCGCCGCTGACCCGCGACCTGATCCTGCCGCTGTACCGCCAGGCGCTCAACGCACCGCGCTGACGCCATCGAGGGTGGCGAACGAGGTGTCCTTGGCCGTCAGCAAAAAGTCGCGCATGTACGGCGCATCGAGCATGTCGGTGCGCACGGCGGCATACAGCGTGGCGAACAGGCCTTTCTCGCCCAGGCGCTTGCCCTTCACATAGCCGCGCGAGCTGTACTCGTGCAGCGCCCAGTGCGGCATGCCGCACACCCCACGGCCGCTGGCCACCAGTTGCATCATCATCACCGTCAGCTCCGAGGTGCGCACGGCGGCTGGCTCGATATCGGCCGGTTCCAGGAAGCGGGTGAAGATGTCCAGGCGGTCGCGCTCCACCGGGTAGGTGATCAATGTCTGGTCGAGCAGATCCTGCGGCACGATGTAAGGCTTGCTCGCCAGTGGGTGCTGATTGGCTACGGCCAGCATCGCCTCGTAGGTGAACAGCGGCACATAGGTGATGCCTGCCAGGTCCACCGGGTCGGAGGTCACCACCAGGTCGAGATCGCCGCGGGCCAGGGCCGGCAGCGGGGCGAAGGCGAAGCCGGAGGCCAGGTCCAGCTCCACTTCCGGCCAGGCATCGCGGAACTGGTCGATGGTCGGCATCAGCCACTGGAAGCAGCTGTGGCATTCGATGGCCATGTGCAGGCGCCCGGCAGTGCCACCGGCCAGGCGCGCGATGTCACGCTCGGCACCGCGCAGCAACGGCAGGGTGGCATCGGCCAGTTGCAGAAGACGCAACCCGGCGCTGGTGAAGCGGATCGGCTTGGTCTTGCGCACGAATATGGGCAGGCCCAGGCGTTCTTCCAGCTCCTTGAACTGGTGCGACAGTGCCGATTGAGTCAGGTGCAGACGCTCGGCGGCCTCCACCAGGCTATCGGCTTCCCGCAGGGCATGAAGGGTTTTCAGGTGACGGATTTCCAGCACGGATAGCTCCGGGGTGTAGATTTGAGGAAACATGGGATGAGTTGAGTTTCCCTCATGTTGCTACGCCTGTCGACAGGGCGATCGGCCGCACCGCCTGGCGGGAGTCATGAAACTGTCACCGAACTGTGGCAGCGCGCCCGAACAAAATTCATCAGACTCGCGCTCTACTGGGGATCTGCATTCTGGTGTTTCTTTCATGCGGGCTTTTTGGCTTTTTCTTTTCTTCCTATTCAGCGTACCTGCGAGTTTCGCCGAACAGCGTTGTGATGCTCGCGTGCCGGTGCAGCGTGCTGAGCTGGGCGCCGTCAGCCTGGTGTACCAGAGCGTCGGTGCGCCGCGTGACCCGGCCTTGCTGCTGGTCATGGGCTTGGGCGGGCAACTGATCCATTGGCCGGACGATGTGGTCGAGGCCTTGTGCCGTCAGGGCTTTCGGGTCATTCGCTATGACAACCGCGATGTCGGCCTGTCACGCTGGAACCAGGTGCCACCGTCAGCCAACCTCACGGTCGAGCTGCTGCGCTACAAGCTGGGCCTGCCGGTGGCGGCGCCTTATACGCTGACTGATATGGCCGATGATGGCTTGCGTCTGATGGACGCGTTGGGTGTGCGCCAGTTTCATGTACTGGGCGTGAGCATGGGCGGCATGATTGCCCAGCATTTGGCGGCGATGGCGCCCGAGCGCGTTCGCAGCCTGACGCTGGTCATGTCCAGTTCAGGGGCGGCGGGGCTGCCGGCGCCGGATCCGGCGCTGGTGCAGCTACTGGCCCGGCGCAGCGCACCCACCCGTGAAGTGGCCATCGAGCAGCAGGCCGACCTGCTGGCGGCACTGGGCAGCCCCGAGGTACGGGATGACCGCGCGGTGTTGCTGCATCAGGCGGCCGTGGCCTACGACCGGGCATTCAACCCTGACGGTGCCAAGCGCCAGATCATGGCGATACTGGCCGAGCCGAGCCGCGTCGAGTTGCTTAACCAACTGCGCGTGCCGACCCTGGTGGTCCACGGCACGGCCGACCCGTTGTTGCCGGTCATGCATGGCGTGCATTTGGCGGCGCATATCCAGGGCAGCCAGTTGCGCTTGATCCCAGGGCTGGCGCACCGCTTCCAGGAGCCATTCAAGGCGCCGCTGCTGGGGGCGGTGTTGCCCTACCTGCAAGCCCATCGGCAGGATGTCACGCACATCGCAGGGCTGTGAAACCGCGTTGCCTGCTTCGCGGGCATGCCCGCTCCCACAGGGAAAACACCCGCCTTCAATCATGCGCAGCAGCGGTGGGAGCGGTGGGAGCGGGCGCGCCCGCGAAGAAGCGCACGCCGATGATGATCAGTGCATCCGCACCCACACGCTCACCAGCACTGTCGCAGCCATCAACCAAGCCACCGTGGCCAGCGCCAGCGAGGCTTCCAGGCGCAGGCGGTCGACCAGCACATACAGGGTTGCCAGGTACACGAAGTACGGGATGATCGACCACATGCCGAACAAGATGGTGGTCTTCAGGTCGGCAATGCTGCGCCCCTTGCCGACGATGTAATGGGCAATCAGGGCGAAGGTGGGAAACAGCGGCACCAGCCCCGCGATGTAGTAGTTACGCGTCTTCGACAGCACCGCCAGCAGCAGCACCACGCCAGCGCCCAAGGCAGCTTTGAATACCAGGTCCACGTTGTCTTTCCAGTTTGGGTTGAAGTCAGCCGAGGCCGTATTTTTTCACTTTGTCGAACAGCGTGGTCTTGGCCATGCCCAGTTCCTGGCTGGCCTGGCTCAGGTTGCCGCCGGTGCGTTGCAGGGCATCGCTGAGCAGGCTGCGTTCGAACGCTTCCACTGCCTCGGAAAAGCCCAAGCCTTGGCTGGCAGCACCGCTGGGGCCTTTCTTGAACGCCGGCAAGCCGAGGGCATAGCGTTCGGCCACGTTGCGCAATTCGCGCACGTTGCCCGGCCAGTCGTGAGCCATCAGGCGCGACAGGGTCTGGCTGTCCAGTGTCGGTGTTTCCCGGTCGAAGCGCAGGGCCGACTGCTGCAGGAAGTGTTCGAACAACTGCAGGATATCTTCACGGCGCTCACGCAGCGGCGGCAGTTCCAGGGTTACCACGTTCAGCCGGTAATACAGGTCACTGCGGAACTGGCCGCTCTGGCCCAAGGTATCGAGGTCGGCCTTGGTCGCGGCGATCACTCGGCAATCCACCGGGATGCTCTGGTTCGAGCCCAGCCGCTCCAGAGTGCGCTCTTGCAGCACGCGCAGCAGCTTGATCTGCAGGTTGATCGGCATGCTCTCCACTTCATCGAGGAACAGCGTGCCGCCATTGGCGTGTTCGATCTTGCCGATGCGGCGTTTACCGGCACCGGTGAAGGCGTTGGCTTCGTGGCCGAAAATCTCGCTTTCGAACAGGTTTTCCGGCAGGCCGCCACAGTTCAACGCCACGAACGGCTGGCCTTGGCGGCGGCTGAAGTCGTGTAGGCAGCGCGCGACCAGCTCTTTGCCGGTGCCGGTCTCACCTTCGATCAGCACGTTGGCTGAAGTATCGGCGACGTTGGCGATCAGTTCGCGCAGGTGCTCCATGGCCGGCGAGCGGCCGATGATGCGCCCCTCCAGGCTGCTTTGTTCGGCCAGTTGGCGGCGCAGGGCCACCACCTCGCGCGACAGCCCGCGCTGTTCCAGCGCGCGGCGCACCACGTCGACCAGGCGCTCGGGGGAGAACGGCTTTTCCATGAAGTCGTAGGCACCGTTGCGCATGGCGCCTACGGCCATGTCGATATCGCCATGGCCAGTGATCAGCACTACCGGCAGGCTGCGGTCACGGGCTTTGAGGCGGTTGAGCAGCTCCAGGCCATCGATGCCCGGCAGGCGGATATCGCTGACGACAATGCCGGCGAAATCGTCGCCGATGCGCTCCAGCGCCTGTTCGGCGCTGCCCACGCCCTCGCAGGCAATGTCCTCCAGGGCCAGCGCCTGCTGGCAGCCGAGCAGCACATGCGGGTCGTCTTCGACGATCAGGACGGTAAGTGGCGCTTGGTTCATGGATGCTCTGCCGATTCGCTAGGGGGAGAAACCAGGGGCAGGGCCAGGACGAAGGCCGTGCCACCGGTGACGGGGTGCTCGACGTTGAGGCTGCCCTTGGCGGCGGCGGCAAGGCTCGCCGACAGGGTCAGGCCCAGACCCAGGCCGTGTTCGCCCGGTTTGGTGGTGAAGAAGGGTTCGAACAGGTGCTTGCGTGCCTCGGCGTCGATACCGTGGCCGTTGTCGCGCACCTGTAAACGGTACTTGTCGCCTTGCAGTTCGCCTTCCAGCCACAGCTCGGGTAGCGGTTGCGCGGCCATGGCGTCGAGGGCGTTGCCGATCAGGTTGACCAGAATCTGCTCCAGGCGGGTCTGGTCGATGGCCAGTTGCTGGTCCTCGAATTGCTGGTGCAACTGCAGATGGCAGGCACTGATACGGTTGGCCAGCACCTGCAGGGTAGCCTCCACCGCCTTGGCCAGCGAAGCCTGGCCACCATCGTCGCCACGCCTGGCGAACGAGCGCAAGCTGGCGGTGATGCGGCCCATGCGGTCGATCAGGTCGTTCATGGTGCGCAGGTTGGCACTGGCGGTTTCCAGCGCGCCACGTTCGAGGAAGCGCACGGTATTGCCGGACAAGGTGCGCAGTGCAGCCAGTGGCTGATTCAGCTCGTGGGCAATGCTGGTGGACATCTGCCCGATGGCGGCCAGCTTGCCGGCCTGCACCAGCTCATCCTGGGCATGGCGCAGGGTTTGCTCGGCATGCCGGCGCTCGCGAATCTGGCCCTTCAGGCGTTCGTTGCTGGCGCGCAGGTCGGCGGTGCGTTCGGCAATCCGCCGTTCCAGCTGGCTGTTGGCTTCTTCCAGCGCCTCGCGGGCCGCCAGGCGGGTGGCGATGACTTTGCGCCGCTCGTTCCAGGCGATGCCTAGGATCGCCAGCAAGGCGAAGGCCACGCCCACCAGAATGCCCTGCACCATGGACTCGCGCCGCAAATCCTGTAGTGGGGTCAGCAGGGTGAAATGCCAGGGCGTGTCGGCCAGGCGCCGGGTCTGCGCCAGGTAGGCCACTTCGTGGGGCTTGCCCTGGGCCGTTTCGCTATTGGCCGGAAAGGTCAGTTTTTCCACACCATCGGCCAGGGTTTCCCGAGCCAGTGGCTGCAACTCGTTCAGCGGCCACCAGTAGTACTGCAGGCTGCGCGCCAGGCGTTCCTTGATTTGCGGGGTCAGCGGGCGCACCGATTTCAGGCGCCGGGCTGGGTCGCTGGAAAGGATGATGATGCCGTTCTCGTCGCTGACGAACGCCTCCAGGCGGGCACGTTGCCAACGCTCCTCGAGGGTGTCCAAGCGCACCTTGATCACCGCTACGCCAATGATCTTGCCGTGCTCTTCAAGGCCATGGGCCAAGTAATAGCCGGCTTCGCCTGTGGTACTGCCGATGCCGTAGAACCGCCCTGGCTCGCCGCGCACGGCGGTTTGGAAGTAGGCGCGGAACGACAGGTCTTCACCCAGGAACGAGTCGGCATCGCGCCAGTTGCTGGTGGCCTGGACCCGGCCATTGGTGTCGAGGACGAAGATGGCCCGGCTGCGGCTGCGCCGGTTCAGGCCCTCAAGGTATTCGTTGACCGTCTGGCGTGAGCCGCCATCCGGGTCGGTGAGCAACTGCGAAACGCTGTCTTCCAGTTCCAGCAGGCTCGGCAAATAGGTGTACTTGCTGATTTCGCTTTCGACCGTGCGCGCGTGCAGCTCCAGTTGGCGTTCGCCGTTTTCGCTGAGCGTGCGGATGCCGTTGCTTTCGCTTATCAGGTAGCCGGCCAGGCCCAGGCCGACCATCAGCAGGATGATCAGGGGCGGCAACAGCAATTGACGGATCAGGCGGGAGTTCACGGCAGGCTTGGTAGGGTGAAGTAGCGAGGGGTCGCATTTCATCACAGTGGCCTTGTCACGACCAGCATCCGCTGCCCGGTGGGTCCCGTGGCAGCGAATGCGGTGGCCGACTCAGTGCTGCAGGATCTTGCTGAGGAAGTGCTGGGTGCGCTGGTCGCGGGCGCTCTGGTCACCGAAGAACTCTTCCTTGGTGCAGTCTTCGATGATGTTGCCCTTGTCCATGAAGATGACCCGGTTGGCGACCTTGCGGGCAAAGCCCATCTCGTGGGTCACGCACATCATGGTCATGCCTTCGTGGGCCAGCTGCACCATCACGTCCAGTACCTCGCTGACCATTTCCGGGTCCAGTGCCGAGGTGGGTTCGTCGAACAGCATGACGATCGGGTCCATCGCCAGCGCGCGGGCGATCGCGACGCGTTGTTGCTGACCGCCAGAAAGCTGGCCGGGGTGCTTCTTGGCATGGGCACTGAGGCCTACGCGGTCGAGCAGGGCCAGGCCCTTCTTGGTGGCTTCCGCCTCGCTGCGGCCCAGTACCTTGCGCTGGGCGATGGTCAGGTTTTCGGTGATGCTCAGATGCGGGAACAGCTCGAAGTGCTGGAACACCATGCCCACGCGCGAGCGCAGTTTGGGCAGGTTGGTCTTCGGGTCGGCAATCGAGGTGCCATCGACCACGATGTCGCCCTTCTGGAACGGCTCCAGCGCGTTGACGCACTTGATCAGGGTGGACTTGCCCGAACCCGACGGGCCGCAGACCACCACCACCTCACCTTTCTTGACCTCGGTGCTGCAGTCGGTCAGTACCTGGAAGTCGCCGTACCACTTGTTGACGTTCTTGATGGAAATCATACGGTGATCCTTTTTTGCAGGCGCTTGACCAGCCACGAAGCGGAGAAGCTGATGATGAAGTAGACGACCCCGGCGAAGATCAGGAACTCATGTGAGCGGCCGATGATGTCGCCGTTGGAGCGTGCCGAGTTGAGGAAGTCCACCAGGCCGACGGTGTAGACCAGCGAGGTGTCCTGGAACAGGATGATGCTCTGTTGCAGCAGCAGGGGGGTCATTTTGCGGAAGGCCTGGGGCAGGATGATCAGGCGCATGGTTTGCGCGTAATTCATGCCCAGCGCTTGCGCGGCGCCCATCTGGCCTTTGGAGATCGACTGCACGCCGGCGCGGACGATTTCGCAGAAGTACGCGGCCTCGAACATCATGAAGGCGACCACGCAAGAGGTGAACGCACCGACTGGCGTGTCTTCGCCGGTAATCCAGCGCAGCACGAACGGCACCGCCAGGTAGAACCAGGTGATCACCAGCAGCAGCGGGATCGAGCGGAAGTAGTTGACGTAGGCTCCTGCCACACGGGACAGCAGCTTGCTCGATGACAGGCGCATCAGTGCCAGGATGGTGCCCAGCGCGATACCGCCGACAACGCCCATGACCATCAACTGCAGGGTCATGACCATGCCGTCCCACAGGGCCGGCAGGGCCGGGATGATTTCGCTGAAATCCATATCCATTTATTTGCCCCCCACGGAGATCAGGCCGGGCACGGCGACTTTTTTCTCGACCATGCGCATGAGCAGCATCAGGCCCATGTTCAGGGTGAAGTAGATCAGTGTGGCCAGGGTGAACGCCTCGAACAGGTTGGCGGAGAACTCGGCGGTCTGCTTGGTCTGCGCCAGCAGTTCCATCAGACCAATCAGCGACGCCACCGAGGAGTTCTTGAAGACGTTGAGAAACTCGGAGGTGAGCGGCGGAATGATGATCCGGTAAGCCTGCGGCAGCAGCACGTTGTTGTAGATCTGCGGGAGGCTGAAGCCCATGGCGCGGGCGGCGGCTTCCTGGCCTTTAGGCAGCGCCTGGATACCGGTACGCACCTGCTCGCAGACGCGGGCGGCGGTGAACAGGCCCAGGCAGATGACGACGCTGATCAGCGCCGAGGTGGTCGGGTTGAGGTCTTGCTTGAACCACTCCTGCAAGCCTTCGGGCAGCAAGTCCGGTACCAGGAAGTACCAGATGAACAGCTGCACCAGCAATGGCACGTTGCGGAACAGTTCCACATAGGCGGTAGCGATGCCCGATACCAGGCGGTTCGGCACGGTCCGCATGACACCGAGGACCGACCCCAGCAGCAGCGCGATGATCCAGGCGGTGATGGCGATGGCGATGGTCCAGCCCAGGCCGGTGACGTACCAGTCCAGATAGGTTTCGCTGCCCACGCCGGTGGACTTGAAGAACACGCCCCAGTCCCAGTTGTAATTCATCGGGATTTCCCCTCAGACGGTTGTTTCACGGGCACCTTCGAGCATCCAAGGGCGGCGCGCGCCCTCGGATGAAAGGTTAGACACTAATGAGTGGCCTGCAGAATTGATTCGTGCTCGTGAGCACCAGGCCACTATTGGCTGAGGATCAGGACTTCTTCTCGTCCGCGGCCTTGTCGGTCGGCTCGGCGATCAGTTTCTTCAACTCGTCGCTCATCGGGAACTGCAGGTTCAGGCCTTTTGGTGGGATCGGCTGCTGGAACCACTTGTCGTAGCTCTTGTTGACTTCACCGGACTTGAAGTAACCGACAATGGCGTCATCGACCGCTTTCTTGAAGGCCGCGTCATCCTTGCGCACCATGCAGCCGTAGATTTCGTACGACTGCGGGGTACCGGTGATGACCCAGTCCGACGGTTTGCGCGCCTTGGCCATTTCGCCGGCGAGCAGGGCGTCGTCCATCATGAAGGCCACGGCGCGGCCGCTTTCGAGCATGTTGAAGGCTTCACCGTGGTCCTTGGCGGAAATCACGTTCATCTTCATCTGCTTGTCGGCGTTCATCGCCTTGAGGATGCGTTCGGAGGTGGTACCGGCGGTGGTCACCACGTTCTTGCCGGCCAGGTCCGGGAAGTCTTTGAATGCAGGCTGACCGTCCTTGACCTTGGTCAACAGGCGGGTACCGACTTCGAAGATGCCGACCGAGAAGCCGACTTGCTGCTGGCGCTCGACGTTGTTGGTGGTGGAGCCGCACTCCAGGTCGACGGTGCCGTTCTGCACCAGCGGGATGCGGGTCTGGGAGGTGACCAGGTTGTACTTGACCTTGATGTCGGTACCCAGTTGCTTCTTCAGGGCGTCGACGACAGCCAGCTGGATGTCATGCGAGTAGCCCACGGGCTCGGGCTTGCCGGCCAGGTAGGAAAACGGGATGGAGGAGTCGCGGTGGCCCAGGGTGATGGTGCCCGATTCCTTGATCTTCTTCAGGGTGCCGGTCAGTTCTTCGGCCATGGCCGGCGAAGCGATCACAGCGGCCGCGATGGCGGCGCCCAGCAATTGACGAACGATACGCATCAAATTTTCCTCGACGTGTTTGTTTTTTTTATGGAGCCGTTGGCGGACTCTTTCGTTCAACGAATACCGCAAGAAGCGAGTGCATTCGGCTACCAAGTGTAGAGCATGAGTCGTGCCAAGCTCTGCGCCTGATCATAACGCCGCGAAAATGCTGGGGATTACCCTTTGATGAAGGTTTTTTTCGCCAAATGTGTGCTCGGCATTCCGAATGAAGTGACGATTGCCGTTCGGAAACCCGAATGAATGAGCGTCGCCCCCGGTGCCATGACCGGGGGCGCGGACCGTGTGGGGTTCAGGCTGCCTGCACCCGGGCCTGGTGCAGCCTGGCCTGCTGCAGGTACTGGTCGAGCACTTGCTGCTCTGCAGCTGTTGTAAACAAGCCAAGCTTGGTACGGCGCCAGAGAATGTCGTCGCTGCTGGCCGCCCACTCGTTAGCCAGCAGATAGTCCACTTCACGGGCAAACAACCCACCACCAATAGCCTGGCCCAGGTCGTCCGGGCCCTGGACACCTTCGAGCAACTGCCATACGCGGCTGCCGTAGGTCTGTGCCCAGCGCTTGGCAATGTCCTCGGGCAGCCAGGCGCTGTGGGTGAGGAGGGCGTCGACCAGCGCTTTGACGCTGCTCATGTTTTCCCCGCCTGGCAGCGGCGCTTCGGCGGTCCAGCTTTCGCGCATCTGAGTGAAGAACGGTTTCAGTTCCGCCATCGCCGACTCGGCCAGCTTGCGATAGGTCGTCAGCTTGCCCCCGAACACAGACAACAACGGCGCCTGGCCCTGCTCGGACGACAATGCCAGGGTGTAGTCGCGGGTAACGGCGGAGGGGTTGTCCGACTCGTCGTTGCACAGCGGGCGCACACCGGAATAGGTGTGCAGGATGTCGTCGCGGCTCAGCTGATGGTTGAAGTGAGCGTTGACCACCTTGAGCAGATAGTCGGTCTCCTGCTCGGTGATCGCCACCTTGGCCGGGTCGCCGCTGTATTCGCGATCCGTGGTGCCGATCAGGGTGAAGCGGCCCAGGTAAGGGATGCAGAACACGATGCGCTGGTCTTCGTTTTGCAGGATGTAGGCATGCTCACCTTCGTACAGTCGCGGCACGATGAGGTGACTGCCCTGGATCAGACGAATGCCATAAGGCGCATCGAGCTTGAGGTCATCCTTGATGAAGCTGGCGACCCATGGGCCGGCGGCGTTGACCAGGGCGCGGGCGCGAATGGTCTGCAGGCGCCCATCGGCGTGCTGCAGTTCAACTTGCCACAGGCCATCGACGCGTTCGGCGCGCAGGCAGCGGGTGCGCGTGTGGATGTGTGCGCCGTGTTCACGGGCGGCCATGGCATTGAGCACCACCAGGCGGGCGTCATCCACGGCGCAGTCGGCGTATTCGAAACCGCGGGTGATCGCCGGTTTGAGCGGGTACCCCGGGCCAAAACGCAGGCTGCGCGAGGCACCCAGGCGCTTGCGCTTGCCCAGGTGGTCGTACAGGAACAGGCCTGCGCGAATCATCCACGCCGGGCGCAGGTGCGGGCGGTGTGGCAGTACGAAGCGCATCGGCTTGACGATGTGCGGTGCCTTGGCCAGCAGCACTTCCCGTTCGGCCAGCGCTTCGCGGACCAGGCGGAACTCGTAGTGCTCCAGGTAGCGCAGGCCGCCGTGGATCAGCTTGCTGCTGGCCGACGAGGTGTGCTGGGCCAGGTCGTCCTTTTCGCAGAGGAAAACCTTGAGGCCACGCCCGGCGGCGTCGGCAGCGATGCCCACGCCATTGATGCCACCGCCGATCACGGCGAGGTCATAGCAGTCGGCGGCTGGGGGCTGGGACGAAACGGGTTGGGACACGGGCAAGGCCTCCTGGGGCTGTTCACATCGAATATGAACATTGATGTTCGTTTTCGAAAATACTAGCGCAATGGAAAGGCGGTCGCCAGTCAGTCTTTATAGAAAAAACTGATCGGATGACAATAAAGTGAACATTTACGAAAATTTGGGGGGTGGTTTGGGGGCGGGTGTATGGCGGAATGTTTGTGGTGGCTGTGAGATCGAGCGCCGCCCGCGCGGCGCATCGCGAGCGAAGCTCGCTCCTACATTTGTTTCGGGCCAGTGTCGCCTGTGACAAGCGCGCGCGACCGCCTGGTTTGTACGACGCGATATCGAGTCATGCGCCAAGGCGTTCGCGCGCAAATCCCACAGGCATAATTGGCCCGAAACAAATGTAGGAGCGAGCTTCGCTCGCGATGCGCCGCGCGGGCGGCGCTCGATCTCACAGGCGCCACAAACCCTTCGACATGAACATCCCAGCCCTCACACCACCTCGAGCCGAATCTTGTACTGATTAAGCAACTGAGTGAGGGTGGGCGTTGGCGCCTGGTCGGTCACCAGGCAATCGACCAGGCTGATCGAGCCCAGGCGTACCATGGCGTTGCGCCCGAACTTGCTGGAGTCGGCGGCAAGGATCACTTGCCTGGCATTGGCGATGATCGCCTGAGATACCCGCACTTCCTGGTAGTCGAAATCGAGCAGGCTGCCATCTTCGTCGATACCGCTGATACCCACCAGGGCGAAGTCGACCTTGAACTGGTTGATGAAATCGACACTGGCCTGGCCGACTACTCCCCCATCGCGGCGCACAGTGCCGCCCGCCACCAGCACCTCGAAATCGTCCTTGGCGGCCAGGATCGCTGCCACATGCAAGTTGTTGGTGATGACTTTCAGGTGGCTGTGGTTGAGCAGTGCCCGGGCAATCGATTCGGTGGTGGTACCAATGTTGATGAACAGCGAGGCATGGTCGGGAATCTGCCGGGCCACGGCGTCGGCAATGCGCTGCTTTTCGTCGCGCATCTGGTCGGCACGCATGGCGTAGGCGGTGTTCTCGATGCTCGAGTCGTAGGCCGCGCCACCGTGGTAGCGACGCAGCAGGTTGAGCTCGGCCAGCTGGTTGATGTCGCGGCGAATGGTTTGCGGGGTCACGACGAACAGCTGCGCCATTTCTTCGATACTGACGTAGCCGCGTTCGCGCACCAGTTCGAGGATTTGTTGTTGGCGAGGGGGCAGATTCATGGGCGGTCCTTTGGGGCTGCCGGACAAATGCTGCAATGATGCCGTAGGAAGGGGAGGACGACCAGTAGACGATTGGGGCCGCTTGGCGGCCCCAGCAGGCGTCATGCCTCGTGATCTTCCCAGTCACGGGTGCGTTCGACCGCCTTCTTCCAGCCGGCATACAGCTTCTCTTTCTGCGTTTCGTCCAGCTGTGGGCTGAACTCGCGCTCGATGATCGCCTTGTCGCGCAACTCGTCAAGGCCGCTCCAGAAGCCACAGGCCAGGCCTGCCAGGTAGGCGGCGCCCAGGGCCGTGGTTTCGCGCATTTGCGGCCGTTCCACGCAGGTGCCGAGGATGTCGGCCTGGAACTGCATGAGGAAGTTGTTGGCCACTGCACCGCCGTCCACGCGTAGCTCGGACAGGCGCTCGCCGCAGTCCTGCTGCATGGCGTCGAGCACGTCGCGGGTCTGATAGGCAATCGACTCCAGCGCCGCGCGGATGATGTGGTCCACCTTCACCCCACGGGTCAGGCCGAACAGCGCGCCGCGTGCATACGGGTCCCAGTACGGGGCGCCCAGGCCGGTGAAGGCCGGTACCAGGTACACGCCGTTGCTGTCCTTGACCTTGCTGGCGAAGTACTCGGTATCCAGTGCGTCGTTGACGATCTTCAATTCGTCACGCAGCCATTGCACGGTGGAGCCGCCGTTGAATACGGCGCCTTCCAGCGCATAGGCCACTTCACCACGCGGGCCGCAGGCAATGGTGGTGAGCAGGCCATGGGACGACTTGACCGCCTTGTCGCCAGTGTTCATCAGCAGGAAGCAGCCGGTGCCGTAGGTATTCTTGGCCTGGCCAGGCTCCACGCACATCTGGCCGAACAGTGCCGATTGCTGGTCGCCGGCGATACCGGCGATGGCGATGCCGCTCTTGGTGTGGCCGTACACTTCCGAGGATGGGCGCACTTCAGGCAGCATTTGCCGTGGGATACCCAGGATTTCCAGCAGCTTGTCGTCCCATTGCAGGCTGTGGATGTTGAACATCAGCGTGCGCGAGGCGTTGGTGTAGTCGGTGACGTGCACCTTGCCACCCGAAAACTTCCAGATCAGCCAGGTGTCGATGGTGCCGAACAGCAGTTCGCCACGCTCGGCGCGCTCACGGGCGCCTTCGACATTGTCGAGGATCCACTTCAGCTTGGTACCGGAGAAGTAAGGATCGGTGACCAGGCCGGTGGTTTCACGGATGTAGTCTTCATGGCCGTCACGTTTGAGCTGAGCACAGATTTCGGTGCTGCGGCGGCACTGCCAGACAATGGCGTTGTACACCGGACGGCCGGTTTCCTTGTCCCACACCACAGTGGTTTCGCGCTGGTTGGTAATGCCCAGCGCAGCGACCTGGGCGTGGCTGATACCGGCCTGGGCCAGGGCCTCGACCATGGTCGCGCTCTGCGTGGCGAAGATCTCCATCGGGTCGTGTTCGACCCAGCCCGCCTGCGGGTAGTGCTGGACGAACTCGCGCTGGGAGGTGCCCACCACATTGGCGTCACGGTCGAAAATGATCGCCCGTGAACTGGTGGTGCCCTGGTCCAGGGCGATGATGTAGTTCTTATCCTGGGTGTCTGTCATGGTCGTAGGCCTTGCAAAAATAGGGGTCAGGGCTGGGCGTGATGCCGGCATCAATTGACTTGAGTATCGCCCTGGCGAATGTCATTTGTCTCAGGGTTCGCGGCGGCCGTTGGCAGATTGCGGGCAATCAGGCCGCGATAGGTCGCAGCACCCAGGCAGGCGCCAAGGATCGGGGCGAACACCGGAACCAGGAAATAAGGAATGTCTCGTCCGCCAGTGAAGGCGATTTCGCCCCAGCCGGCCAGGAAGGTCATGAGTTTTGGCCCGAAATCACGGGCAGGGTTCATCGCAAAGCCGGTCAACGGGCCCATGGCGCTACCAATCACCGCAATCAGCAGGCCGATCAACAGCGGCGCCATGGCACCGCGCGGCAGGCCGTTGTTGTCGTCGGTCAGGGCCATGATCACGGCCATCAAAATGGCAGTGATCACCACTTCGACCAGAAATGCCTGGCCGATGGACAGCGACGGGTGCGGGTAGGTGGAGAACACCGAGGCGAGCTCCAGGCTGGCTTCGCTACCGCGCAGCATGGCGTGGGCTTGTTCGAAATCGAAGAACAGGCTGCTGTACAGCGTGTAGACCAGCGCCGCACCACAAAAGGCACCACACACCTGGGCCAGCATGTAGAAGGGCAGCTTGCGCTTGTCGAACCCGGCGAACAGGGTGAGGGCGATGCTCACGGCCGGGTTCAGGTGCGCACCGGAAATGCCGGCAGTGAGGTAGATGGCCATGCTGACCCCCACGCCCCAGATGATGCTGATTTCCCACAGCCCGAAGCTGGCGCCCGCGACCTTGAGCGCGGCGACGCAGCCAGTGCCGAAGAAGATGAGCAGGGCGGTGCCGAGGAACTCGGCCAGGCATTGGCTGGACAGCGTGGGTTGGCGTAGAGCAGTCGTCATGTATGACCTCGTTTTTTTTTGTTGTGAGGCGCGTGGCGCTCGACAGCAAAGCCCGGTGTCTATCCCCATTGACCCCGAGCGTATGTAGGAAATGCACTTTAAAAGTGCAGTGTTTATTCAGAAACGAAAAAATATAGACAAGAAACGCTGATGTCAAAGGTCGAAAGTGAACGACCAGTCACGATATGGCCGTTAAAATCAGCTGCCAATCCACGTACTAGAGCTGCGCGATTGCGGTGCGCTGGCTGGGATGTGGGAATTGTCCTAAAGTAGCCGCCGAGCCGATCCAGACCGGAGCCCTTGCATGACCCCCGCCCTAGACCTGTTGAAGAAGCACCGTGCCGAGCATCGCGTGCACAGTTATGAACATGACCCGAAGTCGGCGTCGTATGGCCTGGAAGCGGCGGAGAAGCTTGGGCTCGACCCGCAACAGGTGTTCAAGACGTTGCTGGCAAGCAGCGAGAAAGGGGAGTTGCTGGTAGCGGTCGTGCCTGTGGTGGGCACCCTGGACCTCAAGGCCCTGGCCCATGCTGCCGGGGTGAAGAAGTGCGAGATGGCCGACCCTGCGGCGGCGCAGCGGGCTACGGGTTACCTGGTGGGTGGGATCAGCCCGCTGGGGCAGAAGAAGCGCTTGCGCACGTTCATCGACGAGTCAGCGCAGAACTTTGCAACCATCCATGTCAGCGCCGGGCGGCGTGGGCTGGAAGTGGAGTTGGCGGCGGCGGTGCTGGCCGAGCATACCCAAGGCAAGTTCGCCGGTATTGGTCGAGGCTGAGATCCTGGGCCGCAAAGCGGCCCCAGGGTATTGGAGTCAGGTTGCCGAACTGTAGCGACGAACGCCGTTTTCCTGCCGCGGCAACTGCGCCGCCACGCTGCCCGGTACCGGGAACAGCACCAGGTGATCGGCCTTCACCGCAATCTCCACATCCTCGCCAACCTGATGGTCGTTGTGGCTAGGGAAGATCGCTTCGAGCTGGCTGCCGGTCGGCAATTGCAGGCGGTACAGTGTCGAGGCTCCCAGGAAGCTCTTGCCGACGATATTGGCCTGTAGCGCGCTGCCCGGCGCATGCACGATGTCGTCCGGACGCAGCAGCACATCCACCGAACTGCCCGGTGCCATGATGTAGGCACGGTTACCGCGCAGTTCACCCAGCTCGGTATTGACGGCCTCGTGGCTGCTCATCTGGCCACGGATGAAGTACCCCTGACCAATGAAGCTGGCCACGAACGGCGTCTGCGGTTCGTGGTAAAGGTTGTACGGTGTATCCCACTGCTCCAGGCGGCCTTCCTTGAACACGCCGACCTGATCGCTGACGGCAAAGGCTTCTTCCTGGTCGTGGGTAACCAGAATGGCGCTGGTACCACGGCTTTTCAGAATGTCGCGAACCTCATGGCTCAGGCGCCGGCGCAGCTCCACGTCAAGGTTGGAGAACGGCTCGTCGAGCAGCAGCAACTGCGGCTCGGGCGCGAGCGCCCGGGCCAAGGCGACCCGCTGCTGCTGCCCGCCGGACAGCTCATGCGGATAACGCCCGCCCAGGCCACCCAACTTGACCAGCTCCAGCATCTCTTCGATGACTGCAGCCTGGCGGGGGTGCTTGGCGATACCAAAGGCAATGTTCTGTGCCACGGTCAGGTGCGGGAACAGCGCGTAATCCTGAAACACCATGCCGATACGGCGCTTTTCCGGGGCAAGCGTGAAACCCGCGCGGGAAATGACCTCGCCGGCCAGCTGGATCTCGCCCTCGTGCACCGGCTCGAAGCCAGCGATGGCGCGCAGGGTGGTGGTTTTGCCACAACCGGAAGAACCCAGCAGGCAACCAATGTCGCCTGCATTCAGGTGCAGGTTGAGGTTCTGGACGATGCGCTGGTCGCCATAGCCGCAGGCGAGGTTGCGCAGGTTGAGCAGTAGGGGTTGACTCATGCGTGGTGGTAAGCCGGTTCTACAAGGAATTCGAGAAGCGCCTTCTGTGCATGCAGGCGGTTTTCAGCCTCGTCCCAGGCGACCGAACGTGGGTCGTCGAGCAGGTCCTGGCTGATTTCCTCGCCACGGTGGGCGGGCAGGCAGTGCATGAAGAGGACATCGGGTGCCGCCAGGTCGAGCAGTTCGCGGGTGACCTGGTAAGGCGCGAAATGCGCCAGGCGCCGTGCAGTTTCCTCCTCCTGGCCCATGGAAGTCCAGACATCGGTGACCACAAGGTGTGCACCACGCACGGCTTCTTTGGCATCACGGATGATTTGCACGCGGTCACCACCCAGCGCCATGAAGCGTTGGTCCGGCTCGTAGCCTTCGGGGCAGGCGATGCGCAGTTGGAAATCGAACTGCCTGGCGGCCTCGATATAGGAGTTGCACATGTTGAAGCCATCGCCGATCCAAGTCACGGTCTTGCCCTGGATCGAGCCACGGTGCTCAAGGAAGGTCTGCATGTCGGCCAGTAGCTGGCACGGGTGCGACTCGTCGGACAGGCCATTGATCACCGGTACGCGCGATTTGGCGGCGAACTCGGTCAGGGTGCTGTGGGCGTGGGTACGGATCATCACCACATCGAGCATGCTCGACAGCACGATGGCGCTGTCACCAATCGGCTCGCCACGGCCCAGTTGGGTGTCGCGCGGGGACAGGAAGATGGCCTGGCCGCCGAGCTGGATCATACCGGCCTCGAAGGACACGCGGGTACGGGTCGAGGACTTCTCGAAGATCATGCCCAGTACGCGGTTCTTCAGTGGCTCGAACAGCACGCCTCGTTTGCGCAGGTCCTTCAGCTCGATGCCGCGGCGGATCACCCCGAGCAATTCGTCGGTGGTGAAGTCCAGCAGGGAGAGAAAGTGCCTAGCGCTCATGATTGACTACCTTATCTGCAACGGTATGCAGGTCGACCGTATGGTTTTTTTTGACAACGGGAGTGACCTGCGGCGTAAGCCGCACGGGGCGGACGAAATAGGGAAAGGCGCAATACTATAAGTAAATGTCGCCTGAAGCCAAGGGGGGAAACAGCGGCCTGATCGCAAAGGGTGTTGCAAAGGGTGTCTTTACCCGTTGGCCCGTGCTGTTTTTTATTTACTACACAAAGGTTGTACACGGCTTGCTGGCAATTTGGCAAATGGCTGTCGCAAATCGTGCGCCTGATGTCGGTGGATTCATGCGGCAAAGCACGCTGGCTGCGACGAGGGGCCGGGCGCATAGTCACGGTTGGATAACAACAAGGCAGAGGCGGCCATGACCAAGACCCTGCATCACCGTGCGTGTCACCTGTGCGAAGCGATTTGCGGGCTCAACATCGAAGTCAGCCACGAGGACGACGGGCGGGCGTTGATCAGCTCGATCAAGGGCGACCCTCTGGACCCGTTCAGCCGTGGCCATGTCTGCCCCAAGGCCGTGGCCTTGCAGGACATTCAGAACGACCCGGATCGCCTGCGCCAGCCACACAAGCGAGTAGGCGAGCATTGGCAGGCCATTGGCTGGGACGAGGCCTTCGCCCTGGCTGCCGACAGGTTGTGGGCAGTCCAGCAAGCCCATGGGCGCAATGCCGTGGCGGTCTACCAAGGCAACCCGAGCGTGCACAACTACGGCTTGATGACCCACAGCAACTATTTCCTGGGCCTGCTCAAGACCCGCAACCGCTTCTCTGCCACGTCAGTGGACCAGTTGCCGCAACACCTGGTCAGCCACCTGATGTATGGCCATGGCCTGTTGCTGCCGATCCCGGACATCGACCATACCGAATTCATGCTGATTCTTGGCGGCAACCCGTTGGCCTCCAATGGCAGCATCATGACCGTACCGGACGTGGAGAAGCGTCTGAAGGCCCTGCGGGCGCGTGGTGGGCGCCTGGTGGTGGTGGACCCGCGGCGTAGCGAAACGGCGGCGATGGCCGACACCCATCTGTTCATCCGTCCCGGTGGTGATGCAGCGCTGCTGTGTGGCCTGCTCAATACCTTGTTTGAAGAGGGCCTGGCCCGGGGCTCGCACTTGCCCGTCAGCGGCCTGCAGCAGGTGCGCGAGGCCATTGCGCCGTTCAGTGCCGAGGCCATGAGTGCCCATTGTGGTATTGCAGCGGCGGACATTCGCCAACTGGCACGGGATTTCGCCGCTGCCGGGCAGGCTGTGTGCTATGGCCGCATGGGCGTCTCGACCCAAGCTTTTGGCTCCCTTTGCCATTGGCTGGTGCAACTGATCAACCTGGTGACCGGCAATCTTGACCGCCCAGGCGGCGCGTTGTGCACGGAGCCTGCCGTCGATCTGGTGGCAACCACCTCCGGTGGCCATTTCAACGCTTGGCAGAGCCGTGTGTCGGGCTTGCCCGAGTACGGCGGCGAGCTGCCCGTGGCGGCCTTGGCCGAGGAGATACGGACGCCGGGTGACGGGCAGGTGCGCGCCCTGGTGACAGTAGCCGGCAACCCGGTGCTGTCCACCCCTAACGGCCGCCAGCTGGATGCGGCACTGCAAGACCTGGAGTTCATGCTCAGCATCGACCTCTACATCAACGAGAGCACTCGCCACGCCCACCTGATCCTGCCCTCCACCTCGGCTTTGGAAAACGACCATTACGACAGCACCTTCAACTTGCTGGCCGTGCGCAACGTCACCCGTTTCAACCGGGCGATTCTGGCCAAGCCGGAGGGGGCGCTGCATGACTGGGAAATCTTCGTTGGCCTGGCGCAGGCGTTTGCCAAGCGTGCCGACTTGGAATTGAAAGCGACTATGGCGCCTGCGCAGATGATCGACCTGGCCCTGCGCAAAGGGCGCTATGGCGATGCAACGCCTTGGCGGCTCTCCTTGGCAACGCTGGACGATCACCCGCACGGGCTTGACCTCGGGCCTTTGCGCAGCAATCTGGCTGTGCGCCTGGCAACTGCCAGCAAGGCTGTCGAGGCGGCACCTCAGGTGTTGCTGGACGACCTGCACCGGCTGGCGCAATTGGCGCCCCCGGTGCCGGGCGAGCTGCTATTGATCGGGCGTCGACATGTGCGCAGCAACAACTCGTGGATGCACAATTTCCATCGCCTGGTGAAAGGCAAGCCACGCCATCAGTTGTTGATGCACCCGCAAGACCTGCAACAGCGTCAGTTGCAGGATGGCCAGCGGGTGCGTATCCGTTCGCGCACCGGTGAGCTCGAAGTGGAGGTGCAGGCCTGCGAGGACATGATGCCCGGTGTGGTCAGCTTGCCCCATGGTTTCGGTCACGGCCGTCAGGGCGTGCACATGCAGGTCGCCCAGGCGCAACCTGGGGTGAGTGCCAATGACCTGACCGACGAGCGCCTGCGGGACCCGGTTTCCGGCAATGCTGCCCTCAATGGCGTGCCGGTGCAGGTAGAGGCCGCGTAAGGAGCGGTAAGGCCGAGCACGCTGCTCGGCTTTCCGATACAATGCGTCACCGTGCCGACGACCGCGTCGGAAAGTTCAGCTGAGGTGCTAGATGGATATCATCGATACGATCAAAGAGCAGATTGCCAACAACACCATTCTGCTTTACATGAAAGGCTCGCCGAATGCCCCGCAGTGCGGGTTCTCGGCCAAGGCATCGCAGGCTGTGATGGGTTGTGGCGAAAAGTTCGCCTACGTCGACATCCTGCAGAACCCAGAAATTCGCGCCAACCTGCCAAAGTACGCTAACTGGCCGACTTTCCCGCAGCTGTGGGTAGCTGGCGAGCTGGTTGGCGGTAGCGACATCATGCTGGAAATGTTCGAAAAGGGTGAGCTGCAAACCCTGATCAAGGAAGCGGCTGCCAAGGCCAAGGCTGCTGAAGCCTGATCTTCCGGCAAGCATAAAAAAACCCGCTGATCGCGGGTTTTTTTATGCGGCGAAAAATTACTCTTCGCCCATCTGCGACTGCAGGTAGTTTTCGATACCGATCTTGTCGATCAGCCCCAGCTGGGTTTCCAGCCAGTCGATGTGTTCTTCCTCGGACTCGAGGATATCTTCGAGCATGTCACGCGAGCCGAAGTCGCCAGCGGTTTCGCAATGGGCGATGGCTGCCTTGAGGTCGACCAGGCCTTTCTGTTCGATCTTCAGGTCGCACTCGAGCATTTCCTTGGTGTGCTCGCCGATCAGCAGCTTGCCCAGGTCCTGAACGTTTGGGATGCCTTCGAGGAACAGAATACGCTTGATCAGTTTGTCAGCGTGCTTCATCTCGTCGATGGATTCCTTGTACTCGTGCTTGCCGAGCTTGTTCAGGCCCCAATCTTCGTACATGCGTGCGTGCAGGAAGTACTGGTTGATCGCGACCAGCTCGTTTCCGAGGATCTTGTTGAGATGCTGGATGACGCTTACGTCGCCTTTCATTTCGGGTTCCTGCCCTGTAGAAGTGTGCCAATACAGTGAAGTTTGAGCCCGATACTTAGGAGTGTCAAACCTAAGTTATTGAATAATAAGTGAAAATTAATAGGAATAAGAATGTTTGTGAACCGCGTTGGAACGCTAACTTATTGAATTTTGGGCATAAAAAAACCGGACGCCAGGTCCGGTTCTTCAAATTCTGGGTTTTCAGGCTGCGGTAAATTCTACCGGGTAGGGCAGGGCGGCCTGGCTGACCTGAAGCTCGGTCAAGGTCTCACGGACCACTTGCTTGGCCAGGCAGGCGCATTTGCCACACTGGCTGGCGACATTGGTCGCGGCTCGCACTTCCTTGTAACTGCAGCATCCTTCATAGATCGCATCGCGGATCTGTCCGTCGGTAACGCCGACACAAAGACACACATACATAAGGGCTGACCATCGCGGGTTGAGTCGATGGGTTGGAGCTTAATGTTAATGAGAATGCTTGTCAAAGGACTTTCTGGAAGGGCCGCGCTTGAGCGACCGGCGGTTGCTGTGTCGATGGAGTCGGCCTGTCATCAGAAGCCGTGTATGATGGTCGGCCTTTGTTGGATGTCGGGCAGGCTCGTCTGGCCCGGCAAACGGTTTTTCACCCTCATCAGGAGATTACAATGAGCGTACTCGTTGGTAAGAAAGCCCCCGATTTCACCGTTCCGGCCGTGCTGGGCAATGGCGAGATCGTCGACAGCTTCAACCTGGCTTCGGCCATCAAGGGCAAGTACGGCCTGGTGTTCTTCTACCCGCTGGACTTCACCTTCGTCTGCCCGTCCGAGCTGATCGCCCTGGACAACCGCATCCCTGACTTCCTGGCCCGTAACGTGGAAGTGATCGGCGTGTCGATCGACTCGCACTTCACCCACAACGCCTGGCGTAACACCCCGGTCAACAACGGCGGTATCGGTCAGGTGAAGTACACCCTGGCTGCCGACATGACCCACGAAATCTGCAAAGCCTACGACGTCGAGTCCGAAGGTGGCGTAGCCTTCCGTGGTGCCTTCCTGATCGACACCAATGGTGTTGTCCGTTCGCAGATCATCAACGACCTGCCACTGGGCCGTAACATGGACGAGCTGCTGCGCCTGGTCGACGCTCTGCAATTCCACGAAGAGCACGGCGAAGTCTGCCCTGCCAACTGGAAAAAAGGCGACAAGGGCATGAACGCTTCGCCAGAAGGCGTTGCTGCCTACCTGAGCGAGAACGCTGGCAAGCTGTAATTGCCGCGTGCATGAAAAAACCGGCCCTGGTGGCCGGTTTTTTTTGTGCCGTTCTGTGCCGGCCTGTTCGCGGGCGCGCCCGCTCCCACAAGTTCTCTGCATGCCTGAAGGCAAAGGTGAACCTGTGGGAGCGGGCATGCCCGCGAATGCTTTTTCAGATCAATCGTTGAAATCGCGCCAGCCGCCCATCTCTTTCCAGCGGTTGACGATGCCGCAGAACAGCTCGGCCGTCTTCTCGGTGTCGTAACGCGCCGAGTGCGCCTCACGCCCGTCAAAGTCGATGTCGGCGCTCTGGCAAGCACGCGCCAGAACCGTCTGGCCATAGGCCAGGCCCGCCAGTGTGGCGGTATCGAAGCTGGAGAACGGGTGGAACGGGTTGCGCTTCAGGTCATTGCGCGCCACTGCCGCATTGAGGAAGCCCAGGTCGAAGCTGCTGTTGTGGCCTACCAGGATCGCCCGCTTGCAGCCATTGGCCTTGAGCGCCTTGCGTACACCCCGGAAGATGTCGGTCAGCGCGCTTTCCTCGCTGACGGCCATGCGCAGTGGGTGGTCCAGCTTGATCCCGGTGAACTCCAGCGCGGCCGCCTCGATGTTGGCGCCCTCGAACGGCTCCACCCGGTGGAAGTAGGTGTGCTCAGGGAACAGGAAGCCTTTCTCGTCCATGCCGATGGTGACGGCGGCAATTTCCAGCAGGGCATCGGTAGCGCTGTTGAAACCACCGGTCTCCACATCCACCACTACCGGCAGGTAACCGCGAAAGCGCTCGGCCATCGGATGGCGCGAACCGCTGCTGCCCTGGGTGTCCAGGTCGTCTTCGTAGAGGTCTTCGCTCACGCGTTTTCCTCCAGCAGGCGCCAACGCAGTTTCTCACCCGCGCGCAGCGGGATTACCGTCTGCTCGCCAAACGGCAGGCTGTCCGGGGCGGTCCATTCTTCGCGAACCAGGGTAATGGTATCGGTGTTTGCCGGCAGGCCGTAGAAGGCCGGGCCGTGCAGGCTGGCGAAGCCTTCCAGCTTGTCCAGGGCATTGCGCTGTTCGAATGCTTCGGCGTACATCTCGATGGCGGCGTAGGCGGTGTAGCAGCCGGCGCAACCGCAGGCGGCTTCCTTGGCGTGACGGGCGTGCGGCGCCGAGTCGGTGCCCAGGAAGAACTTCGGGTTACCGCTGGTGGCCGCGTCCAGCAGCGCTACCTGATGGGTGTTGCGCTTGAGGATCGGCAGGCAATAGAAGTGCGGACGAATGCCGCCAACCAGCATGTGGTTGCGGTTGTACAGCAGGTGCTGCGCGGTGATGGTGGCACCGACGTTAGCCGGGGCCTCGGTGACGAACTGCGCGGCATCGCCAGTGGTGATGTGTTCGAACACTACTTTCAATGTGGGGAAGCGTTCGACCAAGCGGCGCATGTGCTCGTCGATGAAGCGCTTCTCGCGGTCGAACACGTCGATTTCGCTGCGGGTCACTTCACCGTGCACCAGCAGTGGCATGCCGACTTCCGCCAGCGCTTCGATGGCCGGGAAGATGTTGTCGATGCTGGTTACGCCCGAGTCGGAGTTGGTGGTGGCGCCGGCCGGGTACAGCTTGGCGGCGTACACGATGCCGCTGGCCTTGGCCGCACGGACATCCTCGGGGCTGGTGCGGTCGGTGAGGTACAGCACCATCAGCGGCTCGAAGCGGCTGCCGGCCGGGCGGGCGGCGAGGATGCGCTCACGGTAGGCGCCGGCCTCGGCGGCATTGCGCACCGGCGGAACCAGGTTGGGCATGATGATGGCACGGGCGAAGGTACGCGCCACATCGCCAACGGTGTGGGGCAGGACGGCACCATCGCGCAGATGGATGTGCCAGTCGTCGGGGCGCAGGAGGGTCAGGCGATCGGACATTGGGGATTCCAGGCGGGTCGAACTCAAGCCCCAATCCTACCGGAAAACCCTGGGGCGAGCACGGCTATCAAGTTTTCCGAGCGGCGTCCGATAGCCTGCAGGTAAGCCGTCAGAATTTGTGGAGCCGCCCGTGCGCCAGCGTTACCTAGCCCTGTTGACCCTGTTCGCCAGCCTGCCGGCCGGCGCACTGACTTTCCAGACGCGCATGGAGAACATTGCCTGGAAGGTCGAGGGTGATCAGTTCGAATGCCGCTTGATCCAACCGATCGACGGCTTTGGCAGTGGTGAGTTCGTGCGCCGGGCGGGCGAGCAGCCGGTGTTCCAGCTGCGTTCGGACAGCAACTTGCTCGGCACGGGCAGCGCCAGCCTGCTAGCGGCGGCAGCGCCGTGGCAACCTGGGCGTGGCGATATCAACCTGGGCAATGTGCGCATGGCCCGCAGCGGGGTGCTGTTCAGCTCATCCCAAGGGCAGGCCAGCCGCTTGATCAACGGCTTGCTCGACGGGCGCAGCACCGTGGTGCGCAACTACACCGGTGAGGCTGGCAGGCCGATGGAGGTGCGTGTGCTGCCGGTCAGCTTCGCCAAGGCCTACAGTGACTATCAAGCCTGTGCCAGTAAGCTGTTGCCGATGAACTACGACCAGGTGCGCCAGACTCAGGTGGGCTTCCCGGGGGGCGGCATCGAGCTGGACGAAGCGGCGCGTGCACGGCTGGATGTGATTCTGGATTACATGAAAGCCGACCCGACGGTGAACCACATCGAGCTCAACGGTCACTCCGACAACAGTGGCAACCGCCTGACCAACCGTGACCTGTCGCGCCGCCGGGCGTTGGCGGTGGCTGATTACTTCACGGCCCATGGTGTGAAGGAAGAGCAGATCACTGTGCGCTTCCATGGTGAGCGTTATCCGTTGGCGAAGAACAACAGTGCGGCGAATCGGGCGCGCAATCGGCGGGTGAATATTGAGCTGGATCGGGTTGAGGTGGTCCTGAAACCGGTGGAGCAGGCGCCGGTTGCAGCGCCTGCATCAGCACCAGCACCAGCACCAGCACCAGCACCAGCACCAGCACCAGCACCAGCACCAGCAGCACCAACCAGCCCGGCTGCTGCCGCGGTGGGCAAGGCACCCTGAGATTGGGTAGGCCCCGGGTGTTCGGCACAGCATCTCCAGCGCCTGTGAGATCGAGCGCCGCCCGCGCGGCGCATCGCGAGCGAAGCTCGCTCCTACATTTGTTTCGGGCAAGTATCGCCTGTGGCAGGCGTGCGCGACCGCCTTGTTCGTACGACGCGATATCCAGCCATGCACCAAGGCGTTCGCGCGTAAACCCCACAGGAATAATTGGCCCGAAACAAATGTAGGAGCGAGCTTCGCTCGCGATGCGCCGCGCGGGCGGCGCTCGATCTCATACGCGCCGAACATCTCAAGGCATACATCTCGTCGCCCCTACGAAAGTTCCTGTCGCTTTGTCGTCAGAAGCTGTCGCCCCACTGTAATTTTTTCTGCAGGGCCGTTAGAATCGATCCCTTTCCGTACAACCCCGTGGAGTGATGGCATGGCGGACGTAAAAAAGGTCGTACTGGCGTATTCCGGCGGCCTTGATACTTCGGTGATTCTCAAGTGGCTGCAGGATACCTACAACTGCGAAGTGGTGACCTTCACCGCTGACCTGGGTCAGGGCGAAGAGGTCGAGCCGGCTCGTGCCAAAGCCCAGGCAATGGGCGTTAAAGAGATCTACATCGATGACCTGCGCGAAGAATTCGTGCGTGATTTCGTGTTCCCGATGTTCCGCGCCAACACCGTCTACGAAGGCGAGTACCTGCTGGGTACTTCCATCGCCCGTCCGCTGATCGCCAAGCGCCTGATCGAAATCGCCAACGAAACCGGCGCTGACGCCATTTCCCATGGCGCTACCGGCAAAGGCAACGACCAAGTGCGTTTCGAGCTGGGTGCCTACGCCCTGAAGCCAGGCGTCAAGGTCATCGCTCCATGGCGCGAGTGGGACCTGCTGTCCCGCGAGAAGCTGATGGACTACGCCGAAAAGCACGGCATCCCGATCGAGCGTCACGGCAAGAAGAAGTCGCCGTACTCGATGGACGCCAACCTGCTGCACATCTCCTACGAAGGCGGTGTCCTGGAAGATACCTGGACCGAGCACGAAGAAGACATGTGGCGCTGGAGCGTCTCGCCTGAGAACGCCCCGGACCAGGCTACCTACATCGAGCTGACCTACCGCAACGGTGACATCGTCGCCATCGACGGCGTCGAGAAATCCCCGGCCACCGTGCTGGCCGACCTGAACCGTATCGGTGGTGCCAACGGCATCGGCCGCCTGGACATCGTCGAAAACCGTTACGTCGGCATGAAGTCGCGTGGCTGCTACGAGACCCCAGGCGGCACCATCATGCTCAAGGCTCACCGTGCCATCGAGTCGATCACACTGGACCGCGAAGTCGCTCACCTGAAAGATGAGCTGATGCCGAAGTACGCCAGCCTGATCTACACCGGCTACTGGTGGAGCCCGGAGCGTCTGATGCTGCAGCAGATGATCGACGCTTCGCAGGTCAACGTGAATGGCGTTGTGCGTCTGAAGCTGTACAAGGGCAATGTCACCGTGGTCGGTCGCAAGTCGGACGATTCGCTGTTCGACGCCAACATCGCCACCTTCGAAGAAGATGGCGGCGCCTACAACCAGGCGGACGCTGCCGGCTTCATCAAGCTCAACGCTCTGCGCATGCGCATTGCTGCCAACAAGGGCCGCTCGCTGCTCTGATTGTGGCTTTGTGCAATGAAAACCCCGGCTGAGGCCGGGGTTTTTTTATGCGTGCAGAAAAATCGGGGTGTTCAACTGTCGTGTTTCACAACATAGCCCTCCAGTGCACTGATCGAAAGCTGTGCGCACTGACGCCTATCCAGGTTGCAAAAGCGCCAGGTGCGCGCCGGCACAGGAGGCTGTGCAAGTGCGGACAAGAGTTGTTGTTCCATCATGTGATAGGCGTCGGGGCCGGAAAACATGAACGTGACGGGGTCGCCTTGAACCGCTTCGCAGGCTTCGTTACCCATTGCAGGCGCGGCCAGGCTGTTGGGTGCCAGCGAACAGTCGTCTGCGGTTGTGTCGGGTGTGGGGCTGTAAAACGACTTGTAGTTGAAATTGAGTGTCAGGAAGAACAGTGCTGTCAGAAAGAACGGGAAGCCCACCAGGAACCAAATGTAGAGCTTTTGGCTGGACTCGCTGAGAAACGGCAGTGTGGCAAGGGCGGAGGCTTCGATGACCCCCGCGAAGATGGCAATGATCGTCAGCGGGGCGACAGGTTGTGCTTGGGTCATGTGGCCGGCTCCAGCGGTTTTGACCATCTTTAACTTGCTGGGGTACTCGATTGAAGACAGGACTGTTTCCCTGGGCGGGAATAGTCGTCAAGACAGCTTGCCGCTTTACTTTTTCAACATGTTTGCGTTGGAAGTTTCTGCAGCCGAAGGTCAGTTTTCAACTGGTGAATTGTTGCAGGTGGGTGATACCGTTAATTCGGTAATAAGGAATTTGTTTGTTACAACGATAGTCATGGTGTGTAGGAGATTTCTGTAAGTGTTGTAAGTTTTGTCTGCCCATGAGTTTCGCCGGCAAATCGCCGCGCCAGCAAGCCTTCCGTCGGTTATCGTGGCGTGCCAAAGCAATAACAATGAATCAATGGATATCGCATGAATAAAGTGCTTATCGTGGATGATCACCCGGTCATACGCCTGGCCGTACGCATGCTGATGGAGCGGCATGGGTATGACGTTGTGGCTGAAACCGACAATGGGGTGGCTGCCTTGCAACTGACACGGCAACACCTGCCGGATATCGTGGTGCTGGATATCGGTATCCCAAAGCTGGATGGACTGGAGGTGATCGCCCGCATGGCGACTTACAGCCCGGGTAGCAAGGTACTGGTGCTGACGTCGCAGTCCCCGGGCAATTTTTCGATGCGCTGCATGCAGGCGGGGGCGGCGGGTTACGTGTGCAAGCAGCAGGAACTCACTGAGCTGCTTAGCGCCATCAAGGCCGTGTTGTCGGGTTACAGCTACTTCCCCAACCAGGCCTTGCATGCGTCACGCGGCAGGGGAGCGGGAAGCGAGATGGATATGGTCAACCGCCTCTCGGCCCGTGAAATGACGGTACTGCAGCAGTTGGCGCGAGGGCGTTCGAACAAGGAAATTGCCGACAGCATGTACCTCAGTAACAAAACGGTCAGTACCTACAAGTCGCGGCTATTGCTCAAGCTCAATGCGCAGTCGCTGGTCGACCTGATCGAGCTGGCGCAACGTCAAGGCCTCTGAAGGCCAGGCCTTGAAGCCTCCGGCCAGGAGGCTTTGCCAAGGCTACAGGTTCAGTACTACAGGTCGTAGTCGAAGTCGGCCAGCTGTTTTTGCAAGCGCCGCTCTTCCAGCATGTTATCGATGGTGCGGCGTTTGCTCAGATTGGTCTTTGCGGTTTCCACCTGGGGTTCCGCGTCATCGTCTGCGGCAACGAAATCATCTTCGATCGACAGGTCGTCTTTATCGGTACTCATGAGTCGCTCCAAGCCAAGGGGCCATTGGCCGTCCTTATAACCAGAAAGCAGACGCTGGTAAAAAAGATTTTTTCAATCGCCGTGAGTGGTTTTCAGCTATTGGCTCAATCGTCGGAGCTTTTGTGCTTGTACTCGCACAAATCTTCGATCCTGCAACTGCCGCACCTTGGCTTGCGCGCCTGGCACACATAGCGCCCATGCAGGATCAGCCAGTGGTGGGCGTCGAGCAAGTAGTCTTTCGGTACGAACTTGACCAGTTTCTTTTCCACCTCCAGTACCGTTTTGCCTGGCGCGATACCCGTGCGGTTACTGACCCGAAAGATATGAGTGTCCACAGCCATGGTCGGTTGGCGGAATGCGGTATTGAGCACCACGTTGGCGGTCTTGCGGCCTACACCGGGCAACGCCTCCAGCGCCTCTCGGGTTTGCGGTACCTGGCTGTCGTGGCGCTCGATCAGCAGCCGGCAGGCTTCTATGACATTCTTGGCCTTGCTGTTGTAAAGCCCGATCGTCTTGATGTACTCGCTAAGCCCTTCAACGCCCAAGGCAAAGATGGCTTCGGGGGTGTTGGCGACAGGGAACAGCCGGGCAGTGGCCTTGTTGACGCCGACGTCGGTGGATTGCGCCGACAGTGTCACGGCGACCAGCAGCTCGAATGGGGTGGTGTAGGCCAGTTCGGTCTTTGGGTCGGGGTTGTCTTCGTGCAGCCTGCGAAAGATCTCCAGGCGTTTGGCGGCATTCATGTAATCAGAGCTTTCCTTGACGACGTGGGTGGGCAGGGCCCGGACGCAGGCGATTGTACAAGGCCAACAGCAGTCCGAGCAGTAGCAGGGCGCCGGAGGCCAGGCTGGCCAGGTGCAGGTCGGTGACGTCGGCCAGCCACTGGCGGATGGCGCCGAGCAGCAGGCAGCTGGCAAATACCGCACTGAGGTGCCTGGCGAGCAGGTGCCAGCGGCGTTGGTCGGGCAGCAGATAATCGCTGGCAAGACACTGCAGGCACAACAAGGCGGGATAGAAGCCGAGGGCTAGGGCCAAGGGTAGCGACCAGGCACGCAGGGCCATTTGCAGGCAGCTGGCCAGGGCTGCCAGCACCAGCAGGCTGGCCAGCACATAGGCCCAGTTGGCCAGGCGCGGACGCAAGGGTGTCAGCAGCAGTTGGTGCAGGCATCCCATCAGTACCGCGCTCAGGCCAATGGTGGCGCCTTCGGCAAGTGTGCGGGTGGCGCCCAGCAGGGGCACAAGGCTTACGGCCAGCAGGCGGAAGCTATTCATGCACGGTACTCTCCAGCAGTACGCTGCGCTGTTCATCGAAGTAGCTCAGCGCCTCCTGCAAGGCAGCGATCACTGCCCGCGAGGTCACGGTTGCGCCGGCCAATTGGTCAAAGTCGCCCTGGTCCCGTTTCAGCGCCCAGTGATCGTTCAGCTGGCGATTGTCGAATTGCCCAAGCCAGTGCAACTGCGGGTCGCCCAGGCGAGCGCCCAGCCCGGGACTTTCCTGTTGTTCGACGACCCGGCTGCCGATCAGCCGGCCGTCTGTGGCGATGGCAAGACTCAGCAGGATCGGCCCGGCATAACCTTGGGTTTGCGTGACCAGGACGATAGCGCTTGGCTTGCCTGCCAGGGTGGCGCGGTAAGCCGCCAGGATGTGGCTGTTGGGGCGCTGTGCCTTGGGTCTCGGTAGAGGGTTGTCCAGCGGCTGGTTGTCATAACTGCCTTCTGGCAGCACTGCCAGGCGTTGGCGGCTTTGCAGTTGCTTCTCGGCGCTGCTGATGGCTGGGTTGGTCAAATGCCGCCATGCCAGGGTGGCAGACACGGCCAATGCCCCAGCCAGCAACAGCAAGCCCACATCCTGTGCCAGGCGCTTCATCGGGTGGCCTGCTGGCGCTGCGTGGCCAGGCGCTCGAGCGTTGGCGTCACCAGGTTCATCAGCAAGATGGCGAACGCGGTGCCATCCGGGTAACTGCCCCAGGTGCGAATCAGGTAGATGAGCAGGCCAGTGCCTACGCCGAAGCACAGCCTGGCCCATTCGTTCCTGGGGCCGGAGACCGGCTCGGTGGCAATGAAGAAGGCTGCCAGCATGGTCGAGCCGGAAAACAGGTGCAGCAAGGGCGAACCATTGGAGTCCGACCCCGAACCGTTCCAGCCCAACAGGCTGAATACGAACAACCCTGCCAGCAAGCCTGCCGGCGCATGCCAGCTGATCACCTTGCGCTGCAACAAGAACAGGCCGCCGACCAGGAATGCCAGGTTGACCCATTCGCTTCCTGCCGCGCCAATACTGCCGAAGCCCGGATGGCTGGCAAACAGCTCGTCGATGGTCAGGCTACGGTTGTGGCGCAAGCCGTCGAGCAACGTCGGCCGGGCCCAGGCATCGATCTGTTCGCCGCCTGCAAACACCTGTCGCAGGCTGTCCAGCAGGCCCGGTACCGGCCCTGGCCAATGGTTCATCTGTAACGGAAAACTCAGCAATACGAAGGCATAACCGACCATGGCGGGGTTGAACAGATTTCGCCCGACGCCACCAAAGGCCTGCTTGCCGATGCCGATGGCAACACTTGCCGCGATCACTGGCAACCACCATGGGGCCAGCGTAGGCAGGGCGGCCGCCAGCAGCACGGCGGTCACCAGTGCGCTGCCGTCGTTCAGCGCCGTGCTGGGTGATTGACCGCGCAGCGCCAGCAGCAGCGCTTCGCACAGCAATGCGGCACTGGCACACAGCAGCAGGTTCAGCAGCATGCCCCAGCCATGCAGCCACAACAGAGCCAGCAGACCAGGCAAGCAGGCCAGCAGGACCAGGCCCATGCTCGTGCGTAACCGTGGGTCGGGGTTGTTGTTCATTGGCCGAACATTCCATTGAAACCGGAAAGCGCCATGGCCATCACCCCGGCGCCGATCAGTTCGATGGGCAGGCCGCGTAGTACGCCAGGGATGTCGGCATGGGCACTGCGCTGGCGCAGATCGCTGAACAAAATCAACACCAGCCAGAAACCGCCACCCGCCAGCAGGCCTTGCAGCAGCGTGGTTACCCAGGTGCTGTCGTCGCGTGTCTGCTGCAGCCCCAACCCCAGCGCCACGGCATTGCTCAGCAGCAGCGCTGGCAACCCGACTACGGGCCAGGCCGGGCGCCACTTGGCCATTAGCCGGGGCAGGCCCCAGGCCAGCAGGGCAAGCCAGGGCAATAGCAGGAACAGGGCAAGGTCTTGGATGCGCAATGGGGTAAGTACCCCGCGCATCATCACTTGTGCGCCGAGCACGCCCAAGGCAATGCACAGGGCTCCCGCCAGGCCGTGTACATGCAGGTGCAGCCTGGAGATTGGCTGTTGCAGCCTGCATAGGTGATTGACCAGTGCGGCGCTGATCAGGACCAGGATGTAGTCATTCATGAGATGAAGATAGCCGGGAATCGCGACGATTGTCCGGCAATCAAGGTGCAGAACGCACTGCCCCGGCACAAAGGCCGGGGCAGAGGGGTTACTTGATGCGTTGGCCTGGCTTGGCGCCGCTGTCCGGGCTCAGCAGGTAGATTTCTTCACCGCCAGGGCCGGCAGCCATGACCATGCCTTCGGACACGCCAAAGCGCATCTTGCGTGGCTTGAGGTTGGCTACCATCATGGTCAGGCGGCCTTCCAGCTTGGACGGATCGGGGTAGGCCGACTTGATGCCGGAGAACACGTTGCGGCGTTCGTCACCGATGTCCAGGGTCAGTTGCAGCAACTTGTCGGCACCTGCCACGGCTTCGGCCTTGACGATCAGCGCCACGCGCAGGTCGACTGCCGCGAAGGTATCGAACTCGATCTCCGCCGACAGCGGGTCCTTGGTCAGCTCGCCATTGCCCGCTGGTGCCTTGGCTTGCGTAGCCAGCAAGTCTTCCTTGCTGGCCGCGACCATGGCTTCGACCTTGGCCGGCTCGATACGGCTCATCAGGGCCTTGAACGGGTTCAGTTTGTGGTTTTCCAGGCGCGACAGGTGGTCGCCCCAGGTCAACGGGGCAACGTTGAGGAACGCCTCGGCATCGGCGGCCAGCACCGGCAGTACCGGCTTGAGGAAGATCACCAACTGACGGAACAGGTTGATGCCTTGGGCGCAGATGGCCTGTACTTCATCCTGCTTGCCTTCCTGTTTGGCCAGCGACCACGGGGCCTTGTCGGCGATCCAGGCGTTGGCGCGGTCGGCCAGCGCCATGATTTCGCGCATGGCGCGGCCAAAATCACGGGCTTCATAGGCTTCGGCGATGGAGGGCGCGGCCGCCAGGAAGGCTTCGGTCAGCTCAGGCGCGGCATCACCGCTTACCATCACACCTTCGTTGCCCTTGTGGATGAAACCTGCGCAGCGGCTGGCAATGTTGACCACCTTGCCGACCAGGTCGGAGTTGACCTTCTGCACGAAGTCTTCCAGGTTCAAGTCCAGGTCGTCGACGCCTCGGCCCAGCTTGGCTGCGTAGTAGTAACGCAGGTATTCCGGCTGCAGGTGGTCCAGGTAGGTGCGGGCCTTGATGAAGGTGCCGCGCGACTTGGACATCTTGGCGCCGTTGACGGTCAGGTAGCCGTGCACGTTGACCGCGGTCGGCTTGCGGAAGCCGGCGCCTTCGAGCATGGCTGGCCAGAACAGGGCGTGGAAGTTGACGATGTCCTTGCCGATGAAGTGGTACAGCTCGGCCTTGGAGCCTTCGTTCCAGAAGGCATCGAAGTCCAGCTCCGGGCGACGTGCGCAGAGGTTCTTGAAGCTGGCCATGTAGCCGATTGGTGCATCCAGCCATACGTAGAAGTATTTGCCCGGCTCACCTGGGATTTCAAAACCGAAGTACGGCGCGTCGCGGGAGATATCCCACTCCTGCAGGCCGGAATCCAGCCATTCGGCCAGCTTGTTGGCTACCGCGTCCTGCAGGGTGCCGCTGCGGGTCCACTGCTGCAGCATGGCCTGGAAGTCTGGCAGCTTGAAGAAGAAGTGCTGGGAGTCACGTAGTACCGGGGTGGCACCGGAGATCGCCGACTTGGGGTTCTTCAGCTCGGTGGGCGCGTAGGTGGCGCCGCATTTTTCGCAGTTGTCGCCGTACTGGTCTTCGGCCGCGCACTTGGGGCAGGTGCCCTTGATGAAGCGGTCGGCGAGGAACATGCCTTTTTCCGGGTCGAAGTACTGGGTCACCGAACGGGTGGCGATGTGCCCGGCTTCACGCAGGCGCGTGTAGATCAGGCCTGACAGTTCGCGGTTTTCTTCGCTGTGGGTGGAGTGGAAATTATCGAAATCCACCAGGAAGTCGGCGAAGTCGCTGCTGTGCTCGGCCTGGACGTTGGCGATCAGTTGTTCCGGGGTGATGCCTTCTTTTTCGGCGCGCAGCATGATGGCCGAGCCGTGGGCGTCGTCGGCGCAGACGTAGATGCACTGGTTGCCGCGCATTTTCTGGAAACGCACCCACATGTCCGTCTGGATGTACTCCAGCATATGGCCTAGATGGATCGATCCATTGGCATAGGGCAGGGCGCTGGTGACGAGAATCTGACGTGGCTCGGACATGGTGGCTCGGCTACTTATCTGGCTACGGGGTAAAAATGAGGGTGATCGGCCACTATAAAGGGCTGGCGAAGATATTTCACCCCACATACGCATCTGCTGACGATTGACGGGTTAGGATAGGCGCCTGTTTTACATTCAGTTTGCCAATGGGAGTCTCCATGAGTGCCGTCACCCGTACCGCCGTCGAAGGCGTGCTTCGCCAGTACACCGACCCCTACCTGAACCAGGACCCAGTCAGCGCCGGCTGCGTGCGTGCCATCGATATCCAGGGCGGGCAGGTCAGCGTGCAGTTGCAACTGGGTTATGCCGCCGGGCTGTTCAAGAACGGTTGGGCCCAGGTGCTGCAGACCGCCATCGGCAACCTTGAGGGCGTCAGCGGTGCCCAGGTGTCGATCGAATGCGTGGTGGCTGCGCACAAGGCTCAGGCCCAGGTGCCGGCCATGGCCAACGTCAAGAACATCATCGCCGTGGCTTCGGGCAAGGGCGGTGTGGGCAAGTCGACCACCGCGGCCAACCTGGCCCTGGCCCTGGCCCGCGAAGGTGCGCGGGTAGGTATTCTCGATGCCGACATCTACGGGCCCAGCCAGGGTGTGATGTTCGGGATTGCCGAGGGTACCCGTCCGCAGATTCGTGAGCAGAAGTGGTTCGTGCCGATCAAGGCCCATGGTGTGGAAGTCATGTCCATGGCCTTCCTCACCGACGACAACACACCGATGGTATGGCGTGGCCCAATGGTCTCCGGTGCGCTGCTGCAATTGGTGACCCAGACCGCCTGGGACGACCTGGACTACTTGGTGATCGACATGCCGCCTGGCACCGGCGACATCCAGCTGACCCTGGCACAAAAGGTGCCGGTGGCCGGTTCGGTGATTGTCACCACGCCGCAAGACCTGGCCCTGCTGGATGCCAAGAAGGGTGTGGAAATGTTCCGCAAGGTCAACATCCCAGTGCTGGGTGTGGTCGAGAACATGGCCGTGCACATCTGCTCGAACTGCGGCCATGCCGAGCACCTGTTCGGCGAAGGCGGTGGCGAGAAGCTGGCCAGCCAGTATGGCGTCGACCTGCTGGCGTCGCTGCCGTTGTCGATGCTGATCCGTGAGCAGGCCGACAGCGGCAAGCCGACGGCGATTGCCGAGCCGGAAAGCCAGATTGCCATGGTCTATCAGGAGCTGGCGCGACAGGTGGGCGCGCGGATCGTGCTGCAGGAAGCAGCGGCACCGGCGATGCCGAGCATTACCATCAGCGAAGACTGAGCCGAGACCGAGTCGCCCACTTCGCGGGCTTGCCCGCTCCCACAGGGACTGCACAGCACTCAAGGTCTGTGGAGCCTCTGTGGGAGCGGGCAAGCCCGCGAAGCCAGCGCCGACTTTCAAGCAGGCATAAAAAAACCCGCCGGAAGGCGGGTTTTTTTGAAAGCTAGGAAGCTAGATCGACTTAGGCGATCTGAACTTCTTCAGCCTGCATGCCTTTCTGGCCGCGGGTAGCGACGAAAGTAACAGCCTGGCCTTCTTTCAGGGTTTTGAAGCCGTCAGCTTGGATGGCTTTGAAGTGCACGAACAGGTCGTCGCCCGACTGAGGGGTGATGAAGCCGTAGCCCTTCTCATCGTTGAACCACTTAACAACACCGGATTGACGGTTGGACATTTTTCTGTCTCCTTGGACAATTTGATAACGGTCAGGAAAAACCCTGCCCGGGACTGAGCGCAAAGAGAGCAGAAAATTCAGCGATGGGCCGATCAGGATCGTGCATCAAACTAGAGATTCTCGGTGTCACGTGCAGCACAGTGGCGCCACCTTACCCCACTTTCCGCAACCTGCCAATGGTAAGAAGGCGCTTTACGCAAATTCGGATCGACGGCGGCTGCAGCCCCCGCCCGGCGCGGGATTAGGCATGGAACTTTAACCTGGGCGCCGGGACCGGTAAGATGCGCATCACGATTTTCACCACGCAACTCTTCAGGACACCCCGCCATGAGCATCAAATCGGACAAGTGGATTCGCCGCATGGCGCAGGAACACGGCATGATCGAACCGTTCGTCGAGCGCCAGGTGCGCGGCGAGCAGGACAGCCGGGTAATCTCCTTCGGCGTCTCCAGCTACGGCTACGACGTGCGCTGCGCCGACGAATTCAAGGTGTTCACCAACATCAACTCGGCTACCGTCGACCCGAAGAACTTCGACGCCGGCAGCTTCGTCGACATCAAGAGCGACGTGTGCATCATTCCGCCAAACTCGTTCGCCTTGGCGCGTACTGTGGAATATTTCCGTATTCCGCGCGACGTTCTGACCATTTGCCTGGGCAAGAGCACCTATGCCCGTTGCGGCATCATCGTCAACGTCACCCCGCTTGAGCCCGAGTGGGAAGGCCACGTGACGTTGGAGTTTTCCAACACCACCACGCTGCCGGCGAAGATCTACGCCAATGAAGGCGTGGCGCAGATGCTGTTCCTGCAGTCCGACGAAGAGTGCGAAGTGTCGTACAAGGACCGTGGCGGCAAATACCAAGGCCAGCGCGGCGTTACCCTGCCGCGTACCTGAGCCGACAAGCGCGGGGAATTACCCGCGCCTTTGGCACTCCAACGCAGTGATGCCGGTGCGCATGATGTGCATCGGCTTTCGTCAGGAGCAGCCAATGAAACTCCATCCCGCAATCAGTGCCAAGCTGGCAGGCCTGCAGCCCAATCACGTGGGGTTGTTGCCCTGGTCACTGCTGGCGCACCCGCTGCCCATGCAGGCGGGGGGCGTGCCCCATCAGCCTGACCCCGATACCCCGCAGCCGCCGGAACCCGGTGAAACACCCCCCATGGAGCCAGGCGAGCCAACCTTGCCTGACGAGCCACCTCCCGCGCCTGTCGCTTGAGCGCCGCTCTAGAGCGGCCAGATGCGGCCCGCGCCAGCCAGGTACGCTCGGCTGGCGCGGGTGGGGGTGATTTCCCAACCTCCGGTGAACTCGCCGAATGCCGGTAGCAGGCTGACCTGTTCATCGAACAGAAAACAAGGTAGGCGCAGGCGCTGACGGGCCTTGCCGCGCAGGACGAAGACCGGGTGCACATGGCCTGCCAGCACCGGATGCGTCGCGTGGGGCTGCGGTTCGTGCTGCAGGGCAAAGGGTGCGAGTACCCAAGGCTCGTCAATGACCTCGATGTTGAGTGAGGCAGGTGGGTCGCCGGCGTTACGGTCATGATTGCCTCGAATCAATACTATTTGCAGCTTTTCATGCCGTGCTCGCCAGTCATGCAGCTTGGCCAGCGTTGCCGGTGCACGGGCCGTGCGGGCATGCAGGAAGTCGCCCAGGATGATCAGTTGCTCGCAGTCATGCGCGACCAGCAGTGCATCGAGCCGTCCGAGTGTCGTCTCAGTGGTTCCGCGTGGCACCGGTTGATGCAGGGCGCGATAGCTGGCGGCTTTGCCGATATGCACGTCGGCCACCAGCAGTACACGGCGCGCGGGCCAGTAGATGGCCTTGTCGGGGAGCAGCCAGAGCACCTGGCCACAGTGTTCGATGGGCAGGTGATTCATTGCGCGCCCGCTACCTGTTCCAGTTCCGTCAGCATTCGCGCAATCCGGTCTGCCAGTTTTTCGGTGCTCAGCGTCTCGCGCATGCCCTCCACCAACAAGGCAAACGCCAATGGCCCTGGCCGCTTCAACGTCCGCAGGTCCAGTTGCAGTTCACCCATTTTCACTAGCTGTCGACGCAGCCGTTCGATCTCCAGCTCTTCGCTCAACACTTCATCCCGCGCCTGGCCAAGCAGCAGATTCCCAGCATCGTGCTTGCGAAACACTTCATAGAACAGCCCGCTGGAGGCCTGGATCTGCCGGGTGCTCTTCTGCGCCGCTGGATATCCGCCGAACACCAGCCCGGCAATCTGGGCGATTTCACGAAAGCGCCGCAGTGCCATCTCCCCGGCATTCAGGCTGGCCAGCACATCTTCCAGCAGGTGCCCGGTGCTCAGCGCCAGCGGCAAGTGCCTGGCCCAATCCACCTGGGTAGGGCTGAGCAATTCGAAGCCGTAGTCGTTGACGGCGATCGACACCGACAGCGGTTGTTCGCGGCTGACCCGCCAGGCAATCAGGTTGGCCAGGCCCAGGTTGGCCATGCGCCCGGCAAACGGGTACAGGAACAGATGCCAGCCCTGGCGGGATTTGTAGGTCTCGGCCAGCAGCGTACCGGTGGTGGGCAAGGCTGACCATTGTGCCTGTAGCGCTAGCAGCGGGCGCACTGCCTGCATCTCCGGGCCGTCAAAGCGCTCATGGGCTGCTGCATCGAACTGCTCGACCAACGCGTCGGCCAGTTCACTCGAGAGCGGCATGCGCCCGCCGTTCCAGCGCGCCACCGCAGCCTTGCGCGCCGTGCTGCGACGCACATAGGCCGTCATGTTTTCCACCCGCACCAGCTCTAGCACCCGCCCGGCAAACACCAGCGTATCGCCGGGGCGCAAGCGGGCGATGAACGCTTCTTCGACACTGCCCAGGGTCTTGCCCCCGCCGCCCTTGCCCCAGTACTTCAACTGCAGGTTGGCATCGCTGACGATGGTGCCGATACCCATGCGGTGTCGCCGTGCCAGGCGTTCGCTGGCAACCCGGTAAACGCCGTCGGTGTGGCGCACGACGCGCTGGTAGTCCGGGTAGGCGGTGAGTGAACTGCCGCCATGGCAGACGAAGTCCAGCGCCCATTGCCACTGGCTGTCGCGCAACGTGCGAAAGGCCCAGGTGCTGCGCACTTCGGCCAGCAACTGCTCGGGACGAAAACCACAACCCATGGCCATGCTGACCAGGTGCTGCACCAGCACGTCCATGCTCAGGCGCGGTGAGACGCGGGCTTCGATGTGGCCGGCAAGCAGGGCCTGCCTGGCCGCGGCAGCCTCCACCAGTTCCAGGCTATGGGTGGGCACCAGGGTGACCCGCGAGCGACGCCCCGGCGCATGCCCTGAACGGCCGGCGCGTTGCATCAGGCGGGCGATGCCCTTGGCCGAGCCGATTTGCAGCACCCGCTCCACGGGCAGAAAGTCCACGCCCAGGTCCAGGCTGGAGGTACAGATCACCGCTTTCAGGTTGCCTTGCTTCAGGCTGCGTTCGACCCAGTCACGGGTATCGCGGGCCAACGAGGCATGGTGCAGGGCAATCAGCCCAGCCCAGTCGGGACGGGCGTCAAGCAGCGCCTGGTACCAGAGTTCGGCCTGTGCACGGGTGTTGGTGAACACCAGGCAACTGGCACTGGCGTCGATCTCACGGCTGACCTGGTCGAGCATCTTCAGGCCCATGTGCCCAGCCCAGGGGAAGCGCTCGATCACTGTCGGCAACAGGGTGTCGACCTGCAGCGCCTTGTCCTGGCGTCCTTGCACCAGCAAGCCGCCTTGCGGCAGCAAGACGTCCAGTGCATGTTGCAGGTTGCCGAGGGTTGCGGACAGGCCCCAGGTCGGCAGGCCCGGGTGCCAGTGGCGCAGGTGTGCCAAGGCCAGTTGCAGTTGTACCCCGCGCTTGTTGCCAAGCAACTCGTGCCATTCATCCACCACCACCAGTTGCAGCGTGGCGAAGTCCTCGCGTGCCTGTGCCCGGGTCAGCAGAAGGGTCAGGCTTTCGGGGGTGGTGACCAGCACGCTGGGTAGCCGCCGGGCTTGCCGGGCGCGTTCGGCGCTGCCGGTGTCACCGCTGCGCACCCCTACGCTCCAAGGCAGTTCGAGCTCATCCAGCGGCGCTTGCAAGGCACGTGCAGTGTCGGCGGCCAGGGCACGCATGGGGGTCACCCACACCACCTGCAGGGGGGGCGGCTGGCGGCCCTGCGGCTGGGCCTTGAATGCACGTAGCGCGGCGAGCCATACCGCGTAGGTCTTGCCGGCGCCAGTACTGGCGTGCAGCAACCCGGACTCGCCCCGTTCGACGGCAGCCCAGACACGCCGCTGGAAAGCGAACGGCTTCCAGCCGCGCTTGGCGAACCAGGCGTTGGCGAGGTCGGTAGCGGCAGGCATGAGGCAGGTGGTCCTTCGAAGGCTGTGTTTCTACAGACCACGTGCTGGCAGCGATGGTTTTACTGGATCAGTTGCCCAACAAGTAACCGCTGCGGCATACCTGTTCGCCGGCCACATGAGCAATGACCATGCCCGCGGTGGCCATGCGCCGTACGCTGCGCGCATACAGCAGGCCTGGCTGGCTGTTGCGGATGGCGGTGACCCGGTCATTGAGCGGGTCGATGACTTCTGCGATGAGCTGGCCAGCCTCCAGGTGCTGGCCCGGTTTGGCGTGGTACACCAGCAACCCGCCCAGTGGTGTTGCCACGGGCTCCACGGCGGCCAACGGGGTGGCGGGGCGGAGCAGCGCGGGCTGGGCAGGGCTGGCGCCCTCGATGATGCCGGCGTGGGTCAGGAAGTCGAGGATCGCCTGGCAATCCTTGCTGGCCAGGTCATGGCTGACATCGGCCTGGCCCCGCAACTCGATGGTGACCGAGCAGCAACCCAGCGGAATCGGAAAGCGCTTGCCGAAGCGCTGCTGCAACTGCCACCAGACCAGGCTGAAACATTCATCGAACGACTGCCCGCCCGAGTCGGTGGCCAGCAGGCTGGCCTGGGCGCCCAGGTAGCGAGCCAAGGGTTCGATCTGTGGCCAGGCGTCCGGTGTGGTGTACAGGTGCTCGACCGCCTCGAAGTCGCAGTGCAGGTCCAGCACCATGTCGGCATCGCAGGCCAGGCGCTGCAGGATCAGGCGCTGGGCTTGCAGCGGTGTACGGGCTGGGTGCGCGTCCAGCCCACGGCGCAGGTATTCGCGAATCAGCTCAAGGTTGTGAGCTGAGTCCTGGGTCAGGTGTTCTTCGATCTGGTCGCCGATGCTGTCCGACAGGTCGACGAAGTTGCGGTTGAAGTTTTCGCCGCTTTGTAGTTCGAAGCGCCCCAGCGGCGCATCCAGCAGCACTTGCTCCAGGCCGACTGGGTTGGCTACCGGCACCAGGATGATCTCGCGGTGCAGTCGGCCTTGTTGTTCCAGTTCGCCTAAGCGGCGTTTGAGATGCCAGGCCACCAGCATGCCCGGCAATTCGTCGGCGTGCAGCGAGGCCTGGATATACACCTTGCCACCACCGCGGGGGCCGAAATGGAAGCTGTGCAGTTGACGGGTAATGCCCGGAACAGGTGAGAGCAGGTCGTGGGTTGAATGGTGCATGGTGGTCCTGGCTGCGTGGCGAATACGGTCTGCGACACGGGTTGGCACACAGATAGAAGCATAGTTTTTGGCCTTGCGCCTCCATCCGTGTAGCGCGGTCGCAACTTTTTCAGGCCAGCAAGGCCTGCAGGGTCGCCAAGTCATCTGCCTGTTCCACCGGCTTGTCCAGCCGCCAGCGCAGCATGCGCGGAAAGCGCACGGCAATACCGCTTTTGTGGCGCCGGGACAGAGCGATGCCTTCGAAGCCCAGCTCGAATACCAGCGTTGGTGTCACACTGCGCACTGGGCCGAAGGTTTCCACCGTGGTTTTGCGAATGATCGCGTCGACCTTGCGCATTTCTTCGTCACTGAGCCCGGAATAGGCCTTGGCAAAAGGCACCAGCACCCGCCCAGGCGTGCCTACCGGCGCATCCCATACGGCGAAGGTGTAGTCGCTGTACAGGCTGGCCCGCCGCCCATGGCCACGCTGGGCATAGAGCAACACGGCATCGACGCTGAAGGGGTCGACCTTCCACTTCCACCAGGTACCCATGTCCTTGGTGCGGCCAACGCCGTACAGCGCCTCGCGTTGCTTGAGCATCAGGCCCTCGACGCCCAGGCTGCGCGACCGCTCGCGCTGGCGGGCAAGGTCGGCCCAGTCCGAGCCTGTCAGCAGAGGCGACAACAGTACAGGGGTAAGCGGGTGTTCATCGACCAAGCGTTCCAGTTGCCTGCGGCGTTCGTGCTGTGGTCGGCTGCGCCAGTCTTCGCCCCGCCACTCCAGCAGGTCGTAGGCCTGCAGTACGACGGGTGCATCCTGCAGCAATTTTTTTCCCAGCGTTTTGCGCCCGATGCGCTGCTGTAGCACGGCGAAAGGCTGCACGGCCAGTTCAGCGCCTGAGTCAGCGGGCTTCCGGACGAGAATTTCGCCGTCGACTACCACGCCATCGGGTAGCGTCTGCGCCAGACTGTGCAGTTCGGGGAATCGCTCGGTAACCAGCTCCTCGCCGCGCGACCAGACCCACAGCTGGCCATCGCGCTTGACCACCTGGGCGCGAATGCCGTCCCACTTCCACTCGATTTGCCAGTCGCTTGGGGGGCCGAGCAGGGTATCGAATTGGTCGGTGGAGGCTTGCAGCGGGTGGGCCAGGAAGAATGGGTAGGGTTGGCCGCCACGCTGGCTGTGCTCATCGGCGGTCTCTGGAGCGATCAGCTTCTGGTAGTCGGCCGCCGTGGGGCTATGGCTGATATCGGTGTAACCGACCAGGCGCTGGGCCACGCGCTTGGCGTCCAACCCGGCCAACTGCGCGAGGGCGCGGGTGACCAGCAGCTTTGAAACACCCACGCGAAAACTGCCGGTAATCAGCTTGAGGCACAGCATCAAGCTGGGGCGATCCAGCTGCGCCCAGAGCGTCGGCAGGCGCTGCCGGACGTGCTCGGGTGGCAGCCCGCGCAAGGGCAGCAAGTGCTGTTCCACCCAAGTGGCCAGGCCTTCTTCGCTGTCATCGGCGTGCAGCGGCAACAGCAGCGATAGGGTCTCGGCCAAGTCGCCCACGGCCTGATAGCTTTCTTCGAACAGCCAGTCTGGCAGGCCGGCCTGGGCCGTGGCCATTTCGCGCAGAAGGCGGGTGGGCACCAGCTGCCGTGGGCGCCCGCCGGCCAGAAAGTACACCGCCCAGGCGGCATCTTCAGCGGGGGCCGTGCCGAAGTAGTCGCGCAATGCCTCAAGCTTGGCGTTGCTGGACGTGGTGGCGTCCAGGCGCAGATAAAGCAACGCGAAGGCCTTCATGGCGAAGGTCCGGTATTCGGCGCATCGTCTTCGTCGCCATACTCGGTGACGAAGGCGCGGGCATCCAAGCCTTGTTCGTTGAGGTAGCGCACCAGCACGTTGACCGAACCGTGGGTAACCATCACCCGTTCGGCACCGGTCTGGCCGATGGCCCAGAGCAGGCCGGGCCAGTCGGCGTGGTCGGACAGCACGAACCCTCGGTCCACGCCACGCCGTCTACGGGTGCCGCGTAGCAGCATCCAGCCGCTGGCGAAGGCATCGCTGTAATCGCCGAAGCGGCGCATCCAGCTAGTGCCGCTGGCCGACGGTGGTGCCAGGACCAGCGCCTTGCGCAGCGGTGGGTCGTTGCGCGGAATATCGCCGGCATAGCGGGTTTCCGGCAGATGGATACCGGCGTCCCGATATACCCGGTTGAGCGGCTCGACGGCGCCATGCACGAGGATTGGACCGATGCTGGCATCCAGCCCATGCAAAATCCGCTGGGCCTTGCCGAAGGCATAGCAGAACAGCACGCTGGCCTTGCCCTGTTCGCTGTTGGCCCGCCACCAGGCGTTGATGTCGGCGAAGACCTCGCCTTGGCTGGGCCAGCGGTAGATCGGCAGGCCGAAGGTCGATTCGGTGATGAAGGTGTGGCACGCCACCGGTTCGAAGGCGGTGCAGGTGCCATCTGGCTCTACCTTGTAGTCACCGGATGCGACCCAGACTTCCCCCTGATACTCCAGGCGCACCTGTGCCGAGCCCAGCACGTGCCCGGCAGGGTGCAGGCTCAGGGTCACCCCATGGTGCAACAGGCGCTCGCCGTAGGGCAGGGTCTGCAAATCGATGTCCAGGCCCAGGCGGCTGCGCAGGATACCGGCACCGGGGCTGGCGGTCAGATAATGGCCATTGCCGGCCCGGGCATGGTCACCGTGGCCATGGGTGATCACGGCACGGTCCACGGGCCGCCAGGGGTCGATGTAGAAATCGCCGGGCGGGCAGTACAGGCCTTCGGGGCGGGCGATGACAAGGTCCATGGGCTATGTGCACTGGTTGTGTTACCAGTTAGGAACCGTGGTGGTGGAGGGAAGTTCGGACGGGTTGGGGGGCGGGTGTTGGGCGCAAGGCTGGCAGCGCCTGTAAGATCGAGCGCCGCCCGCGCGGCGCATCGCGAGCAAGCTCGCTCCTACATTTGTTTCGGGCCAGTCATGCCTGTTGGGGCGGCACGCGATCGCCTTGTTTGTACCCTTCGATACCGAGCCATGCACCAAGGCGTTCGCGCTTGCTTGGCTCAGGACTCATTGGCCCGAAAAAATGTAGGAGCGAGCTTGCTCGCGATGCGCCGCGCGGGCGGCGCTCGATTTCGCTGGCGCTGAAAATCTTTTGGTAGCCGCACCCGCGCATCGTTTGATCAATGCCTTACCGACCCGGCACCAAGGTCAAACGCTGGTTGCCATACGCCCTTCCGAAGTTCTGCTGTTGCAGCGGCAGGCTCATGAAGCGCCCTTTGAACCAGGCATCCAGCCCATCGCTGTAATGCGCGCTGGCCGGGTTGCCGGACTGGCCGCTGCTGGTCAGCATCTGCAAGGGTTCGGCCTGGCCGAAGTCGACGATCATCCGCGCCGAGGCTGGCAGGCGGGTGTCGAAGTCGCTGCCCCAGGCGTATGGCGTCAGGGCCAAGGTGCTGAAGTCGCCACCAGCGGCCAGCGGCGAGCGGCTGATGGCATCGCCCAGGCCATGGTAGGCCGGTGCCGGCCAGCGGTACTGGTGCAGCTTGCCCCACTGCCAGGCGCGGCGGTCGGCGCCCAGTTGCGCGATACCGGCATCCATTGCACCTGCCAGGCTGCGGGCGAGGATGGCAGGCTTGTCTTCTTTTTGCGGGGTGTTGCGGTCGTCCCAGAACGGGCTGTCGTCGCGGCCCAGCAGGTGATCGGCCTGCGCCGAGAACGACAACCGCGCATTGCTGACGAACGCCTGCCAGGCTGGGCCGGACTCCGGGCCCAGGTCATCGAGGAAGGTCTGCCGAGCGAATTCCTGAAGGAACAGCTGGTACAGCGCGGCATCTGCCGACACCGGGCTCAGGCGACCATCGAAGGCCTTGAGCCGGGCCAGCGTATCGCGGGCCTTGTCGCGCTGCGCAGCGGGCAGGGCGTCGATCGCTTGCTGCAGTGGCTGGGCCATGCCGGGGGCGTCGAACATCTGCTTGAGCTTGTCGGCCAGCAAGGTTACCTGATCGTTCTGCACGGCCATCAGGCTGCGGCTGTCGTGGCGGCCATTGCCGGCCAACTGCGCCAGGCGTTCGGCGCGTTCGGGGTAGTACCAGGTGCTGGACAGCTGCATGCCATAGCCGCGCGGCAGGCTGCGCTGGTTGGCGTGGCCGATCCAGCCAGCGGGTGGGTCCTGGTCGTACGGGTGCAGCATCGGGTCGGCATAGCCGTCCCAGTCGTAACGTCCGTCCCAGCCCGGCGAGGGCAGCAGGCCCTGGCCTTCGCGGCGATTGGGGTAGCGGCCGCTGACCTGCCAGCCAATATGCTCAGGTTCGGCGAACACGAAGTTGAGGGCAGCAGCAGTGACTTCCCGGGTGCTGTCGAAGGCCCGTTCCACGTTTTTGGCCCGGGTCAGGTCGAACAGTGCATCCAGGCTGCGGTCACCCTTGAACTGCGGCAGGTTCAGTGCCAGGCCCAGGCTGGCGTTGTCTGGCTGGGCCAGCAGGGTGCCGTGGCGGGTGTCATACATCACCTCCCGCAGGGGGCGTTGGCCACGCACGAAGAAGGTTTCGCTACGGGCGCGGGCCGGCAACCATTTGCCATCGGCCAGGTAGCTCAGTTGGTTGCCTTGGCGGCGCAGTTGCTCGATGAACAGGTCCTGGTTGTCGGCCATTACCGCGCTGCTGCTCCAGGCCAGCTTGCCGTTGTAGCCGGCCAGCGCAATCGGCAGGCCCGGCAACGACAGGCCGGCAACCTGGTACTTGCTGGTGTTGATCTGTACCGGGCTCAGGGCCCAGGCGGCACGGCTGTCACTGGCCAGCAGGCTCTTGCCGCTGCGGCTGCGTTGCGGGGCCAGGGCCAGGTTGGCCGAGCCTGGGCTGCCGAGCAAATCGAGGTCGGCCAGCTTCTGGCTGGCAGCGGCCAGGGCTGGCAGCCCCGGCAACTGGCTGGCCAGGTTCAGGCTCTTGAGCTTGTCCACTTCCATTTCGGCCAACGGCTCGTCCGGGGCCCCGGGCAGCAGCCAGGCCAGCTTGTCGCTGCCGGCTTTCTGCGCCAAGGTCAGGGCGCTGAGTTCCTCCTGCAGGTTCACCGATTGGCTGAACGCGTACAGGCAGAAGATCAGCGCCGAGTCTTCGGGCTTCCAGTACTCGGGGCGATAACCACTGTTGGCCAGGCCGGCCGGCAGCTTGTCGCGGTAGCGGAACAGGTAGGCGTTGACCCCGCGCGCGTACACCTCGAAGAAGCGCTTGAGCCGTGGCGACGCGTCGGCGTACTGCTGGGCGGCGCTCTGCTTGAGGTTGGCGGCGCGCATCAGGCGGTCGATATCCAACGCTTCGCTGCCGGCCAGTTCGGCCAGGCGGCCCTGGGCGAGCAGGCGCATGGCGACCATCTGCTCGATGCGGTCGCCGGCGTGCACATAGCCCAAGCTGAACAGCGCATCGTGGAAACTGCTGCTTTCGATCAGGGGCGCGCCCATGGCATTGCGCCGCACCGAAACGTTTTGCGCCAAGCCTTTGAGCGGCTGCACGCCGCTGGTCGGTGGCACGCTGTCCTGGTAGCCGCCCGTCTGGCAGCCGGCCAGCCCGAGCATGCCGAGCAGCGTGGCGGCGGTGGCGAACCGCAGGCGGAAGGGAGGAAAGGCGGGGGCGGCCATGACAAGGGCTCCTGCAAGGCGAGGCTGGTTTGGAAAGGCGCTAAGGTAGTTAGCGCGCAGGCGCCATGCAAGGTCCCAGGTCGGTTTATTTGATTACGCCGGGTCAGACGTCGAAGTGGTCAGCCAGGGTGTCGGAAAAATGCGTGCAGTTGATACGTGCGTAGCGCTGGTAGTCACGGGTGACCGCAAACGCAGAACCGGGCATCAACAGGATCTTGTGTTGCTCCAGTTTGCGCATGAAGGGTTGCAGGTTTGGCAGGTCCGGGTGGTAGACCCAGAGGAACATGCCCCCTTGCGGTGCTATATCGAACTGCCAGCCGCGTTCGAGCAGCAAGCGCTGGGTCTGGACTTGCTGGCGGATCAGGCGCTGCTGCACGTCCTTCATGTGCCGGGCATAGGTGCCATCCGACAGTATGGTGTTGACGAAGCGTTCGCAAAACGCCGGTACGGCGACGCAGGTCAGCAGTTTCAGGCGCGTCAGCGGTTCGATCAGGTCTTGCGAGCAGGCAATGAACCCCACACGCAGCGATGCCGACAGGCATTTGGAGAAGCTGCCGATATAGATAACCCGGTCAAGGTTGTCCAACTCGGCAAAGGTCTGGCGCACGGCGGGGCTGAAGTCGCCATACACATCGTCCTCGACCACGAAGAACTCGTGCTCCACCGCCAGGCGCAGGACGCTGAAGGCGTTATGTGGGCTGATGTTGCTGCCGGTCGGGTTGTGGAAGGTGCTGTTGCAGAAAAACGCTTTGACCTTGTGCGTGGTCAGGTAGCTGCGCATTTCTTCCACGTCGGGCCCGTCCTGGGTCCGCCGAATGCCGACGACGTGCCCACCCGCCAGCTGGATCAGCTTGATCAGGTTGCCGTTGCCCGGTTCGTCGACGAAAACGTGGTCGCCTGGCTTGATCAACAACCGTGCGACCAGGTCCAGGCCTTGGGTGGCACCCAGTGTGGTCAGCAACTGGTTGGGGCGGGCTTCGACACGGGTCAGCCGCTTCATGTGCACGCACAACTGTTTGCGCATGGGCAGGTAACCCTGGATGTCGCCGTACTCTGCCAGTGAGCTTTGTTCCAGCCGCGCCGTGCGCCGAATCGCCTTGGCCAGCAGCTCGGTGTCACGCCACGCAGGGGGCAACCAGCCACTGCCCAGCTTGGTGTAGTGCTGGCCGCCCTGCAGCAGCCGAAACAGCGGATCGCCGGCCATGCACTCGGGCTCGTGGATAACGCTCGCTTGCCGAGCCCGGTTTGCGACGAAGTAGCCTCGGCCGGGTGAGGCCGTCAACACACCTTCGCTGACCAGTTGGGCATAGGCCGATACGACGTCGTGGTAACTGAAATCGACTGCAGCCGTCAGTTTGCGAATGGAGGGCATGCGTTGCCCTGGCAACCACTCGCCTGCATCCAGGCGTTGTTTCAACAGGTGATGAAGGCTGCTGGGGTTCATGGCGAGTCCCAAACCGTTAGAAAAAAAAGCCTAACAGTTAACGGAAATGCTTGTCGACTGTTCGTTTGCAAATGGCCAGTACATGCCACTATCCCCTTGTCGGAACTTTCGGCTGCCAGCAAAGGCGGCACTTTTAGCGTCTGTGCAGACCAGACTACTGGATATCAAGCCCATGCATACTATGGACATGCAATCAGCCGTCATTGCCAGGCTCCCTGTGCTTGACGAACTGGCGTCATTCAAAGTTGTAAAAAACCTTGTGACCTCGGCGTTATTGGAGTGCTGTTCAATCGACGAGTTCGAAGCGCTGAAAGAAACGTTGATTATTGAAAGTGTTACTGAACAGGCTCATGCCGATTTGCAGGCATTTGCCCAGAAAGACCCGGCGGCTGGTCGCGACCTGGTATTCATTGCAAAAACCTATACTTCGTATTCTGCGGTTTTACATTATCGGCTCGCCCATTGGATCTACAGCAATACGGCTTCTACCTACGGTGCTGGCGGCCAGTGCCTGGCCGCCATGATTTCAAGGCGCGGGAAAATGCTCTCCGGTGCGGAAATCCATTTCCGCAGCCGTATCGGTGCGCGCTTCATCATCGATCACGGCATGGGCACCGTCATTGGTGAAACCTCGACCATCGGTGACGATTGCTACGTGCTTGGCGGCGTCACCCTGGGTGCCCGCGGTATCAGTGACAACCCTTCGAGCCCTCGCCACCCGACCCTCGGCAACCGCGTGCAGGTTGGCGCTTTCGCCAGTGTGCTGGGTGCTATCCACGTCGGCGACGGCGCATTCATCGGGCCGGGCTGCATTATTACAAAAGACGTCCCAGCCGCTGCCCGGGTCCAGGTTAAAACATCATTGCAGGTGGTACTTGAATCATGAACGCTCTGAACTATGAAGTTTTACGCAATACCGAGAAACTGTATTACAAAGACCAACACCTGGCGGGTGCGAATACGCAAGTAACCCGGGTCCACAGTGACGGTATCGAGTTGCAAAGTACCGTGGCCTATCCAGAAGGTGGCGGCCAGGAAGCAGACATCGGCACGATTGAACTGCCCATTGGTACCGTACGGTTTATCTGGGTTAAAAAACTCTACGGAAGCCCCATTCGCCTCGAAGGTTTCAAAGGCGGAAAATTGGGCGGCATCATTATTCACAGTGTGCACCCTGATGACCTGCACCTGCTGGATGATGTCACCGCAGGCATGCCGGCGCGGGTCACGATCGATGTCGAACGGCGCGAACGGTTGACGCTGTCTCACAGCGCCAGCCACTTCCTGTACGCCGCCGCCATCGGGCTGCGTGAAGAGTTGAAGCAATGGACCATCGGCTGCCATATCAAAGAGGATTCGGCGCGTTTCGATTTCCTGGTCGAGGACGCCTTCACTGCCGAAGAGGTGGATGAAATCGAACGGCGGGCCAATGAACTGATCGGCTGCGCGGCGCCCATCGAGCATTACCCGGTCCAGGGGTTGGAAGACGCGCGTTTGTGGACCTACAACGGCATCGAAATTCCGTGCGGTGGTACGCACCTCGATTCACCTCGGCGCATCGGTCGCCTGAGCGTCAAGCGCAAACGCTTGGGTAAAGGCAAGGAACGGCTGATCTGCGTATTCCCCGATGCCGAAATCGACCTGACCACCTACCACGAGCATGCACTATGAACAGCACGCTACCGCGGCGCACCTACCTGTATTTCACCGCACAGTCGATCAACCTGACGACTGCCGTCATGTCGGTGACCATGGCGGCCATCGTTGGCGCAGCGCTGGCGCCTGACGCCGCGTGGTCCACGGTACCGTACGGGTTTCAGTTTCTGTGCCTGATGTTGGCAACTTACCCGGTTTCCAGGTTGATGAGCCGCATCGGCCGTAAGAAGGCCTTCATGCTGGGGGCGATTCCCTTGGCGCTGTCTGGTGTAAGCGGCTTCCTGGCAGTGCAGCACCAGCATTTTCCAACCCTGGTACTCAGCCATTCTGCGTTGGGCGTGTACATCGCGTTCGCCAACTTCAACCGCTTCGCCGCCACCGACAATCTTTCCCAGGCCCTGAAGCCCAAGGCCCTTTCACTGGTGGTGGCAGGGGGTGTCATCGCCGCTGTGGTCGGGCCGACACTCACCGAGTGGCTGCGGGACGTGGGCGGTTACCCACTGTTTTCGCTGTGTTATGCCGCGTTCGTCGGCCTGGCGCTGCTGTCACTGCTGATTGCCCTGTGCCTGCCCGACGATGCCGGCACGGCCACAGCGGTCAACCACACAGCCAGGTCGGCCGGCACCCGCACTGAGCCTGCGAGCCCGAGCGTGATGGTGGCAATGGCCGTTGCCGCGCTGGGCTACGGGATCATGAACCTGTTGATGATCCAGGCCTCGATGCACATGAAACACATGCATGAGGACTTCTCGGATGTGCGCCTGGCGATCCAGTGGCATGTGATTGCCATGTTCGCCCCGTCGTTCTTCACCGGTGCCATCATCCAGCGGCTGGGCATCAGGACCACCATCTGCGCGGGCCTGGCCCTGTTGATCGGTTGCTCGGCGTTGAATATCTGGTCGCACAGCTACGCCATGATGACCCTGGCGCTGATTGCCCTCGGCCTGGGGTGGAACCTGACGTATGTAGGCGGCGGTGCCTTGCTCGCCCAGTCGTTGCAAAACAGCCCGGCCGCGATGCAGATGCAGGGCAAGAACGATTTGGCCATCGCCATTTTCGCCACCATCGGCGCATTCAGCCCTTCGCTGTTGCTGAGTTCGGTCGGTTGGGACGGCACCAATGCCATCTGCATGGTCCTTTGCGTGGGGCTGCTGTTTGCCACTGCCGGCCTGCTGCAGAACAAGGCCTGCCTGCATACTTCAATGGAAGGTAGCCGCAAATGAGCGAGCTCATCAGCGTCAGTGATCGCATCTACACCAAGCTGGAAATGAACAACCCAGGCGGTAGCCACAAGTTCCGCGCGGCCCGGCGCATCGTCGAGCATGCCGTGCGCAATGGCGACATCATTCCCGGGGTGACGACCGTCATCGAAAAAACCGGTGGCAGTTTCGGGTTTGGCTTGCTGGCGGCTTGTCACAAGTACCAGGTCGCCGTGGAGCTGGCAGTCGGGCTGAGTTTCAGCCAGACCAAGCGGGACCTGCTGGAGTGCTTCGGTGCCCGTCTGATCGGCAAGGAAATGCTGATGGCCGGTGCCACACCCAAGGATGTGGTGATGCATCACCTGGACAACCAGGCCGCGTTGGGCAAGTCATACTTTTATACCGATCAGTTCAACAACCCGGTGGGTGTCGAAGCCCATCGTTACCAGACAGCCAGCGAGCTGGCCGTGCAACTGACCAACGCCGGGGCCGGGCGGGAGATCCTGTTCGTCGGCTGCGCGGGCACTGGCGCCAGTTTCACCGGTATTACCCTGGGGTTGAAGGACCATGGTTTCGAGGTGTCGACGGTGCTGGTCGACCCCAGCGGTTGCGACTCGAGGGCGGGTGTGTTCGCCGATCATCGCTTCGAAGGCATGGCAGTGGGGGTATGCCCACCGTTCATGGATTGGTCGCTGGTGGACGAACGGGCCCAGGTGCAGCATGCCGAAATGCTGGCCGCGCAGCGCTGGTTCTACATGCAAAGTGGCATTTTCGTCGGCAATACCGCCGCAGCCTGCCTTTCGGTTGCCCAGCGCATGGCCCAACACCCGCGCTATGTCGGGACCACCTTGGTGACCATCGCCTATGACGCCGGCCTGTGGTACCAGGACCTACTGGGGACGAACCGGCGCAAAGCCGCGTAGCACCGCTGTGGGAACGGGCATGTCCGCTCCCACAGAGCGTCAGCCAATCAGGCGCCGTGGCACTTCTTGAACTTCTTCTCGCTGCCGCACGGGCATGGGTCGTTACGGCCAACGTCCTTCAGGGCGTTGCGTACCGGCTCCTGGTGACCGTGGTTGCAGTGCGGGCCGTGCACATGGCCGTGATCATGGTGATGGTCATGGTCGTGGTTGCAGTCAGGGCCATGAACGTGGGGTTGTTGGGACATTGCAGGGTTACTCCGGGATATGATCGCCGGGGATTATCTCACCACTGCGCGATAAGTGCAGGTCCCGATGGATGAGCAGCCCGGTCGCCAGTTCTCCCTGCAGGGAGTAATGCAGCGGCTGCTTGCTTCTCAGCAGCTTGGCCAGGGGTTTGAGGTGCTGCCACAGGTTGGTTCGTGCGGTGATCTTGAAGGTGCGCCTGGCATGCCCGCCCACGCTGCGCCATACGCTGGTTTCATCCTGCACCAGCAGCAGGTCGTTGAGGCGAATTGCGTACGACAGGTTGCGGATGAACAAGCGGCTGTCATTGGGGTTGTCGACCCGCAGGTGCAACACGAATTCCTGTTCCAGCAACCTGGCCTTGACCGTTTCGACCTCGGCCAGGTGCACTTCGGGTTCGCGCCAGTCGTCGCCGCCCCAACTGGCGCAGCCCGTCAGCCATGCCATCAGCGTACCGAGCAGTAGCAGACGGGCGCGGTCGATCATGTTCAGCTCCCTACATAACTGGCGCAGCATTTCTTGAATTTCTGCCCGCTGGCGCAGGGACAAGGGTCGTTGCGCCCAGCCTTCAGCCCGACCGTGGGGTCGATGAAGTACCAGCGCCCGGCATGCTGTACGAATGCCGAGCGCTCGCGGTGCTGGTGATCGCCTTCCTGGTCGTGCCAGCGTGCGGTGAAGGTGACAAAGCCGTGTTCCGGCTGGCCGCCCAGCACTTCTGCGCTTTCCACCTCCAGGCCCAGCCAGGTGCTCTGGGCGCTCCAGGCTGCCATGGCGGCACGGTCCAGGTCGGCCTGCTGGGCCGGCAGGGTGGTGGCCACCAGGTAGTCGACCAGGCCCAGCACGTAGGCACTGTAGCGTGAGCGCATCAGCGCCTGGGCATCCGGTGCCGAGGTACCAGCGTGGTAATGCCCGCAGCAGGCGTCAAGCAGGTTGCCACTGCCACAAGGGCAGACCGAGACACTCATCTTCACCACCAGTACTTGCCGAAGTTTTCAGGGTTGGCCCAGAACCTGGCGTTGAGCCAGTCCGGGACCTGCTTGTAGTCATGTAGATCATAGGTGAACAGGCTCAAAACCTGCTGGTCACGGCAGAATTTCTCGCTGGCCGACAAGGCCAGGGCGAAAAAGTCGGTGTCCTGCCAACCGCAGGCGGCCAGGTCGGCCAGCACGGCAACCCGGCTGGCATTGAGGTTGCGAATGCCACCGAGCAGCTCCAGGCCGGTACGCTTGGGCAGGTGCTCCAGGCAGTCCACCAGAACCGCCAGGTCAAACCGTTGGGCGGCCAGTTCACTCGGCAACGGCCCTGGGGCTGCGCTGGCAATGGTTACCTGCGGGTGCGCCTGGGCGAAGGCGTCCAGCGCCGGGAAGCGCGTGCCGACCAGCAGCAGGCGTTGCGGGGTGAAGCGCTCCAGCAGTGCGGCCAAAGCCTGCTGTGGGGTGCGTTGGGAAAAACCGTCGGTCATTGCCAGTCCTCGTTCAAGTCGTCCAAGACTAGCGGGCCGCAGCGTGCGGGCAAAGGGGCATATGACCACGTCGTGGCTTATTGCTGGCAGGGATGGAATGGGCGGTCTTTACTCCCAGAGATCGGCCTTATGCCGATTCCCCCTAGGAGAAGCAATGAAATGAGCATAGTACGCACAGCGTTACCCCTGGTACTGCTCACCAGTGTGTTGACTGGTTGTGCAGGTTTGCAAAAAACCGACTGGCCGAAGTGTGCCGCCGTCGGGGGTGTAGGCGGCGCCGCCCTGGGCGCCATCGAGAGTTCCAGCTGGGCTGGCTGGGGCGCGTTGCTGGGCGGTGGCCTGGCGGCGGGCTATTGCTGGGCCCATGGCGATGGCGACGAGGATGGCGACGGCGTGCCGGACAGCCGTGACAAGTGCCCAGGCACCCCGCGTGGCGTGCAGGTCGATGCCAACGGATGCCCGCCTGAGCCGGCAGCAGTGGTCGAGGAAGTGGTGGTGCAGAAGGAAGAAGTCATCGTCATCCGCGATGTGCACTTCGAGTTCGATTCTGCGCGCCTGACTGCCAGCGACAAAGAGCGCCTCAATACCATTGCCACGCGCCTGAAGCAGGAAGCGCCATCCGCTCGGTTGAGTGTCAGCGGCCATACCGACAGTGTCGGCTCCGACAGCTACAACCAGAAACTGTCCGAGCGCCGCGCCCACTCGGTGACCGATTACCTGGTCGAGAGCGGTGTACCGCGCAGCAGCTTCGTTTCGGTGGTCGGTGCCGGTGAAACCCAACCTGTGGCTGACAATGCCACGGCCGAAGGGCGGGCCATGAACCGTCGTACCGAGATCAAGATCCAGCGGTAAAACGGCGTGCGCCCGTGCCTTGAGCAGTGGCACGGGCGCGTCTTCATGCCGGTCAGCCGTTCGTGGCCAATGACACAGGAGCATTCAGCATGAGTGTGACGTCGAAGGCGGCATTGCCGCTGTTGGTGGCTGCCAGCCTGCTCGCGGGCTGCGCCACGCACAGCGATGGCAGCGCGCCCCTCAACCAAAGGACCTGGCCCATCTGCAGCCTGCTGGGCGGCTTGGTCGGTGGTGGCCTGGGTGCCATCGAAAGTTCTACCTGGGCCGCTGGTGGTGGTGCCCTGGGCGCCATCGCCGGTGGGCTGATCTGCTACGCCCAGGACGGTGACGAAGACGGCGACGGTATTTTCGACCGCCGCGACTACTGCCCTGATACCCCGGCCAATACAGCGGTCGACCACATGGGCTGCCCGTTGAAGGAGTACCCGGCAGCGGCACCTGCCACTGCGCCTGAACCCTCGCCCGAGGTGATCATCCTCGATGACAATGGCGCGGTGATGTTCGCCTTCGATTCCGCCGATCTGACGCCGGCGGCTCAGCAGCGCTTGCAAGGCCTGGTGGCGAAACTCAATTCACCGACCGTGGCCAAGGTCCGTGTGATCGGGCACACCGACAACGTGGGCTCCGACAGCTACAACCAGGCGCTTTCCGAACGCCGCGCCAGCAGTGTGGCCGAGTACCTGATTGGCCAGGGCCTGGAGGCCGGCAAGGTCACCAGCCAGGGCCGTGGCGAAAGCGAGCCGGTCACCGACAACGAAACCGAAGAGGGCCGCGCGCGCAACCGACGGGTGGAGCTGCACCTCAACTGAGCGGTGCTGGCGCCTGCCTTGGCATTGCAGTTAATGTGGGGCGCACGGCCCGCTCGATCGGGCCGTCTCGACATAACAACAATCGATAGGGGCGGGGTATGAAGTTCATCCTGGGCCTGGGCAAGGTCCTGACGGTCGCTTTCTGGGGTGTGGTGTTGTTCAATCAGCTGATGCCACAACCCTTGCCCTTCAATCTGCTGATCAATGCCGCGGGTATCGTCCTGTTCGGCTTGCATCTGCTCGAAGTGCTGTTCTTCAATGGCAGCCTGCGTGGGCGCAGCCACCGCTGGTTCGACCGCTTGCAGATCCTGCTGACGGGTATCTTCCATGTCATGTCCATTCCCCGTGCGCAGGAGGCGCCGCGTAATGCGTAATCTGATGTTGCTGGCCATGTTGGCCGCTCCCCTGGCCCAGGCCGAAAGCCTGGAAGTCGCTGCCAATTCCATGCTGCGCCTGCCCGACAAGTCAGCCAGTGTGCACCTCACGCACCTGCGTGTCGCCGACGCGGCGACCTTGCTATTGCCGGCCTCGCTCGCGGAACTGAAGGTCGATCAACTTGAGCTTGGGCGTGATGCGCGTATCGCCATTGCACCTTCCGATAACCCGTTGCTGATTGAAGCGCGCAGCGCGCGGCTAGGCGAGGGCAGTGAGTTCAGTGCACCGGGGGCGGCGGGCAGTTACCAGCGTGCAGCCCGCTCGGGCCGCAGCCTGGACCTGAAACTGGCAGAACTGGATGCCGAGCGAGTCGCGATCGATGCCCGTGGCGGCGCCGGTGCGCCAGGTTATGTAGGGCTTGATGGTGGTAACGGCCAAGCCGGTGGCTGCACTTGGGGCCAGGCCAGCCGCGGTGCCAATGGTGACGATGGTGGCAATGGGCATGATGGCGCACCGGGTGGGCGTATTCGCCTGAGCGTGCCGCAGGGCTTCGCGCAAGAACGCATTGTCGTGCGCTTGGATGGCGGCGCACCGGGCAAGCCCGGGGCGGCAGGCAAGGCTGGTAAAGGTGGGGCTAGCAAGGGTTGCCTGGTGTACAGCACCGATGCTGGGGCCAATGGCCGGCCAGGGCAGCCGGGCCAGCCCGGCTTGGCAGGGGCGGCGGGGGAGTTGATCCTGGAGCACCTCTGAACGCTGGGGGGACCTCAGCTCAGACTACCTCTGTAGGAGCAGCCTTGTGCTGCGAAGAGGCCATACCTGTCGAAGAAAGGCTTTAGGCTTGCCGGCCTCTTCGCAGCACAAGGCTGCTCCTACAGGGATAACGCAGGTTTCAGAAAATCAGCGGTCAGAACATCAGGCGCGAGCTGGCCACTGCCACCACTGCCAGGCCCAGCAGCAGGTTGATGCCCACCATCCGCCGAATCCGCCCCAGCACCGCCGCACCCGTCGGCCAATCCTCGGCCAGCACGGCCGCTTTCAGCTCCGGCAGCAGCAACGCCTGAATACGCATGAACAAGGCGAACATGGCGATCCCGCCACCGATCATCACCTGCACGTACTTGGGCGCGGTCTCGAAACCGCTGAAGCGCAGGTGCAACATGCCGATACCACTTATCGCCAAGATCGCCACCGCCAGCCAGACCCAGCCGAAGAAGCGTCGGAAAACTTCCACCCACAAGCGCAGGCGGGCAGGCCCTTCAAGGGCTGCAACCGTTGCCGGGCGTAGCACCAGCCAGGCGAAGAACATGCCGCCGACCCATACCAGGGCGGCCAGAACATGCAGTGTGTAGGGCAGGGCAAAGGCGAGCATCCGGATCTCCATGCGGCACAAAGGGCAATAGCGGGGTATGATAGCCGCCCCGTGTGAAACACTGAAAATATATCCAGCCCTCCGGGCGCCGCAGACCATGATCAGCAACGAACTCAAAGCCACCATCCAGGGCGCCTATTCGCGTTTTCTCGAAGCCAAGAGCCTCAAGCCGCGCTATGGCCAGCGCCTGATGATCGCCGAAGTGGCCAAGGTGCTTGGCGACATTGCCTGCGACGATGAAGGCCGCCGTGCCGGCGAGCCTGCCGTGGTGGCGGTGGAGGCGGGCACCGGTACCGGCAAGACCGTGGCCTACAGCCTGGCGGCCATCCCGGCCGCCAAGGCCGCCGGCAAACGGCTGGTGATTGCCACCGCCACCGTGGCCCTGCAGGAGCAGATCGTCTTCAAGGACCTGCCCGACCTGATGCGCAGCAGCGGCCTCAACTTCAGCTTTGCCCTGGCCAAGGGCCGTGGCCGTTACCTGTGCCTGTCCAAGCTCGACATCTTGCTGCAGGAAGGCCACGCCCAGTCGGCCACCGCCCAGCTGTTCGAAGAAGAAGGCTTCCGCATCGAGGTCGACGAGCGCAGCCAGAAGCTGTTCACCAGCATGATCGAGAAGCTCGCCGGCAACCGCTGGGACGGTGACCGTGACAGCTGGCCCGAGGCTCTGGAAGACCAGGACTGGGCACGCCTGACCACCGATCACAGCCAGTGCACCGGCCGCCACTGCCCGAACTTCCAGCAGTGCGTGTTCTACAAGGCGCGCGAAGGCATGGGCAAGGTCGATGTGATCGTCACCAACCACGACATGGTCCTGGCCGACCTGGCGCTGGGCGGCGGCGCGGTATTGCCCGACCCACGCGATACCATGTACGTATTCGACGAAGGCCACCACCTTCCAGACAAGGCCATCGGCCATTTCGCCCATTATTCGCGGCTGCGTTCCACCGCCGACTGGCTGGAGCAGACCGCCAAGAACCTGACCAAGCTGCTGGCTCAGCATCCGCTGCCCGGCGACCTGGGCAAGTACATCGAGCAAGTGCCTGAGCTGGCGCGAGAAGTGCGCACCCAGCAGCAGTTCATGTTCACCCTGTGCGAACAGGTGGCTGACTTCCGCCCCAGCGAGGACACCGAAGGCCGTGAGCGCCCGCGTTACCGTTTCGAGGGTGGGGTGGTGCCGGAGCAGATTCGCGAAGTAGGCATCGAGCTGAAAAAGGGCTTTGCGCGCCTCAACGACCTGTTCACCCGCCTGGCCGACCTGCTCAAGGAGGGCATGGACGGCGAGGTCAACATCGGCATTGCCAGCCACCAGGCCGAGGAGTGGTATCCACTGTTCGGCAGCCTGGTCACCCGTGCCCAGGGCAACTGGGAGCTGTGGACGGCCTTTACCGCCGAAGACCCGGAAGACAGCCCCCCCATGGCGCGCTGGCTGACGCTGGCCGAGAGCGGCGCGCTGTTCGATATCGAAGTCAATGCCAGCCCCATCCTCGCCGCGGAAATGCTGCGTCGCAGCCTGTGGAGCGTGGCCCATGGCGCGCTGGTGACCTCGGCGACATTGACCGCGCTGGGCAAGTTCGACCGCTTCCGCATGCGCTCGGGGTTGCCGCGCGATGCCGTTACCTGCGTGGTGCCCAGCCCGTTCGTGCATGGCGATGCCGGCCTGTTGCGAGTCCCCGACCTGCAGGCCGACCCCCGTGATGCGGCGGCGCACACGGCGGCGATCATCCGCGAGTTGCCGAACATCGTCGAAGATGCCCGTGGCGCACTGGTGCTGTTTTCGTCACGCAAGCAGATGCAGGATGTGTTCGACGGCCTGGACCGCGACTGGCGCAAGCTGGTGCTGATCCAGGGCAACCTGTCCAAGCAGGAAACCCTGAACAAGCACAAGGCGCGGGTCGACGATGGCCAGCACAGCGTGTTGTTCGGCCTGGCCAGCTTTGCCGAGGGTGTCGACCTGCCGGGTGCTTACTGCGAGCATGTGGTCATCGCCAAGATTCCTTTCTCCGTGCCCGACGATCCGGTGGAAGCCGCTTTGTCGGAGTGGATCGAGGCCCGCGGTGGCAACCCATTCATGGAAATTGCCGTGCCCGATGCCTCGCTGAAGCTGATCCAGGCCTGTGGCCGCCTGCTGCGTACCGAGCAGGATCGCGGTGTCATTACCTTGCTCGACCGGCGCCTGGTCACCCAGCGCTACGGCAAGGCTATTCTCAACGCGCTGCCGCCGTTCCGGCGGGAGATTTCCTGATTGCCGGAGCACTTGCTCCGGTGCATTGTCCATTACTCAGTCTTGGGCCATGACGGCCCTGAAGGAGAGCACCAGCCTTATGGTCCGCCGTACCCTGCCCGCCGTTTTCGCCCTGTTGTTCAGCTCGCCTTTGCTGGCTGGGCAGCAGACGCTGTTCAGCTTCGTGCGTCCGGCCTCGGTGGTCAATGTGGCGACCGAGGATGCCGGCATGCCGCAGTACAACGCGGAGCAAACAGCCGAAGGCGAGGTGTTGCGGCGTGTGGTGTTCAACCCGGCCCAGCGGCCAACGTTGCGCCTGAGCCCGCAAGGTGGCGTGTGGGACTGGTCCGCCGGGCAGTTCCTGACCTTGCGCCTGCAAAGTGCCATGGATTGGGCGTTGACCGTGGATGTCACGGTGCAAGGCAGCGATGGTCGTACCTTGACCAGCCGTATCGACCTGCCGGCCGGCCCCGCGCAAACCGTGATGGTGCCGCTGACAGCCAGTTCGCCGCTGAGCCAGGGCATGCGCGCCGGCCCGCCAATGCCCTGGAACCATGCTGGCCAGCGGCTGTTGCTGACCAGCAGCGCCGGGGCGGTCGACCTGAAGCAAGTGGCCTCGGTCAGCCTGAGCATCCCCAACCCGAAGGTTGCGCAAAACCTGCTGATCGAACGGGTTGGCATTCAGGATGACGACCAGGCCTACCAGGCGGCCTATCACGAGCTGATCGATACCTATGGCCAGTCCACTCGTGGCAACTGGCCGGAGAAGGTTGCCAACGACGAGCAGCTCAAGGCGGCCGATACCCGTGAACAGCAGCAGCTAAAGGGCTGGCTGGCGGAACGAGGCAAGCAGCCACTGGACAGCTATGGCGGGCTGCTGGCCGGGCCGGCGTTCGAGGCCAAGGGCTTCTTCCGCACCGAGAAACGCAATGGCCGCTGGTACCTGGTAACGCCGGAGGGGCATCCGTTCTATTCCCTGGGGGTCAATGCGGTAGCGACAGACGGTGGTCGCACCTACGTCGCAGGCCGTGAAGGCATGTTCAAGGCGTTGCCGGGCGAAGGTGATGCACTGGCCGCATTCTATGGCGAAGGCAACAATGACGACGGCAATGCCTCTTCGCAAGGGCGCAATTTCAAGCAAGGCCGCTGGTTCGACTTTTATGCCGCCAACGTGCAACGTACCTACGGCAAACCCTGCCCACCTGCCGTAGAGGGGCAACCAGCCAACTGCCCGCCCCTGGTACTGGATGCCGATCGCTGGCAGGCACACGCGCTCGACCGTTTGCAGGCCTGGGGTTTCAATACGGTCGGCAACTGGAGCGAACCCGCGCTGGGCCAGGCCAAGCGAATGCCCTACACCTTGCCGCTGTCGATCGTGGGCGATTACGCCAGCATCAGCACCGGCATGGACTGGTGGGGCAGTATGCCCGACCCGTTCGACCCGCGTTTTGCCATGGCCACCGAGCGCGCCGTGGCTATCGCTGCACGTGATCACCGCGATGACCCTTGGCTGATCGGCTACTTCGCCGACAACGAACTGGCCTGGGCTGCCCCGGGCGACGACCCCAAGGCCCGTTATGGCCTGGCCTATGGCACCTTGCGCCTGACCACCGACGTGCCGGCCAAGCGCGCGTTTCTCAAGCAACTGCGCGACAAGTATCGCAACCAGGAAGGGCTGTCCAAGGCCTGGGGCATTGAGCTGACGGCCTGGGAATTGATGGAGGACCCAGGCTTCGAGGCGCCGCTGCCCAACCCGGAGCACCCGGAAATCGAACGTGACTTCCAGCACTTCCAACAGGTATTTGCCGAAACCTACTTCAAGACCATTGCCGACTCGTTGAAATGGCATGCGCCCAATCACTTGCTGCTGGGTGGCCGCTATGCCGTCAGCACACCCGAGGCGGTCAAGGCCTGTGCCGAGTTCTGCGATGTGCTCAGCTTCAACTTCTATACCCTCAAGCCGCAGGACGGCTACGACTTCGCTCGCCTGGCCGAACTGGACAAGCCGGTGCTGGTGTCCGAGTTCCAGTTTGGTTCGCGCGATCGCGGGCCGTTCTGGCCGGGGCCACTGGAGCTGGCGCGAGAAGAAGACCGTGGCCCGGCCTACGGCAATTTCCTCAAGGCCGCCCTGGCGCAGCCGATGATCGTTGGCGCGCACTGGTTCCAGTACCTCGACCAGCCGGCCAGCGGTCGCTTGCTCGATGGCGAGAACGGCCACCTCGGGCTGGTGGCGATCACCGATATGCCCTACCCGGGGTTTGTCGATGCTGTGCGCAAGAGCAACCTGCAGGCCATGAGCCAACTGCGTGGCGAACTGGAAAAACCGGTCCCTTAGCAAACGCGCTCCCACAGGGGGGCGCTCTGCATCGAAGGCTACCGTTCGTCGCTACCATCTGGCCCAAGCCAGTTTGCAAAACGCCAAACTACTGAAACAATGCACACCTTTTTGGATATGGTCGTACGGAGAGCAGCGGGTGCAGATCCAGGGTCACTATGAGCTGAAGTTCGAAGCCGTGCGCGAAGCTTTTGCCGCGCTGTTCGATGATCCCCAGGAGCGTGGCGCCGCGCTGTGCATCCAGGTGGGTGGCGAAACCGTCGTCGACCTGTGGGCCGGCAGTGCCGACAAGGACGGCCAGCAGGCCTGGCACAGCGATACCATCGCCAACCTGTTCTCCTGCACCAAGACCTTCACCGCTGTTACCGCACTGCAATTGGTCGGCGAGGGCAAGCTGGCCCTCGATGCCCCGGTGGCCAATTACTGGCCCGAGTTTGCCCAGGCCGGTAAACAGTCGATCACCTTGCGCCAGTTGCTCAGCCACCGCGCCGGCTTGCCGGCCATCCGTGAGCTGCTGCCCGCCGAAGCCTTGTACGACTGGCAGGCCATGGTCGATGCCCTGGCGGCCGAGACACCGTGGTGGACGCCCGGCACGGAACACGGCTACGCCGCCATCACCTATGGTTGGCTGATCGGCGAACTGATCCGCCGTGCCGACGGCCGGGGCCCCGGCGACTCGATCGTGGCCCGCACTGCTCGGCCGCTGGGGCTGGATTTCCATGTTGGCCTGGCCGACGAAGAGTTCCACCGCGTGGCGCATATCGCCCGTGGCAAGGGCAACCCCGGGGATGCCGCAGCGCAGCGTTTGCTGCAAGTGACCATGCGCGAGCCCGAGGCGCTGTCGACCCGTGCCTTCACCAACCCGCCGGCGATCCTGACCAGCACCAACAAGCCGGAATGGCGGCGCATGCAGCAGCCAGCGGCCAATGGGCATGGTAACGCACGCAGCCTGGCGGGCTTCTATGCCGGTTTGCTGGACGGCAGCTTGCTCGAATCGGAACTGCTCGATGAACTGACTCGCGAGCACAGCCTGGGCCAGGATCGTACGCTGCTCACCCAGACCCGTTTCGGCCTGGGCTGCATGCTCGACCAGCCCGATGTGGCCAACGCCACCTTTGGCCTCGGCGCCCGCGCCTTTGGCCACCCCGGTGCCGGTGGTTCGGTCGGTTTTGCCGATCCGGAGCACGATGTGGCCTTCGGTTTCGTGGTCAATACCCTCGGCCCTTATGTGCTGATGGACCCACGCGCGCAAAAATTGGTACGTGTCCTTGCCAGTTGCCTTTGATCGGGTAATGCGGGTATTGCCCCACCCCTTTGACTATCCTCAATGCCAACGCCTCAAGTGCCTAGGCAAAATATCTTTCTATTTCATGGTGTATCGCTGATGTCTTCACATAAAACCTTAGCACTCGCCCTGTGCCTGACCGCCGTTACCGGCTGCGCCAGTCACTCCCCGGACGGCTCCAAGGAAGGTGGCTCCAGCTGGTGGCCTTTCGGTTCGGACAAGGTCGCCGAGCAGGAGGTGAAGGCAGCCGTCACTGAAAACGTGGCCAAGGCTGACGCCAAGTCGGAAAGCGCCAGCCGTTGGTGGTGGCCGTTTGGTGGCGATGATAAGCAGGCCAAGGGCCCAGTGGTGCCGAAGATTGACCAGAAGGCCACCCAGGCCTGGCTGGACGAATACGAGCCCAAGCTGCGCGAAGCGATCAAGGACAGCAAGCTGGAGCTTGAGCGCCGCGACAATGTGCTGGCGGTAACCTTGCCGGTCGACAGCTCGTACAACCCTGACCGCCCGAACATGCTGCTGCCCATGACCCTCGGCCCGATCACCCGCGTGGCCAAGACCGTCGAAGGCGACCCCAAGACTGCCGTGCTGGTACTCGGTCATGCCGACACCAGCGGCGTTGCTGCTGCCAACCAGAAACTCAGCCTGGAGCGCGCCGCTTCGGTCTCGGCCATCTTCCGCCTCAGCGGCCTGCAACGTGACCGCCTGACCCTCAAGGGCATGGGCTCGGTGATGCCGCGCGCCGCCAATGACAGCGCCGAAGGTCGTGCCCTGAACCGTCGCGTGGAAATGCTGCTGACCCCGCAAAACACCATGGTCGCACTGCTGGCCAAGTACCAGCAGGCCGCCCCGGCACCGGCGCCGACCTCGATGGTGGCCGTACAGGATGCCAAGGCACCAGCCGCCAAGGCCGCCGACAGCAAGCCGGCTGCCAAGCCTGCGGCGAAGAAGCCCGTGGCCAAGGCCAAGGCACCTGCGAAGACCGCGGCCAAGAAGAAAACCGCACCGGCCAAGCCTGCCGCCAAGAAAGCTACCACTGACAAGAAAGTAGCTGCCAACAGCCCTGCGAAGACCAACTGATCGTCAAGGAACGCAGCAATGACCCAATCCCTGGCCGATATGCGCCGCGACTACACCCGTGATGGCCTGGCCGAAGCCCAGGCACCGGGCGAGCCGTTCGCCCTGTTCCACCAGTGGTTTGCCGATGCGGTGAAAACCGAGCAGGTACCGGTGGAAGCCAACGCCATGACCCTGGCCACTGTGGACGGCGAAGGCCGTCCGCATTGCCGCGTATTGCTGCTGAAGGGGCTCGATGAGCAGGGTTTCACCTTCTTCACCAACTACGACAGCGCCAAGGGCCAGCAACTGCAAGCCAACCCCTATGCGGCCATGACGTTTTTCTGGCCGGCGCTGGAGCGTCAGGTGCGCATCGAAGGCCGGGTGGTAAAGGTTACAGCCAAAGAGTCGGACGACTACTACCAGGTGCGCCCACTGGGTAGCCGCCTGGGGGCCTGGGCTTCGCCACAGAGCCGGGTCATTGCCGGGCGCGAAGAGCTGGAAGGCTTGGTCAAAGCCACCGAAGCACGTTTCTCCGACACCCAGCCGCACTGCCCCGAGCATTGGGGCGGCTACCGTTTGTTGCCTGAGCGCATCGAGTTCTGGCAGGGGCGGGCGAGCCGTCTGCATGACCGCTTGAACTACCGGTTTGTGGATGGGCAATGGCTGCGCGAGCGGCTGGCACCCTGAGTACCTGGGGCTGCGCAGCAGCCCCAATCCTCCTACCCCGAGTACCCCGCAGCTTCCCGTTCCAACCACGCCGCCAACTGTTTGCGCCCCACCTTATCCGATCGCGCCTGCTCCAGCCTCTGCAGCATGTACGCGCGCTTCCCTGGGTCAGCTCCCGCCAGCGACAACGCCAGGTCGCGGTCCATCCAGCGGCGCATGCGCACATACAACCACCCGTGGAAATACAACCCCGCAACGGTGGTGACCACGACGATGAAGTAATCCATGGCTATCCTTGGTCTCACTTGAAAGGCCTTCGACACAGCCCAGCAGGCTGTACCCCGGCTGAATGAAAACAATTTTATTACGTTTGTACCGTGACAGCCGTCAATGTGCAGCGTCTAATGAGCACCTGACTTATGGAGACTTTACCCATGCGTAAATCCGCTTTGCTGGTGGCGACCTTCACCACCATGTCGCTGCTGCTGGGGGGCTGTGCCTCGAGCCTGACCGGTGACAGCTACTCCCGTGACGAAGCCCGCCGCGTGCAAACCGTGCGTATGGGCACCATCGAGTCCCTGCGCCCGGTCAAGATCGAGGGTACCAAGACCCCAATCGGCGGTGGTGCCGGTGCCATCGTCGGTGGCGTCGCCGGTAGCGCCGTCGGCGGCGGTCGCGGCAGTATCGTTGCTGCGGTGATCGGTGCTGTTGCCGGTGGCCTGGCCGGTTCCGCTGCCGAAGAAGGCCTGACCCGCACCCAAGGTGTCGAAATCACCGTGCGTGAAGATGACGGCAGCATGCGTGCCTATGTGCAGGCCGTGCAGGAGAACGAAATCTTCCGTGTTGGCGACCGCGTTCGCATCATGACTGTCGACGGTACCAGCCGCGTTTCGCACTGACCTTAGCGCAGTCAAACAAAACCCCGACATGGCGGCTGCCAGTCGGGGTTTTTTCATGCTTCAGCCGCGTCAACCGACACGGGTTTTGCGGCTGGCCATGGCGGTGACGGCGTAGCCAAGCACTGCGGCGAAGAATGAGCCGGTAAGAATGCCCATGCGATCCATGCCGGCATATTCACTGCTACCCGGGGCAAAGGCGAGCGAGCCAACGAACAGGCTCATGGTGAAGCCAATGCCACAGAGTATCGCCACCCCCAGTATTTGCCCCCAGCCAGCACCCGCAGGCAATGCGGCCAGGCGCAGCTTGACCGCCACCCAGGTCAGGCCGAAAACCCCCACGGTCTTGCCCAGCAGCAGGCCGACCGCGATGCCCATCGGCACTGGGTGGGTGAAGCTTTCTACGGTCATGCCCGCCAACGAAACGCCGGCATTGGCGAAGGCGAACAATGGCAGGATGGCATAGGCCACCCAGGGGTGCAGGGCGTGTTCCAGGGCCAGCAGCGGCGACCTTTCGGCGTTGCGCGTGCGCAGCGGGATGCACAAGGCCAGGGCGACACCGGCCAGGGTGGCATGCACGCCACTCTTGAGCACGCAGACCCACAGGATCAGGCCAACGACCATGTACGGCCCAAGCTTGACCACGCCAAGCCGGTTCATCGCCACCAGCACCACCAGGCAGGCTGCAGCCAGCAGCAGCGAAACGCTCGACAGGGTGCCGGAGTAGAACAGGGCAATGACAATGATCGCCCCCAGGTCGTCGATGATCGCCAGGGTCATCAGGAACAGTTTCAGCGATACCGGTACGCGCTTGCCCAGCAGGGCCAGGACGCCAAGGGCGAAGGCGATGTCGGTAGCGGTGGGGATTGCCCAGCCGGCAACGGCCGCCGGGTTGTCACGGTTGATGAACCAGTAGATCAGTGCCGGCACTACCATGCCGCCCACGGCAGCAGTGGCTGGCAGGATCACCTGGGACGGCTTGGACAGGTGACCGTCGACCACCTCGCGCTTGACCTCCAGGCCGATGAGCAGGAAGAACAGGGCCATAAGGCCGTCGTTGATCCACAGCAGCAAGGGTTTGGCGATGTTCAGCGCGCCGACCTGGACGGCGACGGGCACGTCGAGCAGCCCGCTGTACAGGTAGGACAGTGGCGAGTTATTGATGATCAGCGCCAGAACGGCGGCGGCGATCAGCAGCAGGCCGCTGGCGGCTTCAAGTTGGAAAAAACGGGTTAACAGGCTACGCACGGGCTATAGGCTCTCCATGGGCAGTTTACGAATGGTGCGGGCGTACACCCTAGCCTGTGACGATATTCTTTAAAACAAAAACTATATTCGTTTTTGTTATATGGTGTTGCTGGCTGGGCTCAGGCAAGCCTAGATGCAGATCGGGAGGGAAGGGGAAGGGAAAATCCGGTGTTTGGATTGGATATTTCTGATTCCTGGAAGGGCCTCTTCGCGGGCTCGCCCGCTCCCACAGTGGCATCGGCGTCCCTGTGGGAGCGGGCGTGCCCGCGAAGAGGCCTTGGAAGGCCACAAGTGATCAGAGGCCGAGCATATCCCGCGCTACCGCTTCGGCAATGCGGATACCATCCACACCTGCCGACAGGATCCCGCCCGCGTAACCGGCCCCTTCGCCTGCCGGGAACAGCCCCTTGAGGTTCAGGCTCTGGTAGTCCTCGCCACGGGTAATGCGCAATGGCGACGAGGTACGCGTCTCGATCCCGGTCAACACTGCATCGTGCAGGTTGTAGCCCTTGATCTGCCGATCGAACGCCGGCAGTGCTTCACGGATCGCCTCGATGGCGAAGTCCGGCAGGCTCGGCGCCAGGTCACCCAGGGTCACGCCTGGCTTGTAGGATGGCTCGACGCTGCCCAGCGCGGTCGACGGCCGGCCGGCGACAAAGTCACCCACCAGCTGCGCCGGGGCCTGGTAGTTGCTGCCACCCATCACGTAGGCGTGGGCTTCCAGGCGCTCCTGCAGTTCGATACCGGCCAGCGGACCACCCGGGTAGTCACGCTCGGGGTCGATGCCAACGACGATACCGGAGTTGGCGTTACGCTCGTTACGCGAGTACTGGCTCATACCGTTGGTGACCACCCGGCCTGGCTCGCTGGTGGCCGCGACCACGGTGCCACCTGGGCACATGCAGAAGCTGTACACCGAGCGGCCGTTCTTGGCGTGGTACACCAGCTTGTAGTCGGCGGCGCCGAGTTTCGGGTGGCCGGCGTACTTGCCCAGGCGCGCTTTGTCGATCAGCGTTTGCGGGTGCTCGATGCGGAAACCGACCGAGAACGGCTTGGCTTCCATGTACACGCCTTTGGCGTGCAGCATACGGAAGGTGTCGCGGGCACTGTGGCCAAGGGCCAGGACCACATGGCGCGAGTGCAGTTGCTCGCCACTCTCCAGTACCACGCCGGTCAGCTGGCCGTCTTCGACCAGCAGGTCGGTGACCTTCTCCTGGAAGCGCACTTCGGCGCCCAGGGCAATCATGTCCTGGCGCATCTGCTCGACCATGCCGGTGAGGCGGAAGGTACCGATGTGCGGCTTGTTGATGTACAGGATTTCGTCCGGCGCACCCGCCTTTACGAATTCTTCCAGTACCTTGCGGCCGTGGTGCTGCGGGTCCTTGATCTGGCTGTACAGCTTGCCGTCAGAAAAGGTGCCGGCGCCGCCTTCGCCGAACTGCACGTTGGACTCTGGGTTGAGCACGCTCTTGCGCCACAGGCCCCAGGTGTCCTTGGTGCGCTGGCGCACTTCCTTGCCGCGTTCGAGGATGATCGGCTTGAAGCCCATCTGTGCCAGCAGCAGGCCGGCAAAGATGCCGCAGGGGCCGAAACCGACCACGATCGGGCGCTCCTGCAGGCCTGCCGGGGCGTGGCCGACGAACTTGTAGGTGACGTCTGGCGCCGGGCCGATATTGCGGTCGTCGGCGAATTTGCCAAGCAATTCGGCTTCGTTGCTGGCTTCCAGGTCGATGGTGTAGATGAACAGCAGTTCGCTGTTCTTCTTGCGCGCATCGTAGCTGCGCTTGAACAGGTTGAAGCTGAGCAGTTGCTCGTCGCGGATGCCCAGGCGCTGGACGATGGCTTCACGCAACGCTTCGTCGGGATGGTCCAGGGGCAGCTTCAGTTCGGTGATTCGTAGCATGGCAGGGTCCAGTATCCCGGCCATGGGCGGCCGGCGGCTTTACACAAACCGCCAAGTATAAGCTGTTCGCCGCCCTGACTGGCAGGATAAAAGCGCCCGGCGATCAGTTGTCGCGTGCGCCACCGTAGTAGCCGCAGCCTTGCAAGGTCTTGCCGTCGATGCGCAACTCGGCACGCAGATGGCGCACGGCGCCGCTCATGCTGTCGGCGCAGCGTTGCGGGGCGACCCACAGTTCCACGTGCTGACCGTTGGCTTCGCTGCTCAGGGTCAGGCCGCCGCCGGGCACTTCTTCTTCAAGGAACGGCAGGGGCAGCGGATCTTGGCCGGGGCGCTCTATGATCATCCCCTTGCCGCTGGCTTTCACCGCCCAGAACGGCTCTTGGCCGCTGGCGCGCAGGGTCAGCTGTTTGAAGTTGGGGTCGTCACAGGCACGGGTGGAAGGTTCCAGGCGGTACAGGCGGCGTACTTCCAACTGGCCGTCGTTGTTGGCCTGCTTGCTGCCGGTGAGGCGGCCACGGACGTCGGCGAACAACTTGTCGTTGGCATCCTTGGCGAGGTTGGCGGCCTCTTGCAGGATGCCGGTGGTGCCGACGTCATTGATCACGAAGGTGCGGTTTTCACTGCATGGCTTGAACAGCAACTGGCCACCGGCGGCACGCAGTTCGCCCTGCATGCGCGTGGTGCCGATGTTCGGGTCGCTGGGGGCGTCAGCCATGAGCTGGCAGCCGGCGAACAGGGGCAGCAAGGCGGTGAACAGCAGGGTGGGGGTGAGGCGCATGGGGCGGGCTCCGGGGAATCTTTGCCGTGAAAGCTGGCCACGTTACTCAGGCTGGCGGTGGATCTCAAGTTAATGGTTAACCGCGCTGGCCTCTTCGCGGGCTTGCCCGCTCCCACAGGTATGGCACTGGCCATGCGTTGGTGACAGGCAGAAAAAAGGGCCCGAAGGCCCTTTTCGTTTAACCGCCGAGGTACGCGTCGCGCACCTTCGGGTCAGTCAGCAGTGCTTCACCCGTTCCTTGCATCACCACCCGGCCGTTCTCCAGCACGTACGCCCGGTCGGCGATTTTCAGCGCCTGGTTGGCGTTCTGCTCCACCAGGAACACCGTCACGCCATCGCGGCGCAGCTGTTCGATGATGTCGAAGATCTGCTGGATGATGATCGGCGCCAGGCCCAGCGAAGGCTCGTCGAGCAGCAGCAGCTTGGGTTTGCTCATCAACGCCCGGCCAATGGCAAGCATTTGCTGCTCGCCACCGGACATGGTACCGCCACGCTGGATGTACCGTTCCTTCAGGCGCGGGAACAGCTGCAGCACCTTGTCCAGCTGCTCCTGGTAGTCGCCCTTGTCGGTGAAGAAACCACCCATCGCCAGGTTTTCCTCGACGGTCAGGCGGGCGAACACGCGGCGGCCTTCCGGCACGACGGCGATGCTCTTGCGCATGATGTGCGAGGATGGCTGGCCGACCAGTTCTTCACCCAGGTACTTGATGCTGCCACTGTGCGCCTGCGGCGAGCCGCACAGGGTCATCAGCAAGGTCGACTTGCCGGCGCCGTTGGCGCCGATCAGGGTGACGATCTCGCCCTGGTTGATCTCCACATTGACGCTGTGCAGCGCCTGGATCTTGCCGTAGAAGGTGGAAACGTTTTCGAACTTCAGCATTTACGCTTCCCCCAGGTAGGCTTTGATCACGTCAGGGTTGTCGCGAATCTCTTCCGGCGTGCCGTGGGCCAGAGGCGTGCCCTGGTTGATCACCACGATATGGTCGGAGATGCTCATCACCAGCTTCATGTCATGCTCGATCAGCAGCACAGTGACGTTGTGCGACTCGCGCAGGTAGGCGATCAATGCCTTGAGGTCTTCGGTTTCCTTTGGGTTCAGGCCCGCGGCCGGTTCGTCGAGCATGATGATGCGTGGCTGGGTCATCATGCAGCGGGCGATTTCCAGGCGGCGCTGCTGGCCGTAGGCGAGGGTGCCTGCGGTACGGTTGGCGAATTCGGTCAGGTTGACCTTTTCCAGCCAGTACTGCGCGCGTTCCATGGCCTCCTTCTCGCTGCGGCGGAAGCTTGGGGTCTTGAACAGGCCGGCGAAAAAGTTGGTGTTGAGGTGGCGGTGCTGGGCGATCAGCAGGTTTTCCAGCGCGGTCATCTCCTTGAACAGGCGCACGTTCTGGAAGGTCCGCACCACGCCCTTGCGGGCGATCTGGTGGCCGGCCAGGCCCTGGATTGGCTGGCCATCGAGCAGGATGGTGCCGCCGCTGGGTTTGTAGAAGCCGGTCAGGCAGTTGAACACCGTGGTCTTGCCGGCGCCGTTCGGGCCGATCAACGCCACCACTTGTTTTTCCTTGACGGTCAGGCCCACGCCATTGACCGCCAACAAGCCGCCGAAGCGCATGCTCAGGCCGCTGACTTGCAGAATTTCGCGGCTCATCGACGCAGCTCCATGTGTGGACGTTGCATAGGCAGCAGGCCTTGCGGACGCCAGATCATCATCAACACCATCAGCGCACCGAACATCAGCATCCGGTATTCGCTGAACTCACGCATCAGCTCGGGCAGCAGGATCATCACGATGGCCGCGAGAATCACGCCCAGTTGCGAGCCCATGCCGCCAAGCACGACGATGGCGAGGATGATCGCCGATTCGATGAAGGTGAACGACTCCGGCGTCACCAGGCCTTGGCGTGCGGCGAAGAAGCTGCCGGCGAAACCGGCGAAGCAGGCACCCAGGGTGAATGCCGAGAGCTTGATCACAGTCGGGTTCAGGCCCAGTGCACGGCAGGCAATCTCGTCTTCACGCAGGGCTTCCCAGGCGCGGCCGATCGGCATGCGCAGCAGGCGGTTGATCACGAACAACGCCAGCAAGGCCAGCAGCAGGGCTACCAGGTAGAGGAAGATGACCTTGTTGATCGAGTTGTATTCCAGCCCGAAGAACTCGTGGAAGGTTTGCATGCCCTCGGCGGCGCGGCGTTCGAAGGTCAGGCCGAAGAACTCCGGCTTGGGGATGTTGCTGATGCCGTTGGGGCCGCCGGTCCAATCGGTGAGGTTGCGCAGGAACAGGCGGATGATCTCGCCGAAGCCGAGGGTCACGATCGCCAGGTAGTCACCACGCAGGCGCAGTACCGGGAAGCCAAGCAGGAAGCCGAAGGTGGCGGCCATCAAGCCGGCAATCGGCAGGCACACCCAGAAGCTCCAGCCCAGGTAGTGCGAGAGCATGGCGTAGCTGTAGGCGCCGACGGCATAGAAGCCCACGTAGCCGAGGTCGAGCAGGCCCGCCAGGCCGACCACGATGTTCAGGCCAAGGCCCAGCAACACGTAGATCAGGATCAGCGTGGCGATGTCGACCGCACCTCGGGAACCGAAGAACGGCCACACCAATGCCGCCACGATCAGGCCCATGATCACGTAGCGCTGGGTTTTCGGCAGGGTCAGATAATTGCTGACAGCCGGTGGGATCAGCTTGCGATCCGAACGGCGGCCCATCACTGAACTCCACTGCTTGTCGAACAGCACACGCAGGAACATCAGCACCGAGCACACGGCGATGATGCTGATGGTGAACGAGCCCTGACTGTGCACAGCCAGGCTGATGCCGTCGATGCTCAGTTTCAGGCCCAGCACCGGGAAGGCCACGGCCCATACCAGCAAGGCGCTGAAGAACGCCTGTTTGAGATTTCTGTTCATACTTTTTCAACCTCCGGGCGGCCCAGGATGCCGGTCGGCCGGAATAGCAGGACAAGAACCAACAAGCCGAATGCCACCACGTCCTTGTACTGGTCGCCGAAGATATCGGCGCCGAACGCTTCGGCCACGCCCAGCACCAGCCCGCCGAGCATGGCGCCCGGGATGCTGCCGATGCCACCCAGCACCGCCGCGGTGAAGGCTTTCAGGCCCACCAGGAAACCGGCGTTGGGGTTGATCACCCCGTACTGCATGCTCAGCAGCACGGCCGCCACGGCAGCCAGGGCGGCACCGATGACGAAGGTGAGGGCGATGATGTTGTTGGTGTTGATGCCCAGCAGGTTGGCCATCTTGATGTCCTCGGCGCAGGCGCGGCAGGCGCGGCCCAGGCGGGAGCGGGAGATGAACAGGGTGAGCAGGGTCATGGCCACCAAGGTGACGACGAACACCAGGACCTGCATGTAGCTGATCAGTACTTCTTCAGCACCGCCTGGCCCGAAGGAGAAGCTGCCGGGGATCAGGTTGGGGATGGACTTGTCCTTGGAGTCTTGCGACAGCAAGACGGTGTTCTGCAGGAAGATCGACATGCCGATGGCGGAAATCAGCGGGATCAACCGGTTGCTGTTGCGCAGGGGGCGGTAGGCAACCCGTTCGATACTGTAGCCATAGGCACTGGTGACGAAGATCGTCGCGACGAAGGCGACGGTCATCAGGATCGGCAGCGAATGGATACCCATCATGGCCAGGCCCGCCAGGGCGATGAAGGCCACATAGGAACCGATCATGTACACCTCGCCGTGGGCGAAGTTGATCATGCCAATGATGCCGTACACCATCGTGTAGCCGATGGCGATCAAGGCATAGGTGCTGCCGATGGTCAATCCATTAACCAGTTGTTGGAAGAAATGGTAGATCTCAGGCATTACAGCGCTCCTAAAAACCTGATTTGCATTTCGCTGGCGGGGGTAGGCCAGGAAACCGCGGGTGACGGTTTTAAGATTTTCAGGTGAGCCCGCCCCCGGATCGCGGGGATCAGGCCCATGAACCTCGTAAAACAAAGCCCACTGCTCGCACAGTGGGCTTCTACGGTCAGCTATTAGTCACGCAGTTACTGAGGGGAGACTTCGGTCTTCGGCTTGCCGAAGTGCCATTCGTAGACCACGAACTTGAAGTCTTTCAGGTCGCCCTTCTCGTCGTACGACAGGGTGCCGGTAGGGGTCTTGAAGGAACCGGCGTGGATGGCCGCTGCCACCTTGTCGGTCTCTTCGGACTTGGCCGCCTTGATGCCCTGGGCGATCAGCTCGACAGCCGAGTAGGCCGGGAACACGAATGGGCCGCTTGGGTCCTTGCCGTCAGCCTTGATGGCGTCGACGATCTTCTTGTTCTCAGGGTCGGCGTCGAACGACTTCGGCAGGGTGACCAGCAGGCCTTCGGAGGCGTTCTGGGCGATCTGCGAAATGGAGTCGTTACCCACGCCTTCCGGGCCCATGAACTTGGCTTTCAGGCCTTTTTCCTGAGCCTGGCGCAGGATCAGGCCCAGCTCTGGGTGGTAGCCGCCGTAGTAGACGAAGTCGACGTTGTTCTGCTTGAGCTTCTGGATGATCGAGGAGAAGTCCTTGTCGCCGGCGTTCAGGCCTTCGAACACGGCAACCTTGGTGCCTTTGCCTTCCAGAGTCTGCTTGACTGCAGTGGCGATGCCTTCACCGTACTGTTGCTTGTCGTGGAGGACGGCGACGACCTTCGGCTTGACGTGGTCGGCGATGTAGTTGCCGGCAGCCGGGCCCTGAGCGCTGTCCAGGCCGATGGTGCGGAAGATCAGCTTGTAGCCACGGGCGGTGATTTCCGGCGAGGTGGCGGCCGGGGTGATCATGATCACGCCTTCGTCTTCGTAGATGTCGGACGCAGGCTGGGTGGAGCTGGAGCACAGGTGGCCGATGACGAACTTGACGCCGTCGTTGACCACTTTGTTGGCGACTGCCACGGCCTGTTTAGGGTCGCAGGCGTCGTCGTATTCCTTGGCTTCGAGCATCTTGCCATCCACGCCGCCCGCGGCGTTGATATCCTTGATGGCTTGCTTGGCGCCGATGAACTGCATGTCGCCGTACTGGGTCACAGGGCCGGTCTTAGGGCCCGCGATCCCGATCTTGATGGTATCGGCGGCAAACGAATGGCTGGCTACCCCGGCCAGAACCATTGCGGCGAACAGCTTGGAAATCTTGATCATAGTGCTCCACTCATTCTGTTGTAATTCTTATAGTCCTGGCGGCCAGGGCTACAGACCGGGCGGGATTTGCGGCGTGGCCATGCCAACGCGCAAGCCCACCTTCCCCCGGAACATGTCCCGGAACTGTACCGGTACAGTGTAGAGCGCTGTTCGAGCGCTTGAAAAGCGGTCGAAAAGTGCCTGCTTCCTGGGTTGTCGCTTGATCGACAGAAAGATACAGAAAGGCGCCATCAAACTGCCTGCATCTGTGACCCCGCCCCACAACTTCGGGGTCAATCGACCAAATTACATATTTGAAACCGGGTTTTTCTGCAAAAATGCCGGCCTTTTTTATTGGCGATTTTTGCGGATACCACCCATGACTGATCAAACAAGCACCCTCTATGCCAAATTGCTTGGCGAGACGGCAATCATCGAGTGGAAAGCACTGGAACGATTCTGGGCCAAGGGTGACCTGATTTGGGTCGACCCCAGCCTGGACCTGATCACCGTTGCCGAAGCGATGGCCGAGAATCGCAGCGAGATCTTCGCCAAGTGGCGTAGTGATGGCACTGTTGGGCCGGTGTCGGCCGAGCAGGCACTGGACCTGCAAAGCCGCGATCCAGAGATCTGGGCGGTGGTGGTTTCGCCGTTCATCGTGATCCAGGCGAAGCGCGCGGAAGAGGCGTGATCTTTTTTGGTGCGCAAAAATACGCAGCAGCCCCGTTTTGGTGCTTGATGCCGTGCAAGGCGGGTAGAGGTAAGTAACAATTCGGCGTGGCGGTAACAGTTTACGGGATGCGTAATGGGGGCTGCAAAGCGGCCCGGATCGATATCGAATTTGTCTGGAGACGTTGATGAGCTCACAACTACCTTCGCTTGGCTTCGCCGGCATTGGCCTGATGGGCCTGCCCATGTGCCGCCGCCTACTGGCAGCGGGCTATCCGCTGACGGTATGGAACCGCAGCCCGGACAAGTGCGCGGCCCTGGTCGCTGCTGGCGCGCGCCTGGCCAGCAGCCCGGCCCAATTGTGCCGCGACAGTGACATGGTGCTGCTATGCCTGGCCGACACGGCGGTGGTGCGCGAGGTGGTGTTCGGCGAGCAAGGCATTGCCCAAGGCGGTAGCAGCGGCCAGTTGCTGATCGATTTCTCCAGCCTGGAACCCACCGCCACCCGTGAAATGGCTGCCGAACTGGCAGCACTGTGCGGCATGGCCTGGCTCGATGCACCGGTGTCGGGCGGCACGCCGGGTGCCGAAGCTGGCACCCTGGCGATCATGGTTGGCGGTGAAGCGGCTGACCTGCAGCGTGCACGCCCAGTGCTGCAGGTGCTTGGCCAGCGCGTGACGCACATGGGCGCGGTAGGCGCGGGCCAGGTGACCAAGGCTTGCAACCAGATGATCGTCGCCTGCAATGCCCTGGTGATTGCCGAAGTGGTGGCACTGGCCGAACAGTCCGGGGTAGATGCGTCGTTGATCGCCGAAGCGTTGGCCGGTGGCTTTGCCGATTCCAAGCCACTGCAGATCCTGGCGCCGCAAATGGCCGAGAGCCGTTTCGAGCCGATCAAGTGGCACGTACGCACGCTGCTCAAGGACCTCGACGGTGCGGTCAAGTTCTCCCGCGAGCAAGGCTCGGCGACGCCGCTCAGTGGCCTCGCCGCGCAACTGATGCGCCTGCACGGTAGCCAGGGTTACCTGCAAAAAGATCCGGCGACCCTGGTAGAGCTGTACCGCAGCAAGGTGTGACAAGGCCATTCTGGCGCTGCGCCAGTTCCAGCAGCGGCCGCAGTTCGGCCAGCGGCGCGGGGCGCCCGAGCAGGTAGCCCTGCAGGTAATCGCAGCCGTGGCTTTCGAGGAAGGTTTGTTGTTCGACGGTTTCCACGCCCTCGCTGACGACCTGCAGGTGCAGGGTATGCGCCATGATGATGATCGCCTGGACGATTTCGCGGTCTTTCTGGCTGCCCGGCACATCCTGCAGGAAGGTGCGGTCGATCTTCAGTACGTCCAGTGGCAGGCGCTTGAGGTAGGCCAGTGATGAGTAGCCGGTACCAAAGTCGTCGATCGACAGCGCCACGCCCAGGGCGCGAACACGCTTGAGCAGGCTGACCGTACGCTGGATATCGCCCATCAGGGCGTTCTCGGTCACTTCCAGCTCCAGCTGGCGCGGCGCGAGGCCTGCGTGGAACAGCGCCTTTTCGACTTCGTTGGGCAGTTCGTCGTGGCTGAGGGTGACCGCCGAGCAATTGACCGTGACCTTGATGTCGCCATAGCCGTGACGTTGCAGGTAGGCCAGGTCGGCGCAGGCGTGGCGCAGCACCCACAGGTCGAGGTCAATGATCAGGCCGTTGGCTTCGGCAATGCCAACGAAGCGGTCGGGCCCGAGCAGGCCGTGTTGCGGGTGCCGCCAGCGCACCAGTGCTTCCAGTTTTGCCACCTGCCCGCTGCGCAGGTCGAAAATCGGTTGGTAGTGCACGCACAGCCCGCGTTCTTCGAGCAGGGCCAGGCGCAGCTCTTCTTCCAGTTGCAGGGCTATCGAAGCCCTGGCTTTCAGGCTGTCGTTGAAGAAGTTCAGGCTGTTGCGCCCGTTGTCCTTGGATTGATAGAGAGCCAGGTCGGCATGCTTGAGCAGCTCTTCGGCTGTGCTGCCGTCGTCTGGGAAGATGCTGATGCCGATGCTGGTGGTCATGACCATGCGCCGACCGCCCAGGTCGATGGGTTCTTTCATCCTTTGCATGATGCGCTGGGCCAGGTGGCGGGCTTCGTCGCGGTTGTTCAGGCTGGTGACCACGCAGAACTCGTCGCCACCGAAGCGCGCAACCAGGTCTTGGCTGCGCGTGGCCGCCTTGATGTGGTTGGCGATCACCTTGAGCAGTTCGTCTCCGGCGTCGTGGCCGAGGCTGTCGTTGATGCGCTTGAAATGGTCGATGTCGAGGAACATCACTGCCAGGCGGCTTTCGCTGGCCTGATGCTCGGCCAGGCGCTCGGCGAGAACCTGGTTGAAGCCGCGGCGGTTGACCAGATTGGTCAGGGCATCGTAGTGCGCTGCCTGTTGCAGCGAAGCGCGGGCCTGGTCCAGTTGGCTGAGCAGCACGCTGACCCGGCGCAGATCGTGCTCCTTGCTTTGCAACTTTTTGTCGGCCAGTGCGGCGCTGATGCTGGCGCCACTGATCAGCAGGGTGATGAAGCCGATGCCCAGTGCCAATTGCAGGCTGTTGTCGCCAGACGGCAGGCGCAGTGCGGTATCGGCTGGGATGACCAGGGTCATGGCCGACATCGCGGTAAAATGAGTGGCTACGATGCCGCCGGCCATCAACAGGCTGGCGCCGTACTTCATGGTCTGGTACAGGGTGCCGCTGCCATTGCGCAAGTAGCGGGCCAGGCACAGTGCGGCCAGGCTGGTAAGCAGAGCGATGGCGGCAGAGGTCAGCAGCAGGCCGGTCTGGTAATACTGAACGGCGCCGGTTTCCATCGCAGCCATGCCGACAAAGTGCATGAGGATGATACCCAAGGCGATCAGCACGGCGCTAAGCGCAAAGTGATCCGTGTGCACCTGGCCGCGTTCGAGGCTGTGCATGGCCAGCCAGGCCACGCCCAGGGCAATGAGCAGCGAAAGGATGGTCAAGGAGACATCGTAGTGCACTTCCACCGGGGCCTCGAACGCCAGCATGCTGATGAAGTGCATGGCCCAGATGCCGCCGGCCAGGCAGCAGGCGCCGAGCATGTTCCATTGCCGGTGAGCGGTGGGGTCGTCGCTGTGGGATTGTCGCTCGGCCATGTCGAGAGTGGCGAAGCAGGCCGCGCTGGCGACGATGTAGGCGAGCAGAACCAGGAACGGTTCATGCCGGCAATCGATAACGATGCGCCCGGTTGCCGGAAGATCGGCGAACAGTTGCAGCCCCAGCCATTCCATGGAGTGCCTCTTGATCGAGTTTTCACTCGTCTGCGCTACAACCCTGTGCAGACTGTCCAGAGGCAGTATAGGAAGGAGTATTTAAGCCTTCCTGACTAATGGCACATTGATTTCTACGATTTGGTTATCAAGCCAATCGCCAGCAGGAATAAATGGAAATGATGGGTAGGAGCAGCCTTGTGCTGCGAAAGGGCCGGATGCCTCACAACAATGTTGTAAGGCTAATGGCCTCTTCGCAGCGCAAGGCTGCTCCTACAGGAGGGTGGTCAGGGCAGTAAGGGTGGGTCAGCCAGCCACCAGCACGCGAATGGCTTCCAGGCGCAGGGCGGCTTTTTCCAGCATCGCCAGGCCATCTTCGCGCTGCTTGCGCAGGGCGTCGATTTCGCTGTCGCGCACACTCGGGTTGACCGCTTGCAGTGCCACCAGGCGTGCCAGTTCCTCGTCGGCTTCAGCCGCCAGACGGCGCTGGGCTTCGGCCACGCGTTCGATATGGGTTGGCAGGATCTTCTCCTCGCCACCACTGATGCGTTTGGCCAGGACATCGCGCTGGGCCTGGACGAACTTGTTGGCGCTGGCGCGCGGCACGCTTTCGAGCTGGTCGTTGAGGGTTTCGAAGGCCACCCGCGATGCCAGGTCGTTGCCATTGGTGTCGAGCAGGCAGCGCAATGCCGCCGGCGGTAGGTAGCGGCCCAGTTGCAGGCTGCGCGGTGCCACCACCTCGCTCACGAACAGCAGTTCGAGCAGCACGGTGCCCGGCTTGAGTGCCTTGTTCTTGATCAACGCCACGGCGGTGTTGCCCATCGACCCGGACAGCACCAGGTCCATGCCGCCCTGCACCATCGGGTGCTCCCAGGTGAGGAACTGCATGTCCTCGCGCGACAGCGCCTGGGCACGGTCGTAAGTGATGGTCACGCCTTCATCGTCGCCCAGCGGGAAGCTGGCATCGAGCATTTTTTCGCTCGGTTTGAGGATCAGTGCGTTCTCCGAATGGTCTTCGCTGTCGATACCGAAGGCGTCGAACAGGGTTTCCATGTAGATCGGCAGGGCAAACTGGTCGTCCTGTTCAAGAATGTCCTCGACCAGCGCTTGGCCTTCGCCGGCACCGCCGGAGTTGAGCTCCAGCAGGCGGTCACGGCCAGTGTGCAGTTCGGCCTCCAGGCGCTCGCGCTCGCTGCGGGCATCGGCCACCAGGGTATCCCAGGCCTTGCTTTCGCCGCCTTCGAGCAACGGCAGCAGGCGTGGGCCGAACTGGTGCTGCAGGGCGTTGCCGGTGGGGCAGGTGTTGAGGAAGGCGTTGAGGCCTTCGTGATACCACTGGAACAGGCGCTCTTGCGGGCTGTCCTGCAGGTACGGGATATGCAGCTGGATGGTGTGCTTCTGGCCGATTCGGTCAAGGCGGCCAATGCGCTGTTCGAGCAGGTCGGGGTGCGCTGGCAGGTCGAACATCACCAAGTGGTGAGCGAACTGGAAGTTGCGGCCTTCGCTGCCGATTTCGGAGCAGATCAGCACCTGCGCGCCGAACTCTTCATCGGCAAAGTAGGCGGCGGCGCGGTCGCGTTCGAGGATGCTCATGCCTTCATGGAACACCGAGGCCGGGATGCCGGAGCGCACGCGCAAGGCGTCTTCCAGGTCCATGGCGGTCTCGGCGTGGGCGCAGATCACCAGCACTTTGGTGCGCTTGAGCATCTTCAGGGTGTCGATCAGCCAGTCGACGCGCGGGTCGAAACGCCACCAACGCTCATCGTCGGCCACGTCACCCTGGGCCTGGAAGGCGACTTCCGGGTACAGCTCGGCGTGCTCGCCGGCCGGCAGGTCGCGGTATTGCTCGGGCGTGGCCAGCGGGTAGGGGTGCAGTTGGCGCTCGGGGAAGCCCTGAATCGCCGCACGGGTGTTACGGAACAGCACGCGGCCAGTGCCGTGGCGATCCAGCAGTTCGCGGATCAGGCGCGCGCTGGCCTGGGTGTCGCCATCGCTGACCGCGGCCAGCAGGGCTTCGCCTTCGGCGCCCAGGAAGCCCTGGATGGTGGCGTGGGCCTTGGGCGACAGGCGGCCTTCGTCAAGCAGTTCCTGTACCGCTTCGGCAACCGGGCGGTAGTGCTCGCTCTCGGCGCGGAAAGCGGCCAGGTCGTGGAAACGGTTAGGGTCGAGCAGGCGCAGGCGGGCGAAGTGGCTGTCCTGGCCCAGCTGCTCGGGGGTGGCGGTGAGCAGCAGCACGCCCGGGATGACTTGGGCCAGTTGCTCGACCAGGCTGTACTCGGCGCTGGCCTGGTCTTCGTGCCAGACCAGGTGGTGAGCTTCGTCGACCACCATCAGGTCCCAGCCAGCGGCAAACAGCGCATCCTGGGCCTTTTCGTCGTCGACCAACCACTCCAGGGCGACCAGCGCCAGTTGGGCGTCTTCGAACGGGTTGCTGGCGTCGCTTTCGATGAAGCGTTCGGCATCGAACAGGGCCACCTGCAGGTTGAAGCGCCGGCGCATTTCCACCAGCCACTGGTGCTGGAGGTTTTCCGGCACCAGGATCAGCACGCGGCTGGCGCGGCCCGACAGCAGCTGACGGTGAATGACCAGGCCGGCCTCGATGGTTTTGCCCAGGCCCACTTCGTCGGCCAGCAGTACACGCGGGGCGCTGCGGTCGGCGACTTCGCGGGCAATGTGCAATTGGTGGGCAATGGGCTGTGCACGGCAGCCGCCCAGGCCCCACAGCGCCGACTGCATCTGCTTGCTGGTGTGCTGCAGGGTGTTGTAGCGCAGGCTGAACCACGACAGCGGGTCGATCTGCCCGGCGAACAGGCGGTCGCTGGCCAGGCGGAACTGGATGAAGTTCGACAGCTGAGTTTCGGGCAGGGTACGCGGTTGGTTCTGCGCGTCCAGGCCGTGGTAGACCATCAGCCCGTCGATGTCCTCGACTTCGCGTACGGTCAGCTTCCAGCCTTCGAAGTGGGTGATCTGGTCACCTGGCGAGAAACGCACGCGGGTCAGCGGCGCATTGCGCAGGGAATACTGGCGAGTGTCGCCAGTGGCCGGGTAAAGCACGGTCAACAGGCGGCCATCCTGCGCCAGGATGGTACCCAGGCCGAGCTCTGCTTCGCTGTCGCTGATCCAGCGTTGCCCCGGTTGATACTGCTGCGCCATACTGCCTGAACTCCCGCGATGAAAAAGCCGATTATGTTAACGGATCGGCCGGTCAGACCAAAGTGCGAACGCACCGAAAGGTGCCGAACGACAACAGGAAGTAAGTCAGTCTAGCCGTTTCATCGTCTTGCACCGTGCAGCCGACGAGGGCCCCGCATCAACATGTCCGCCAAGCACCGCTGGATCAGCGCTTCGATGGTTGTGGGCAGCCTGTTGCTGCTCAGCGCCTGCGAACAGAAAAACTTCGAGACCTTGCCCCCCATCCCGATGGAGCAGCTTGAGGTACTGGGCGTGCAGACGCCGATCAAGAGCGTGCACTTTCGTGACCGCGACGGCGAAGGCCTGCTGGTATTGAGCCGCAGCGATGGCCAGGCCAGCGACCCGGAAAGCGAACAGGAAGTGGACAAGGTGGTGCTCAAGGCCACCTTGTACGGGCGCACAGCCGAAAGCGACGCCTTCAAGGCGCGTTGGCAGATCGAGCAGGAAACCACCTGCCCGGGGCTGGACCTGGACGTGGACTTCTACTCTGACGTCAGTGATGTCAGTGACCTGAACAAAGACGGCGTGGCCGAGGTGACGGTGGCCAGCCATGCGTTCTGTGGCGGCGGCATCGATCCACACGACATTGCCATCGAGATGCGCGAAGGGCAGGCCAGCTACACCATTACCGGCCAATCGCTGATCACCCCGGCGGGCGAGGAGCCGGTCGGTGGCGAGCGCGAGGACAGCGCTTCGCTGAAAGCGGCGCCGCAGGTCGTGCGGGATCATATGGATGCGGTCTGGCAGCAGGTTTACAAACGGCCCTGGAGCGAAGCCAGCCCGCCAAGCGACGATGAGCCTGAAGACGAAGCCGAGTAAATGTCGTCCGTCACATCAAGGTAAGCCAGCGCCTGCCGATACAGGGGGCATAGGAGAACGTCCATGCTGCCGCCGATCATACCGCTCAGTGCCGCCCCGGTGACCTCGCAACAGGACCCGGTCAAGCCAACCCCCGACATCAAGCCGGTGGTGCCGGCGCAGCCTGCGTCCAGCGAAAGTGCCATCGACCTCAAGCAGCAGCGCGACCCACAAGAGCAGGCGCTGTTGCTGCGCGACGAGCAGCGTCGCCGGCAGCGCCGGCAACAGGGCGACCAGCAACGCTACAGCGCATTGCCCGGAGACGAGGTCAACGCCGACAACACCGTGCCGGTGGCGCCATTGATGGGCGAACATGTACGCCAAGGGCTGCTGGTCGACATCGAAGTCTGACGCGGGGCTGGTCAGCGCCTGCGCCTGGCTTCATCATGAACGTCTCAGTTGATCGTCGAGCCCGCCCATGAGCCAAGACAACCTCATCGATTTCGATGCCGAACGCGCCAAGCGCGTCCACGACCTCAAGGAAAAGCGCCTGAACGAAATGCGCAACGCATTCGAGCAGGCCCTGCCGTTGAATGCCAGCAAGAAAAAGAAGCCCAAGGGCAAGCCGAAGAAGCGCTGAAACTTGACGCAGGTCAACCCTGCACCCGCCTCGCGTGCCCGGCCCCGGGCACCATTGACCCCGATCAATTTTCCCTGCCCGCACATTGGTTAACTTGCCCCCATCGGACAACGGCAAACGAATGGGGAGGCCAGCATGTTCTTCGACAACGTAGTTATCGCCGGTGTGGTAACGGTCGGGTTGATGTTCGCCTTCTTTGCCGGTCTGGGCATTTTCATCTGGAAGGACTCGAACAAGCGCAAGCCGCGCTGACCTTCCGGGTACACGAGCACGCAAGGCATTTAGGGCGACTTCGGTCGCCCATTTTTTTGCCTGCAATTTTTGTGTTGTCTGCGCGGCCCATTCGCAGCACAAGGCTGCTCCTACAGGGGGCTGTGTAGGAGCAGCCTTGTGCTGCGAAAGGGCCGACTGATATGGCTATAAAGATGATTAGCTAGCTAATTAATCGTTTCCACTTTATCCTGCTCACCATTGTCTATCGTTTCATCAAGACCATTCCCCGCAAGGTCCGCCTCGTGCCCATCACCCTTCAGGCCCTGTTCGCCCCCAGCAGCCTCGCCCTCAAGTTCGCCATCAAGACCCTGCTCGGCGGTGGCCTGGCCTTGTGGCTGGCCATGCGCTGGGGCCTGGAGCAACCGTCCTGGGCACTGATGACGGCGTTCATCGTCGCCCAGCCGCTGTCGGGCATGGTGGTGCAGAAAGGCCTGGCGCGGTTGGCGGGTACCTTGGTCGGCACCGTCATGTCGGTACTGTTCATCGGCCTGTTCGCCCAGACCCCCGGCTTGTTCCTGCTAACCCTGGCCCTGTGGCTGGCCCTGTGTACCGCCGCGTCCACCCAGTTGCGCAGCGCCTGGGCATATGCCTTCGTGCTGGCCGGCTACACTGCCGCGATCATTGCCTTGCCAGCCATCGACCACCCGCTGCGGGTGTTCGATCAGGCCGTGGCCCGCTGCACCGAGATCTGCCTGGGCATTTTCTGCGCCACTGCCAGTAGCGCCTTGCTCTGGCCCATGCGGGTTGAGCAGCAGCTGGGTGGGCAGGCGCGGCAGGCCTGGCAGAACGGCTTACAGGCCGCCAGCGCCATGCTGGGCGGTGAGGACGAGGCGCGCAAAGGCCTGCTAGAGAGCCTGGGGCGCATCGTTGCCATCGACAGCCAGCGTGAGCATGCCTGGTTCGAGGGCAACCGTGGGCGCCAGCGTGCCCGTGCCATTCGTGGCCTTAGTCAGAAATTGATGGTGCTGTTGCGCATCTCCCGTTCGGTACGCCGCCAGTGGCGGCAGCTGGATGAGCGCGAGGCCGTGCGCCTGGCGCCCTGGTTGCAGGACGTGCGCACGTTGCTTGGAAAACCCGATCAGCCCAGTCTGTTGCTGTTGCGTCAGCGTATCTGGGATGCCGCCCACGATGAGCAGATCAGCCCGGCGGAACACTTCTGCCTGGCGCGCATGGCCCTGCTGCTCGATTACGCCATGGCTGCCAGCCAGGCGCTGGAGGACGTGGAGGCGGGCAGGGCGCCCAAGGACGTGTCCCAGGGCTTGGCCGCACACCGTGACTGGTCGCTGGCCTTGCTGTTCGGTTCGCGCAGCGCGCTGGCCTTTCTGGTCATGAGTGGCTTCTGGCTGGCCACGGCCTGGCCTTCGGCGCCGGGGGGACTGGTGCTGACCTGCGTGGTCTGCAGCCTGTTCGCCAGCCGGGAGAACGGCGCGCAGATTGGTTTGAGCTTTTTGCGGGGCATCTTCCTGGCGATCCCTGCGGCGTTTCTGGTCGGGCAAATCGTGCTGCCGCAATGGAGCAGTTTCGCCATGCTCTGCCTGGGCATGGGCGTGCCGCTGTTTCTGGGCGCGTTGGGTATGGCCCACCCACGTACCGGGGCCACTGCCACGTCCTATTGCCTGCACTTCATCGTGCTGGTGTCGCCGCTCAACGCCATGCAGTTCGGTGTGGCGACCATGCTCAACAGTGCCCTGGCCATGCTGGTGGGGGTGTCGGCGGCGGTCATGGCCTTTCGCTTGTTGGTACTGCGCCACCCGGCTTGGCTGGGCCGGCGCTTGCGCGCGGCAACCCAGAGCGACCTGGTGCGCTTGACCCGGCGCGACCTGCGTGGGGCCGACAGCTGGTTTGGCGGGCGCATGGCCGACCGCTTGATGCAACTGGCGCGGCACGCCAGTGAGTTGCCGGAAAGTGAGCGCAAACGCTGGGATGACGGCCTGCACGGGCTGGATATCGGCGACGAGCTGGTGCACCTGCGCATGTGCCTGGCGATCGCCCAGGCCCCTTTGGGGCAAGCCGAGCGTGAGTACCTGCAACAAGTAGAGGCAGTGCTGGCCAAGGGGCCAGCTGCCGGGCGTGGGCAGCGCCTGGACACTGCCAGTGAACAGTTCATCGCTGCTTTGCGCCGGCTGCCTGCTAGCGACCCGCTGCGGCTGGCCGAGGGGGCGGTATTGCAGTTGCAGAAGAGCTGGGGCAAGTGGTGCCGCTGGCAGGAGGAAACCCATGGGGTTGCGTGAGTGGGAAGTCGGGGGCGTGCTGCTTAGCCCGTTTCTGCTTTATGTGTTGCTGGCGCTGCTGGTCACTGGCGTGCTTCGTCTGGTGGTGCAGGCCACGCCTTTGGGGCGCTGGATCTGGCACGAGGCGCTATTCGATGCAGCGCTGTTCGTTTGTGTGTTGTTCCTGGTAGTACGCTTGCTGGGAGCTTTATAAAGGAGTGTTTCGATGCGTGCGGCCGTACGTACTCTGGTGACTTTGTGTGTGGTGGCCTTGGCCGTGTTGGCGGGCTACCAGCTGTGGCAGTACTACATGCTGACCCCATGGACCCGCGATGCCCGGGTGCGCGCCGATGTGGTGGTGATCGCGCCTGATGTGTCTGGCTGGGTGCGCGAATTGAAGGTGCATGACAACCAGCAGGTCAAGGCGGGCGACCTGTTGATGAGTATCGACCGCGAGCGCTTCCAGGCCGCTTTCGACCAGGCCAGCGCCGTGACCGAGACCCGCGCCCAGCAACTGCGCTTGCGCGAGCGCGAAGCAGCCCGGCGTACCGCCCTGGGGCCAGAGGCGATCAGTGCCGAATTGCGTGAAAATGCCCAGATCAATGCCGCCATCGCCCGTGGCGAGTTACATGAGGCCGAGGCGCAGTTGCAGGTGGCCAAGATCAACCTGGCGCGCAGTGAAGTGCGGGCACCGCGCAGCGGGCATATCACCAACCTGCGTCTGGCCGAAGGCAACTACGTGAATATCGGGCAAGCGGTGATGGCCCTGGTGGATGATTCGACTTTCTACATCCAGGCGTACTTCGAGGAGACCAAGTTGCCGCGCATTGGCGTGGGGGACACCGTGAAAGTCTGGCTGATGGGCGCGGGCGAGCCGATGCAAGGGCATGTAGAAAGTATCAGCCGCGGCATCACCGACCGCAACAGCAACCCGGACAGCCAGTTGCTGCCGGAGGTGGAGCCGACCTTCAACTGGGTGCGGCTGGCCCAGCGCATACCCGTGAGGATTCGCCTGGACCAGGTGCCGGAAGGGGTAACCCTCAGTGCCGGGATGACTGCGAGCGTGCAGGTACATGAGCAGTAGGCCAGGGGCCACTTTGTGGCCCCGCAATTCCGAACTCAGAGGAACATCCCGCCCGATACTTCCAGCCGCTGCCCGGTAATCCAGCCATTGCCGTCCTCCAGCAGCAGCGCGATCGCCGCCCCGATATCATCCGGCAACCCCACTCGACCCAATGCCGTGTTGCCGGCAATGTATTCATTCACCTGTGGGTTGTCCCGCACCACGCCGCCGCCAAAGTCGGTCTCGATCGCACCGGGTGCCAGAATGTTCACGCGAATGCCTCGCGCACCCAGTTCCTTGGCCTGGTAGCGAGTCAGCACCTCCATTGCGCCTTTCATCGCGGCATAGGCGGCATACCCCGGCAGCGCAAAGCGCGCCAGGCCGGTGGAAATGTTGACGATCCGGCCATTGTCCGCCAGTAGCGGCAGCAGGCGCTGGGTGAGGAAAAACGGCCCTTTGAGCTGAATGTTCAGCAACTGGTCGAATTGCGCCTCGGTGGTGTCGATATACGGCACGTTCAGACCGATCCCGGCATTGTTCACCAGAAAGTCGAAACGCTCGCGGCCAAAGTGCTGCTGCAGGGTCGTGCCCAGGCGCTCGGCAAATTCGGCAAAGCTGCTGCTGTCGCTGACGTCCAGCTGCAGCATGGTCGCCTTGACCCCGGCCTGCTCCAGTCGCGCCGCCACGGCCTGTGCTTCGTCTGCCTTGCTGTGGTAGGTACCGATGACATCGATGCCGCGAGCGGCCAAGTGCTCGGCGGCGTTGCGGCCGAGGCCGCGGCTGGCGCCAGTGATCAGGGCAATTTTGCGGGTCATGGTGAATACCTCGTGGTGGGTGGATGAGGACAGGTTATTGGTCGGTGCGAGGCTGTTAAATCCTGAAAATATGGAAATACTGTTCGCTTAAATTGGATAGTCGAGGCCGCCAGTGAACAAGCTGGAGTTGTTACGTACCTTTGTGCGGGTGAGTGAAGTCAGCAGTTTCACCCTGGCTGCCGAGAGCCTGGGGTTGCCACGCTCGACCGTGTCGGAGCAGGTGAGGGCGCTTGAACGCTTGCTGGGCACGCAGTTGTTCAACCGCACCACCCGCCGGGTGCAGGCGACCCAGGATGGCGCCTTGCTGTACGAGCGTAGCAAGGACCTGCTGTCGGGCATGGACGAGATAGAAAGCCTGTTCAGTGCCGACGACGCCGAGCTGGCCGGGCGCCTGCGCATCGACCTGCCAACCATGATGGCGCGCCGTGTCATCATCCCGGCGCTACCGCGGTTTCTGCAGCGCTTCCCGCGTCTGCAAGTGGAGCTCAGTTGCACCGATCGCCAAGTCGACCTGCTGCGCGAAGGTTTTGACTGCGTGATGCGTATTGGCGCCTTGCATGACCTGGACGTGGTGGCTCGGCCAGTCGGGCAACTGAGCATGCGCAACTGTGCCAGCCCCGCCTATCTGGCCCGCCATGGCGCACCGCGCACGCCGCAGGACCTGGCCAGTCACCAGTTGGTGCATTACGTGCGCACCCTGGGCGCACGCAGTGCCGGGTTCGAATACCTGCAAGGCGGCGAGCTGCGGTATCAGGCCATGGCCGGTGTGGTTACGGTCAACAATGCCGAAGCCTACTCGGCGGCCTGCCTGGCCGGGTTGGGGCTGATCCAGGTGCCTGCTGTGGGGGTGGCCGAGCACCTGCGGCGCGGCGAACTGGTTTCGTTGCTGGAGGATTGGCAGGCGCCGGCCATGCCGGTGTCGCTGCTCTATGCCCGGCAACGGCATGTGCCACGTCGGGTGCAGGCGTTCATGCAGTGGTTGGGTGAGGTACTGCACACTCAGGTCGATGCAGTGGCCGGTGATTGAGCAAAGCCATGGCGCATGAAAGGCCACTTGCGTTAGGCTGCCCGTTGCGAGTTGCCCGGCAGAGGCGACCCATCCCCGCCAGGCGTGCGTATCTTCCGATTTCATTGCGAGGTTACGTCATGGCCATCACTTCCCAGGATATCTGCAACGCTGCCGACCAGCTCAAGGGCTTTGTCGGGTTTCACGGCAAGCGCGGCGTTCATATCGTGCGTTTCTCCGAGGACTCGTTCGGCATGGACGTGGCCGACGCCACCATCACGCCCTGCAGCGAGTTTGTCTGGCGGCCCGAGCAAGGGCGGCGTATGGCGCTGTGCCGCGAACGGCTGGCGCTGTTGCTGGGGCAGCATGTGGATGACCGCTTGAACATCGGTGAACCACTGCGCGCTTACCTGCGCCGGCGCGATCTGCCGGAAATCGTGGCCGAGCGCAGCCTGCAGCAGCCCATATAAGGACAGCCTTGTGCATGTAGGAGCAGCCTTGTGCTGCGAAGAGGCCAGTGGCAACTGCACTGTGGGTGGTGGCTTCACTGGCCTCTTCGCAGCACAAGGCTGCTCCTACATGGGCTGCGCTGTGTTTTTGGATGTGTGCTGCAGCAACGCCTGCAACCCTGCACTGTCCAGCGGGCGGCTCATGTAATAGCCCTGCACTTCATGGCAGTGGTCCTTCTCCAGCGCCTTGAGCTGCTGTTCACTCTCCACACCCTCGGCCGTCACTGTCAGCCCCATCGCCTCACCCAGGTTGATGATGGCCTGGACCACGGCGCGGTCGCTGCCGCCGTTGTTGTTCAGGCCGCTGATGAAGCGTTTATCGATCTTGATGCTGTCGAACGGGTAGGTGCGCAGATAGCCCAGCGACGAGTAGCCCGTGCCGAAATCGTCCATGTTCAGGCGCACACCCAGCTCTTTGAGTGACAGCATGGTGCCCAGCGCACCCTCGATGTCGTTGAGCATCACGTTCTCGGTAATTTCCAGCTCCAGGCGTTGGGCGGGGAAGGCCGTGTCCAGCAGAATCTCGCGCACGTCGGCCACCACATCGCTGCGCAGGAACTGCGCAGGCGACAGGTTCACCGACACCAGAATGTCGTCGGGCCAGTCATGGGCTGTGCGGCAGGCTTCGCGCAGCACCCAGCGGCCCAGCGCGACAATGATGTCGCTTTGCTCGGCCAGCGGGATGAAGGTGTCTGGGCCCAGCAACCCTTCCTGTGGATGCTGCCAGCGCAGCAAGGCTTCGACCCCGACGATACGCAGGTCGCTGAGGCGGTAGCGCGGCTGGTAATGCAGCACGAACTCCTGGTTGCGCAGGGCCCGGCGCAGGTCGTTCTCCAGTTGGCGGCGGTACTGGATCTGCTGGTTCATTTCGGCAGCGAAGTAGCACCAGGTGTTCTTGCCGTCGGCCTTGGCCTGATACAGGGCAATGTCGGCGCAGCGAATCAGTTCGCCGGCATCGAAGCCTTGCGTGCGGGTCTGAGCGACGCCAATGCTGGCGCCGATGTGCAGGGGCTGGCTGTCGAAGACGATGGATTGCTGCAGCAGGCTGATCAGTCGCGCACAGAAACGGTCGATTTCGTTGCGGTTGTCCATGCCGCTTAATACAACGATGAACTCATCGCCGCCCAGGCGCGCGACCAGATCGCCATCGCGGGTGGTGTCGCGCAGGCGCGTTGCTACCTCCTGCAGCACGGCATCCCCGGCAGCATGGCCGAGCGAGTCATTGATCGGCTTGAAGCTGTCCAGGTCCAGCAGCAATAGGGTAAGGGGTGGGGAGTCGCTGCCGCGCTGCAGTGCCAGCTCCAGGTGCCTGGCGAGCTTGTTACGGTTGGCCAGCCCGGTCAATGGGTCGTGCAGCGACAGGTGCTGGATGCGCGCGTGGGCGTCGACTTCGTCGGTGATATCGCTGGCGGTGCCGCGAAAACCAATGGTGTGGCCGTGGTGCCAGATGGCGCGGGCGGAAACCCGGCAGTAGCGGTTCTGGCCATTCTGGTCGCGGTAGGTGCAGCGCAGGTTGGCCAGTTGCTGCGGGTCGGCGGTCGCCAGGGCGTCCAGCCAGGGCGACAGCGGGGTGGTATCGCAGGCCAGCAACTGGTTGAGCGGGTGGCCTAGCCAGTCGTCTACCGGGTAGCCAGTTACATTGGCAAAACGTTGCGACAGGTAGGTCAGGCGTTGTTGCCGGTCGGTTTCCCAGATCCAATCGGATGCCGATTCGGCTACCGCGCGAAAGCGTTGCTCGCTTGCTTCCAGCGCCTGGTTGCTCTGTTGCAGATGCACCAGGGTGAGGCCGATCGCCCGCGAGCTGCGCAGGGCATGGCGGCACAGGTACAGCATGACCAGGCCGAGTATCAGCAGCACGCTCAACAGGGCTGGCAAGATAGCCCACAGCAATTGGTGCCCAGGTAGCGGGCTGCTCCAGGACAGGTGATAGCCGGTGTCGCCCAGGTCGATGCGCAGGTGGCCATGCTGCTGCATGTCTTCCTTTTCCACGTGCATGCCATTCAGGCCGGCACCCTTGCCCAGCTGCGCCAGTTTTTCTTCGGTAAGCTGGTCGACGAACAGCATCACCGGCGCCTGGCTCACCTCGCTTTCGCTGACGTCTCGGTCCGGGCGCACGGCTGCGGCACTGAGTACGGCCGGCCAGCCATTGAACAGCACGAACTGAGTGATCTGCTCGCGAGGGATCGCGGCCGCACGGGCCTGGTCGATGATCGGTTGAAGCGGTGCATCTATGTAAGTGCTGGCGCCCGCCTGGCTGGGTTGGCCTTTGAACAGGGCATAGGTGGTACGGTCGTTTTCCACCACGAAAACCCCTTCGTAGCCGCTGGCGCTGTAGAGCGACTCACCTACATTCTTTTCTTCGTAGGCCCAATGCCAGTCGGCGTGACCCGCCAGGTGCTCGAAGGCCGCATCCCATACGGCATAGCTGGACAGAAACTGGCGCGAGGCGAGCAACCGTTGTTGCAGCGCCTGGTTCGCATGGAAGGCGCTACGCTGGCGCTCCTGCTGGTCGAGTGTGGTCGCGATATTGAACAGGGCGCCGAGAATGACCAGGCAGGCCAGGCCGAACACTGCGCTGAAACCGGCAATCAAGTGGCGCACCTGAAAGCGTGGTGTATGGCTGGCGGGTGGAAGCTTGGCGGTCCTGGCCATGCGCGAGCAGCTCCTTCAGGCAACCCCCGCCAAGTCGTCAGGACGGGGGTTCAATCAGGATAGGCCAGCTTGAGCGCGGCAGCTTCACTGCGGGCAAAATTGACCTGATCGCGGCCAGCGTGCTTGGCGGTGTATAGCGCCTTGTCCGCCTGTTCGAGCCAGTGCTCAGGGGATTCCAGGTCGGCGTCGAATGGCGACAGGCCAATACTCAGGCTGATGCGCAGGTGCGGCAACTGCGGGTTGCGGTAGCTGGAAACCCGCTCGCGCAGGCGCTCCATCGCTTGGCAGGCCTGGGCTTCGCTGGTATCGGGCAGGATCACGCAGAACTCGTCGCCGCCGTAACGCCCGGCCTGGTCGCCGTCACGCAGGTTGCGCCGCAGCTCGCTGCTGAGCTGGCGCAATACGCAGTCGCCGACCACGTGGCCAAAGGTGTCGTTGATGGCCTTGAAGTGGTCGATGTCGATCAGGGCAACCACCGCGTGCCCCTGTTGCTGCTTGCAGGCCTGGAACTTCAGCAGCAGCAGGTCCTTCCAGGCACCATGGTTGAGCAGCCCGGTCAGGCTGTCTGTGAGGCTCAGGGCGCTCAGCCGGCGTTTGTGGTCACCCAGTTTGATCGCCAACTGGTAGCACACCCAACCCAGGGCCAATGGGTACAGCGTGAGCATTGGCAAGCAGGCATAGACCTGCAGGGGTGTGGCGGTCACCTGCAGGCCGGGGCCGAGCAGCAGGAGGGCGACAAACATGCCAGCCAATTGCGCCAGCACCCCGTGAAAGACCATACGCTTGCCACCGGCGGCGACGTTGTTCATGGTCATCATCGACAGTACGGTCACGCTGGGCAGCGGGTTGAAGTGCATGGCGGCGGTCCAGAACCCGCCCATCAGCGAGTCCAGCAGCAAGTTGCGTTGTTCCGCCTGGTACGGTGCTGCCGAGCGGGCAGCCCACAGGTAAGCCACGTGGGGCCATAACAGCCCGTTGAACAGTACCAACAGCCATGCCCAGGTAGGTGGCGACAGCGGCGCAATGGCCGCCATGACACTGAACAGTCCGATGCCCAGACCGATGACGCGCGGCAAATAGATGCGCTTGACGAATGAAAGGCCCTTGCCGCTGCGGTTGTCCATCATGGTCATGTTCTTCTGCCGGGGTGCCGTTTATCGCATAACTCGCATGAATATTGTTGAACAGTGTTTCATCAACGAAAAATGACCTTGCAAGCCATTTCACGGTTGATCCGATCACTGTGGGGTAACATGAAGGCTTTCCTGCTGCTTGGAGTACTGCTGATGTCTCCTTTGGCCACCCCCGCCGGCGAGCCGGCGCCACAGCGGGACGGACGTTTTCACAACCAGGCATTGCTGCCGCAGGATGGCGTGTGGAAGAAGCTGCGCATCGGGCTCAAATACCTGTTCTTGCGCAAACCGCCGGAAACCCGGCCCGCCGCACCTATCAGCCTGCAGCCCATGACCCGCCAGCAAGTGCTCGACGCCCCTGACCACAGCTTGTGGCGTCTGGGCCATTCCACAGTATTGCTGAAATTGCGTGGTCGCTTCTTCATTACCGACCCGGTGTTCGCCGAGCGCGCCTCACCCGTGCAGTGGGCCGGCCCGTTGCGTTTCCATGCGCCGCCGCTGGCGCTGGAGCAACTGCCGCCGCTGGCGGCGGTGGTGCTGTCGCACGATCACTTCGACCACCTCGATGAGCAGGCGATTCGCCAGTTGGCGCCGCGCACTGGGGTGTTCCTGGCGCCGCTGGGTGTGGGCGACCGGTTGATCAACTGGGGCGTGGCGGCGGCGAAGGTCCGGCAACTGGATTGGTGGCAGGAGAGCATCGTTGAGGGCGTGCGCTTCGTCGCCACACCCGCCCAGCACTTTTCCGGGCGCGGCTTGCTGGACAGCAACCGTACCTTGTGGGCGTCGTGGGTGATCCTCGACGAGGATGTGCGGGTGTTCTTCAGTGGCGATACCGGTTACTTCGATGGTTTCAAGCAGATTGGCGAACGCTTCGGGCCGTTTGACCTGACCCTGATCGAGACCGGTGCCTACAACGTCGCTTGGCCCGATGTGCACATGCAGCCGGAGCAGAGCCTGCAGGCTCACCTTGACTTGCGCGGGCGCTGGATGCTGCCGATCCACAACGGCACCTTCGATCTATCCATCCATGGCTGGCAGGAGCCCTTCGAGCGCATTGTGACGCTGGCCAACCAGGCTCAGGTGCGTTTGAGCACGCCACAGATGGGCGAGCGGCTCAGCCTGGACTCACCGCATGCCGGGCAGAACTGGTGGCAGCCACGGCCTGTGCGTCAGCGGGGCCAGGGGCATGAGCGAACGGTAGCGGTACGCTGAGTATCATGCGTGCTTGTCCTTGCTGCGCGGGGGCTGGGGCTGGTCGTCGTGCAGAAGGCGTGAAGGTGGCTTGCCACTGTCGCTGCGCACCTGCGCATGGCTGATCAGGGCGAAGATGAAACTGCCGCCGATGATGTTGCCTGCCAGCGTCGGCAGGGCGAACTCCAGCCAGAAGCTGCGCCAGGTTTCTTCACCCGCCCAGACCAGGTAGGACACTTCGACCGACCCCACTACTATATGAGTGAAATCGCCAAGGGCCATGAGGTAGGTGATCATCAGGATGATCCAGATCTTGGCGTGTTCCATGGACGGGATCATCCAGACCATGGTGGCGATCATCCAGCCCGAGACGATGCCCTTGGCGAACATCTGGCTGACGTCGTTCTTCATCACCTTGCGGCCAACCTCCAGGAAGGCCGCATCGGTCCTGGTGTCGAAGATCGGCAGTTCCAGCATCACCCAGGCCACCAGCAGGGTGCCGGCCAGGTTGCCAAGCAGTACCACGCCCCATAGACGTAGCAGGCGCCCGAAGTTGGCCAGGGTGGGAGCGGTCATGACCGGCAGCACGGCGGTGAGAGTGTTTTCGGTAAACAGTTGCTGGCGGGCCAGGATCACGGCAAGAAAGCCTGCGCTGTAGCCGATGCTGGCGACCACCTGGGCACCGTCGCCTTCCGGTAGGCGGGCGTAGAACAGGCCCATGGCCATCAGCGACAGCCCCATGGACAGCCCGGCGGCCAGTGCCGACCACCACAGTGCGGCAAGGGTACGTTCCAGTTCCTGGTCGCCCTGATAGCGAATGATCTCGTGCAGCACTGCCGCCCGTGGCGGCTGGTTGTGGCTGACCTCCTGCTCTTCATCTGCAGACAGGCCGGGGGTTTTCTCGCTCTGCGCATCGCTCATGGCCGCTACGCTCCGTGGGGGTGTTTCTTTACAGATTCACGGCGCTTTCATTAGTTGCCCGGTTGCGGCAAAGGTTTATGGAAAGTTTTTTCAGAACAGGGTGTTGACTCTGATTTTAAAGCGCGTATTATTCGCCTCCTCGCAGCGATGAACGCTTCGGGGCAGGCGGTAAGTTGTTGAAGTTGTTAGCTTTCGAAAGAAGGTGGCGGTAAAAAACTTCAAAATAAACGCTTGACAGTAGATGAGGAAAGCGTAGAATGCGCGCCTCGGTTGAGACGAAAAGCTCTTAACCAAACGCTCTTTAACAAATCGAATCAAGCAATTCGTGTGGGTGCTTGTGAGTACGGACTGATAGTCAAAAAGATTATCAGCATCACAAGTGGCCATGCGAGA
>NZ_JBLUPS010000006.1:0-390392 GCF_048068035.1 Pseudomonas sp. NY11955
CATGACCGATTTGAATGGTGGCGCGCTCTTCAACGCTGAGTTCGGAATAAGACATAGGGACAGCACCGTACCGGAAAGGTCAGGTGTTGCACTCAGTTTTCGCCGCCGCCCTTTATATTAGGCATCGAAGATTATCAGCCCGCCCGTGGGGTCAGGAATTACCAAGCTTATAAAGTGACCGAAGCTGATTTAGAGCGCGACTATTTTCCCCCTGCTCTGCACAATCGAGCGAAGCTGGAAGATTCAGCATGGAGCGTAGTCGCTAGAGGGGTGCGTAATGACCAGAAGCCTGAACACAATGATTCACCCGCTCCCCCAACAGCGCCCAGGCCGTTTTAACCTAGGGGCCAAGCGTTCTCCTATTCGCTGAGCAGTTGCAGCATGCGTTGAGCTGCCCCGAGGGCAATCCTTCAATGCGCGCAGCGGCTGGTATCCCCTTGCTCTGCCGGCGCTTTGCGCGCTGCCGCCAGAAGGGTCGCCAGCACGATCAGGGCAGCCCCCGCCGCCATGCGCAGGCTCGGCTGGTCTCCAAACAACCACCACGCCCCGATGATCGCGTACACCGGCTCCAGCGCGATGATCATGCCGGCCGTGCGTGCCTCCAGACCTTCAAGGCTTTTGACGAACAGGAACTGCGACAGCCCGGTGCAGAATACGCCCAGCAATGCCAGGTTGACCCAGTCGCTGCCGCCCAGGCTGGTGCTGCCCAGGTGAGTGAAGGCAAACGGCGCCACCAGTGCGGCCACCACCACGTTCTGCCAGAAGGCGACCTGCATGGCATTCATGCTCGATGCATTGCGGCGGTTGGCCACGGTCAGCAAGGCGAACGCCAGGCCCGAGCCCAACCCCCAAAGCAGGCCGAGGGTGCCTTTGTCGAGCAGGTCGAAGGTGGGTACTACCAGCACCAGGCCGGCTGTGACCATCAGCAACAGCACGCCTTGCACCGCACCGATGCGCTGGCCGAACACGCCGCGTTCGACCATGGCGATGAACGCCGGAAAGCTGGCAAAGCCCAAAGTGGCAACCGCTACACCACCGACCTTGACGGCAATGAAGAAGGTCACCCAATGGGTCGCCAGCAGGGCGCCGGTCAGGCCCAGTACCGGCAGGTTGCGCAGGGTCAGTGCATCGAGCAGGCGTGTCCCCTTGAGACCGGCGACGAAGCCCAGGGCAATGAAGGCAAAGGTGGCGCGGCCGAAGGTGATGATGCTGGCGTCGGCTTCGATCAGGTGACCGAGGATACCGGTCAGGCCGAACAGCACAGCGGCGATATGGGCAACGCACAGGGCGTTACGGTGGCCGGTGGCAGCACCGGCTACAGGGATTGAAGTCGCGATCATGGCAGTCAAGTCTTCACAATGTGGCGCGCGCAAACACTCCCGGCTGGCGCGGCGCGGGTCTCTAGTACTGGGAGTTTTATCGTTATGAGCCCGGACGAATTGCCCGGTGCAAAAAGGCGCCACAGCGTTGGAATTGTGAAGCGAGGCTGTTTTACTCGCGGTTACCACATCGTCCAGCCCACGGCGCGGGGCTGGTCGATGTGTGTATTATTTTTGTATACAGGGTTTTGCAGCCGATTGCGGGCGACGTGTGCTTGTCTGATCGCGACATCGGTCGTTGCCTTGCAGCGCCGCCTTACTCGTCGCCGTAGTTCATGATCGACAGCAGGCGAATCGGCACCTGCACCAGTTGCTCCGGGCCGTGCGGGGTTTCACCGTCGAAGGTCAGGCTGTCGCCGGCGTGCATGTGATAGAGCTGGTTGCCGTGGCGGTACACCAGTTCGCCCTCCAGCAAATGAAGGAACTCGGTGCCTGGGTGGGCGAAGGTCGGGAACTCTTCGCTGGCGTCGTCCATGCTCACCATGTAGGCCTCGAAGTGCTTCTTCGGCCCTCTGGCGTGATTGAGCAAATGGTAGGTGTGGCCCTTCTCGGTACCACGGCGCACCACCTCCAGCCCTTCACCGGCTTTTACCAGCAGGGCATTGCCGTCGGGCTGGTCATATTGGCTGAACAGCTTGGCCATCGGCATGCCCAGCACATCGCACAGGCGGCTGAGGGTGTCGAGGCTGGTGGACACCTGGGCGTTCTCGATCTTGCTCAGCATGCCCTGGCTGATGCCGGCGATGCGCGCCACGTCGGCGAGCTTGAGGGACTGGGCCTGGCGCTGGCGCTTGATCTGCAGGCCCAGGTATTGCTCCAGGCGAAGGCGCGGTTGGGTTTCGGTCGGCATCGAATGTCCTGCACGGTTTCAGTTCAAGAATAAAATTTTCGCACTGGGTAAGTGCGAAATGCAGCTGCGTTGAGCGCGTCTTTCCTCAGACGAAAACTAGTTTCCCATAAATAGAGCACAAAAAGCTGGCTGGGTTTGGCGTGAGCTGTGCTGGCCTCATCGCGGGCAAGCTCGCTCCTACATGGGCTTCGCGCCGTACCCTGTAGGAGCGGGCTTGCCCGCGATGAGGCCCGTACAGGCCACCCACAACGAGCGTCCTGGAAGAGTTGGCAAGCGCATTGCATTCCTGTGAGGAAATTAAATTTCTCATGCGGAATCATTGCCCCTCGCCCAGGAGTGTTCAACCCATGTTGCCAGCAGAAACCCAGCGCACCCTTGATCAGCACGGCATCAAGTACGTGCTGGCGCAGTTCGTCGATATCCATGGCTCGGCGAAGACCAAATCGGTGCCGGTCTCGGGCCTGAAGATGGTGGCCGAGGAGGGCGCCGGTTTTGCCGGGTTCGCCATCTGCGGCATGGGCATGGAACCACACGGCCCGGACTTCATGGCCCGTGGCGACCTGGCCACCTTGATTCCGGTGCCGTGGCAGCCCGGTTATGGCCGTGTGGTATGCGTGGGCCATGTGAACGGCCAGCCGTGGCCCTACGACAGCCGCTACGTGTTGCAGCGGCAGGTGCAGCGCCTGGCCGACAACGGCTGGACCCTGAACACCGGCCTTGAGCCCGAGTTCAGCCTGTTCCGCCGCGACGAGGGCGGCAAGCTGCAACTGGTGGACACCTCCGACAACCTCGACAAGCCGTGCTACGACTACAAGGGCCTGTCGCGCTCGCGGTTGTTCCTTGAACGCCTGACCGAGGCGCTGCAACCGGTGGGTTTCGACATCTACCAGATCGACCATGAAGACGCCAACGGCCAGTTCGAGATCAACTACACCTACAGCGACGCCATGGAGTCGGCCGACCGTTTCACCTTCTTCCGCATGGCCGCTGGCGAGATTGCCAACGACCTGGGGATGATCTGCTCGTTCATGCCCAAGCCCGACCCCAAGCGCGCCGGCAATGGCATGCACTTTCACCTGTCGCTGGCCAGCAGCACCAACAAGAACCTGTTTCACGACCCGTCCGACAGCAGTGGCATGGGCCTGTCGAAGCTGGCCTATCACTTTGCCGCAGGCCTGCTGGCCCATGGCCCGGCGCTGTGCGCCTTCGCCGCGCCTACGGTCAACTCGTACAAGCGCCTGGTGGTTGGCCGCTCGCTGTCCGGCGCCACCTGGGCCCCGGCATTTGTCGCTTACGGTGCCAACAACCGCTCGGCGATGGTACGCATCCCCTATGGCCGGCTGGAGTTCCGCCTGCCAGACGCTGGCTGCAACCCGTACCTGGTCACCGCCGCGATCATCGCCGCCGGCCTCGATGGCATCGACCGCCAACTGGAACCGGGCGAGATGTGCAACGAGAACCTCTACAACCTCAGCCTGGAAGAAATTGCCGCACGCGGCATCCAGACCTTGCCGCAATCGCTGAAGGAAGCGGTCGACGCGCTCGAAGCCGACCCATTGTTCCGCGAGGTGCTGGGCACCGAGATCGTCGACGAGTTCATCAAGCTCAAGCGCATGGAGTGGGTGGAGTACTGCCGTCACGTTTCCGACTGGGAAGTTCAGCGCTACACCGAGTTTTTCTGACTGCCCCCAATCCCTTGGGCGGTCAGCACCAAAGCGCTCGCCCACTGCCTAGTAAGGAGCATCACCATGTGTGGAATCGTAGGCCTGTACCTGAAAAAGCCCGAGCTTCAAGCCCAGCTCGGCAAGCTCTTCGAACCCATGCTCGAAGCCATGACCGACCGTGGCCCGGACAGCGCGGGCTTTGCCATCTACGGCGATGAAGTGGCCGACGGCTGGGTCAAGCTGACCCTGCAAGCCACTGACATCAACTACCCCTGGGCCACCCTGATGGGCCAACTCGAAGGCCGCCTGGGCTGTTCGCTGGACGGGTTCCAGAACGCCAGTGCCGCCGTGCTCAAGGTGCATACCGAAGAAGCCGTTGCTCGCGCCGCATTGGCCGAACTGGCCCCCGATGTGCGCATCATGAGCGCCGGGCAGCGCATCGAAATTCTCAAGGGCATGGGCCTGCCAGCACAAATTTCCAGGCGCTTCGGCTTGGCCGGCATGAAAGGCAGCCACATCATCGGCCATACCCGCATGGCCACCGAAAGCGCCGTGACCCTGGAAGGCAGCCACCCATTCTCCACCGGTGCCGACCTGTGCCTGGTGCACAACGGCTCGCTGTCCAACCATTTCCGCCTGCGCCAGGCGCTCAAGCGCGAAGGCATCAACTTCGAGACCGACAACGACAGCGAAGTGGCCGCCGGCTACCTGACCTGGCGCCTGCAGCAGGGCGACAGCCTGGCCCAGGCCCTGGATGGCGCGCTGGAAGACCTGGACGGCTTCTTCACCTTCGCCATCGGCACCCGCAACGGCTTTGCCGTGATTCGCGACCCGATCGCCTGCAAGCCGGCAGTACTGGCCGAAACCGACGACTACGTGGCCATGGCATCGGAATACCAGGCGCTGGCCAGCTTGCCGGGCATCGAGCACGCCAAGGTCTGGGAGCCGGCGCCGGCCACGCTGTACGTCTGGGAGCGCGAAAGCGCCTGACCTGTCACCGACTCCCTGGAGAACCTTATGAAGACGATCGACCTTTCCAGCACTTCGGTGCGTATGCTCAACCAGTCCCTGCACGGCGAGGTGCAAGACCACCCATGGCGGGTGACCCATCCTGATGGCAAGCACAACCTGGCCGTGGGCATCAACGCCGCCGTGGCCGTGGATATCGAAGGCCACGCCGGCTACTACTGCGCCGGCATGAACCAGCAGGCCAGTGTCACCGTGCATGGCAACGTCGGTGTGGGGGTGGCCGAGAACATGATGTCCGGTTCGGTACGGGTCAAGGGCAGTGCTTCCCAGGCGGCAGGTGCCACTGCCCATGGCGGGTTGCTGGTGATCGAGGGGGACGCCGGTGCCCGTTGCGGTATTTCCATGAAGGGCGTGGACATCGTGGTGGGCGGCAGCATCGGCCACATGAGCTGCTTCATGGGCCAGGCCGGGCGCCTGGTGGTATGCGGCGACGCCGGCGATGCGCTGGGCGATTCGTTGTACGAGGTGCGCATCTACGTCAAGGGCACGGTGCAGTCGCTGGGCTCGGACTGCATTGAAAAAGAGATGCGCGCCGAACACCTGCAAGAGCTGCAGGACCTGCTGAAAAAAGCCGGCCTCGACCATGAGGCCGCCGATTTCAAACGCTACGGCTCGGCCCGCCAGCTGTACAACTTCAAAGTCGACAACGCTAGCGCGTACTGAGCCAGGAGCATTCCCATGAGCGAGCAATTCCCCCTGGTACTGCGTGAGTCGGCCACCTTCGATCGCCTGACCATCCAGGAAATCCAGCGTGCGGCCGAAACCGGCATTTACGACATTCGCGGTGGCGGCACCAAACGCCGCGTGCCGCACTTCGACGACTTGCTGCTGCTGGGCGCCAGCGTGTCGCGCTACCCACTGGAAGGCTACCGCGAGAAGTGCGGCACCGACGTGGTGCTGGGCAACCGCTTTGCGAAAAAGCCGATCCACCTGAAAATCCCTGTGACCATCGCCGGCATGAGCTTCGGTGCGCTGTCGGCCAATGCCAAGGAAGCGCTGGGCCGTGGTGCGACCATCGCCGGCACCAGCACCACCACTGGCGACGGCGGCATGACCCCGGAAGAGCGCGGCCAGTCGCAGCACCTGGTGTATCAGTACCTGCCATCGCGCTACGGCATGAACCCCGACGACCTGCGCAAGGCCGACGCCATCGAGATCGTCCTCGGCCAGGGCGCCAAACCGGGCGGTGGCGGCATGCTGCTGGGCATGAAAGTGACCGAGCGAGTGGCCGGCATGCGCACCTTGCCGGTCGGCGTCGACCAGCGCAGCGCCTGCCGCCATCCGGACTGGACCGGCCCGGACGACCTGGCGATCAAGATTGCCGAGATTCGCGAGATCACCGATTGGGAAAAGCCGATCTACGTGAAAATCGGTGCTAGCCGCCCGTACTACGACGTCAAGCTGGCGGTGAAGGCCGGTGCTGACGTGATCGTGCTCGACGGCATGCAGGGCGGTACTGCAGCGACACAGGAAGTGTTCATCGAGCATGTCGGCATTCCTATTCTGCCGGCCATCCCGCAGGCGGTGCAGGCGCTGCAGGAAATGGGCATGCACCGCAAGGTGCAGTTGATTGTTTCGGGGGGGATTCGCAACGGCGCCGACGTAGCCAAGGCCATGGCGTTGGGGGCTGATGCGGTGGCTATTGGCACTGCGGCACTGATCGCCCTGGGGGACAACCATCCACGTCTGGACAGTGAGCTGAAGAGGATTGGCTCGGCCGCTGGTTTCTATGACGACTGGCAAAACGGTCGCGATCCAGCTGGCATTACGACCCAGGACCCGGCGCTGGCCATGCGCCTGAATCCGGAAGAGGCGGGGCGGCGACTGGCGAACTACCTGCGCGTGTTGGTGCTGGAGGCGCAGACCATGGCGCGGGCGTGTGGCAAGTCGCACCTGCACAACCTTGACCCGGAAGACCTGGTGGCGTTGACCGTGGAGGCGGCGGCGATGGCGCGGGTGCCGTTGGCGGGGACTGGCTGGGTGCCGGGGCAGTATTGAGTTGAACAGCGGGGGCCGCGGTGCGGCCCATTCGCGGCACAAGGCCGCTCCTACAGGGGGCGCGGTGCTTGTGTAGGAGCAGCCTTGTGCTGCGAAACGGCCAGTGCAGGTTAAGCCACGGCTGCCAACTTGGCGCTCATCTGCCGACGACGGTAGGCACTGTCACGGCTGGCCAGCCACCAGTACAGCGGCGAGGTGATCGCCAGCCCCACCAGCCACGACAAGTCAGCCCCGTTGATGTGTTCGGAAATTGGGCCGACATACAGCGGCGTGTTCATGAACGGGATCTGCACCACAATACCTACGGCGTAAGCGATCAGCGCCTGCGGGTTGTAACGGCCGTAGATACCGCCATCGACCTGGAAGATCGACTGGATGTCGTAGTCGCCTTTGTGAATGGCATAGAAGTCGATCAGGTTGATCGCCGTCCACGGCACCAGCACGACCAGCAGCACCAGCACCATGTCGACGAAGTGGCCGATGAAGTCTGCCGAGGCGAACACCGCTACCACGCTGCAGGCCGCCAGCACGATCAATGACAGCACCGCGCGGCTCTTGGCGGTGGGGATCCAGCGGTAGGCGAAGGTCTGAACCAGGGTGATGATCGACAGCACCGCACCATACAGGTTGAGGGCGTTGTGGCTGATCACGCTGAGCAGGAACAGCACCAGCATGATCGGGCCCAGGGTGCCGGTGGCCAGCTTGACCGCGTCCATGGTGTCCATGCCCGCCGGGATCGCCAGCACCGCCACGGCGCCGAAGATGAACGACAGGCTCGAACCCAGGGCCGAGCCCAGGTAGGTGGTCCAGAACGTCGAGCTGACTTTCACATCCGCCGGCAGGTAGCGCGAGTAGTCCGACACGTAGGGCGCAAAGGCGATCTGCCAGAGTGCCGCCAGCGACACGGTGGCCAGCCAGCCGGCCAGGTTGAAGCCGCCGCGGGTGAGGAAATCGTCACTCTGCACATGGGTGAAGATGTAGCCGAAGCCAACCACGATGCCAATGCCCAGCACCCAGGTGCCGATGCGGTTGAGCACGTGGATGAAGCGGTAGCCGATGATGCCGATGATGCCCGAGCCCAGCGCACCGATGACGATGCCCACAGGTACCGGAACGGCATCGACCACGCCATGCAGTGACTTGCCGGCGAGGACGATGTTGGAAGCGAAGAAACCGATGTACATGACGCCGGCGATCACCACCACCAGCAGCGCACCGAGGGTGCCGAACTGTGCACGGCTCTGGATCATCTGCGGGATGCCCATTTGCGGGCCCTGGGCCGAGTGCAGCGCCATCAGCACGCCGCCGACCAGGTGACCGACCAGGATGGCGATGACGCCCCACACCAGGTTCAAGTGGAAAAGCTGCACACCCAGCGCGCCGGTGACGATAGGCAGCGGCGCGATGTTGCCGCCGAACCACAGTGTGAACAGATCCCTTACCTTTCCATGGCGGTCTTGCGGGGGCACGTAGCCGATTGTGTGTTTTTCTATCAGGGGTGCCGAATTGGCTGCACTGGTCATGACTGACTCCAAGGCAAGGTAGGGCATCGGGAGCTGCCCGGGGGCGTGCCGGCGATGGGCGACGCGTTCTTGTTGGAGCGATGATGCGGGGCGCGGGGATAACGAGAAATTAGTAAATATGTACCCATAGGCCTTAAAAAACCTAAGGCTGACAAAAGCTTAAGCGGGTGACGGAAGCAAGGAGGGTGCCAGCTGACGGAAAGGCCTGGGATAGAGGGGGTGAGCTGTTTGCCGGTAGCCTGTGGTGGGCTTTGGCGGTGCATCGTGCTCATTTACAGGGCAGCTGAATGGTTGCCTGTGCCGGCCCTTTCGCGGGCTCGCCCGCTCCCACAGGTATGGCGCAGCTTCAGCACCGGTGGTGAACCTGTGGGAGCGGGGAGCCCGCGAAAGGGCCAGCACAGCAGCAAACAGCTACATCGGCAACAACCGGTCTTGGATCACCTCTTTCATCACCAGGGTCGAACTCAGGCGTTTCACATTGGGAATGCTGGTCAGTTGCTCGTCATACAGTTTCTGAAACGCTGGCAGGTCCTTGGCCACCACATGCAGCAGATAATCCGGGTCGCCAAACAGCCGCTGCGCTTCGACAATCTGCGGGACCTCCGCCAACGCTGCTTCGAAATCCGCCACCGGCTGGCGGGTCACCTCGCGCAGGGTCACGAACACCAGCGCCGCGAAGTTCAGCCCCAGGGCACTGGGTGCCAGGCGGGCGTGATAGCCAAGGATCGCCCCGGACTCTTCCAGTGCCTTCAAGCGCCGGTGGCAGGGCGACAGGCTGAGCCCTACGCGGTCGGCCAGTTCGGTTACCGACAGCCGCCCATCTTTTTGCAGCTGGGCAAGGATTTTTCGATCTGTTCGGTCCATGGGGGAGAATCTTCCAGTAAATGAATGCTGACAGGGAATATACGAAAGAAAATCCCCGGGCGGAATCCGTAATCTTTCGACATCCCAACGCAGTAGATAAGGAAGATTCAAGTGGCTATCAGTGTGCTGACGGCATTTTGGGCCGTGTCGATGCTGTTCGTGATCACCCCGGGTGCGGATTGGGCCTATGCCATCTCGGCAGGTATGCGCGGGCGCTGGGTGATGCCAGCGGTGGCGGGGATGTTGTCGGGGCATTTCCTGGCCACGCTGGTGGTGGCTGCCGGGGTCGGCAGCCTGCTGGCGGGCCACCCGTTGGCGCTGACCTTGTTGACCCTGGCGGGGTGCAGCTACCTGCTGTGGCTGGGCGCTAATTTGTTGCTGAGCCCGGCACTGCCGGCAGCCGGGCAGGGCGGTACAGGGGAGTCTGGCTCGCGCTGGGCGTTGAAGGGGTTTTGCGTCAGCGGCCTGAACCCTAAAGTTTTCCTGCTGTTCCTGGCCTTGTTGCCACAGTTCACCGACCCGCAGTCGAGTTGGCCGGTGCCGTTGCAGATCTTGCTGCTGGGGCTGGTGCACCTGTGCAGCTCGCTGGTGATCTACTCGCTGGTCGGCTATGGCGCCAAAGCAGTGCTGAGCACCCGGCCGGAGGCGGCGAAGCTGGTCGGGCGGGTGTCGGGGGTGGCGATGATTGCCGTGGCCCTGGGCTTGATTGCTGGGCAAATCAACTGATTTCACCCGTTGCAAATGGCTTCGGATACACTCGCCACACCCCAACGCACAACCAGGATGTGCTCAATGCCTGACATCACGCAACTGCTCACCTTCGCCCTGATTTGCCTCGGCATGGTCCTGACCCCAGGGCCGAACATGATCTACCTGATCTCCCGCTCGATCTGCCAGGGCCGCAAGGCCGGGTTGATTTCCCTTGGCGGTGTGGCCTTGGGCTTCGTCATCTACATGTTCTGCGCCGCATTGGGTATCACGGCGCTGGTAATGGCCGTTCCCTTTGCCTACGACGCGCTGCGCATCGGCGGCGCGCTGTACCTGTTGTACCTGGCCTGGCAGGCGCTGCGGCCCGGTGGCCGTTCACCCTTCCAAGTGCGTGAGCTGCCCGCTGACAGCCCACGGCGGCTGTTCACCATGGGCTTTGCCACCAGCCTGCTCAACCCCAAGATTGCCGTCATGTACTTGTCGCTGATGCCGCAGTTCATCGAGCCGGGTCATGGCAGCGTGCTGCTGCAGTCGCTGGTACTGGGTTCGACACAGATTGCCATCAGCGTCACGGTCAATGCCATGATCGCGATCATGGCCGGTTCCATCGCTGTGTTCCTGGCTGGGCGCCCACTGTGGCAGCAGGTTCAGCGTTGGTTGATGGGGACGGTGCTGGCGGGCCTTGCCGTGCGCATGTTGGCAGAAGGGCGCCGTTGAGCGCCCTTGACGATGCAAGGGTTCAGTTGCCCAGTACTTTCCCGAGTATCTGGCACACCTGTTCTGCCGAATAGGGCTTGGCCAGGAAAGTGAACCCCTGATGCCCGCCTTCAGCGATCGCCTCGCTGTAACCCGACGTCAGGATCACTGGCAACTGTGGGCGCTGGCGACGCAGCTCACGGGCCAGCGCCAGCCCGCCCATGCCGGGCATCACCACATCGGAAAACACCGCATCAAAATGACCCGCCGGGCCGGTCAGCTGCGCTAGCGCTTCTTCTGCCGAGCGCGCATAGCTGATCCGGTAACCATGGTCCTCGAGGATCTGCGCCGTGAAACTGCACAGGTCGGGGTTGTCTTCTACCACCAGTATTCGTCGACGCTCGCCCTGTGCCTGCGGCTGGCCGCTGGCCGAGGCGTTTTCGGGCGAGGCCGCAGGCGGATCCTCCTGCGGTAGGTACAAGGTAAAGGTGGTGCCCTTACCGGGTGTGCTATGCACCTGAACATCGCCCCCGGACTGCTTGGCAAAACCGAACACCTGTGACAAGCCAAGCCCGGTACCTTCACCTGGGGCCTTGGTGGTGAAGAACGGGTCGAAGATGCGTTCGAGCAACTCGCTGGCAATACCGACACCACTGTCGCTTACCGATATTGCAGCGAACGGGCCTGGTTGTGATGCCTGGCCGCGCAGGGCGGGCAGACGCTGGTCGGCTTGCAGGCGCAACTGCAAGACGCCTTCGCCGGCCATGGCATCACGGCCGTTGAGCATCAGGTTGATCACTGCCGTTTCCAGTTGGCTGAGGTCGGCGCGGATATGGCAGGGCGCCTGCGGCAGCTTCAGCTCGACCTGGATGCGTGCGCCGGTGGCGGTGTCGAGCATGTCGGCCATGGCTTCCAGCCGTGGCCCGGCCTCGAACACTTGTGGGCTGAGGGCCTGGCGGCGGGCGAAGGCAAGCAGTTGGCCGGTCAGCTTGGCGCCGCGGTCCACGGTGTCGGACATGGTCTTGAGGTAGCGTTCGCGGCGTTTCACATCAAGGTCGGGGCGCTGCAGGAAGTGCAGCGACGAGCGGATAATGGTCAGCAGGTTGTTGAAGTCATGGGCCACGCCACCCGTCAGTTGGCCAATGGCCTCCAGCTTTTGCGTCTGACGCAGCACGGCCTCGGTGTGCAGCAGTTGGGTAGTGCGCTCTTCGACACGGTGCTCCAGGGTAGCGTTGAGCGCTTCCAGTGCCGCCATCGCCTCGCGCACTTCGGCATTGGCCTGTACCCGCTGAATATGCGCCCAGCAACGTTCGGTCACCTCGTTGATCAGCGCTTGCTCGTAGTCGGTCCAAACCCGAGGTACACGATCGTGTATGGCCATCAGCGCGGTCAGCCTGCCACCCTTTATCAGCGGCATACAGATAGTGGCGGTAATCCCGATGGCTTGGAATGTCGCCGCCTCATCAGCGTCCAGTTCGCGAAGATTGTCATTGATCACCAAGGCCAGGCCGCTGCGCAGGCGGCTGACCGCCAGCCGACCAAAGTCACGCAGGTGATATTGGCCCACCAGGCGTGGTGAACCGGGGGCCACCGCATCGCCGCAGATGGTGAAACCGTCCTGGTCCGGCTCCATTACCGCATAGGCGCAGCTGGACAGGCCAAGGTGCTCGACCAGCATGCGCGTGGTGATGGCCATGATCTGGTCCGGGTCAGTGGCCTCGGTCACGGCGCGCCCGAGGTTGTCGAGAAAGTTCAGGCGTTGGTTGGTGACCACGCTGGCGGTGGTTTCGGTGACCGTGTCGAGCATGCCCAGTACCTCGCCATCATGGCCGCGAATCGGGCTGTAGCAGAAGGTGAAATAGGCCCGCTCGGGGCCGCCGTTACGGTCGATCGTCAACGGGAAGTCTTCGATATACACCGCTTCGCCAGCCAGCGCGCGCTCGGCCAAGCTGCTGATGTCGGCCCAGGCCTCTTGCCAGACTTCGCGGAATGGGATGCCCAAGGCCTCGGGTTTCTGACCCAGGATCGGCAGGAACGCGTCGTTGTGCAGGGTAAACAAGTCGGGCCCCCACAACACGGCCTGTGGAAAGCGCGAGGCCAGGCACAGCGCCACGGTGGTCTTGAGTGCATCTGGCCAGGCCTCGAGCGGGCCGAGGCTGGTCCGTGCCCAGTCGTGGTTGCGGATGCGTTCGGCCATCAAGCCGCCGCCGTCTAACCATTTCGCCATGGCCTGGTGCCGATCCTTTTGCTTGAGAAGCTAAAAAGATGCACTGAGCTGGCGTGATTTGCGAGTGTTTTGTAGCGGTCAGCCCATTGCCTGGCGAGCTGTCAGCGAAATCCCGCGACGATCCCTTTGCGTTCTTCAAGCAAACGGCGGTTATCGGCAGTGTCCTTATCACCCAATCGAATGCCGTCGACCTCACGCTGTGGGTCTGACCAGTAAGGTAGGCGGACCATACCCGGTCTGCCCGCGGCCATGACGGTATACAATCTCGGGCCTGCTGCAGGTTCATGAGCGTAGCCATGGCCATAGGTGAACAAGCCGTCGCCTCCATCATGCGCGGCCCCTATGATATGGCCGATTTCATGGGGGAACGTGTAGCGTGACACACCGATACACGCGATGTTCACGACAGCGAACGCCTGTTCTTCGGTTATGCCTGCTGCAACTCCACAACTGTCCGGGTTCGTGGTATCGACAAGCAGAACCACCACATCGGCTGCGAGCGCGTCACGCTGCAGGTGGACTTCATCCATATAGCCGTCGTCTGCCCTCCAAAGGCGCAACAACTCCAGGCTGTTGCCCGCACCGGACTGCACGTAGTCCAGAGGCTCGAAGCCTGCCAGCTCGAACGACAATCCGATAGCGCTCAAGTTGAACGTCTGGTTGGACTCCTCGATGGCCAGCTGTGCCAGCGCCTCGATGTCTTCATGGGCTTGGGCCGCATTCTTGCTGGCGAAAACCAGCACGCGGATTGTGGCATCGCCGGGTTGAAGGTTCCCTGTTTGGCCTTTTTGGGGGCGGATCGATGTACTCGGTGAGTCTGCTGGCTCATCGGCTGGCAGCTTCGCTGGATTCACTTCTTCCAGTACGGTTCGAGTGCCGGTGTGGTAGAGCCGAAAGACATGGCCTTCCCAGCGCAATGACCCAGTAATACCACGGTCGCTGCTGATCAGTAGCAGCGTATTCATCGCTGCCTGCCAGGTGTTTGCAGCAGGGGGTTCGCCACTTTGGCTCAAGGAGCCCTGCCACACCAGGGTACCGTCATCAAGTGTGCGAGTTCGTTGTTTGTGCGCCTGCAGATGCCCCACCCCCATGATGTTCAGCTGTAAGTGCTCAGCTGTGGGTGCAAGCTTGTCGACGGCCACCTGCACCGACCACTGCCTGTCGACCCAGGCCGCTTTTGCATGGTTTTCGACAGGTTCTGCAGTGAGGAAGGGGGGAAGCAGCAGCGTGATCAGCCCGAGTACGACCGTGAGAGCCAGTAAACCAACTGACACAACCCATTGACGCATGGTGAGTCCCTTGCTTGCCGAGGCAGATGCATCGGATGCAGGAAAGTTTACGTAGGGGGTGTGGCGTTGAAACCTGGCAAATTTACCAGGTAGGTGGTGGATGGCTCAGCGAATGAAGTGCACCTTTCCGCTGTCGTCGTTACCCATGTATATGCCATACACCCCGGCCTGTCGCTCGAGGATGTAGCGCTCGAGGATCTGCCGGATGGCCGGGTAATAGATTTCGTCCCATGGAATTTCGTCGGGCTCGAAAAACCGGTATGCCAGTGTTTCCGGCCCGTACTGCCCGGTTTCCTCGGTGGCGATGGCGCGGAAGATGATGTACACCTCGCTGATTTTCGGCACGCTGAAGATGGAGTAGGGCGAGACGATGTCGGCACGCACGCCGCTTTCTTCCCAAACCTCGCGCAGTGCAGCCTGCTCGGTGGTTTCGCCGGCCTCCATGAACCCGGCCGGCAAGGTCCAGGTGCCGGGCCGTGGCGGGATGGCGCGTTGGCACAGCAGGTACTTGCCATCGCGCTCGATGATGCAGCCGGCGATGATCTTCGGGTTGATGTAGTGGACGAAGCCGCAGCGGGTGCAGTGCAGGCGCTCGTGGGTGTCGCCTGTGGGAACGCCCCGGGCCAGTTCCGTGGTGCAGTGCGGGCAGTAGCGCGGGGCGTTGGGCATGATCAGCGGCCTATGCGGGGTTCCTTCAGGGCCAGGGGTTCGACGATGTCGCGCACCTTGGCGTTGTCATCCTGCTTTTGGCGCAGGTAGTCCAGGGCCACCTTGGCGGCGGCGCGGACGTGGTCGACCGAGGCCTGGTGGGCCACCAGTGGGTCGCCGCCCTTGATCGCCTCGACGATCTTTTCCATTTCGCGGTTGCTGGCGCCACGGCGGTTTTCCTGCGAAACCGAGGTTGCGCGCAGGTAGCTGATGCGGGCCTGCAACTGGCGCAACTGCTGGGCCGCCACCTGGTTGCCGGAGCCTTCGAGCAGCACATCGTAGAAGCCTTGCACCGAATCCAGCACCTGTTGCAGCTCGCCGTCTTCCAGGGCCTCGCGGTTGACCTCCAGCGCGCGCTCCAGGGCACGAATGTCCTTGGCTTTGGCGTTGAGGGTGAAAAGCTGCACGATCAGGCCTTCGAGCACACAGCGCAGCTCGTAGATGTCGCGGGCGTCTTCCAGGGTGATGATGGCTACGCGCGGGCCTTTGGCGTCGGCGAATTCCACCAGGCCTTCGGATTCCAGGTGGCGCAGGGCTTCACGCACGGACGTGCGGCTGACGCCCAGGCGGTCGCAGAGGTCGCGCTCGACCAGGCGGTCGCCTGGCAGCAGGTGGAAGTTCATGATCGCGGCGCGCAGCTTGTCGAGCACGATTTCGCGCAGGGTAACGGGGTTGCGGTTGACCTTGAAGCTGTCGTCGAGTGGCTGGCGTTTCATCAGGTGCGCTCTTTATGAGGCTGTTGCGCCAACATCGCGGAACGCCCCGAACCGAGGCTTTCCATGCAGTGGTTCGAACAGCCCGTTGTTAACGGGTTGACTCCGCATCGGCTTCGGCAAACGCTTCACGGGCCAGGCGGAAACTGTCCACCGCCGCGGGTACGCCGCAATAAATGCCGACCTGGAGCAGGATCTCGCGAATCTGTTCTCGGCTCAGGCCATTACGCAATGCGCCGCGAATGTGCAGCTTGAGCTCGTGGGGCCGGTTGAGCGCGGAAATCATGGCCAAGTTTATCATGCTGCGCTCTTTCAGCGACAAGCCTTCGCGGCCCCATACGTGGCCCCAGCAGTATTCGGTGACCAGCTCCTGCAACGGCTGGGTGAACGCGTCGGCGTTCTGGATCGAGCGGTTGACGTAGTCCTCGCCCAGCACCTGGGTGCGGATCTGCAGGCCTTTTTCGTACTTTTCGTTGCTCACGTGCCGTACTCCGGAATAAAACAGCGTCATCGGTGTCGGCTTCTTCGCGGGCCTGCCCGCTCCCGCAGGTACTGCACAGGTTCCAGCATCAGTGCGATACCTGTGGGAGCGGGCAAGCCCGCGAAGAAGCCAACGCCGACTTCAAGATCCATCAGCCGAGTGGCGGTAGGGCGCCCAGCTTGCCCTTGTGGTACACCATCGGCGTCACCGGCTGTTCAGGCAGCACAAGGTTCTTCACCGCCCCCACGATGATCGCGTGGTCACCACCGTCATACTCGCGCCACAGCTCGCACTCGATGATCGCCGTGGCCCTGGCCAGCAGGGGGTTGCCCAGCTCGCTCAGGTGCCACTCGACGCCTTTGGCCTTGTCCTTGCCTTTGCCGGCGAAGGCATAGGCCTCGGCGGTCTGATCGGCAGACAGCAGGTGAATCGCGAACTGCTTGCTGTCACGCAGGATCGGGTAGGTGTCGGAGGCGTAGTTGGGGCAGAACAACACCAGCGCCGGGTCGATCGACAGTGCGCTGAACGCGCTGGCGGTGATGCCGACGATGGCGCCGTCGGCGTCCAGGGTGGTGACTACCGTGACACCGGACGGGAAGGAGCCCATCACGTCTTTGTAGATGCCGGGTTCGATCATCTCGTGCTACCTCTTAACGCATCACAAACGGGTCGGGCATCGGCGCGGTGGACAGGTTGATCCACACGGTCTTCAGCTCGGTATAGGCCAGCACCGAATCGATGCCGCTCTCGCGGCCGTAGCCGCTGTTCTTGAAACCACCGATCGGCGCCATGGCCGACACCGCGCGGTAGGTGTTGACCCAGATGATCCCCGAACGCACATCGCGGGCCAGGCGGTGGGCACGGCCCAGGTCGCGGGTCCAGATGCCGGCGGCCAGGCCGAATTGCGAGTCGTTGGCGATGGCCAGGGCTTCTTCTTCGGTCTTGAAGCGGATCACCGCGGCGACCGGGCCGAACACTTCTTCCTGCATGATGGTCATCGCGTTGCTGTCGCACTCGAACAGGGTCGGCTCGTAGAACCAGCCGTCGCCTTCGACCTCGGCCCGTTTGCCGCCCATGTGCAGTTTGGCGCCCTCGGCCTTGGCCGCAGCCACCAAGCCCTCGACCACGGCCAACTGCTGGGCGGTGGCCATCGGGCCCATTTCACTGGCGTCGTCCTGCGGGTTGCCGATGCGGATGCGCTTGGCACGGGCAATCAGGCGCTCGACGAACTCGTCAAAGATCTCGTCCTGCACCAGCAGGCGCGAACCGGCCACGCAGCTTTGCCCGGAGGCCGCATAGATACCCGCCACGGCGCCGTTGATGGCGCTGTCCAGGTCGGCGTCGGCGAAGATGATGTTCGGCGACTTGCCGCCCAACTCCAGCGACAGCTTGGCGAAGTTCTCGGCGCTGCTGCGCACCACGTGGCGCGCGGTGGCTGCGCCGCCGGTGAAGGCGATCTTGCGCACCAGCGGGTGGCGGGTGAGCGCTGCGCCAGTGCTTGGGCCGTAACCGGTGACCACGTTGACCACCCCGGCCGGGAAACCCGCCTCAAGGGCGAGGCGGGCCAGTTCGAGGATGGTCGCCGAGGCGTGCTCGGACGGTTTGAGCACGATGGTGTTGCCAGCGGCCAGGGCCGGGGCCAGCTTGATCGCGGTGAGGTACAGCGGGCTGTTCCACGGGATGATCCCGGCCACCACGCCGATCGGCTCGTGCACGGTGTAGGCGAACAGGTCGGGCTTGTCCAGCGGCAGGGTGCCGCCTTCGAGCTTGTCGGCCAGGCCTGCGGTGTAGTGGAAGAACTCTGGCAGGTAGCCGACCTGGCCGCGGGTTTCGCGGATCAGCTTGCCGTTGTCACGGCTTTCCAGTTGGGCCAGGTGTTCTTTGTTCTCGGCAATCAGGTCGCCCAGGCGACGCAGCAGCTTGCCGCGCGCGGTGGCGGTGATGCTGCGCCACGCTTTGCTGTCGAAAGCACGTTGGGCGGCCTGTACGGCCAGTTCCACATCGGCTTCGTCGGCGTCGGGCAGTTGCGCCCAGGCTTGGGCAGTGGCCGGGTTGAGGCTGTCGAAGGTCTTGCCGCTCTGGGCATCGCGCCATTGGCCGTCGATGCACATCTGGAAACGAACGAGGGTCATGCAACAATCCCCTTGGCGGATTCGGTGAGGGTGCGGGCTTGCGCGAGGAAGTCCAGCAGCATCTTGTTGACTTCACGGGGTGCTTCCACCGGCATCATATGCCGTTGCTCGGCGAGGACCACACTGAGCGCGCCGGGAATGCTGGCGGCAAGCTGGCGGGTCATGGCCGGGGTGGAGCCTGAATCGAGTTCGCCGGTGGCGATCAGTGTCGGTACCTGGATGCTGCCCAGGTCGCCGGCGCGGTACATGTCCTGGGTGGCGAACAGTGAGTAAGTGGTGTGGTAGCCCTGCGGGTCATTGCTCGCCAGTACTTGGCGAATGGCGGCGACTTGCGCCGGGTTGGCAGCCTTGTATTCACGGCTGAACCAACGGTCCAGGGCTGCATCGACGTTGGCGTCGGGGCCCAGTTGCGCCGCCTGGGCTGCGCGGGCGATCACGCCGGCACTTTGCTCTGGGGTGCGGTTGAACACGCTGTTGAGCACGACCAGTGCAGCCAGGCGCTGCGGATAGTTGAGGGCGAATGCACGGGCAACCAGGCCGCCCATGGAGAAGCCAATCACGGTGGCCTGGGCAATTTGCAGGTGGTCCAGCAGTTCGGCGAGCTGGTCGGCATAGCCTTCCAGCGGCGTGTCGGCAGCCGGTACGCGGCTTTGACCGTGGCCGAGCATGTCGTAGGCGATGACGCGGTAGTCGTTGGCCAGGCCAACGAACTGACCGCCCCACATTTCCTTGTTCAGGCCCACGCCGTGGATCAGAACCACGGGCTGGCCCTGGCCGACAGCCAGGTAGCTGGTGCCGGCAGGTGTGCGTTCAGCGACAGGCTGAATCATGGAGGGCGCTCCTTGAAGGTCGGGCGCGGCGGGTTAGCACGCCACGCCCCGGCCCGTCTTGGTTGTTGTTATTGAGCGTTGGCTTTTTCGGCAGCCAGTTCTTCCAGGTCGATGTAGCGGTTGCCGATGCGCGGGTGCAGGCGGCCACCGTCGGCTGCGCCCAGGACCACGACGATTTCATCGGCGCGCGGGGCGTCTTCGATCTGCATTTCCAGGGTGATGTAGTGCGAGCGCAGGCCTTCGTCGTCCTTCTGCATCATCGGGATCTGGATCGAGGTGCCTGGGCCGCCGCGCTTGTTGGTGAAGCTCAGGTAGCTCTTGGCCTGTACCGCTTCGCGGTAGTGGTTGCCAAAGCGCAGGGTGTGGATCACCGCCGAGGCGTGCTCGATTTCGCCGTCGGCGCCCACCACTGCGGCTTTACCGTAGGCCTCGATCTTGTCGGCACCGCCGATGGCGGCCGTCAGGCGCTCGACCATCAGGGCACCCAGTTCCGAGCAGTTGGCGCGGATTTCCGGCTTCAGATCTTCAACGAAACCGCGACCGGCCCATGGGTTCTTGATCACGACGGCCAGGCCGACCATGGTCACCGGCTTGTCGGTGGCCTTGCCGCCTTCGATGCGGGTTTCTTCGGAGTAGGTGACGATCTTGCGGATTTCGAAACTCATGGGTCGCTCCTGGTGAGGGTTATCAGCTCTTGTTGTCTGATGGTATACCATAATATTTGTTGTGCAAGAGGTGGCTGGAAATTTCTCTTGCGGGGGGACAAAAGGTGGGCTGATGCGTTGAATTTTGTGCTGTCTGTACCGGCCTCTTCGCGGGGCAAGCCCGCTCCCACAGATACAGCGCAGGCCTAAAAAAGCCCGCTCACGCAGGCCGCAAGGGCCCACGGGAGCGGGCGCGTCCCGCAAAGGTTCAGGCAATGGGAATTCAGGCGAAAGCGGGCACCACTTCTTTGATGAAGAGCTCCAGCGACTTCTTCTTCTCGGCGTGGGGCAGGCTGTTGTCGCACCAGAAGCTGAACTCGTCGACGCCGAGTTCCTGGTAGTACTTGATGCGCGCGATGATTTCCTCCGGGGTGCCGATCATGGTGTTCTTGCGGATGTTCTCCAGCTGGAACGCCGGCACTTCGGCAAATTTGGACTCTGGGCTCGGCTCCAGGAAACCGTTGACCGGCGTGGTCTTGTTGCCGAACCAGGCATCGAAGGTGCGATAGAAGCGCGAGATCGCCTGGGCGCCGACCTTCCAGCCATCCGGCTCGGCCGGGCTGTGCACGTGGGTGTGGCGCAGTACCATCAATTGTGGGCGCGGCACGTCCGGGTTGTTGTCCAGGGCAGCCTGGAACTTGTTCTTCAGGTCCAGCACTTCTTCGTCACCCTTCATCAACGGGGTGACCATGACGTTGCAGCCATTGGCCACGGCGAAGTTGTGCGAATCCGGGTCGCGAGCGGCAATCCACATCGGTGGCGTCGCGTTAAACGGTTTCGGCACGCTGGTAGAGGTGGGGAACTTGTAGACTTCGCCGTCATGGGCGTAGTCGCCTTCCCACAGCTTGCGTACCACAGGCACCATCTCGCGCAGCGCCTTGCCGCCGTCGGTAGCCGGCATGCCATTGGCCATGCGGTCGAACTCGAACTGGTAGGCGCCACGGGCCAGGCCCACTTCCATACGACCGTTGCTGATCACGTCTAGAAGGGCGCATTCGCCGGCAACGCGGATCGGGTTCCAGAACGGCGCGATAATGGTGCCGGCGCCCAGGCGGATCTTGTCGGTACGTGCGGCCAGGTAGGCCAGCAGCGGCATCGGGCTTGGCGAAATGGTGTACTCCATGGCGTGGTGTTCGCCGATCCACACGGTGCTGAAACCGCCGTTTTCGGCCATCAGGGTCAGTTCGGTCAGGTCTTCGAACAGCTGGCGGTGGCTGACCTGTTCATCCCAACGTTCCATGTGTACGAACAACGAAAATTTCATGGGGCTTTCCTCAACGCTTGAAAGGGTCCGGCGCCGGGCAGGGGAGGCGCCAGGGGTATCGATTCAGGATAGGCTTCAGGCAAAGGCCGGCAGGCTGGCCATCTTGCCGCGGCAGTACACCATCGGCCGTGGCGCTTGTTCAGGGACGATCAGGTTGTGCACCTTGCCGACCATGATGGCGTGGTCGCCACCTTCATACTCGCGCCACAGTTCGCATTCGATGACGGCGGTAGCGCCAGCCAGGATCGGGTTGCCCAGTTCGCTCAGGGACCATTCGATGCCGCTGGCCTTGTCCTTGCCCTTCTTGGCGAATGCATAAGCTTCGGCCTGCTGTTCACCCGAGAGCAGGTGAATGGCAAAGCGCTTCTGCTTGATCAGCACAGGGTAGGAGTCGGAGCTGTAGTTAGGGCAGAACAGCACCAGTGGCGGGTCCATCGACAGGGAGGAAAAGGCGCTGGCGGTAAGACCGACGACCGAGCCGTCGTCGTCCAGGGTGGTGATGACGGTAACGCCGGACGGGAAGGAGCCCAGGACGTTTTTGTAGACGGTTGCGTCGATCATCGGGTGTACCTCTAAAAGGCTGCGGTGGTCCGCGGTTTTTATCGTTGATGTGTCTGATGGTATACCGTAATACCTATTTTGCAAGCGGAATTTTCAAGCCCGGGTTTTCACGATGAACGGCTCAAAGCCACGTATATCGTGGCTTTGAGCGGTGAGGCGGTTTGTCGCAGGGGTTTGCCAAGCGGATCAGCGGGCGTTTTTTACTGCGGATCAGTGTTGTCAAAAGTTTGGAATACCATAATATGGTCCGCAGCTGAGAGGCCGCCTAGATGCGGTTTCCTTACAAAGATAAAAACGACCTTTCGAGCTGAAAACCATGTCCCAACCGTCGTCGCAACACCAGTTTGTCGAGAATCACACGGTCGATTACGTTCCACCTGCCGAGCGCCACGGGAAGGCGCGCGACCTGTTCACCCTCTGGTTCAGCACCAACATTGCGCCACTGCCCATCGTCACCGGCGCCATGGTGGTTCAGGTATTCCACCTGAACCTGTTGTGGGGGCTGATCGCCATCGTGCTGGGCCATCTGGTCGGCGGCGTGGTCATCGCCCTGGCCTCTGCGCAGGGACCGCAGCTGGGCATTCCGCAGATGGTGCAGAGCCGTGGCCAGTTCGGCCGCTACGGTGCCTTGCTGATCGTGTTCTTCACCGCGCTGATCTATGTCGGCTTCTTCATTTCCAACATCGTCCTGGCGGGCAAGACCATCCACGGCATCGCCCCGAGCGTGCCGATGCCTGGGGCGATCGTGATCGGTGCCCTGAGCGCCACGGCCATAGGCGTGATCGGCTACCGCTTCATTCATATCCTCAACCGCATCGGTACCTGGGTGATGGGGTCGGCGCTGCTGGCAGGCTTCATCATGATGTTCGCCCAGGAGCTGCCGGCCGACTTCTTCAGCCGTGGCGCGTTCAACCTGTCGGGCTTCATCGCCACCGTGTCGTTGGGCACCATCTGGCAGATCAGCTTCTCGCCGTACACCTCCGACTACTCGCGCTACCTGCCGCGTGAAGTGGGTATTGCCAAGCCGTTCTGGGCCACCTACTTCGGCGCCACACTGGGCACCATCCTGTGCTTCAGCTTTGGTGCGGTGGCGGTGTTGTGCGTGCCGCAAGGTACCGACGCGATGGACGCGGTCAAGCAGGCCACCGGCTGGCTGGGCCCGATCCTGATGGTGCTGTTCCTGCTCAACATCATCAGCCACAACGCCCTCAACCTGTATGGCGCGGTGCTGTCGATCGTCACCGCGATCCAGACCTTCATGGCCGAGTGGACGCCGAGCATAAAGGTGCGGGTGATCCTGGCGTCGGTGATTCTGGTTGGCTGCGGTATGGTTGCGCTGAACGCTTCGGCGGACTTCATCGGCCACTTCATCGGGCTGATCCTGGCACTGCTGTTGGTGCTGGTGCCGTGGGCTTCGATCAACCTGATCGACTTCTACCTGATCAAGAAGGGCCAGTACGACATCGCCTCGATCTTCAGTGCGGATGGTGGCATCTATGGCCGCTTCAACCACCACGCAATCATTGCCTATGCCTGCGGCATCCTGGTGCAGTTGCCGTTTGCCAATACGTCGCTGTATGTGGGGCCGTATTCCAACATCGTCGAAGGTGCCGACTTGTCCTGGCTGTTCGGGCTGATCGTCACGGTGCCGCTGTATTACTGCCTGGCGACCCGTGGCAAGGCGGGTGAGAAGGCGGGGCGGGTTGTGAGTGTCAATGACTGATAGGGCGTCGTTGCTGTAACGGGGGCTGCTTTGCAGCCCATTCGCAGCACAAGGCTGCTCCTACAGGGGTAGCGTTCTGCTCCTGTAGGAGCAGCCTTGTGCTGCGAACGGGCCGCAAAGCGGCCCCAGCGCTTGCAGATCAAACCTTGAACTGCGCCACCATGCCATTCAGGTCCACCGCCAACCGCGACAAATCCTGTGCCGCCGCACTGGTCTGGTTGGCCCCCGCCGACGTCTGCATCGCCAGATCACGAATGTTCACCAGGTTGCGGTCCACCTCCCGCGCCACCTGTGCCTGTTCCTCGGACGCACTGGCAATCACCAGGTTGCGCTGATTGATCGATGCAATCGCTTCGGCAATCACTTCCAACGCTTGGCCTGCGCCTTGCGCCACTTCCAGCGTCCCCGTGGCGCGTCCCTGGCTGCTATGCATCGCCATCACCGCACGCTCGGTACCGTTCTGGATGCCTGCGATCATCTGCTCGATCTCTGCCGTCGACTGCTGGGTGCGGTGGGCGAGGGCGCGGACCTCGTCGGCCACCACGGCAAAGCCACGGCCCGCCTCGCCAGCGCGAGCCGCTTCGATGGCGGCGTTCAGCGCCAGCAAGTTGGTCTGCCCGGCAATCGCGCCAATCACATCCAGCACGCGGCTGATTTCGTTGGCATTGCTGGCCAACTGTTCGATCTCGGCCGAAGTGCCGGTCACGTCAGCCACCAGGTGCTGGATGGACGCCAGTGCCTGGTTGACCCGGTCGCGGCCATCGCGGGTAGTCTGGTCGGCGCCTTTCGAGGCGTCGGCCGTGCTGACCGCATTGTTCGCCACTTCCTCGACCGCTGCGGTCATCTGGTTGACGGCCGTGGCCGCCTGGTCGATTTCCGCGCTCTGCTGGTGAAGGCCACGGCTGGTGTCCTCGGTGACGGTGTGCAGTTCTTCCGAGGCCGAGGCCAGTTGGTCGGACGAAGCCGCGATCTTGCGCAGGGTGTCGCGAAGGCTGTCCTGCATGCGGCCCAAGGCACGCAGCAGCAAGGCTGGCTCGTCACGGCCGGTGACCCGGATTTCCCGCGTGAGGTCGCCGGTGGCCACACGCTCGGCGACAGCCACGGCATCGGCCAGCGGCACCACGATACTGCGGGTAAGCACGGTGGCAATGGCGGCCAGGGCAAGCATGATCAGCAGTAACGAGAGGATCATGGCAGTAAATGCCTCGTCGGCCACATCGCTGCTGCGCTGCGAGGCATCGTCGGCACCCTTGCTGTTGTAGGCGATCAGCGCCGTCAAGGCTTTCATCATGCTGTCGGCACGCTGGGTGAGTGGGCCGCCGATTTGCTGCTTGGCCTCGCTCATGCTGCCGGCAGCAATGTCCTGCAGCACCTTCACCTGCAGCTCGAAGTACTGCTGGTAGGCGTGGTTGAAAGTATTGAACAGGGCGCGGTCTTCGGCCTCGATGATGGTATCGGCGTAGTCGTTCAGCCCATCCTTGAGCTCGGCATTGACGCCTTCGAGCAACTGCAGGTTGCGCGTGCGTTCGGCGGGGTTGTCGTCCAGCGCTGCACGCAGGGTGACGGCGCGGGAGCGCCCGAGGTTGCTGCTGATGTCACCCAACGCCACCACGGCGGGCATCCAGGTGACCCGAATCTCGTCGGTGGCCTTGTCCATCTGGCGGGTTTCGTAGAGTGCGATAAGGCCCATGAACAGGACCAGGATGCCCAACAGGGCGAATACGCTGGCAGCGCGAATGCCGATCTTCATATTCCGTAACTGCATGGAATGCTCCTTGACGGTGGCGTGCAGGCCTCAGGAGCTTGGACGGAAAAGCCGGAACACCGGTATGGCGCCAGGCTCTTGATGCGCTGCGGATTGAATTGTGTGCCTCACCCTCGTGAATACTTTTTGATTTCAATGATGCCATATTGCCATCATTACTGAACAGCCATTCAACGTAACGACATAATTGACAAAACCGTCACTTTTTGACGGTTTTGTCAGGTTCTGCTGTTAAACGATCGCAATCATCGGGTCGGCAGCGGCCAGGGCCAAGGCCCGATCTGCTGCTGGCGGGTAGATCCACACCGAGTTGATCTGACGCTTGAGTTCCTTGCCTTCCTGGCCCTGCAGTTTCAACTCGCGCTCCCAACCTTCGCTGTACGCCGCGCCCCATTCACCCAGGTCCAGGCAGGTCACGTACTTGGGCTGGCGGTACACCACCGGCGCCACTCCAAGCAGGTCGGCCATGGCGTTGTTGCCGCTGTGGCGGCCCATGGGGATGGCGTGCTGGCAGGTCATCAGGGCGTGGTTGCCGATTTCATCCACGGCCGCCCAGGCGGTATCACCGGTGGCATAGATGTGCTGCTGGCCAATCACCTTGAGGTGATCGTCGACCTTGAGCCGGCCAAAGTTGTCACGTTCGCCGGCAACCTGTGCCGTCAGCGGGCTGGCCTTGACGCCGACGGTCCAGATCACGGTGTTGCTGGCGATGTAGTCGCCGTTGTCGAGGGTGACCCCGCCTGCATCCACGGCCACCACCGAGGTGCCAGTCAGCCACTCCACGCCAGCCAGTTGCGAGGCGGCAACGATCGACGGCTTGATGCCCGCGCCAAGCGCCGCGCCGATGCTGGCGCCACGGTCTACCAGCAGCACCCGCACATCGTCGTCACCGAGGATGGCGCGCAGCCGGGCGGGCATTTCGGTGGCCGTTTCGATGCCGGTGAAACCGCCGCCGCAGACCACTACGGTATTGCGGGCAGGCGAAGCGGGCAGGGCGGCCAGGCCCGTCAGGTGCTGCTCAAGGCGCACGGCCGACTCCATCTGGTCGACGTCGAAGGTGTGCTCGGCAAGGCCCGGCACTGCTGGGCGTGCGACCTGGCTGCCCGCTGCAAGGATAAGGCGGTCGTAGCTGATCTGCTGACGCTGGCCTTGGCTGTCGGTGTAGCTGACGCTGCGCGCATCGGCGTCGATGGCTTCGGCGTTGCCGGTGATGAAGCGTACGCCCACGGCCTCGAACAGTTCACCCACGGGGGCCTTCAAGGTGTGTGCGTTGGCCTCGTAGAAGCGCGGGCGAATGCGCAGCTCCGCTTGCGGGGCGAGCACGCTGATGCTCAGGTCGTCGCGCTGGGCTTGGTCGAGCAGGCGGGCGGCGCTCAGGGCGCTCCAGACACCGGCAAAGCCGGCACCGATGATCAGGATGTTCGATTTCATGAAGGTGCTCCGCAAGGTTCGAAGAGGGCTTCGAGGGCCAGTTGTGTGGCCTTCGAATAACTACGACTATATCGGTCGTAGTTTATTTTCACAAGCCCTTCCGATGGCGGGGCGACGAATGCGAGCCAGGGCCTGCAGCAACCACTAGGGTGCGGCAGAGACGTCTTTCTGACCGTTAGCCGTCAATGCTGCCTGGACGACCCCTTGGGTTTTCATACGCTTCACGAAGTGCCTGACATAGGCTGCGGCCGCTTGACGACCCCGGGGGACCGCCATCGCCTGGCGGATGGACGTGAAAGCGTCGGCCAGCACCCGATAACGACTGTCAGCATCGGCGATGCTCTGCAGGGGCTGCCTGACACCCGCCGCCGCATCCAGTGCCAAGGCATGGAATGCATCCACTGCTGCGGCTGAGGTTTCCGCCCGTACCAACTGTGCATGCTTGAGCGTGCGTGTCAGGTACAGGTCGTACGCGGCGCCCTGGCCGACTGCGAGCTTCAGGCCTGGCTGATCGAGATCGACCACACGCCTGTATGGGGAGTCGGTTGCGACGAGATAAGTGCCTTCGATGATCACGTAGGGCTCGCTGAACGCGATCAGCGCCTCGCGTGCAGGCTCGATGGCCAGGAAAGCGATGTCCCAGGCCCCGCTTTCCAGGGCGGCGAATACTTTGCCCGCCGCATCGAACGTGATCATTGCCAACGGTACGCCCAATTCGTTGGCCAAGGCCTTCGCCAGGGTTACCGACACGCCCTCCGGCGAACCGTCCGGACCTTGCCGGGCCAGTACCGGGTTACCGAAATTGATTGCCGCGCGAAGGACGCCGGTCGGGGCCAGATCATCGATGACCTGTGGTGTGATGGGTTCGTTCTCGGTCATGACAATCTCACGCAAGGGGGATGTTCTTTTTCAATGGAGCGCTTCACGCGCATTGACCACGCCAGCTAGCGGTGGACGGGTACGTGCCACCACTTTGCGAATGACGAACGGCAGAACACCGCCGTTGACCAGATAGCGAATTTCCTGAAGCGAATCGATACGTGCAACCAACTCGACTTCCTGGCGAGCGCCCGTCACTCTGTCGATGATCAAGGTAACTGTGTTATCGCCGACCTTGAGGTCGTCCAGTCCCCTGAACTCGAGGCGTTCATTGCCTTGCAGCTGCAAGTCCTCGGCTTTCGTCGTGGATTTGAACAGCAGCGCAAGGACGCCCATTCCGATCAAATTGCTGCGATGGATGCGCTCGATGCTTCGGGCGATGACCGCCTTGACGCCTAGCAGTGCTTGAGCCTTGGCGGCCCAGTCTCGGCTCGACCCCGCGCCATAGTTGACCCCGGCGAATATCACCAGCGGCGTCTGCCGGCCCGCGTAGCTTTTCGCTGCCTCATACACAGGCAGGCATTCGCTGTGATCGGCGTTCCAGGCCCAGGCGCCTTCGCCCGGTTGTTCATCGCCCAACAACAGGTTCCTGACGGTTGCGTTGGTGAATGCCCCGCGCAGCATCACTTCATGGTTGCTGCGCCGTGTGGAGTACTGATTGAGGTCTTGGGCGGCCTGCCCATGCTCCAACAACCACTGGCCCGCCAGGCTTCTCGCTGGGATGGCGCCGGCCGGGGAAATATGGTCGGTGGTGATGTTGTCGCCCAGCACCAGCAATGTGCGTGCGCCTTTGATTGCCAGGCTGGCATTGACTTGGGCCGCCACCCCAGCGAGGTATTCAGGACGACGCAAATAGGTCGAATCGGCGCACCAGGGAAAATGCACGCTTCCGTCTGCGGATAACGCTTGCCAGTGGTGGGAGCCGTCCCAGATCGTCGCGAGGCGTTGCTGGAAAAACGCTGGCTTGACCACTTCGCTGACCTGAGCGGCGATCTCGGCATCGCTGGGCATCAGGTCCCGCAGGTAAACCGGCTCGCCGTTGCGGCTTTGGCCCAAGGCTTGGGTTTCAAGGTCGATGTCGATGGTCCCCGCGATGGCATAGGCGACGCACAGCGCCGGAGAGGCCAGATAGCCCGCCGACACTTTCGGGTTGACCCGGCCTTCGAAATTTCGGTTGCCGGACAGCACCACCACGCCCTTCAAACCTTGATCGACGAACACTTCGACATGTTCTTCGAGCTTCCCCGAGTTGCCGATGCAGGTCATGCAGCCGAACCCCGCAAGGTCGAACCCAAGTGCCGAGAAGGCTTCGAGTAAACCGGCCTCGGTCAGATAATCAGCCACCACGCGTGAGCCAGGTGACAATGACGTCTTCACCCAGGGTTTGCGTTTGAGCCCCAGCGCGTGAGCATTGCGGGCAAGCAGGCCGGCCTGGATCATCAGCGCGGGGTTGGCGGTGTTGGTGCAGCTGGTAATGGCCGCCATTACCACGGCGCCGTGGGTGATCGGTTGGTGAAACGCCGGTTCGTAGAAGCGTCGCTCGGCAGGCCCCACGATCAGCTGTTCCCCGCCCATGACGTCGCTGCAAAAGGATGCACCGGCATTGGCCAGGCTGCGCCGCTGATGGGGTTGGAAAGGCCCCGCGACGCTGGGCTCGATACTGGCAAGGTCCAGCTCGATCAATTCGTCGAACTGCGGCTCGGCGATCTCGTCACGCCGCCATAACGGTTGTGCGTTCATGTAGTGCACGACTTTTTCACGCAGCGCTGGCGGGCGTGAAGTCAGCTCCAGGTACGACAGTGTTTCAGCGTCAAACGGAAAGAACACAACCGTGGCGCCGTATTCAGGCGCCATGTTGGCAACCGTTCCCCGCGCCGCCCAGCTCAAAGCGGCAAGGCCCGGCCCGGTGAACTCGACGAATTTGCCTACCAGCGAACGTTTGCGCAGGCGTTCGGCCACGTGCAGCGACAGGTCCGTAGCCGTGACGCCCGGACGCAGGCTGTTGACCACACGAATGCCGATCACTTGGGGAAAACGCAGGGTAACCGCTTCGCCGACCATCGCCGCCTGGCCTTCAAGCCCTCCCACGCCCCAGCCCAACACGCCGATGGCATTGATCATGGGGGTATGGCTGTCGGTCGCGACCATGTCGTCCGGGTGGAGCATCCGTTGGCCATTTTCCATGGGTGTTTCCCACACCACCTGCGCCAGCGCTTCCATGTTCATCTGGTGGATGATGCCTGTACCTGGCGGGATCACGCTGAAGTTGTCCAGGCTCTTTTGCGCCCACTTGATGAAGCGATAACGCTCAGTATTGCGGCGAAAATCGATGCTCAGGTTCTGCTCGACCGCATCCGCTTCTGCGAAATGCTCGACGATAACCGAGTGGTCGATCGTCAGGACCGCGGGGATCAGCGGGTTCATCGCATTCGGGTCGCCGCCCAGCTCTGCTACCACATCCCGCATACCGGCGAAGTCGGCCAGTGCCGGCAGGCAGGTAGTGTCGTGGAACATCAGGCGGTTGGGCTGGAAGGGCACCTCGCAGTCCGGGCCTTCGCCTACGGCTCGCTTCAGCACCGAGGGGAGTGCTGCAGGTGAACAACGCGCGACGTTTTCCAGCAGGATGCGTATCGAGTAGGGCAGCTTCTCTACCTGTGAAGGCTGCAGCATCTTGTGCAGGTCGACGTAGGCGAAAACCTCGTTGCCGATGACAAGATGATTGAGGAAGTCAGGTACAGGCTCGGTCATGCTTTGCAAGCTCCAGGCAGGTGAGGTCGTAGCGAGAGTGGAAGTCCTTGAATCGGCTGCCTTGTTCAGGCTTTGCGTCTACGACCGCGTAGCACTGGGTGAGCACGCGCACCACTGTTCACGTTGACCGAGCGCTCCCAGGTCACCTGGTCTTCTTCAAAGGTGCAGCGCACGGTGTCGCGGAAAGCGCTGGCGACGTAGATCCACTGCATTTCCAGCGTTGTCGGGGTCACCCAGCGAGCACCGGCAATCACCGCCTCGTCCTTGAAGGTGTAGCCATGGTGCAACTCGCTACCCGGCATATCGGTGGTGCCTTGGTGCCAACGGTTCAACCCAGTGGCAATCCGGTGAGTGCCCGCGCTATCGGCCAGGTCGATGATCACCGTGTCTGCATCGAAGGCGAACCTGAGCCCTGTAATGCCCAGGTCGTTGGCCTCGATATCAACGTCGAAGGTGGCTGGCGTGCTGAAAGGCGAGGGCGCCTCGGAGCGTAGGTCAGGCACCTGACGCATGGCGTCGAGACGTTGCTGCAGGCGTTTGTCTGCGTCGTTTGCAGGTTCAGTGGTATCGACAAAAGCGGCCGGGAAGTGCCGCTCGATGTAGGGGATGATTTGCGCCGAGTTCTTCATGGCGCCAACCAGCGCCAGCGTCGCACCACTGCCTGGAAAGACGATCGCCATTTGCACGAAGACGCCGACAGCGCAGTAAGCGCCCAGGGGTTTGATCGCCCAGTGATACCCGTACTTGCTGTCGGGGGCACCCTGTGGGCGAGTCGCGGCTTGCACCCATTCATTCGACAAGATGCGTCGACCTTCCCAGAGGCCTCCCTGAGCGTGGAGGATGCCCAGCTTGAGCATGGACGCCGGGGTGGCCGTCAAGCCGTTGCCGCCCGGGTTGATCCCGTCCGGGCCAACGGCCCAGTGTTCGCCGGCGATGCCCAGGGGTTCGAACAGCCGAGGGCGCAGGTAGTCGTGCAGGGTTTGGCCGGTGACCTTGGTCACGATGGCCGACAGCATGTAGCTGGCAGCGCTCGTATAGACGTACTGGCTGCCAGGCTCGAACGCCAGTGGAATCTTGAAGAACTCGGTGATCCAACTGCTGTCGATGGCACGCCAGACCGAACCAGAGGTGTTGGCTTGATGGCCGGTGCGCATTGTCAGCAAGTGTTCGACGGTCATGCTCGGCAAGCGTGGGTCGATGTTGGCGGGGATGTGTTCCGGAAAGAACGAGATCACCGTATCGCTCAGTTGCAACAAGCCTTCGTCACGGGCAAGGCCAATGGCGCACGCCGTGAAGCTTTTCGCCACCGAGTGCAGAATTCTTGGCCGTTCAGGGGTATAAGGCCACTTCCAGCCCTCAGCCGCTACTCGGCCGTTACGGTGCAGGATCATACCGTGCAGATCCAGCCCGGCGTTTTCGACGTCATCGAGAAAGGCGATGATGCGATCAGGGTCGATCCCGCTCTCGCTGGCCGTCGCGCGGGGCAGCCCGTCATGGGCTGTTGAGAGGGGAACGGCGGACAACGGCGTAGGGCGCGCAAGCATGAAGGCAAGTCTCTTGTAGGGTGGATGAGGCGATCGACAGCTAATTGCGCAGGTCAGCCTTTGGCTCGGTGGACCAGGCGCGAATAAGAAATCAGCATGCTGGTCAGCTCCTGTGTGACCTGGGTGAACGGCGAGCTGCGACGGCTGATCAGGCAAACATCGCGCGAGGCCAACGGCTCGCGGATCGGGATGGTGATCAGCGACGAAGAAAACAGTTTCATGCCGGGCAGCATGCGCGGTTCGATGGTCAGGTAATCCGATTCGGACACGATGTGCAGGATTTCCAGCAACGAGTCGGCGGTGATGGCGATCTTCGGGGGTGGCAGGCCTTCGGCCCTGAACAATTCGATCAAGCGGTTTTCGGCCCCGCCCACCACGCCTGCCGGCCGTACGCTAATCCACTGACAATCGGTCAACTCGCGTACCGAACGGGCGTGTGCCTGAGGGTGGCCCTTGCGGGCGATGATGCTGGCATCGGAACGGTAGAGGCGCTCGATCGTCAGGTCGATATCGGTGACGTTGGGGGCCAGTGGGCACATGACGAAATCGAGGCGGCCGTCGCGGATCTTCTCGATCAGCATTTTCGTCGAACCCGTGGCGACGTGAACCTGCACTTTTGGAAACTTGCGTGTGAAGCTGCTGAAGACAGGCATCAGTAGCTCGGCCAACGGTTCGGAGGTGACGCCCAGGGCGATCTGCCCCTCAGGTTCGCCTTTCCATTGCTGAATGTCTTGCAGCGCCCGATCGCAGTCCAAGGTGATTGACCGCGCCCTGATCAGGAAACTTTCGCCTGCCGGCGTCAGGGTGATCCCTTGGTTCGAGCGTGTCAGTAGAATGACCCCGAGTTCTTTTTCCAGGCTTTGTATCGATTGAGTCAATGTGCTCTGGGCAACACCCAGTTGCCGTGCCGCCGAACGAAAGCTGCCTTTCTCGACGACCGAGCAAAAGGCACGGAGATGAACCAGCGTCATGGAGCAGCGACCTCTAGGGCAAAGTGGTGATCGATTTGATCGAAGCTTATCCGAACGAATACCTGTCGAACCTATCATTCCAGGTGATCGTGATCGGTAAATATGAACCATCACCCCCCCTCGTCACTGCGCAAACCCCCGAACGGCGGGCACTTGGTTCGCATAGTCGATGACTGGCCACAGGGGTGGCCGGAAATACCGAACATGATCGGCTGGTGCGTTCTTCTCAAGCCGCTAACCGCGCCTCTAAGATCTGCCTCCATCACGGCGAACCACGTCGGACCGATGCATCAAGGGCCTTTAACCCGCCCCACAACAACAGCAACAACGACGACACCTCCACTGGCATACGCCTGGCGGAGTTAAAACAAGAACAATCATCCTGTGCCCGGCCGCGCCTTCGTCTTGAGGCCCTGCCAACGTCCGGGCCCACAGCCAAAGGTTCCTGATATGAACAAAGCTTTTCTTCTGGCCGGCGGCCTCTCAGCCGCACTGACAGCCAACGCTTGGGCGGATAACACGTTGACCGTGGCCTTGAACGCCGACATTCGCAGTACCGAGCCTGGTGTCAACCGTGATACCAACTCGGACGCGGTGATGCTGCACTTGACCGAAGGCCTGGTGGCCTTTCGCGAGGATGCCAGCGTCGGGCCCATGCTGGCGAAGGATGTACAGGTGTCCGAAGACGGCTTGCGCTACACCTTCCATTTGCGTGAAGGCGTGAAGTTTCAAAATGGTGCGCCGTTGACCGCCGCAGAGGTACTGTGGACCTGGCGCCGCTATCTGGACCCGAAAACCCAGTGGCGTTGCATCGGTGCATTCGATGGCAGCGGTGGTACCAAGGTGGTCGATATCTCGGCCCCCGATCCTTTGACCGTGGTGTTCACGCTCGACAAGCCTAGCGGGCTTTTCCTGGCCAGCTCGGCGTTGCCGGAGTGTGGAGGCAGCGGCATCCTGCACCCTGACTCGGTGGTGGCCGGTGCCTGGAAAGCACCGATCGGTACTGGGCCGTTCGAACTGGGGGAGTGGAAACCGGCTCAATCGATCGAGCTGCTGCGTTTTGCCGGTTACACCCCGCGTGAAGATGCCGGCCCCGATGGCTATACCGGCAACAAATCGACCATGCTCGATCGAATCAAGTTCATGGTCATCCCCGACCCTGCGGCAGCCAAGGCTGCGCTGTTGTCGAAAAATGTCGACATGCTGGTGGATGTCACGCCGATGGATGCCAACGAGTTGGCGTCGATCCCGCGTGTGAAGATTTCCTCCAGTGGCACCATGTCGATCAGCGCGTTGTTGTTCCAGACCCGGGACCCGCTCCTCAAGGATGTGCGTTTGCGCGAAGCGATCGCCTACTCGCTGGACACCACGCAAATTGTCGCTGCGCTCACCGACAACCGTTCGAAGGCCAATCCGTCGATGGTCGCCGTGGGCAGCGAATACCATCAGGCAGTGGAGGACCAGGGGTATGGCTATGACCCGGTGAAGGCCCGTCGCCTGCTTGCCGAGGCCGGGTACAAAGGTCAGCCGATCAAGCTGCTGGTGAATAAACGCTATCCCTCGATCTTCGACATGGGCGTATTCGCGCAGGCCATGGCCAAGGAGAGCGGGATCAATCTCGAACTGGAGACGCTGGAGTGGGGTACTCAGTTGGAGCGTTACCAGACCGGTAACTACCAGATGATGGCGTTTCCTTACTCCGAGCGACTGGACCCGGCACTGAGTTTTGACTCGGTCACCGGTGACAAGGACAAGGAGCCGCGCAAAGTCTGGGATAACCCGAAAGCCCGGGAGTGGCTGGCCGAGGCCATGCGTGAATCGGACCCGGCCAAGCGCCAGGTGCTGTTCGATCAACTGCATCGGCAGATGATCGAGGATGTGCCGCTGATCGTGATGTACAACGGCAACTCGATCTCGGCGCACCGCGATTATGTACAAGGGCTTCGTCCGTGGCCGGTCTCGAAACCTCGGTTGTGGACCGTCAATCTTCAAGCGGGGAAATCCTGATCATGATGCGGTTCATTCTGCAACGGTTGGCCATGTCGCTGCCGACGCTGTTACTCATCTCCTTGATGGTATTCGCGATCATTCGCATGGTCCCAGGTGATCCGGCACTGCTCATGCTGGGTGATATGGCCGACGCCCAGAGCCTGGCGGCAACCCGTGAGGCACTTGGGCTGGACCAGCCCATGGTGATGCAGTTCGTGATCTGGCTAAAAGCAGTGTTCAGTGGTGACCTGGGTTTCTCCATCACCACCAATCAGGCTGTGTTGCCATTGCTCCTCGATCGCTTCAGCGTCAGTGCCAGCATCGTGCTGGTGTCGGTATTGATCGCGGCCCTGATCGCCGTGCCGTTGGGTTTGTTGGCGGCCTGGAAGCAGAACAGCGGGCTGGACTTGGGTGTCGTGGCGGGCGCGACTTTGCTGCTATCGATCCCCAGCTTCTGGTTGGGGCTACTGCTGTTGTATGGCTTTGGCATCAAGCTGGGTTGGTTGCCGGTGGTGGGTTATGTCGCGTTCAGCGATAACCCGTGGCAGGCGCTCAGTTACATCGTCTTGCCCATCGTCACCTTGACCCTGGTCGAACTTGGCGCGATTACCCGCATGGCGCGCGCCAGCGCCGTCGAAGTGCTGCGGTTGGAGTACATCACCCATGCTCGGGCCAAGGGCCTTTCCGAGCGTGCGGTGTTGTGGCGCCACGCCTTGCGCAATGCCTTTGCCCCCACGCTGACGTTGATCGGCTTGATCCTCGGCAACCTGCTAGGCGGCATTGCGGTCCTGGAAACCGTGTTCACCTTGCCGGGCCTCGGCCGCCTGATGGTCGACTCGATCTATGCACGGGATTACCCAGTGTTGCAGGGCTGTCTGCTGCTGGTGACCTTCGTCTACGTGCTCGTCAACTTGTTGGTCGATCTCCTTTATCCGCTCTTCGATCCCAGGGTCAAGCTATGAACAAGCCCGTTTCTTCTCCTCCTTGTTTCGTGCCTGTACCGCCAGTCGCCACACCGCGTCGGCGCTCACGCAGCCGGATGCCCTTGAACGGCATGATCGGTGGCGGGCTGCTCGTACTGTTGATCGCCATGGCGCTGCTGGGGCTGGTGTGGACTCCGTCCGACCCTTTGGCGCTGAACCTGATGGCACGTTTGCAGGCGCCTTCATTTCAGCATTGGCTGGGCACCGACGAATACGGCCGCGATGTGCTCAGCCGCTTGATGATCGGTGCGCACACCAGCCTCTGGATCAGCTGGCTCACGGTCAGCCTGGCCGTCATCGCCGGTACTTTCCTGGGGCTGCTCGCGGGGTTCATGCGCGGCTGGGTCGACCGCATCCTGATGATGATCAACGATGCCTTGCTGGCATTCCCCGGCATCCTGCTGGCGCTTGGCTTGATGGCGATCATCGGCCCGAGCCTGTATGGCATCGTGCTCGCGTTGAGCCTGGCGTACACACCGTCGGTGGTTCGTGTGGTGCGCGGCAGCGTGTTGTCGCTGCGTGAGAAAGAGTTCGTTGAAGCCTCCCGCGTGATCGGTAACTCGGAGCTTTACACCATGCTGCGGCACATCGCGCCCAATTGCGTGGCGCCAATCTGCGTGCTCGCCACCAGCATGTTCGGCTGGGCCATTCTCGCTGAAAGCGCCTTGAGCTTCCTCGGCCTCGGTGTCCCGCCACCGGCCGCAACCTGGGGCAACATGCTTGCAGCGAGCCGCCCTTACATCGCCACCGCCAGCTGGCTCGGGTTGTTTCCCGGCGTTTTGATTGCCCTGTCGTTGTTGGCCTTCAACCTTTCTGGCGATGCGCTGCGCGATCGCCTCGACCCGCGGATGAGGAAATGATCATGGCGGCAACCGATAATTTGTTGGCCGTGGAAAACCTGAAGATTCGGGTTGGCCCGGAAGGCTCGCTGGCCGTGGACGATCTGAGTTTCACCATCGCCCCCGGTGAAATCGTTGCGTTGGTGGGTGAGTCCGGCAGTGGCAAGACCATGGCGGCACGCGCGGCTATCGGCTTGCTGCCGCCACCGCTGGAACAGTGCGGTGGCGCGGTGCGCTTCCAGGGCCAGGACCTCAATGCATTGACGCCCGAAGCATTGCGCAAGATCCGCGGAGCGAAGATTGGCATGGTGTTTCAGGAGCCGATGGTCTCGCTGAATCCATCGCTGACCATCGGCCAGCAAATGGCGGAAGGTTTGCGCTTGCACACCGACCTGTGCGAAGAAGAAATCCGCCAGCGCTCCCTGAAGATGCTTGGCCATATTGGCATCGCCGACGCCGAGCGCTGCCTGGCGGCTTACCCCCATGAATTCTCAGGCGGCATGCGCCAACGCATCATGCTGGCTTCGGTGATGTTGCTGCGCCCGGCGCTGCTGATTGCCGATGAACCGACCACTGCGCTCGATTGCCTGGCACAGCTGGACGTGCTCAAGCTGATGCTGGACCTGACCCGCGAGCAATCCACGGCGATTCTGTTCATCAGCCACGATCTGTCGCTGGTCGCGCGCTATGCCCACAAGGTGGTGGTCATGCGCGACGGTCGGGCAGTGGAGCAGGGCAGCATCGAACGCATTTTGCTGGCCCCGCAGGCCGAGTACACCCGACAGTTGCTGGAGGCCTTGCCTCGACGCGGCGACCTGGTGCCGCTGCCACCGAGCGAGCGCCCGCTGCTGGAAGTAGAGGGCGTTTGCATCGAACATCCAGGGCCGCGCAATTTCTGGGGCCGTAGCCAATACAAGCGGGTGGTGCATTCAGCCAGCTTGACCATCGCACCGGGTGAGACCCTGGCGCTGGTGGGGGGCAGCGGGTCGGGCAAGACCACCCTCGGGCGCGCGGTGGTCGGGCTGGTGCGCCCTTGCGAAGGGGCCATTCGTTTCGAAGGGGTCGATATTCTCAAGGCGGGCAACCGCGAACACCGTCTGCAATGCCAGATGATTTTCCAGGACCCGTTTTCTTCCCTGGACCCACGAATGAAAATCGGCGAAATCCTCGCCGAGCCCCTGCGTCACGAGCACCGCCTCGACGCGCAGCAACGGCACGAACGCGTTCGCAAGACCTTGATCGACGTGGGCCTGGCCGAGCATTTCGTCGACCGCTTCCCGCATCAACTTTCGGGCGGTCAACGCCAGCGCGTAGCAATCGGCCGTGCGCTGGTGCGCCACCCTCGGTTGGTGATCGCCGACGAGCCGATTTCGGCGCTGGACATGACCATCCAGAAGCAGATCCTGGAGTTGTTCGAGCGGCTGCAGGCGCAGTATGGCTTTGCCTGCCTGTTCATCTCCCACGACCTGGCAGCGGTCGAGCGCATTGCCCATCGGGTCGCGGTCATGAGCCAGGGGAAGGTCGTCGAGGTGGGCACCCGCGAGGAAATCTTCGATCGCCCGCAACACCCTTACACACGAAAACTACTGGCTGCGGCCAGCCCTCTGGAAAAGCTGGCCGGCGGTGGTTATCGCATTCGGCCAAGGCCCGCCGTTGCCGTGATGTAACCCGACAACAGTGACCGCATCGCGCAAATCGATGATTTGCGCGAACGGCGAAGCCATGCCCAAAAAACAACATTCTTCAACCCATTGATCTGCCAGGAGCCAACAATATGAAAAAATCCCTGACTCAATTAATGACCGGCCTTAGCGTTGTCGGTACCGGCTGTATCCCGGGCATGGCCCAGGCCGAGTTCTTCAAGGACAGCAGCGCGTCGCTGGACATGAAGAACTATTACTTCAACCGTGATTACCGCGAAGACGCTACGCAGTCCAAGCGTGAAGAGTGGGCGCAAGGTTTCATCCTCGACGTGAAGTCCGGGTACACCGAAGGCGTCGTGGGTTTTGGTGTGGACACTGTCGGCATGCTGGGAATAAAGCTCGACTCCAGCCCCGATCGTTCGGGTACCGGTTTGCTTAACCGTGGCAGTGACAAGCGTGCTTACGATGAGTACTCCAAGCTTGGCGTGACCGGCAAGGCACGCCTTGCCAAGAGTGAACTGCGAGTGGGGTACCTGGTGCCCAACTTGCCGACGCTGCAGCCCAATACCAGCCGGTTGTTCCCGCAGTCGTTCAGCGGTACGCAGCTCATTTCCAACGACCTCAAGGATCTGACCTTGAGCCTGGGTCAGCTCGATCAGTTCAAGGATCGGGACTCCACCGACTACGAAGACATGCGCCTGACGGCGCAGAACAAGGCCTACAAGAGTACCGCGTCCAGTGATCGGTTCCGCTACGGTGGCGGCGATTACAAACTCACCCCCAACACTCTCGTGAGCTACCACTACGCGCAGTTGGAAGACATTTACGGTCAGCATTATGTCGGCCTGAAAAACAGCTTTGCCCTCGGTGCCGGAACGGTGAAAACCGACGTGCGCTATTTCGATGCCGATGAAGATGGCTCCGGCCTGGCCGGCAAGGTCGACAACCGCGCATTGAGTACCCGGCTGACCTGGAGCTGGGGCGGACACAGCATTGGCGGCGGCTACCAGAAACAACTGGGCAGCACACCGTTTACCTACGTCGACGGCGCGGTCACGTACCTGTTCACCGAATACCAGCTGGGTAACTTTTCGCAGACCAAAGAGCGCGCGTGGCATGCGCGTTATGACTATGACTTCGCAGCGCTTGGTGTGCCGGGTTTGCTCTTCTCCACGCGTTACGCCAAAGGCGATCAGGCCGAGATCATCGGCTTCGACGGCGAGGGACGCGAGTGGGAACGGGATCTCGATATTTCCTATGTCGTGCAGAGCGGACCGTTGAAAGGTGTTTCGGTGCGTTGGCGTAACGCGCAGAACAAGGGCAACTACTACAACGACACCAACGAAAACCGCTTCATCCTCGGTTACACCCTGGCCCTCTGGTAGTCGCTGCCGATGCCACCGTCACCCGGGTGTTTCGCGCCTGGCTGATGGTGGTACCGCCATGGGCGCTTGCTGATCGGTTTCACCGATCGAGATCGCCGGGGCCGCCCTTACGGCGAATCAGAGCGTCTCTTTATGATTGCCCCAGTGGCCGTCTCACTCTTGAATTTGAGAGCTTTACCTATGGAACATCGTGAACACGTATTGCTTCAAGCGACACACGGCAGCAATCGACACATCGTCAGCGAACATTACGGACCGATCGGGCAAGGTCGCAAGGTTTACATCCAGGCAGCGCTGCACGCTGACGAGACGCCGGCCATGCTGGTAGCCACGCTTTTGCGTCGGCACCTGGCCGCCTTGGAAACGGCCAATCGGCTCAAGGACGAAATCGTTCTGGTGGCCGTGGCCAATCCGCCGGGGCTGAGCCAGTACGTCATGGGCGCGCTGAGTGGCCGTTTCGAGCTGGGCAGTGGACGTAACTACAACCGCAATTTCCCGGTTCATCACCTGGAGATCGCACAGAAGATCGAAGGTGCTCTGGGGCAGGACATCGACCGCAACCGCGAGGTGGTTCGCAGCGCCTGGGGCGAGTGCCTGACGGCCTGGGACCCGGTGGATGAATACACCTCGCTGCAACGCAGGTTGATGTTGCTGGCCCACGATGCCGATGTGGTGCTCGATCTGCATTGCTCCCGCGAAGCGACGATGCACCTGTATACCGGCGAAGAGGTATGGAGTGAAGTGGAGCCGTTGTCGCGCTACCTGGGGGCGCAGGTTTCCCTGTTGGCCAACGACTCCCAGGGTTACTCCTTCGACGAAGCGCTGTGCCTGCTGTGGACCCATCTGCAACGACGTTTCGGTGACCTGTTCCCGATTCCCAATGGCACGGTCGCGGTAACGGTAGAGCATCGCGGGCAGCGCGATGTCTCCTATGAGGTTGCCGAGCGCGATGCCGCCGCGATCATCGAGTACCTGACCCATCGCGGTGCCATCGAAGGGACGCCGTCACCTCTGCCGCCTTTGCTCAACCCGGCGACACCACTGTCCGGCAGTGAGCAGTTCTTTGCCCGGTCGGCCGGCATTTTGGTGCACCGTGTTGCCGTGGGCAGCCACGTGCAAAGCGGCCAGGCGCTGTTCGACATCGTCGACCCTCTGAGCGGTGAAACGACCACGCTCAACAGCAACACCACTGGCGTGCTCTACATGCGTCGCGAGATTCGCTATGTCAAACCGGGTGATCCCCTCGGGCGGGTTTCCGGCCCGGTGCCGATCCGCACCGGCAAGCTTCTGGGGGCCTGAAAGGCACGCCAACGGTTCGTGACAAGTGGGGCCTGGTTTTGCAAGGGCTGAGCGAACAGCGTAGAATTTGCGACAAGATTGGTCGGAGATTGATATGTCGCTGTACAGTGCTGGCGTCGAATACGGCATCCATTGCCTGCTGTTCCTGGTGGATGAACGCGGTGAATCCCGGGATTCCAGCGTGCGCGACCTGGCCGAGTTGCAGGGCGTGCCGCAGGAATACCTGGCCAAGGTCTTCACCAAGCTGGCCCGTGCCGGGCTGGTGGTCGCCACCGAAGGCGTGCGTGGCGGTTTCCGGCTGGCGCGGCCGGCGGCTGAAATCACCGTGCTGGATATCGTCAAAGCCATCGACGGGCCGAAGAAAATCTTCGATTGCCGCGAGGTGCGTGAGCGTTGCAGCCTCTTCGACGGCTCGCCGCCGGGTTGGGCGACCGAAGGCACCTGTGCGATCCATGCCGTGATGCTGAACGCGCAGAAGCGTATGGAAGAGGCATTGGCGCAGCAGACGGTTCTGGCGTTGGCGATGCGCTTCGGGCGCAAGGCTCCGGCCGAGTTCGGGCAGCAGGTCGATGCCTGGATGGGTGAGCGGCGTGAGGGTAAAGGGGCAGGGGATATACCAGTCAATCAGGTCTAAGCCTGGCGATCAGCGCCCCTCATGCTGCCGGCGATACGCCCCAGGCTGAATCCCCACTGCCTTGGCGAACGCCCGGGTAAACGCCGCCACCGACTGATACCCCACCTGCGCGCCCACCTGCTCCACGGTATGCCCCGCCTGCAGCAACTGGCTGGCATGGCGCATGCGCAACGCCAGCAGCACTTGCCCCGGCGACTGCCCGGCCAGTTCGCTGAAACGCTTGAAAAACGCCGACCGAGACAAGCCAGTGCACGCGGCCATGCTTTCCAATGTCCAGGCTTGCCCCGGCTGTTCGATCAATTGCTCCAGCAACCCGGCAAACGCCGGCTGACGGGCGAGGGCAACCAGCCCGCCCAGCGACTGGCCGGCGTGCACTTGTTGGCGGAGTACATACAGAAACAGCAGGTGGGTCAGACGCTCCAGTAGCGGCTGTGAGGGGCCGGCGTCGCGCCGGCACTCGTCCAGGATCAGCCCGAACAGCGCCCGTGCCGCACTGCCGGCGGGGTCTTCGGCGCGCAGCAATATCCAGTCCGCCAGGCCCTCGACAATCAGCGAAGACAGGCCTGGTTGAAAATGGAAGAAGCCACAGACCAGCCCAACGCCGTCGTTGGCCTCGCTGTCCAGTGCCTGCATGACCTGGCGCGGTTGGGCGCAGGCGTCGACCGGGTCCTGGTCGCTGGACAAGCGATAGGCCAGGTCGCGCAACAAGAACACCGCATCGCCCTGTTCCAGCCGCACCGGTTGCGCCTGGCCATCGATGTGCAGCCAGCACTGCCCCTGCACCACCAGGTGGAAGCTGGCCCGGCCCATGCCCTGGGTGCTGGCATGCCAGCCGCCACAGTAGCGGCCCACGTGGAACAGGCTGGCATCGAGCTCCAGGCTTTCTAATAACCAATCGACAAGGTGGCTGGACGAAATCATCTAATGCAAAGACTCAGGAGCAAGGAAAGGCGACTGATGAATATGGAGGGTAATTCTTATAACCAACAGACTGTAGTGACCCTCATCAAAGGAGACCACTTCATGTCCTCGCGCATTACTTTACACACCCTGCAGAGCGCCCCGGAAGCCGCACGCCCGTTCCTCGAGAATGCCCAGAAGAATTCCGGCTTCATCCCCAACCTGCTGGGCGTGCTGGCCAACGCCCCGGCAGCGCTGGAAACCTACGTGACCGTCTCGGCGCTCAATGGCAAATCCGACTTGAGCCTGGCCGAGCGCGAAGTGGTGCAACTGATTGCCGCCACCCAGCATGGTTGTGATTTCTGCGTGGCCGGCCACACGGCTGTGGCGCTGAACAAGGCCAAGCTGCCGCAGGAGGTGGTCGATGCCCTGCGGGCCCGTGGTGAACTGCCCGACGCCCGTTACGAAACCCTGGCCGCCTTTGCCCGCGAAGTGATCGCCACCCGCGGCAATGTCGGCGAAGGCACCTACCAGGCCTTCCGCGAAGCGGGCTTTAGCGAAGGCAACGCGCTGGAGGTGATTCTTGGCGTAAGCCTCGCAACCCTGTGCAACTTTGCTAATGTCTTTGCCCAGACGCCACTCAACGACGAGCTTGGCAAATACCGCTGGCAGCCTTCTGCGTAAAGCGGTCGTTGTAGGAGCGGCCTCGTGCCGCGAATGGGCCGCAGAGCGGCCCCGGCGTACTCAAAGGAGCAAGACCATGCAAGATTGTGCATTTCGACACTGGCTGGATGCCAATGCCGAGGCCATCGACCGGGGCCTGTGCGAACCACAGCAGGTGTTGGCGCAAATCGCCGAGTCGCAGCTGTTGCGCATCGGTGTCGACCCGTCGCTGGGTGGCACGGGCGGGCAGGTAACCGACGCGGTCGAGGCCATTGCCGCCATTGCCAGCCGCTCGTTGGCTGCGGCTTTCGTCTGCTGGGGCCAGCGTGCCTTCATCGAATACCTGTTGCAAAGCCCCAACCAAGCCCTGCGCGAGCGCCTGCTGCCGCGTCTGTTGACTGGCGAACTGGCCGGCGCCACCGGGTTGTCCAATGCCATGAAGTTCTTGTCTGGCATCGAAGCCCTGCAGGTGCGTGGCCGTCCGGCAGCCGACGGCTGGCACCTGGAAGGCCGCCTGCACTGGGTGACCAACCTGCGCAAAAGCGGCTTCGTGGTGGCGGCGGCCATCGAAGATGAAGCCGGTGGCTCGCCGTTCGTGCTGGCCATTCCTTCCGACGCCCAGGGCCTGGAGCGCTCTGACGATTTGCAACTGATGGGGTTGCAGTCAAGCAACACGGCAGCACTGGCTTTTCACCAGGTGCCGCTGGCGCGTGACTGGCTGCTGCATGAAAATGCCCGCGAATTCCTGCCACGGGTACGCCCGGCATTCCTGGCGTTGCAGTGCGGCATGGCCATCGGCCTGGCGCGACGGGCGCTGGAAGAAGTTCAGGCGCACCTGCATGGCCGCGCCTCGTTCCTCGACGAGGCCCGCCAGGTGCTCAGCGAGCGCCTGGAGAATACCGTCAGCGAACTCAAGCAGGGCCTGCTCGAAGGCCGCTTCCAGCAGCAGCCAGCGGCTTTGTTCAAACTGCGCATCACCTTGGCCGAAAGTGCCGCAGACGCGGTGCAGCTGGAATTGCAGGCCAGCGGCGGCAAGGCTTACCTCAGTGAATTTGGCGAAGGGTTTGCCCGCCGCTGGCGTGAATCGGCGTTCGTGCCGATCGTCACGCCCAGCCTGGTGCAGCTGCGCGCCGAGCTGCAACGTCAGGCGGGCGCTGCATGAGCGCAGTGTTGCTGGAAGCCTGCGACATCAGCCTGGGCTACCCGCGCGAGGGTGGTTGGCAACAGGTACTGGCGCAGTTCGACCTGCAGCTGGCGCCGGGTGAAGTGGTGAGCATCCTTGGCCCTAGTGGCGTCGGCAAGTCCAGCCTGCTGCGGGTGCTGGCAGGCCTGCAACAGCCCCGTGGCGGCAGCGTAAGGCTGCACGGCCAGCCGCTGCAGGGGCCGCATCCGCGCCTGGCGGTGGCCTTTCAGGACCCCAGCCTGCTGCCCTGGCTGAGCCTGGAAAAAAACGTCGCATTCGGCCTGGACTTCGCCCGCCAGCCCAAGCTGGCTGCTGCCGAGCGACGTGCCCGTATCGAGCATGCGATTGCCGCCGTGGGCCTGACCCACGCCCGTGGCCAGTACCCGGCGCAGTTGTCTGGCGGCATGGCCCAGCGTACCGCGTTGGCCCGCTGCCTGGCTCGCCAGCCTGAAGTCCTGTTGCTGGACGAACCCTTCGGCGCGCTGGATGAAGTGACCCGGGCCGACATGCAGCAATTGCTGCTGCAACTGATCGCCACCCATAACACGGCGGCGGTACTGATCACCCACGATATCGACGAAGCCCTGCTGCTGTCCGACCGGGTCCTGCTACTGGGCAACCACCCAGCGCATGTCCTTGGCCAGTGGCACATTGGCCTGCCGCAACCACGCGCGCAGCGGGTCGAAGAGCTGGGCGCCCTGCGCATCGAAATTCTCAAAACCCTTCGGCGGGCAAGCCGCACAGTCGAACCTACCCCAACCTCGTTGCCCTCGGAGGCTGTCCATGTGCATGGATGACTGCTGTTCCTCTTCTTCGCGTCGTGATTTTCTCAAACTCGGCGCCATGCTCACGGCGGCCGGTGCGTTGCCAATGCTGGCGAGCTTGCAGGCCCGTGCCGCTGCCGAACCGGACGCGCCGGTGCGTATCGGCTACCTGCCGATTACCGACGCCACGCCGCTGCTGGTGGCGCATAACAACGGTTTGTTCGAAGCCGAAGGGATCAAGGCCGAACGCCCGGTGCTGCTGCGCAGCTGGGCGCAGGTGATCGAAGCGTTCATCTCCGGCCAGGTCAACGTCATTCACCTGCTGTCGCCGATGACCGTATGGGCGCGCTACGGCAGCAAGGTGCCGGCCAAAGTGGTGGCCTGGAACCACGTGGGCGGTTCGGGCCTGACCGTGGCGCCCGATATCACCGACATGAAGCAGCTCGGTGGCAAGACCGTGGCCATCCCATTCTGGTACTCGATCCACAATGTGGTGTTGCAACAGATGCTCAACGACAACGGCCTGACGCCGGTTGCAAAACCGGCCAATGCGCAGCTGGCTGCCCACGAAGTCAACCTGCTGGTGCTGCCGCCGTCCGATATGCCACCCGCCCTGGCCAGCAAGCGCATTGCCGGTTACATCGTCGCCGAGCCGTTCAACGCCCTGGCCGAGAACCTCAAGGTTGGCCGCGTGCAGCGCTTTACCGGCGATGTCTGGCGCAACCACGCCTGCTGTGTGGTGTTCATGCACGAACATGACCTGAACAACCGCCCGGAGTGGTCGCAAAAGGTGGTCAACGCCATCGTCAAGGCCCAGCACTGGACCCGCGAGCACCGCGCCGAAGCCGCCGCTCTGTTGTCCAAGGCTGGCCCCAACAAGTACACCCCGCACGAGCCTGCGGTACTGACCAAGGTGCTGGCGCCGGGCGCCGAAGACCGTGCCGGCTACATTGCCAGTGGCGCCATTCGCCATCAGCAGTGGGACGAAAAGCGCATCGACTTCCAGCCATACCCGTTCCCGAGTTACACCGAAGAGCTGGTCAAGCGCCTGAAAACCACCCTGATCGAAGGTGACAACGCCTTCCTTGCCGGGTTGGACCCGGCCCAGACCGCTCGCGACCTGGTCGACGATCGTTTCGTGCGCAATGCCATCGCTGCGCTGGGTGGCCCGTCGGTGTTCGGCATTGCCGACAACTTCGAGCGTAGCGAGGAGTTTGCGGTCTGATGCGCACGCATGTCGTACATGCCGGCCTTGGGCTGGCGGGTTTGTTGGCCTTGTTGCTGTTGTGGTGGGCCGGTGTTGCAGTGTTTGGTCAGGCCGATGGCCTGTCGGCGCGTTTTTCGCCGGCTGCAACCCTCGCCAGTCTGGTCGAGCTGCTGGGGCAGGGCGAGGTCTATGGGCATATCTGGGTAAGCCTGAAGCGTATTCTGGTCGGCCTGCTGCTGGCGTTGCTCATCGGTGTACCGTTGGGCTTGCTGGTGGGCAGCTACCGGCACCTGGAGGCGGCGACCACGCCGGCGTTCCAGTTCCTGCGCATGATCTCGCCATTGTCATGGATGCCGGTGGTGGTGATGCTGATGGGCGTGGGGGACCAGCCAATCTACTTCCTGCTGGCGTTTGCCGCGTTGTGGCCGATCTTGCTCAACACGGCGGCAGGGGTGCGGCAACTGGACCCACGCTGGCTGCAACTGAGCCGCAGCCTGAGCGCCACGCGCTGGGAAACCTTGTGCAAGGTGATCGTGCCGGGGGTGATTGGCCATGTGCTGACCGGGGTGCGTCTGGCCATCGGCATACTGTGGATCGTGCTGGTGCCGTGCGAAATGCTGGGCGTGAGTGCGGGGCTTGGCTATTTCATTCTTGATACCCGCGACCGGCTGGCGTACTCCGAACTGATGGCGATGGTGCTGCTGATCGGCGTGCTGGGGTTCGTGCTGGATGCTCTGGCGCGTGGGCTGCATCGGCGCTGGGTGCATGGTTGACGGCCAATGAGGCCTCTTCGCGGGCTTGCCCACTCCCACAGGTAATTCACCGCCCTCGGGCCTTTTAGTATTCCTGTGGGAGCGGGCAAGCCCGCGAAGAAGCCCTCAAATCAATGCACCGTCTTGCGCTGTCGCACGCATTCCTGGGCTTGAACGGCCAACTCGTCCAGCCGCTCGTCGCGCATCTGTTCCGCCTCGATCATCGCATCCTCTCCCTGCTGATTAAGCAGGTAGGTATGTATCTGCAGCACCTCAGTCGTCTGATAAATCGGCGCAATGTCCAACCGCCCGATCAAGGCGCCGCTGGCCTGCCCGGTGCTGCTCATCAGCACCTGCGGGCCATTGGCGGCCACCACCTGCATGCCCATGGCCTCGAACCACGGCACCTGGCTGGCAAACGCATCCAGTTCCACACAGGCATGGCGTGCCTGCAGGTCGCCCAGCAGGGCGCGGGCGATGCCCTGCCGGCGATGGCTGGCGCGCACGGCCAGGAATGCCAGTGCACAGGCCTGTACATCGTCCTCGGCCGGCAGCGACAAGGCGAAGCCCAGCAACTGGTCCGGCGCTTCGGCATCCAGCGCCAGGGTCAGTGCCACGGCCAGGCCGCGAGTACCGTCCAGCGCTTGCAGGTACTGGTGCACCTCCATGCCGACACCGTACTGGTACAGCGGGTACAGCGGGTTGTCGGCCGTGATGGCGACACTGCTCAAATCGCCGACATTATGGATGACCAGCTCGCGGATCTGGTTCTGGAATGATTCGGGCGGCACGCTGTCTAGGCGGCTCAGGATGAACATCGGGGGGCGGGCTCCGGCGGGTGGGAATACAACCCGTGCCGTATTGGCGCGGGTTGTACAGTCTAACCGGTTTTGCGCTATCAGCCTTGTGCCTGAAATGCACCGAGCATCAGGTCGAGGTTTTGCACCGCCGCTCCCGAGGCGCCTTTGCCCAGGTTGTCGAACACCGCGGTCAGCAGGACCTGGCCATGTTCGGGGTTGGCGTACAGCGCCAAGCGCAGGTCGTTGCTGTCGTTCAGTGCTTCGGGGTCGAGGTTTGCCGCAGGGCCCTGCTGATGCAGGGGCATTACCTGAACGTGGCGGGCCCCTTGGTAATGCTGCTCCAGGCAGTCTTGCAGTTGCTGCGCACTGATTTGCCCAGGCAACAGGCGTAACTGCAATGGAATGCTCAGCACGATACCTTGGCGGTAGGCGCCGTAGCCGGGCATGAACATCGGCCGCGTCGTCAGCCCCGCGTACCGCTGGATCTCCGGCACGTGCTTGTGCGCCAGTTCCAGGCCATACAGCTGCAGGGCAGGGGCTTTGCCTGCGCCTGGCTGTTCATGCCGCTCGACGGCTGCTCGACCACCGCCGGAGTAGCCGGAGATGGCATGGATGTTCAGCGGGTAATCTGCAGGTAGCAGGCCAGCCTTGACCAGCGGTCGTAGCAAGGCGATGGCGCCGGTGGGGTAACAACCAGGGTTGCTGACCCGCTTGCTGTTGGCGATACGCTCGGCTTGCTGCTCGTCAAGTTCCGGCAGGCCATAGTCCCAGCGAGGTGTGGTGCGGTGTGCGGAGCTGGCGTCGATCACCCGCACTTGCCGATTGTGGATTGTCGCCACGGCCTCACGTGCGGCATCGTCGGGCAGGCACAGCAGCGCGATATCGGCACTGTTGATCGCCTCGCGGCGGCGTTGCGGGTCTTTGCGCTCGGCCTCGGGCAGCGTCAGCAGGCGCAGGTCGCTGCGACCTTGCAGGCGGGCATGGATCTGCAGGCCAGTGGTGCCTTGGTCGCCGTCGATAAAGACAACAGGGGTGTGCATGGTTGGAGTCCGGTCGGGGAAGGATGGCCTATGCTCGCCTGTGGCGTTGCTAATGAAAATTTGAATATGATGACCAACATGTTCATTTTTTCTGAATGATTCTGACCATGCGCGAAATTAGCCTCGACCGCCTGCGCACGTTGGTGGTCATCACCGACCTGGGTTCTTTTGCCGAGGCCGCCCGCCAGCTCAACCTGGCGCCGCCCACCATCAGCCTGCACGTGGCCGAGCTGGAGGCGCGTATCGGCGCCCCGTTGCTCACCCGCACTCGCGGCCAGGTGCGGCCTACGGCCATTGGCGAAACACTGCTGGCGCGTGCCCGCCGCCTGCTGGCGGACGCCGACCTGGCGCTGGACGAGGTACGCCGGCAGGTCGAAGGGTTGACTGGGCGGGTGCGCCTGGGCGCCTCCACCGGTGCCATCGCCCATTTGCTGCCACAGGCACTGGAGCGTCTGCGCGTGGAGCACCCGGGTATCGACGTGCAGGTTCAGGTGCTGACCTCCCATGCGTCGCTCATGCGCCTGCGTGAGGGCACGCTGGATATCGGCCTGGTGGCCTTGCCGCAGGTCGCCGGCAAAGGGCTGATGGTCACCCCCTGGCGGCGCGACCCGATTCTGGCCTATGTGCCGGTCGACTGGCAGCCACCGGCCAGGGTCACGCCGGCCTGGCTGGCGCAACGGGCGCTGATTCTCAACGACAGCACTACCCAGCTGTCGCGGGTGACTGGTGAGTGGTTCGCGGCAGCGGGGTTATACCCCGAGCCGCGCATCGAGCTGAACTACAACGACGCGATCAAGAGCCTGGTCGGTGCCGGGTACGGGGCGACGCTGTTGCCGCAGGAGGGGGAGGCCGCCGAGCTGGACCGGCGCATTGCCCGCCGGCCGTTGCGGCCGGGCTTGTGGCGGCAGTTGGGAATTGCCTTCCGGGAAGGGCAGGTGGAACGGGCCACGGGGTATGTGTTGCACGCGTTGGAACGGTTGCGGCAATAGGGGCTGCTGTGCAGCCCCAGGTTTCACCTGCGTGCTTGCGCCCGGACTGCGGTCACTGTTTCCCCACCTACACCCCAGTTATCGGTCGGTACCTCCTCGATCACTACGAAGGTACTGGCCGGTGGCTTGCCCAGCACCTGCTGCAGCATGCGGGTGGTCTGCTCGATCAACTGCCGCTTGTGTTCGGCGGTTACCCCTTCATCGGTCACACGAATATGAACATAAGGCATGGTTGCTCGCTCCCCAGATCAGTGCCATGTGCCAGCGGTGCTACCGCCATCCACGGGTAGGATCACGCCGCTGACGAAGCGTGAGTCGGCCAGGTACAGCACCGAGTCCACCACGTCCTGCGGCGAGCCGGTGCGGCCACTTGGCGACAGCGCGCCCATCCCCTGCACATTGCCGCCATGCAGCGGTGTTTCTATGATCCCTGGCGCCACGGCATTCACCTGCACACCGCTGGCCGCCAGCTCCAGCGCCAGGCCTTTGACCGCCTGGTTCAGGCCCCCTTTGACCAACACCGGCAACAGGGCGGGCACGCGGGTATCCGGTTGCAGGGCGATGGAGGCCGTGATGGCGATGATGTGCCCGTGCCCTTGGCTGGTCATGATCCGCGCCGCTTCCTGGGCTGGGTAGAAGAAGCCCTTGAGGTTGGTGGCGACCAGCGCGTCGACATCGGTCGGGGTGTATTCGGCAAACGGTTTGGCAATGAAAATGCCGGCGTTGTTGACCAGGATGTCGACGCCGCCAAAGGCTTGTACAGCGCTGGCGAACAGCTGCCGTGCTGTTTCCGGCTCAGCGATGTCACCGGCTACGGCAATGAAGCGCGATGGGTTGCCGAGACGGGCGGCTGCCTGCTCCAGGCGAGCCTGGCTGCGGGCATTACCGACGACGTTGTCGCCGCGCTCGAGGAATGCCTCGGCCAGCGCGAAACCCAGGCCGCTGGAGGCCCCGGTGATGATGACGGTACGTGGCTTGTTCATGTGCTTGGTCCCCAGTGAAATGAGCCATCGGCTCGGTGTGACGACACTGTAGGCCGCTACCAGCGCTTGAAAAATAAGGCGTAAGGCATTTCAATCGATACATCATGTAATCAATAGAGCCGTCATGATCCGCCACTTCGATGACTTGCAGTTGGGTAGCCTGGAATTGTTCTGCCTGGCTGCCGACTGCGGCAGCTTCACAGCTGCCGCCACGCAAGCCGGTGTCACCCCGGCGGCGGTCAGCCGCAGCGTGGCGCGCCTGGAGGAACGCCTCGGGGTACGCTTGTTCGTCCGTACCACGCGGCAGATGCGCCTGTCCGCGGCGGGGCAGGCGTATTACCTGCAATGCCGGCAGGCGTTGGGGCAACTGGTGGAAGCCGAACGCCAGGTGACGGGCGGGCAGGTTGAACCGAGTGGCCTATTGCGCATCAGCGCGCCCACGCCCTATGCCCATCACCGGTTATTGCCGCTGCTACCGCGCTTTCGCCAGCGCTACCCGCAGGTGCGGGTGGATGTGCATGTCAGCAACCGCAATGTGGATTTTTCCGAAGAGCCGTTCGACCTGGCCATTCGTGGCCGCGAGCCGGCCGATTCGCGGCTGGTGGCACGCCGCCTGGAGGATGCCGAACTGGTGGTGGTGGCCACGCCTGGCTACCTGGCCCGTGCCGGCATGCCGCAGGTGCCGCAGGACTTGCAGCAGCACGAGTGTATCCAGTTCGAAATGCCCAGCAGTGGCCGCCGTCCGCCGTGGAGCTTTCGCCAGGATGGCCGTCAGGTGGAAGTCGAAACGCAGGGAGCGCTCACCTGCCTGGGCGACTTTCTGGCCACGGCCACGCTGGTGCGCCATGGCGGCGGATTGATGCAGGCTTACCGCTTTACGGTGCAAGACGCACTGGCCAGCGGCGAACTGGTGGAGGTGCTCACGGCGTTTGGCGGCACCTCCCGGCCATTCATGTTGATCTACCCGCAGGCCCGGCACATGCCGTTGCGGGTGCGGGTGTTCATCGATTTCCTGTTCGCCGAGGCCGGGCTACCACTGGGCTGAGTGGGTGCGGGGCGGGCATGGGCCGACTATGCTTTTGGCTGCGCCGAGCCGAATAGGCCTCGACGAACCTTACGGTTTTCCAGGAGAACGCTCCATGAAACCCATTAAATGCGTACCCTTGCTGGTGATTGCCTCCATCCTCAGTTTTGCCGCACACGCAGACCCTGCGGGCAATTGTGCGGCCAAGATCAAAGAGCTTGAGGATTTCCACAAAGCCAGTGGTCAGGCGATGCATGGCGGCATGGCCCACGACTTCAAAGTCCACCTGCAAAATGCCAAGGATGCTCAGAGCAAGGGCGATATGGCTCAGTGCCAGGCCTCAGCGGACCAAGCCAAGACCATCTACAACAAGGCGCGTAGCAAGTAATGCCTTCAGGCTACCGCATCGCCCGGTAGGAGCAGCCTTGTGCTGCGAAGAGGCCCTTGCAGCCGAAGATGATCGTTTGCCCTACCGGCCTCTTCGCAGCACAAGGCTGCTCCTACAGGTCCTGCGCTTGCCTTGGCATCGCCACTGGTTAGAACCAGCGATCGTTCTTCTTGCGCCCACGGGTCAGCGCCGGCAGGATCAGCCCCGCCAGCAAGCCTGCGCCGGCAATGCTGCCGCCATACACCATGTAGCGCATCATCACCTGTTTGTTCTCATCCCCCAGGCGTGCCTGGGTATCGCGCAGCTGCGACTGGCTCTGGTCCAACTGCTCGTTCAGTGCCTTGTTGCGCGCCTCCAGCTCGTCGATCAGTTGCTTGCGCGAATCAAGCGTTTCCTGCATGCCCTGCACGCGGCTTTTCCAGCTGTCGTCGATGGTCTTCAACTGCCCGGTCAGCTCCGTCACCTGGGCATCGAGCATTGGCAGTCGCTCGTTTTGCCCGGGTACCGCCTGCAGGTCGTTGCTGAGGATCCACACCACATCGCCGTTTTGCCCGCGCACTTGGCTGTAGTTGCCCTGGCTACCGATCAAGGTCAGTTTCTGCCCAGACTTGAGCGTGCCGACAATGCGGTGGCCATCGGTCGGGCCGCTGCGCACGTAGGTGCTCAGGCTGTCGCTGACCCAGCGTGCATCGCTGGCAGGCTCTTCGGCGTGCGCCGGTGCGGCAAGCGCCACCAGGGCGGCAATCAGGCCACCGCGCAGGGCAGGGAGGGCGGAAGCAATTGGGCGGGAATCGGGCATGTTGGGTCTTCGCTGAAACAGGACAAAAGTAGGCCCGGTGACTGGGCCGATGAACCGGTCGGTGAGTTGACCGTCAGCGAAAGACCGCTTTTTTGTAGGCAGGTTCACTACCTCATGTCGGAAATGTCTGCAGGATGTTGCAGGAGCCACTCCAGAGCGCTGGGTTGCCGATGACGCAATTGTAATGCGCCGATCACCTTGGCGTTATCTGCCGGCCGTCAATCTCGGCCCGCCGACATAACAACAAATGCGACGTTCAAGGAGCATCGGATGACCTGCAGATCACCCCTGAAACTGGCGGCTTGCCTGGCACTGGCCAGCGTTGGCAACCAGGCCATGGCCGCAGAAGAAAGCGCTGAGGGCTTTATCGAGGGCAGTACCCTCAGCGTGCTCAACCGCAATTTCTACTTCAACCGCGACAACCGCGATTCCGCCGCCCCCACGCACAACCCCAACAAGCAACCTGACAACGGCTACTCCGAAGCTTGGGCTCACGCCGTGATTACCCGCTTCGAGTCGGGCTTCACCCAGGGTACTGTCGGTGTCGGCCTGGATGCGTTCGCCATGCTTGGCCTCAAGCTCGACACCGGCGGCGGGCGCAATGGCGGGCGCAGCTCTTTCGATGTAATGCCGGTTGACCGTGACGGCCAGGCCCGTGACGAATACACCAAGGTAGGTGGCGCGGCCAAGGTGCGCCTGTTCGACACGGTACTGAAGGTGGGCGATGTGTTCCCGGCCAACCCGGTGGTGGCGGCAGGCGACTCGCGGCTACTGCCGGAAAGCTTCCGTGGCGTGACCCTGGAGAACACCAGCATCAAGGACCTGACCTTGCAGGCCGGGCGTTTGCACGCCATGAGCCAACCGATGTCCAGCGACCTGCGGGAAAACTTCGTGACCTTCTACGGCGGCCCGGTCGATTCGCCGTGGATCGCCTATGGCGGTGGTGACTACACGCTCAATGAACACGTCAGCGTCAGCCTGTTCAGCAGCCGGCTCAAGGATGTGTGGAACCAGTACTACGCCGGCACCAGCCTGAGCTGGCCGTTGAGCGATGAGCTGGCTCTGCTTGGCGGTTTCAACTATTACAAGGCGGTTGACGAAGGGCAGCAGCGGCTGGGCGCCTTCGACAATGACATCTGGAGCGCCAAGGTCGGCGTGCGTTTTGGTGCGCACACCCTGGCTCTGACTCACCAGCGCAACAACGGCGACGATGACTTCGACTACCTGCGCCAATCCGACTCGATCTTCCTCGACAACTCCATCCAGTACAGCGACTTCAACTCGCCCAAGGAGCGTTCGTGGATGCTGCGTTATGACCTGAACATGGCCGCTTACGGCGTGCCTGGGCTGTCGTTCATGACGCGTTACGGCAAGGGTACCGACGCCGATTACACCAACGCCAACGCCACTTACATGCGCCGCGACGGCGACGGCAACCCGCTGACCGACCAGAAACGCTGGGAACGTGACATCGAGGTCAAGTACGTGGTGCAGACCGGTGCGGCCAAAGACCTGTCATTGCGCGTGCGTCAGGCCACCACCCGGGCCACAGCGTTCGAGTCGGACCTGGACGAAGTGCGGCTGATCGTGGAGTACCCGTTGTCGATCCTGTGAATTCACCTTGGCAGCTTTATTGCTCCTTTGGTTTGGGTGGATGTTTTGGCGCTCCGCAGGGGGCGCTTTTTTTTTCGGCTCAAGGTTACGGCTAGACTCAAGGGTTCACACCCTTTCATGGAGCCAGGACCATGACTGCCAAGAACACCATCTGCCTGTGGTATGACCACGATGCCGAAGAGGCGGCGAACTTCTATGCCCAAACGTTCCCCGACAGCCGGGTGGTCGCGGTGCATCAGGCGCCCGGCGATTACCCTTCAGGCAAGCAGGGCGATGTGATCACCGTGGAGTTCACGGTCATGGGCATACCTTGCGTCGGGCTCAACGGTGGTTCGACCTTCAAGCATTGCGAGGCGTTTTCGTTCCAGGTGAGTACGGCGGACCAGGCCGAGACCGACCGCTTGTGGGATGCCATTGTCGACAATGGTGGCGAGGCCAGCGTGTGTGGCTGGTGCAAGGACAAATGGGGGATATCGTGGCAGATCACGCCCCGCATCCTCATCGAAGCCATCGGCCACCCCGACCGGGCGGCGGCCAAACGGGCGTTCGAGGCCATGATGCAGATGGGCAAGATCGATGTGGCCAAGATAGAAGCGGCATTGAAGGGCTGATGCAGCAAGGCACGCGCGGAATCTGTAGGAGCAGCCTTGCGCTGCGAAGAGGCCATTGCAGCCAAAGATGATCTTTAGCCCTGCCGGCCTCTTCGCAGATTTGCCGCGTTGGGTCAGTTGCCGGCAACTTCGGCCTCTGCCGCTGCCTTCACCGATGCCTTCTTCTCCTGCACCACGATGTAGAACTCCTCGCCATGCTTCACCGCCCCATACAGCACGGCTTTTTCGATCAGTTCGTTGCCGCGCAGATGACGCAGCATCATCGGGTCCTTGCGCAGGTCGCGGTACAGCGCCAGGCACAGCAGCACCATCACCACCACGAACGGCAAGGCCACGACGATGGTCAGGTTCTGCAGCCCGGTCAGCGCCTCGCCAGGATCACGCGGGTCGCCGATCGCCAGCATGATCGCCGCCACCGTACCGGTCAGCGCGCCCCAGAAAATCACCGTGCGCCGCGAGGGGGAGGTGGTGCCGTGCTCCGACAGCGTGCCCATCACCAGCGAGGCGGCGTCGGCACCGGAGACGAAGAAGATGCCCACCAGGATCATCACCAGTACCGAGGTTGCCGAGGCCAGCGGGTAGCTGTCCAGCAACTGGTACAGCGCGTGGTTGCTGTTGACCGCGCCGTTGGCCAGCTGCAAGGCGCCTTCGCGCACGGCATCGATGGCGGCGCCGCCGAAGATGGTGAACCACACCAGGCTGACCAGGCTCGGCACCAGCAGCACCCCGGTGACGAATTGGCGGATGGTGCGGCCGCGGCTGATGCGGGCAATGAACATGCCTACGAACGGTGTCCAGGAAATCCACCAGGCCCAGTAGAACACCGTCCAGCCGGCCAGCCAGCTGTTCATCTGCTCGCCGCCGCTGGCGTTGGTGCGGGCCATCATTTCCGGCAGCATCTTGATGTAGATGCCGAGCGAGGTCGGCAGCAGGTTGAGCATCAGCAGGGTCGGCCCGACCATGAACACGAACACCGCCAGCACCAGCGCCAGCACCATGTTGGTGTTGGACAGCCACTGGATGCCCTTGCCGATGCCCGACACCGCCGAGGTGACGAAGGCAATGGTCAGCAGGGTGATGATCGAGATGTAGAACAGCTTGCCGGGGCTTTCGACCCAGCCGTTGTACTCCAGGCCGCCGGCAATCTGCAGCGCCCCCAGGCCGAGCGAGGCGGCCGAGCCGAACAGCGTGGCGAAAATCGCCATCATGTCGATCAGGCGGCCGAGTGGGCCGTTGGCGTGCTTGCCGATCAGTGGTCGGAAGGCGGCGGAAATCAACTGCGAACGGCCACGGCGGAAGGTGCCGTAGGCAATCACCAGGCCGACGATGGCGTACATGGCCCAGGGGTGCAGGGTCCAGTGGAACAGGGTGGTGGCCATCGCCACTTGCATCGCTTCGCTGGTCTGCCCGCTGGCCGAGCCGGGCGGCGGCGATACGTAGTGCGACAGTGGCTCGGCAACGCCGAAGAACATCAGGCCGATGCCCATGCCGGCACTGAACATCATTGCTACCCAGGACACCGTGCGAAACTCTGGCTGTTCGCCATCACGGCCCAGCGGCACCCGCCCGTAACGACTGGCGGCCAGCCACAGTACGAACACCACGAACAGGGTAGAGGTGAGCACGAAAAACCAGCCGAAATTGAGAATGACCCAGGATTGCGCGCTGGAGGCGCTGCTGGCCAGGCTGGCCTGGTTGAGGAAGCCCCAGAGCACGAAGGCGATGGCCAGGAGGCTGGTGAAACCAAAGACGATCCAGTCGAGCTTGCCCTCGAAATGCCGGTCCTGGCGGGCTTCCGCGGTTTTCGAGGGGTCTGTCACGCCAAGATCGAGTGTTTCGCTGATGTGTTCCTTTGCCATGAATGATGAGGCCCCTTTGTGGTTTACCTGCGCGCGCAGGCTTTTTGTTGTGTGGGCTACCGAGCTCGCTGACGGTCTCGGCGGGGTGGAGTGCTGGCGCGATTATCCTGCGCAGGAAACGGCGGCTCATGTCCCCATAACGCCGTGGGGCGTCCATTGCGCGACTTGGCAAATACTTTTAGTTCTGGAGGCAGTGGCCCTTTCTGCCTCGGCTTCTGGTAACCTGATGGGCATCACCCGGGCCCGCACACACGAGCACCGTAGACGCGCTGCTGCTTGCGGGCCTGGCCGTACCAGGAAACGGAGATTCGTCATAATGGCCACTGACCGTGTGAGCCTGATTCATTTCGATAAATTGAGCATGAGCCCTGCCGCTGCCGATCGGTTCCAGAAAGCCCTCGACGCGCTGGCTGCGCTCAAGCTGCAGGACCGTTACGTGTACCTCATCGCTCCTTATCTGGGTGATATCGCTGACGCCTCCGACCCTGAGCAACTGGACACCGCCCTGGATCAGTGCATTCGTGTGCTCGATGAGCTGCTGGCTGCGAGGTCGGTCAGCAAAGCCAAGGCCGAAGAAGTACGCCAGGTGTTCCACAGCGCCGCCGAACGTGCTCGGGCAGAAATGCTCGGCTGAAGGGTGGCATGGCCAAAGACATCGACAACCCCTGCGTTTCGTTATGCCAGCTCAACAGCGAGCTGTGCGTGAGCTGCGGCCGCACCCGTGATGAAATTCGCAAGTGGCGGGGCATGAAACGCCCCGAGAAAATGGCCACTGTGCAACGGGCGTCGACGCGCATGAAAGCTATCGCCAAGAAGGCGGCCAAGCGGCAGAATGCCGACTGAGCCTACGTGCCATTCACGCAACCTCTCCTGATTGTTTGTCGAGCCTGAAATGGATTCTCACTCGCTACTTGCGTTTACCCTGGTCGCCGCTATCGCGATCGCCAGCCCCGGCCCGGCCACCTTGATGGCCATCAACAATAGCCTGGCCCATGGCCAGCGCAGCGCGATCTGGTCGTCGCTGGGCAATGGTACCGGCCTGTTCTGTTTGTCGGCTGCAGCCATGCTGGGGCTGGGCGCGTTGCTGGCCAGTTCCGAAGTGCTTTTCAATGCCGTGAAAATCCTGGGGGCGGGCTACCTGTTCTACCTGGGGGCGCGGCAGTTGTTGAAGAAAAGCCCGATGCTGGAGCAAAACACTGCAGAGGGGGCAGTCAAGGTAAGGCCCACACCGCTGAAACTGTTCAAATCGGCTTTCCTCACGGCGGTGACCAACCCCAAGGCGACCATGTTTTTCACCGCGCTGTTCCCGCAGTTCATCGACCAGGGGGCGGCGTTGTTACCGCAATTCCTGACCTTGACCGGGATTTTCGTGGCCTTGTCGCTGACTTCACTGAGCTTGTATGCCGCATTGGCTGCGCGGGCCAAGGGTGTGCTGACCCGGCCGTCACTGTCGCGCTGGGTGAGCCGAGTGGTGGGCACCACCTTCATCGGCTTTGGCGCGGCGATTCTGGCAATGCGGCGGCAGGGGGGCTGAAAAGGCCATCTGCTGGCCGTTGATGGTCCAGACTGTCTACCGCGCCCGCAGCGTGTTTCATGTAACGAGGGTCGTAGATGATCGAGCGTTGCTTTCACCGCGCCTTGCTACTGTTGTGTCCGTTGCTGCTGCCCCTGGTCGCGGTAGCGGATGATGCATGCCGGCGTCTGACCGCCACCGGCAACCCGGAATACCCCCCCTACCTGTGGCGCGACCCGCAAAACCCTCAGCAATTGATCGGTGCCAATGCCGACTTGCTCAAGTACCTGGGCAAGCAGTTGGGGTTGGACATCGAGGTGGTTTACGGTGGGCCGTGGTCGCGGGCCCAGGAGGAAGTGCGCACCGGACGGATCGATTTGCTGGCCGGGTATTTCCTGACCGAGGCGCGCCGGCAACAGATGGACTTCATCGCCCCACCATTCCTGCACACCCCAAGTGCGGTCTGGGTGCGCCAGGACACTGCCTTTGCCTACCGGCAATGGGCAGACCTCAAGGGCCGCAAGGGCGGCACATTGGTCAACAACAGCCATGGCCAGCAGTTTGATGAATATGCCCAGGCCAACCTCACCCTTGAAGCGGTGCCCAGCGCCCGGCAGGCGTTCGAGAAACTGATGCTCAAGCGCACCGATTACGTGGTGTACGAGCAGTACCCTGGCATGGCGCTGGCGCGCACATTGGGCATTGCAGCCGCAGTGCAGGTTTTGCAGCCTCCGGTATCCAGCGAAGGGTTGTACCTGGCGATTTCGCATTTTTCGCCTTGCAACCAGCCGCAACTGCGTGAGGCGCTGGCGCGGGAGATGGCGAAGATCGTTGCCGGGCCGTTGCCCGAGCAATTGCTGAAGCAGAACCTGGAGCGGTGGCAGTGACAGCGCAGATGGCCTCTTCGCGGGCTCGCCCGCTCCCACAAGTACTGCACGAGGGCGAACGTGTCGGGGATCCTGTGGGAGCGGGCGTGCCCGCGAAGAGGGCTTGAGCAACGGCAGCTCAGCGCATGTGCAGTATGATCGGGCTGCTGCTGGCAGGATCGGTATGCCCACGCAGCTTGCCCACCGCCTGTGCAGCCACCGCGCCACCTTGGTTGCCCCAGGCCGTGCGCACGAAGCTCAGCACCTCGGCAATCTCCTGATCACCCAGTTGCTCGCGAAAAGCCGGCATGCGATAGGCATCCGGCACCCCGGCAGCCACTACCCGCTGCGAACCGTTGAGGGTGATATTGATAGCCGAGGCATCCTCGCTGGCCAGTGCCGAGGTCGCTCCGGCCAATGGCGGCATCCATTCGGCCTGGCCTTTGCCGTCCAGGCCATGGCACGACGCGCAGCGCGTGACATAGGTATGCGCCCCGGGGCTGTCGAGCCGTGTAGCCGCTGATTCGGCCCGGTACTGCCACGGCGCGCCGTCTCGCTGTGGGTCGCCGGGCAGCGACTTGAGGTAGTGGGCAATGGCGGCCAGGTCGTCGTCATTCATGAACTGCGTGGAGTTGTTGAACGCCTCGGTCATCGAACCGAATACCACGGCATGCCGGTTGCGCCCGGATTTCAGGAACTGCGCGATCTCCGCCTCGCTCCAGCGCCCTAGCCCGGTGTTGTGATCGGCGCGCAGGCTGGGTGCGTACCAGCCGTCGAGCAGGGCACCAGCCAGAAACGGCTTGCCGCTGTCATCCAGCGCCTTTTCATTGAAGGCCAGGCCGCGTGGCGTATGGCAGCTGCCGCAATGGCCGGGGCCCTGGACGATGTAGGCGCCACGGTTCCACTGCGCATTTTGCCCGGCCTTGTCCGCGTAAGGCGTGGTAGCTGCGAACAGGCCATTCCACAGGGCGATTGGCCAGCGCAGGTTCAGCGGCCAAGGGATGTCGCTGGCCAGGTTGGCCTGTGGCACCGGTTGCACGCCGTGCATGAAGAACGCGTACAGCGCCTTTACATCGTCATCGCTGAGCTTGGCGTAGGACGGGTAGGGCATCGCCGGGTACAGCCGCCGGCCACCGGGCGCGACGCCCTGGCGCACCGCACGGTCGAAGTCGGCCAGGCTGTAGTTGCCGATCCCCTTGTCAGGGTCAGGGGTGATGTTGGTTGCATGGATCGCCCCCAGCGGTGTGGCCATCTCCAGCCCACCGGCGAAGGGTTTGCCGTCTGGCAGGCTGTGGCAGGCCACGCAGTCGCTGAGCCGGGCCACGTACTCGCCGCGGCTGACCAGCGCCGGGTCGGCGGCAATGGCCTGCGCGTCGGCGAACGGCGAGGCTGGCTCACGGCTGACATACCAGGCCAACAGGCCCGCCGCGACCAGGCACGGCAGCGCCAGCCAACCAGCGGTTCTTGCGAAACGATGGGTCATGGGGCATCCCTTGTGCGATCAGCTGAAGGTATGGCGGCTCAATGGCAAGCTGCGCACGCGCTGGCCGGTGAGCTGCGCGACCGCGTTGGCCACCGCCGGGGCCACGGCAGGCAGCGGTGGCTCGCCGATGCCGCCCATCTTCGCCCCGCTTTCGACAATGCGCACATGCACTCGGGCCATGCGCGAAGGCGGCAGGATCGGGTACAGGTCGTAATTGCGCGCGCGCGGCTTGCCATCCACGTACACCGCTTCTTCCACCAGTGTCTGCGACAGGCCCAACGCGACGGCGCCGTTGACCTGGTGCTCGATGATTGCCGGGTTGACGATGCTGCCTGGGTCGATGGCCTGCCAGATGTCGTGCACCTTGACCTGGCCGTTGTCGATGGACACTTCGGCAATGACCGCTGCCTCCGAGCCGAACGGTGAGGCCATGGCCACACCGCGTGCCCGCTTGCTGCCGTCCTCGGCAGTGAACGGCCCGCGCTTCCAACCACCGGACAAGTCGGCGACCGCGTTCAGCAGGTTGGTCAGGCGCGGGTTGTCGCGCAGCAGGTGCAGGCGCAGTTCGAAGGGGTCCTTGCCGCCTTTGTCAGCCAGTTCGTCAAGGAATGACTCGTAGAAGAAGTCGTTCAGCGAATTGCCGACCGAGCGCCAGTACCCGAGCATCGCCGGGCCTTTGACGTAGATCTGGGCGATGCGTTTGTTGGCGATGGCGTAGGACTTGCCTGAAAGCCCTTCAAGGGCGGTGGGGTCGATCTTTTCCCCTTGCTTGCCAGCAATGGCCTCGGTTGGGCCTTCGGTGGCGCTTACCGCCTCGAGGGCCACGGGCATGCCGTCGGCATCCAGCCCGGCGCGGAACTTCACCACAGCGACTGGGCGCAGCACATCGCGCAGGAATTCCTCTTCGCGACTCCAGATAAGCTTCACCGGCCGACCAACCGCTTTGGCCAGGGCAATGGCCTGCGGGTAGGGGTTGGCCGAGTCGTACAAGAAGTGGCGGCCAAAGAAACCACCCAGCAGCGGCGAGTGCAGGTTGATTTGCCCAGGCGCCAGGCCGGTGCGCTTGGCAATGTCGTCGCGGAACATGTCCGGGGCTTGGTTGGGCAGCCAGACGTCCAGGGTGCCGTCCGGGTTGAAGCGGGCCAGGGCGGACGGCGGTTCGAGCTGGGCATGGTTCAGGTACTGGTTGTGGTAGCTGGCCTGTACCTGGGTCTTGGCCTTGCTCAAGGCGCCGGCAATATCGCCTTCGTTTTCTTCATCACGGGCGGGACCTTGAACCGTGGCCAGGTGTTCGCGCCAGGCATCGCTGGAGAAATCCGCCGGCATCGGCCGTACCTTGCTGTCGGCGGTTGGCTCTTTCCAGTCCACCTGAAGCGCCTCCACCGCGCGCTTGGCGTGCCACCAGCGCTCCGCGACCACGGCCACGGCGCCCGGTAGCTGATGCACCGAATGCACGCCTTTCATGGCCTTGACCTGGTCTTCGTTGCGCAGGGTGCCGACGGTCATGCCCAGACGTGGCGCATGTTGCACGGCGGCGTGGAGCATGTCGTCCACCTTGATGTCGATGCAGTACTGGGCCTTGCCGGTGGATTTGTCGTAGGCATCCAGGCGTCGCACGGGCTTGCCGATCCAGCGAAACTGGCTGGGGTCGCGCAGCTTGATGCTGGCCGGGTCGGGCACCGGCAGGTCCATGGCGCGCCCGGCCAGTTCACCGTAAGGTACGGTGCGGCCAGACGTGGTATGTACTACGTTCCCCGGCGTGGTGGAAAGCTCATCGACCGCTACACCCAGGTGTTCGGCCCCCGCCTGCAGCAGCATGGCCCGAGCGAGGGCGCCCAGGCGGCGCATGGTCGGGTAGCTCATGCGCACCGACATGCTGCCGCCGGTGATGCGCATGCCGTTTTCCATCACCACGTAGGCTTCGCCGGGCGGCGCACTATCGACCACGAAATGGGCCGGGTCGACATCCAGTTCCTCACCGACGATTTGCGCCATGGCGGTGAAGGGACCTTGCCCACCCTCCATGAAGGGGCTGAGCAGGCGCACTGTACCGTCTGGGCGAATCTCCAGGAACGCTGGTACCTGGGTGCCGCGTTCCGCGGTTGCCGTGGCGGCGGCCTGCACGCGGGCCGAGCCCATGGGCAGGCCAAAGCCCAGCACCAGGGCACCGACAGCGGTGCCGGCAAGAAAGCGCCGACGTGACAGGTTGATCGTTTCGCCCAGTTGCAACCTAAGCAGTTCGGCTGGGGTGTCGACTGGCGTGTTCATCAGGCCTGTTCCCCTTGGGCCAGGGCATGCACCGCGGCATGGATGGCATTGTAGGTGCCGCAGCGGCACAGGTTGACCATGGCTGCATCGATCTGCGCATCGCTGGGCTGGGGCGTGTGCTTGAGCAGCGCCGTGGCCGCCATCACCTGACCAGACTGGCAGTAGCCGCATTGAGCTACCTGGTGCTCGACCCAGGCGGCGACCACTCGTTTGCCAATGGCATCTGCTTCGATTGCCTCGATGGTGGTGATTTCGCGCCCGACCACCCCGGCCACCGGAGTGACGCAGGCGCGCACCACGTTGCCGTCCACCAGCACCGAACAGGCGCCACACTGGGCCAGGCCACAGCCATATTTGGTACCGGTCAGCCCCAGGTCATCGCGGATCACCCACAGCAGGGGCGTGTCAGCGTCCGCCTCGACCTGGTAGGTCTTCTGGTTGATGCGTAGTTCCATGGTTCACCTGCCAGTCATCGGTTGCTGTCGCTTTCTTTTATTCTGTGCGGGGAATGCGTTGTTCCCCAGTGAAGAAACGCTAGCACAGAGACCTGACCGCTGGTCTGGTGGCGGTGGCAGGTTCAGAGGATCAGGCAAGCAATCCGGTGGAATGCGCAAGGGAGGCGCAGGGGGGCAGGTAAACAGGACTTCCGCTGTGAAAACCCGGATAATGCCGGCCAATTTCGTTTTGCACGCTTAAATCACGGTAATCCCGCATGGAAATCAAGGTCAATTTTCTCGACAATCTCCGTCTCGAAGCCAAGTTCGACGACTTCACGGTGATCGCCGACCAACCGATCCGCTACAAAGGCGATGGTTCGGCCCCAGGCCCGTTCGACTATTTCCTGGCGTCTTCGGCCTTGTGCGCGGCTTACTTCGTCAAGTTGTACTGTCAGACCCGCGACATCCCCACCGAAAACATCCGCCTGTCGCAGAACAACATCGTCGACCCGGAAAACCGCTACAACCAGATTTTCAAGATCCAGGTCGAACTACCCGAGGACATCTCCGACAAGGACCGTCAGGGTATCCTGCGCTCCATCGACCGCTGCACGGTGAAAAAAGTGGTGCAGACCGGCCCCGAGTTCGTGATCGAAGTGGTCGACAACCTCGATGCCGATGCCCAGGGCTTGCTGATGCCGGTGTCGGACACCAGCACTTACATACCCGGCAAGGACCTGCCGCTGGAGCAGACCATCGCCAATATGTCGGGCATCCTCGCCGGGCTGGGGATGAAGATCGAGATCGCTTCGTGGCGCAACATCGTGCCCAACGTCTGGTCGCTGCACGTGCGCGACGCGCAGTCGCCGATGTGCTTCACCAACGGCAAGGGTGCTACCAAGGAGGCTGCGTTGGCCTCGGCGTTGGGCGAGTTCATCGAGCGCCTGAACTGCAACTTCTTCTACAACGACCAGTTTTGGGGCGAGGACCTGGCCAACGCGCCGTTCGTGCATTACCCGAACGAGCAGTGGTTCAAGCCGGGCCCACGCGACGCACTGCCGGCCGAGATCCTCGACGAGCATTGCCTGGAAATCTACAACCCGGACGGTGAGCTGCGGGGTTCGCACCTGTACGACACCAACTCGGGCAACAAGGCGCGGGGCATCTGTTCGCTTCCGTTCGTGCGCCAGTCCGACCAGCAGGTGGTGTATTTCCCGTCCAACCTGATCGAAAACCTGTTCCTCAGCAACGGCATGAGCGCTGGCAACACCTTGGCCGAGGCGCAGGTGCAGTGCCTGTCGGAAATCTTCGAGCGTGCGGTGAAGCGCGAAATCCTGGAAGGTGAGTTGTGCCTGCCGGACGTGCCACAGGAGGTGCTGGCCAAGTACCCGGCGATCGTCGCCGGCATTCAGGGCCTGGAAGAGCAGGGCTTCCCCGTGCTGGTGAAGGATGCGTCGCTGGGTGGCGAGTTCCCGGTCATGTGCGTGACCTTGATGAACCCGCGCACTGGCGGTGTGTTTGCTTCGTTCGGTGCCCACCCGAGCCTGGAAGTGGCGCTGGAGCGCAGCCTTACCGAACTGCTGCAGGGCCGCAGCTTCGAAGGCCTGAACGACCTGCCGCAACCGACCTTCGAAAGCCATGCGCTGACCGAGCCGAACAACTTCGTCGAGCACTTCATCGACTCCAGCGGTGTGGTGTCGTGGCGCTTCTTCAGCGCCAAGGCCGACTTCGAATTCGTCGAGTGGGACTTCTCCGGGCACGGCGAGGATTCCAACCAACAGGAGGCCGCGACGCTGTTCAGCATCCTCGAAGACCTGGGCAAGGAAGTGTATATGGCGGTGTACGACAACCTTGGCGCCACCGCTTGCCGCATCCTGGTGCCGGGTTATTCGGAAATCTACCCGGTCGAGGACCTGATCTGGGACAACACCAACCGAGCCTTGGCGTTCCGTGCCGACATCCTCAACCTGCACAGCCTCGACAGCCGCTCGCTGAAGCTGCTGCTCAAACGCCTGGACAACTGCGATGTGGATGACTACACCACCATCACCACGTTGATCGGGGTGGAGTTCGACGAGAACACCGTGTGGGGCCAGTTGACCATTCTTGAGCTGAAACTGCTGATTTGCCTGGCGGTGCAGCGTTTCGAGGATGCCAAGGAACTGGTCGAGGCGTTCTTGCAGTTCAACGACAACACGGTCGAGCGCGGCCTGTTCTATCAGGCGCTGAACGTGGTGCTGGAAGTGCAGCTGGATGACGAGCTGGAGATGGACGACTACGAGGCCAACTTCCGCCGCATGTTCGGCAACGCGCGCATGGACGCGGTATTGGGCTCGGTGGACGGCAGCGTGCGTTTCCACGGCCTGACCCCGACCAGCATGAAGCTCGAAGGCCTTGATCGCCACCTGCGCCTGATCGAGAGCTACAAGAAGCTGCATGCAGCCCGGGCTAAGTTCGCCTGATAGCTGCTGCTCCTACAGGTACGGCGCTGATCCAAAGGGGCGCTGTACCTGGGGGAACTGGCTTGCCGGCGATGAAGGCAGCCGCTTTATATAGCACTCTGTTCTTGACTGTATTTCCATTTGGTCTTGCCGATGCGCCTGCCTGGGCGTAGCGTTTTGTTCCCATCCCTTGACTGCATGGCGCGTAAACCGCCAGAAGGACCTCGGCCGCGCACTACAAGAAGGCGCAGACCATGAGTACTCCTTTGGATACCAATGCCCTGAAAACCCGCCAGCAAGCCGCTTGGGCCAGTGGTGACTACGCGGTAATTGGCACCACGTTGCAGTTGGTTGGCGAACGCCTGGCCGAGGCCTGCGATTTGCGCTGGGACGAACAGGTGCTGGATGTCGCCGCCGGCAACGGCAACGCTACTCTGGCTGCCGCCCGGCGTGGTTGTCGCGTTACCTCCACCGATTATGTGCCCGAACTGCTCAAGCGCGGTGAGGAGCGGGCGCGCGCCGAACACTTGAATGTGGTGTTTCAAACTGCCGATGCCGAAGCATTGCCGTTTGCCGATGGCACATTCGATGCGGTGCTTTCCACCTTCGGTGTGATGTTTGCCCCCGACCAGGCCCAGGCCGCCCGCGAGCTGGCTCGGGTTTGCCGTCCCGGTGGTCGTATCGGCCTGGCCAACTGGACCCGGCAAGGCTTCGTCGGGCAGATGTTCAAGACCCTCGGGCGGCATGTGCCACCACCTGTCGGCGCTTTGCCACCATCGCGCTGGGGTGATGAGGAGCAGTTGCGCTTAATGTTCGAAGGGGCGCTTGGCGAACTGAACGTCGGCCGCCAGCAGTTCAACTTCCGCTATCGCTCGGCAGCGCATTTCATCGAAGTGTTCCGCACCTGGTATGGGCCGGTGCACAAGGCGTTTGCCTCCTTGGAACCGGAGGCGGCCAGCGCGCTGGAGCGGGATCTGACCCAGTTGCTGGATGAGTGCAACGTGGGTGGTTCGTCGTCGTTGGTGGTGCCGAGTGAGTACCTTGAAGTGGTGATCATTCGAGGGCGTTAGCGGACACGCCTGCAAAGGCCTCGGCAGGGGGTGGCGCTGCACGGACGTTGAAGAGCTTGCAGATGAAGTACCAACAGATGGCGACCGTGAGGTTGTAGGGGAACAGCACGGCCCAGAATGGCAACTGCCAGTTCTTTTTGCCCTGCATTTCACCGGGTTCGCCGGTTCGCCAAGGCGCATAGTGTTGCCAGGCTTGCGCTGGGGTCAGGCAGATGGCGTGCAGCGGCTTGTGCCACCAGTTGGGTTCGCCGGGCGGAGGGAGCTTGTCTGGGCCGTGGGCCATGAAATGGCGGAGGTATTCCCAGACTTCGGCGACGTGCTTTACGCCGGGTTCGGTGGGTTCGTTGCTGTCGACCCAGAGGCAGTCTTTTTGGTGGAGGCTGCCATCTGCTCGGCGAGGGGCGAAGGCGAGGGCATAGCTGGTGCTGAACGATGAACCGCCAAATTCGGTGCGTTTGAAAAGGCCACCTCCGGTATTGCTCCATTCAAAGACCAATACCTTGCTCAAGCGTTGGTAGTAGATTTTTTGGGTTGAGCGGTTGAGGCAAAAGCTTGATAGGTTTTTTATAAAGTAGATTCGATAAATGAGGAAAGGAAGAAAAATAAAAGGGCCAATTACTGTCCCTATGATCAAGATGGGGCTGAAAGTGTATGGGCTCCAAGCTTCGTCGGTTAGCAAGTCAGGATAGAAGACAATCATTGATCCGATAATCATTGCACAGTACAGTTTTCCCATGAAGACAGAGTCTGTTACCCAAGGGTTTCTGAGGCACAAAGTATTGTTGGAATGGCTTAATAACTGTCCGCCAATGGCAGGCTTATGCCCTGAGTCTGTGGTTGAATTGAATAGCCAGATGGTCGCCATGCTCAGCGCTCCAGACGAAAAATTGAAAGAGTCTCATTGTCTTCGTCCAATCCTTGGTTGGCACTGTAGGCTAGATGCAGTGAGACATGACTTTGGTTGGTTAGCGTGTTTTCGAAGTGCAGAACTAAACCAGCACCTACGATGTGGCTGGTCCGGGATGATTGAAAACACGTAAGTTCTTTGGCGTCGCTCATGCACGTTTCCTTTTGGTTGAACGCGCTGGAGCTTCCTCGAACGCTTCTGGGGGCGGTGGCGCTGCGCGGACGTTGAAGAGCTTACAGATGAAGTACCAACAGATAGCAACCGTGAGGTTGTAGGGGAACAGCACGGCCCAGAACGGCAATTGCCAGTTCTTTTTGCCCTGCATTTCACCGGGCTCACCGGTTCGCCAGGGGGCGTAGTGGCGCCAAGCTTCTGCCGGGGTCAGGCAGATGGCGTGCAGTGGCTTGTGCCACCAGTTGGCTTCGTTAGGTGGGGGGAGCTTGTCTGGGCCGTGGTCCATGAAATGGCGGAGGTATTCCCAGACTTCGGCGACGTGCTTTACCCCGGGTTCGGTGGGTTCGTTGCTGTCGACCCAGAGGCAGTCTTTTTGGTGGAGGCTGCCATCCGCTCGGCGAGGGGCGAAGGCGAGGGCATAGCTGGTGCTGAATGATGAGCCGCCAAATTCGGTGCGTTTGAAAAGGCCCCCTCCGGTGTTGGCCCACTCAAAGACTAAGACCTTGCTTAAACGGCGGTAGTATATTTTTTGGGTCGAGCGATTAAAGCATACGCTTGACAAATTTTTTATAAAATATATTCGATAAGCTAAGAATGGGGTGAAGATGAAAGGGCCAATTATTGTTCCTATGATCAAGATAGGGTTGAATGTAAATGGGTTCCAGGCGTTGTCGGATAGTAGGACCGGGTAGAGGCCGATCATCAGCGCGATAGTCATTGCGCAGTACAGTTTCCCCATGAAGACAGAGTCTGTTACCCAGGGGTTTCTCAGGCATAAAGTATTTTTTGATAGGTTTAATAGCTGCCCGCCAATGGCGGGCTTATGCCCTGAGTCTGTGGTTGAATTGAATAGCCAGATGATCGCCATGCTTAGCGCTCCAGACGAAAAATTGAAAGAGTCTCATTGTCTTCGTCCAATCCTTGGTTGGCACTGTAAGCTAGATGCAGTGAGACATGTTTTTGGCTAGCCAGCGTGTTTTCGAAGTGCAGAACTAAACCCGCACCTACGATGTAGCCAGTCGGGGTAACTGGAAGCACGTCCGTTCCATGGTCATCACGGAGGGCATTTAAGCGTCCTGACCATTCGCTTACCCCAAGCACAAAGCCAGGTAGCAGCACTGTGAACTCAGCGGTTGGTTGAGGTGTGGAAACTTCGTTATGTGTGATCGCTGTCCAGTTTGGCGGAGACCAATGATTGTTCTGATGCCACCTGGTGTTGACATGAGTTACGCCGAGTGATTGGGCCTGCTCGGCGGATAGTAACTTGGGTCCGTAATGCTCATTGTGCCAGGCTTTGATTTCGCTCTGTAGCGAGGCGAAAGCAGGCAGTTTCTTTTCATAATCCAAAGTGATGCCAGGACGCTCCTCTCCATCATTATTGCGATTGCCGAAGATACTGCGTGCTGCCCACAACTCAATTGGGCTGTGAAGGTGCTCATGTGCCTTGGCATGGAGGTAGAGGCCTCCTGCAATGATGGCTACGCCGACGAGGACAAGGGCCGCTGCGGCCCATCCGGCGAAGGGTACAAACGACGTGGCACCCGCAACGGCAAGGCCTGCTTCAAGGACGACAGCGGAGCCGATAGCCATGGTTAGGCCACCTGTCACCGTGTATGCGGCGGCAGCTTCGTTCCCATTCTCGTTCTGACGCCATGCCTTGGCGAAGTCAGAGAGCAGGCTGAATACAATCGCTGGGTATCCGGCTAAACGCGCAAACAAATTACTGCTCAGGAACTTGACAATTCCGTTGCCAAAGGCCATGCCCGGTGCTGTTGAGCTTAACCGCAGCATCACCGCCTTCTGCGTTGCTCGCACGCTGACCAATGTTGCTGCTGCTGCACCGATCACACCGAATATCGATGAAGCAAACCCCAGGGTGTATTCCGGTGCATTGCTCTTCTGCAGGCTGTTGTAGGCCGTCTTGAGCGACAGCACGTTGAACCACAGCATCCCCGCGTTCAAGCCACCGCCACCTCCCGAGGTAAGCAAGCCGAGAAAAGTGGGTTTCACTCGCGCAGTGGTCGTCAGTTCGATCAACACGTTCCGGCTACCCGAGATGCGCAGCTCTTTCAGTTCTTCGACCTGCGCCATGCCGCTCTTCAAGTACTTCTGTACCTCCTGGCTGAACGGATTTTCCGTGATGGCCTGGCTGGTGATCCGATAGCGCGCTGCCAACAGCCCCAGCGCTTTCTCGGCATTGCCTTCACGCGCCGCCATCAACACCTGCTGACGCAGGCCATGGCTGGCATCCCAGCGGGTCTGCCCGCGCAGGCGCTTGAGCACCACGGTATTGACCGTCTGGGCGGTGAGGTCAGTGATGCCGGCCATGGCCGGGAAGCGGCCGGCCAAGCCTTCGACCACGTTGTCGCTAGCGCCGAGCAAACTGCCGACCGAGTCGGCCTTGTCCTTGAACGGGTTGAACGGCGCCAGGGCGGTGTACAGCGGGCTGTCGTGTTGATCGATCCACTGTTCGAGCCGTTTGAAGCGCCGATCCTGCTCCTCGGTGCCAGGGGCCGGCTGGCCCATCGGCTGAATCAGCAACGCCAAGGAAATTTCCAGGCCGCGGGCGGAAGTGATTTCGTCACGGTCGTAACAGGCCAAGGCGGCGGCCAGGCTGTAGGGGTTATCGATGTGTTGGGGTTCGGCCGTCGCCAGCCAGGCGTCATGATCGTGGCTGGCTTGCAAGGCCTGGCTGCGCAGGGCGGCAATACGCCGTTCCAGTTCATCGCGCTCGGCGAGGAAGCGCTGGTATTTGCCGACATCGAGGCGCTGTGCCAGGCGTGCGCCGTGGGGCGAGTAGTTCTTGTGGGTGAGGGCGTGAAAATGCGACTCGGCTGGCGACAGGTCGGGGCCCCGGCGTTCCAGGCCAAGCCGGAACGCGGCCAGTTCCGGCGAGGGGGCGTCCGCCGGGTACATGCTTTCCAGCGTCTTGTTCAGCAGCATGGCCACCAGGTTGCGATGGTGGAAATCACGGCTTTGCACGCTCAGCTGTTCGGCATCCAGCCGGTAGCACGCCGGCACGCGTTCCTGTTCGGGCGGTGGCGCGGGTTGGGTGTGTGCCAGTTGCTCGGCGGGTATCAGGTCGCGCAGTTGATGCTGATAGGCCGAGACCGACAGGCTCAGGTCCAGGGCCATGCCTTCGGCGTCGGCAAGCGCGACCACCACCGGCACTTTCGGCTGGGTGTAGGGGTAGTGCCGCGCCATGGCGACGAGGTTGCCGATGGGCAGGATTTCGCTGATCGGGTCGCTGCTCCATGTCAGCGGCATGCGCCGGTGAAGTGGTTTGAAGTCTTCGACCCAGGTTGTCAGGGCGCTAACCGGCAACACATGGGGCTGGGTGGACGGGGCTTTGTTGCCGCTCACCAGCTCGGCCATGTCCAGCTGGCGCATGTGCCGCTTGCGCAGGGCAGGCGAACCGGTGATGCGGGCGGTCATGGCGTTGGTCCACAGGTGCGGGCTGTAGCCGATCCACACCTCCTTGGCGGTATCGGGGCAGGTATCGGCCCATACCCAGCCCAGGGTGCGGCTGGACAGGTAGCGCTCACGCAGGTGGTAGCCCTCCAGCCCTTGATAGCGCAGTTCCTTGTACAGGCCTGCGCCAACGTATTCATGAATGACCAGCTTTTCGCCCAGGGAGCCTTTCATGAACACATAGACATAACCTTGGCGCAGGGCGCGGAGGGTATAGGCCGAGTGCTGCAGCGGGGCGAAGCCTTGTTCCAGGTTGAAGCCTGCATCGGCATAGCGGCAGGCGGGGGTGTCGCCGGTACGCGGCACGATGGCATAGCGCACGGGGAGGATGGGGATGCGTGCACTGCAGGCAGGGCCGGAAGTGGCACTGCTTACGGAAGCATTACTCATGCGAGCTCCTTGCTCAGAGATCAAATTTTCAGGCCATAGGCGTAGAACGGCCTTTTCCAGTAAAGAAAAGACTGAACTATGGTTGGCTGATGCTTATGCTGTAGGAAGTTTCTTACTTGTTTTCAGAAGTTAGCAGTGGTTGGCTTTTTAAGAGCTGAGCGAAAGACAATGCCTCGAGTTCTACTTCCTGGTCGAGGTTGAAAGTGTAATATTTTATTTGAATGTATTTGTATTTCGTGAATGTGGTTTTGTAAGCGGAAAGTTAGCGCTGCTTGTGGGAAATGTCCTACATAAAAAGTTTTCTATAAATTTTCAGTTCTTGCACTTGGCCATCACTACTTGGCAAGTTCTGGGTGTGCCCCCTGAGCGGCTGGCATAGCGTATGCAATTGTTCATTGACTTCTGACGGGCAATGCTCAGGGTATTGCCCCAGGCCAGGCCGCCTTCGCCAGTCGTGGGTACTGCTTTGGCGAAGCAATTGGAGCCTACCGCAGGTGTGGCGTAGCGGGCCTTGCTGGATTTGCTGGAGCAGCCTGTGGTGAGCGCCAGGCTGAGGGCGAGCAGGGTGGCCAGCGCCCAGGACGTATATGGGCCATTCGGTTGTTTGCTCATCGTTGTCTCCTTGATAGCAGTGGGACGCTACTGCCTTTGCATCCAATACCTTGCAGGGTATTTCATTCAAGCCAAGCGGTGAACTATCGCGGCGTCAAGAGGCTCCTTTGCTAAGCGCACCCTGCGCTCAGCTGGTGGCACAAGCCCATCAGCTTTGGGTCACTGAATGAAAAGGAGGCACCGTGACCGTATCCGACCAAATCTTCTACCGTTCTACCCCCAGTCCATTGCATGCCTTGTTGCTGGCAGGCAGTGTGCCGTTGTTCCTTGGTGCAATGCTGAGCGATATCGCCTACTACAACAGCTACCAGATCCAGTGGAGCAACTTTGCCGCCTGGCTGATCGCCGGGGCCCTGGTGTTCTGCGGGCTGGCACTGCTGTTCGCGCTGGCCAACCTGATCCGCGCCGAACGCAAGGGTGGGCGCCCTACGTGGTATTTCGTGCTGCTGCTGGTGACCTGGCTGCTTGGGCTGATCAATGCCTTCGAACATGCCAAGGACGCCTGGGCGGTGATGCCGGCTGGGCTGGTGTTGTCGGGGATCGTCACTGTGCTTGCGCTGGCAGCCGCCTGGACCGGACTGAGCAACCTGCGTTCGGGAGGTGTGGCATGAAGCCTTTACATGCATCGAGCCTGTTGAGCTTGGCGCTGTTGCTCGGCGCCTGTGGTGGCGACGGCGAGCCGACTCAGGCCCACGGCCCGAACCCGAAGCTGCCGGAGCCGCAGCGCGGGTTGCTGCCGAGCATGAAGATTGCGCAGCCGGTTGCCTGGGGCGAGCAGAAACCGACCGTGCCGGAGGGCTTCAGTGTTACGGCCATTGCCACTGACCTGAAGATTCCGCGGCAGAGCCTGGTGCTGCCCAATGGTGACATCCTGGTAGCCGAGGGCAGGGGAGGGAGCGCGGCCAAGCTCAAGCCCAAGGACGTGATTGCCAGCCAAATCAAGGCCAAGGGCAACACGCAGGTAAAGGGCGGTAACCGCCTGACCTTGCTGCGTGATGCCGACGGTGATGGCACCTACGAGGTGCAGACCGTGTTCGCGGAAAACCTCAACGCCCCGTATGGCCTGGCTTATGTCGACGGCAAGCTGTATGTGGCCAACCAGGATGCGCTGGTGCGTTTTGCCTACAAGGATGGACAGACCCAGGCCGAAGGCCCGCCCACCAAGGTCACCGACCTGCCGGCCGAGATCAATCACCACTGGACCAAGGCGCTGACCATCAGCCCGGATGGCCGCTACCTGTATGTGGGCATAGGCTCGAACAGCAATATCACCGAGCGTGGCCTGGAGGTGGAGATCGACCGGGCCATGGTCTGGCAGGTCGATGCCGATAGCGGCGCGCACCGGCCCTACGCCACCGGTTTGCGCAACCCGACGGCATTGACCATTCAGCCGCAGACCGGGCAGTTATGGGCGGTGGTCAACGAGCGGGATGAACTGGGCCCCGACCTGGTGCCGGACTACCTCACTTCGGTGCGTGAAGGCGGCTTCTATGGTTGGCCTTACAGCTACTGGGGGCAGAACGTGGATGAGCGGGTGCGGCCGCAGAACCCGGACAAGGTGGCGGCGGCGATCAAGCCGGATTACAGCCTGGGCTCGCATGTGGCTGCACTGGGTGTCGACTTCTCGGTGCCGGCCATGGGCGAGGGTTTTGCCGACGGCGTATTCGTGGGCGAGCACGGCAGCTGGAACCGGCCCAACCCGGTGGGCTACAAGGTCATTTTCGTGCCGTTCAGCAATGGCAAGCCGGCAGGGGAGCCGATCGACTTCGCTACGGGCTTTCGCGGGGAAGATGGCAAGACCCGTGGGCGGCCGGTGGGGGTGACGGTGGACCCAGGTGGGGCGTTGATCATTGCCGATGACCTGGCGAATACGGTTTGGCGGGTGACACGTAACCGTTGAATGCTGTGCTGGCTTAAATCCGCTACCGTGCCGGAGCATCTGTCTTGCACCATCATTCGGGCTACCGCAGCACCTTGTGTTGCGAAGAGGCCGGTAAGCCGGAAGATTATCTTCGGCTGGGATGGCCTCTTCGCAGCACAAGGCTGCTCCTACAGGGCTAGGCGACGCCGCGCAGGCCGGTTCCTGCACCAGGCATCAGAAGCGGTAGTTGAAGCTGGCTTCCAGCGTGCGTGGTGCCCCTGGGGTAACCAGGTCTACCGAGCCGTGCGCCGAGGCATAGTAGTCACGGTCGAACACGTTTTTCAGGCGCAGCGCGGCATCCCACTGCGGCACGCTGTACAGCAGCGCGGCGTCGAGGGTGGTGTAGCCCGGCATCACCACCACGTTGTCGAGCGCGGTGTAGCGTTCGTCGACATAGTTGGCACCTGCGGCCACGCGCCACTCTGGGCTCAAGGTGCGCACCAGCCAGACGTTGGCGCTGTTGCGTGGCGTCAGCGTAGGCGTCTGGCCTTCGTTTGCCACGCCATTGGTCTTGCTGTTGGACTTGGTGATTTCGGCATCCAGGTAGGCGTAGCCGGCGTAGATCTGCCACTTGTCGGTGAGCTGCCCGCTGACCGTGGCTTCGAAGCCATCGGTACGTTGCTCGCCAGCCAGTACGGTCAGGTTGGGGTTGGCCGGGTCGGCAGTCTTCATGTTGGTGCGCTCAAGGCGGAACACCGCGGCGGTCAGCGACAGGCGGCTGTCCAGCAGGTCCCATTTGGCGCCGATTTCGTAGTTGGTGGTTTCTTCCGGCTCCAGGTGCTGGTTGGTCGGGCTGACCGCGAACACTTCGCCCGACGGCTGGTAGCTGCGGCTGACCGACACGTAGTAGGACTGGATGGCGTCCGGCTGGTAGACCAGGCCGGCACGCGGGCTCCAGGTCTTGTCGGTGCGGTCGAGGTCGACGTTCTGCACGCGGTCGTCGTCGTATTCCTGGCCAAAGATGTCATAGCGCACACCCACCAACGCCTTCCAGTGCTCGTTCAGTTCGATCATGTCCTGCAGGTACAGGCCGGTGGTTTGCTGGAAGTTGGTGCCCTTGGACGACAGGTTGGCAGCGTGGTCGGGTACAGGCACCAGGGCATCGCGATAGACCGGCACCTGGGCCACATTGTTCTGGCTCAGTACGCGCTGGTACTTGTCCTGGAAGCCCACTTCCACGCCATACAGCAGGTTGTGCTGCATACCGGCCAATTGCGCCTGTTGCTTGAGTTCGGTCTGGTTGAACACCCCGTACTCGTCACGGGCAACGTTGCCACGGTTGAGCTTGACCAGCAGTTCGCCATTGGGCGCGGTGACGAAGCGTGTCGGGCTGCTGTCGGCCAAGGTGTTGTTGCGGTCCAGGTCGTAGCGGTAGTAACGGCTGGTGTTGGTCAGGGTGAAGCTGTCGTTGATGCGATAGTCCAGGCTGGCGGTCAGCGAGAACACCTCGCTGCGGGCGTAGTCCTGGTCGGCATCGCCAGAGCCGAAGCGCTTGTCGCGGTCTACATCCACCGGGCGGTTACCCAAGGCCGGGATGCCGAAGTCGATCAGGCGCTTGTCATACAGGTAGGTGGCGCCCAGGTTCAGTTCCAGGTCGTCCGAAAGGCGGAAGTAGGCTGAAGGCGCGATGGCCTTGCGGTCGATGTAGCCATCATCGCGGAAGGTGTCACTGTCTTCGAAGGCGCCGGTCACGCGGTAGGCCTGGTTACTTTGCGGGTCGGCCCAACCGGTGTCGAACTGGGTGCGGCGTTTGCCTTCGCTGTCGAAGCTCATGCCCACTTCGCGTTTGGGCGTGAAGCTTGGCTTTTTGCTGATGCTGTTGATCAGCCCGCCCGAAGAACCACGGCCATACAGCACGGCGGCTGGGCCCTTGATCACCTCGACACGCTCGACGTTGGACAGGTCACGGAAGTACAGGGCGTCGTCGCGCACGCCGTCGATGTACATGTCGCCAATGGCGCTGAAGCCGCGGATGGTCACCTGGTCGCGTTGGCCGTCGCCGTTGGACAGGCCGATGCCGGGCACGTTCTTCAGCACGTCTTCCATGGACTGCGCGCCCTGATCCTTGATCACGCTCTCGGGCACGACGTTGACGGTTTGCGGGATATCGCGCAGCGGGGCGTCGATCTTCATGGCGCTGCGGCTTTCACTGGCCTTGTAGCTTTGCTGCTCATAGGCGCTGGTGACGGCGGTGGCGGGCAGGGCGAGGCTACCCTGCGCTGGGGTTTGAACGGCAGCGTGAACAGCAGGTACAACCAGTAGGCCCAGCATGGAAATGGATGCCGGGGCAACAGACCTTTTTGCCATTACAGGTGACTCTTTGTTGTTTTGGAGGTCACGAATAGTAATGATTTGTAAATGTAAAGCAAGTGTAAAGAGTTCGCATTTGCTATTACAAGCATGCGGCGGCGTGAAGCAGACGAAATAGGTCGCAGCGGGTGTGTGCGGGCAGGGTGGTGGGCAACGTCTATGCTTGTTGGCGCGTGAGTCTTTCGCACCCTTTTTTGGTCTTGATCACATGGAAGCAGGCCTATGAACCCGATTCGTTCTCTCGCTCGTGCAGTTGCCCTGGCCACATTGGTATCCGCTGCCAGCCTCTCGGCGTACGCTGCTGATATCCCGATTGCCAGCGAGGCGCTGGAAAGCCACGTCACCACGCAGGTTACGGCCATCGACCTGGCCAACCGCCAGGTGACGGTGAAGGGCCCTGATAACAAGAAGGATGTGACCTTCCAGCTCACGGAAAAGGCCAAGGCCTTGCCGAATCTCAAGGTGGGCGACCAGGTCGACATCTTCGTCACCCGCGCCGTGGCTTATGTGCTCAACACTGATGTGGGTGGGGCGCCGAAGGCCAGCGAGGAGTCCGGCACCATTCGCGCCACTGCGCAAAACCCCAACCCGGGCGGCGAGGCATTCCGCCAGGTCAGGGTCACCTCGCAGATCAAGAAGATCGACCTGAAGCAACATGAGGTGAGCCTGCTGCCGCCAGAGGGCAAGCTGCAGGTGGTCAAGGTCGAGAGCCCGGACCTGCAGGCGCGCATGAAGAACCTCAAGGTTGGCCAGACGGTCGATGCGATCCACACCGAAGTGCTGCGGGTTGAAACCTCGCGCTGAGCATTCATCGAGGTAGGCTGCGGGTCGCCCGTGTATGGATCCGTCGTGATGCCTTGCATGACGGCGGATGGCGCGCGAACAGCTGGACCACCCAGTCCGGGCGGGTCTTGCTGGCGTCATTGAGCCAATTGGCGACCGAGTCCTGAGCGTACTTATCAGCTTCTGCCAGCCGCGGTACCAGCAGCGGCTCAGCCACTTCCGGCGTTTGCTTGAGAGCGCCGATGTGCTCGCACCACACCCCGCGTGGGCGCAGCACTTCGATGCAGAAGCGCCTTACCAGTGGGTCCCTATCGCCCGCATACGGCTCGAGCAGTGCAAGGGCTGCGTCCAGTTCCCGGGCCAGTCGCGGGCGCAGGGCCATCCAGGCCCACTCGCGCACGCCAAAATGCTCATCGCGAGCGAATCGCAATTGAGCCAGCAGTGCAGGCTCCAGCAACTGCGTGCGCGATAAATGCGCCTGGGCAAAGGCCGCCCAACTGCGCACGGTATCGGAAGCATGCGAGCTGCATTGCGCCAACACTTGCTCGCCCATCGGCGAGGACGCCTGCTCCAACCATTGCCCCAGAGCCAGCCCGATGGCTGCGATTTTCTTCGACAGGCCCAGCGAGGCTGTGTCTTCAGCGCAGGCGGTCAAATGGTCGATGAGTGTAGCTGGCAGCAGATTGGCCAATGAGCCGACCAAGGTTCTCTGATCCACTGCCAGGCATTCGGCGAGGTTGCGGGTTGGCAACTGCCCCCGATCAATCAGGGTTTTGCGTTCATCTGTCATCGAATGTGTTCCATCACATCAGGTTGGTTTGCGTGTAGCGAGGCCCTTGGGGTTTCGCGACGGCACAGGAGCCTAGCTCAATTGGCGGAAAACGTATCCATTCATGCGTGTGGCGAATAGTGTGCGTGCATACTTTCGATTTCCATAAGCATGGGGAATTTTCGATCATGGCCTGGCTACCGTTCAGCAATGAGGATTGCCATGTTCAGTAAAACCCTGTGCCTGCTGGTGCTTCCCTTTGCCTTGGCGTTGCTTGCCGGGGCGGTACTGCCGTTTCAGGCCGCGGGTAATGCCGCCGTCGGCCGGGCGCTTGGGCATTGGTTGTGGGGGGCATTCACGTCGTTGACGGTGAGTTCGCTGGTGGTAATCGCTGCGCTGCTGATCCTCAGGGTGCCCGTGCCAGATTTGGGCAAGGCGTTGCAGGGGCCATGGTGGCTGTGGGTCGGGGGTGTGCTGGGGGCGATGTATGTGGCCGGTGCCGCCGCGCTTACTCCCAAGCTGGGCGCGGCGGGGTTTCTGGTGCTGGTGGTGGCAGGGCAGATCATCACGGCGGTGCTTGCCGACCACTTCGGGCTGATGGGGCTGAGCGGCAAGCCGCTCAGCCTGGCCAGGCTGGCAGGTGTAGCGCTGATCCTGTGTGGCGTGCTGCTGGTACAGGGCACTTGGGCGAAGGCGTCGCCGGCCAAGGCCTCGGTGGCTGTCAATCAGCATGAAAACTGATCAGCGCCCTGGCTGGCTGCAGGCCCACACGGTTTCGCGCAGCCAGCGGTGCCCGGGGTCGCTGTCCTTGCGGCTGTGCCAGGCCTGCTGGTAGTCGAACGAGGGAATGGCCAGCGGCGGAGTGAACTGGCGCAGTGTCTTGTGCTGGCGCAGCGACCCTACGGCGCGGCTGGCTACCGTGAGGATCAGGTCGGTGCCGGCCAGCACTTCGACCGCGGCGCTCCAATGTGGCAGGGCCAAGGCAATACGGCGGCGCAGGCCCTGGGCGGCCAGTGCGCGCTCGATTTCATCGAAGGCATCCGGGCGCATGGCCATCAACACATGCGGGCGCGCCAGCCAGTCTTCCAGGTCCAGGCCACCGCTGGCGGGCAACACCTGGCGATCAGCAACGCTGATGAAACGGTCGGCAAACAGGGGCTGGGCAGTGATGTCCTGAGGCAGTTCGGGGAACAGGCCCAGGGCCAAGTCCAGTTCGCCGTCGAGCAGTTGGGCCAACATGGTTTCGCGGCTGGCCTGGCTGATGGCCAGGTCCACTCCGGGAGCTACCTGGCGCAAATGGCGCAGCAGTGGCGGCAGAACAAGGCGCGAGGAGTAGTCGGATAGCGACAGCCGGAAACGGCGCTGGGCCCTGGCTGGTTCGAACAGCGGAGTAGCTAGCAGACCGTTGAGGTTGCCCAGGGCATCTTGCAGGGGCTGGGCCAGCGACTGGGCGCGGGCGCTGAGGGCCATGCCGCCGCCCTGGCGTACCAGCAAAGGGTCGTCGAAGTGCTTGCGCAGTTGCGCCAGGGCGTGGCTGACCGCCGGTTGACTGCGGTGCAGGCGCAGCGCGGCACGGGTCACATGCTTTTCGCTGAGCAAAGCGTGCAAGGCGAGCAGCAGGTTGAGGTCGATCTTGCGCAGCTCATCCATAGGGTGAATGGTCCGGGGAAAATTAGACGGTTTGAATCAGCTTAACAAATGATGCGGCCACATTGCCCCCGCAAAAGACTGCGCCGACCTGTCTAGCGTTATACTCCCCGTCCGTTTCACTGTTATCCGAGTATTCCGATGGGTCTTTCCGCAACTGCCACACCCGAATCGCGTCGCCTTGGCGCACCAATCATCGCCTTGGCCTTGCTGCTGGCTGGCGCCTGGTTCCTCAACCTCAATGCCGGCTTCAAGCAGGTTTTGTTGCTGCTGGTCGGCGCCGCGCTTGGCCTGACGCTGTACCATGCTGCCTTCGGTTTCACTTCGGCCTGGCGAGTGTTCATCAACGAGCGACGTGGCGCAGGCCTGCGCGCGCAGATGGTCATGCTGACCCTGGCCGTGCTGCTGTTTTTCCCGGCGCTTTCGGCAGGTAGCCTGTTCGGCAACCCGGTCACCGGCCTGGTAGCCCCGGCGGGTGTCTCTGTGGTGTTCGGTGCGTTCATTTTCGGCATCGGCATGCAGCTGGGGGGCGGCTGCGCATCGGGCACGCTGTTCACCGTGGGGGGCGGTAATGCGCGCATGCTGGTGACCTTGCTGTTTTTCATCATCGGCTCGGTCAGCGCTACCCATCATGCCGATTGGTGGTTCGCCTTGCCGTCGTTCCCGGCCACCTCGATCGTGCAAGCCTGGGGGGTAGGGCCTGCGCTGCTGGTTAGCTTGGCCGTGTTCGGGCTGATCGCCTGGGCCACCGTGGTGCTGGAAAAGCGTCGGCATGGCGCGCTTGAGGCGCCGGTTGCCAGCGAACACCAGGGCCTGCGTCGCTTCCTGCGCGGTCCTTGGCCATTGCTGTGGGGCGCTATCGCCCTGGCCTTGTTGAACTACGCGACCTTGGCGCTGGCGGGGCGGCCATGGGGCATTACCTCGGCGTTCGCCCTGTGGGGCGCCAAGGTGCTCAACGGGCTGGGTGTGGACGTTGGCAGTTGGGTGTTCTGGCAGACGCCGGCCAATGCCAAGGCCCTGGCGGCACCGCTGTGGCAGGACATCACCACGGTGATGGACCTGGGCATCGTGCTGGGTGCACTGCTGGCGGCTGGCCTGGCCGGGCGCTTTGCGCCAAGCCTGAAGATCCCGCTGCCGTCGCTGGTGGCCGCAGTGATTGGCGGCCTGCTGCTGGGTTACGGTTCGCGCCTGGCGTATGGCTGCAACATCGGTGCGTATTTCAGCGGTATCGCCTCGGGCAGCGTGCATGGCTGGCTGTGGCTGGTGGCGGCCTATGCCGGCAACCTGATCGGTGTGCGCCTGCGCCCGCTGTTCTTCGCCGGTGAGCGCCGACCCGCAGTACTGAGCGGGTGCTGAAGCGCACATTCAATTGCTGCAAGGGGTGCAGAAATCATCTGCATCCCACCTGATTGTTCAACTTTGCCTACCTGATTAGCCTGACTCGAACACCCATTCAACAGGATTCGATCATGGTTACTCGCATCATCCTCACTGGCACCGGCAATGCCGATGTCATGCAGCTCGAACACATGGCGGTGCACACTCCAGGGCCTGGGCAGGTCTGGCTGGAACAGACAGCCATGGGTGTGAACCCGCTGGACGTATTGCAGCGCAAGGGCGGCGCAGCGCTGACATTGCCGTCAGGCCTGGGCCTGGAAGGTGCGGGCAGGGTCACGGCCATCGGCGATGGGGTGCACAACGTGCAGGTAGGCGACCGGGTTGCCTATGCGATGGGGCCGGTCGGCGCTTATGCCAGCGGCCGGCTGTTTCCGGCCGAACGGCTGGTCAAGCTGCCGCCGCGGCTGGAGGACGAGGCTGCCGCTGCAGTGCTGTTCAAAGGCATCACTGCGCAATACCTGTTGAAAACCACCTTTGCCGTTGGGCCGGGTACACAGGTGCTGCTGTACGGCGCGGCCGGTGCCTTGGGCCAGTTGATGGCGCCTTGGGCGCGGTACCTGGGGGCGACGGTGATTGGTGTGGTGTCGCGCCCGCAAAGTGTGGCGAGGGCACAAGCGGCAGGCTGCCATCATGTGCTGGTGTTCGACGCGGCGACCTTGGCCGGCCAGGTGCGCGAGTTGACCCAAGGACAAGGGGTGGACGTGGTGTATGACTGCGTGGGTAAGGTGTCGCTGGAGGCCTCGCTGGACAGCCTCCGGTTGCGTGGCCTGTTGGTATCGTTCGGCGGCACCTCCGGTGCACCGGCGGCCATTGAGGTGGCCACGCTCAATGCCAAGGGTTCGCTGTACCTGACCCGGCCGTCGCTGGCGGCACACACGCGTACAATCGAGGAGTACCAGCAGCGCGCGGCCGATGTGCTCGCAGCGGTTGACGAGGGTATCATCCAGCCTCGGGTCTGGCGTCGCTACCCACTGGCCGATGCTGCCAAGGCCCACGAGGACCTGGAGCAAGGGCGGTCGGAGGGCGCGCTGGTGCTGACTGCCTGATGCCCGATTCCTGACCTCACTGCCCTGAACCGAGCCTGCCATGGATGCCTTCGACAGCCGCCGCGCCGATGAACTTGCCACCTTGCTGGCCTTGCATGAGCAGGGCTCGTTTGCCGCTGCCGGGCGGCAGCTGGAGCGCCACCCCACGGTGCTGTCGAAACGCCTGAGCGCACTTGAGGCGCGGCTGGGCATTCGCTTGGTGGAGCGCAGCACGCGGCAGCTGCGCTTTACCGATGAGGGCGAGCGGCTGGTAGCCAAGGTGCGCGAGGCCAGCCGGCTGATTGCCGAGGCGGAACAGGAGGCTGCCGAGGGCGCGGCGACGGTGCGTGGGCGCCTGCGCCTGGCATTGCCGGCGGCCATGGGCCGGCGCTGGTTGAGCGGGATGCTCGCCGACTTTGTGCTGGCCTACCCCCAGGTAACGGTGGAAGCCGAATATGCCGACCGTTTCGTCGACCTGATTGGCGAGGGGTTCGACGCCGCGATCCGTATTGGGGAACTGGCGGACAATCGCCTGGTGGCGAGGAAGCTGTGTGACCACGTGCGCATCCTGTGCGCTTCGCCCCAGTACCTCGCCCGCCATGGCGTACCTTCACAGCCCGCGCATTTGTCCGGTCACAATTGCTTAGGTTTCAGTGGCTTGCGTTCATTTCCTGAATGGCGCCTGATGAGTGGAACGCAGCTGGTAAGTGTCAAGGTTGCCGGCAACCTGCGCAGCAATGACAACGAAGCGCTGCTGGAGGCGGCGCGGCGCGGTGTGGGGATTTTGGCCGGGGGTGACTGGCTGATGGGCGAGGACCTGGCCAGCGGCCGCCTGGTCAGGGTGTTGCCGCAATGGCAACTGGACGTGGCGGCGGGCATTTACCTGGTGCGGCCGACCGCGCGCCTGAACACAGCGGCGTTGGGTGCCTTCAAGCTCTGGTTGGAGGAACGCTTCAAGGCCGGTGCCCCTTGGCGGCCCTGACACGGTCATTGTAGGAGCAGCCTTGTGCTGCGAAGAGGCCGGTACAGCCCACACATCTCTACTGGCTGTACCGGCCTCTTCGCAGCACAAGGCTGCTCCTACAGGGCTTTATGTTTGCCGCATAATTTATTGATAAATAAAGAATTATCGCTTTGCTACGGCATGCTGAACACACTGTTCGTAGTAGGTCTGCTTGATCGCTGCAGGCTTGAGCCGCGAGCGGCTGTTGTAGGTCTGCTCGGTAATGCCGAAGGCGGTCATGCGCATCCACGGTTTGGGGAATTTGCGTACCTGCAGCTTCTTGCGCGTGGCGTACAGCGTCACCCCGGAAAGCTTGGCCTGCTGGGCTTCGGCAGCTATCTGCGCACCCCAGCCGCAGGTTTGGCGATCGTTCTGGCTCAGTGCCCGGGCCTGGGCGCCGAAAGCCAGCGTGGCCATCAGGCAGCCGGTCGTTGCTGCTAGAAGTACTCGCATGTTGCTGTCCTAAGCATCTGAAGGAAAACGGAGTTTGCCTTCGCTTTGCAAGGCGGGGGGCCAGCAGTTTGCCGTCAGATCACAGCCATACGTAGCGCAGGTGCGGCTGGCTTGCGCAGGCTTGTCCAGGCCAGGCTGGCAATCCAGAGCACCGACACACCGTAGTTCAGGCGTTGATACAGGCCGAACAACTGGCCGCTTTGCGCTGCCTGGCCCATCAATGCGACGGTGGCGATAGCCAGCACCACGCAGCCCAGGGAGAACAGCGCCAGGGCGCGGGAGCCGGCAAGGCGGCTGCCCAGCCATGCCCAGAGGCCGTTGGCCAAGGTCAGTGAGAGGAACATCAGCAGGCCGGACAGATTGTGCAGCTGTTGAGAAGTGGAGGGTTGCGCCGGTGCGCACCCCTGGTCGCAGGGGAACCAGCCCGTACCCAGGCTGCCGATGCCATGCAGCAACACCAGGCCTGCACTCAACAGTGCCAACTTCGAGCCGCGCCAACGCCGTGCCAGGCCCCAGGCAAACAGGGCAAACAGTACCGCTAGAGGGAAGTTGTTGACCCATGGCGACCAGTGCTGGGTGGGTGAACCTGCCGCACCGAGTTGGCTCATGGCCTGTTGCAGATGGTCGTAGCCGGGGTAGGCGTGGGCGGTGAGCCATACCCCTGCCAGCAGCCAGAGGGGTATCAGCAAGCCGCTGCCGAGCAACAGGCGGTCGAGGGTTTTCATGCTGCGGTTTCCTTCCTTGGATGAGTGAGCGTGAAGGCGCACAGTACAGGCTTGCGCGGGCCTTGGGCCAGTGCTTCTACGGGTTTTTCCTGGGCTGGGGCCTGTAAAGGTGGGCAATAAATACCGCACCGGGAGTATGTGATCGTACAACTGCTTGCGCTATGATGAGCGCTGTCTTTCAAGGTGAAATACAGGGCAATGACAGAGCAGCAGGTACAGGCAAGGACCCGGCGCAAGCCGCGCAGTCTGGCCCAGGAACTGGTCACGGTGCTGACCGAGCGCATTCGCAGCGGCCAGCTCAAGCGCGGCGACAAGCTGCCGACCGAATCGCAGATCATGGCCGAAGAGGGCGTCAGCCGCACGGTGGTGCGCGAGGCGATCTCGCGGCTGCAGGCCGCCGGGCAGGTCGAGACCCGTCACGGTATCGGTACCTTCGTGCTGGATGCGCCGGCCACCGGGGGCTTTCGCATCGACCCGGCCACTGTGGTCACCCTGCGCGAAGTGCTGGCGGTGCTGGAATTGCGCATTGCCCTGGAGATCGAGTCAGCCGGGCTGGCGGCCCAGCGGCGCAGCGATGAAGAACTGTCCGGCATGCGGGCGGCGCTGGATGAACTCAACGAAGGGGCGGCCCATGCCACGGATGCGGTGTCGGCGGACTTCCAGTTCCACCTGCGCATTGCCCAGGCCAGCGGTAACCACTACTTCGCCGATATCATCAACCACCTGGGCACCAGCATCATCCCGCGCACCCGGCTGAATTCGGCGCGGCTGGCCCATGATGACCAGGCGCACTACATGAGCCGGTTGATGCATGAGCACGAGGCGATTTACGAAGCGATTGCCCGGCGTGACAGCGAAGGGGCGAAGATGGCCATGCGCATGCACCTGAGCAACAGCCGCGAGCGCTTGCGTCAGGCTCACGAGGAGGCTGAAGCACAAGGGGTCTGAGCTATCTGCTGCCCGCTCCTACAGGTTTTGCGTAGTTTTCAGACGTTGTGATGGCCCTGTGGGAGCGGGCAAGCCCGCGAAGAGGCCGTTGCAGCCAAAAGAAAGCCCCGTCAAGTGCGGGGCTTTCTTGTATCAGGCAATCGATCAGATCGCCTCGTCACGCCATTGCCCATTCACCAGCCGGCGTAGCCCCAGCGGGTTGCCGTCGCGCAGAGCCTCGGGCAGCAATGCCTGCGGATAGTTCTGGTAGCACACTGGGCGCAGGAAGCGGTCGATGGCCAAGGTGCCGACCGAGGTGCCACGGGCATCGGATGTCGCCGGGTACGGCCCGCCGTGCACCATTGCATCACACACTTCGACACCCGTTGGGTAGCCGTTGACCAGGATTCGCCCGACTTTTTCCTCTAGCAGCGGCACCAGCCAGGCGAAGGCTTCGAAGTCTTGCGCCTCGCCAATCAGCGTCGCGGTCAGTTGGCCGCGCAGGCCGAGCAGGGCGGCGCGCAGTTGGTCGTTGTCCCGAACCTCCACCGCCACGGTGGTAGGGCCGAACACCTCCTCTTGCAGCAGTGGGTCGGACTCGACCAGCAGGCGTGCATCGGCTTTGAACAACTGGGCGCGCGCTTGGTTGCCTGCTTGTGGCTGGCCGGCCAGGTGCTCGATTCCGGCGTGGGCATGCAAGTGCTCAACGCCGCCGACGTAGCTGCGCAGGCCACCCGCGTTGAGCATGGTCTGGCCGGCTTGCTGGTCCAGGTGTTGGCCCAGGTCGGCGAGCAACTGGCTGTACTGTGGCGACTGCAGGCCGATCACCAGGCCTGGGTTGGTGCAGAACTGCCCGGCACCCATGCACACGGAGCCAGCCAGTTCGCGTGCGATGGCCTCGCCACGCTTGGCCAGCGCACCCGGCAGGATGATGACCGGGTTGATACTGGACATCTCGGCGAACACCGGGATTGGCTGCGGGCGCTCGGCGGCCATGCGGCACAGGGCGTCGCCGCCTTTCAGCGAACCGGTAAAGCCAACGGCCTGGATGGCCGGGTGCTTGACCAGCCATTCGCCCACGCCACCTCCGAATACCATGTTGAACACACCCTTGGGCATGCCGGTTCGCTCGGCGGCGCGCAGGATGGCGCAGCTGACCAGGTCGGCGGTGGCCATGTGGCCACTGTGCGCCTTGAATACCACCGGGCAGCCGGCGGCCAGGGCGGCGGCGGTGTCACCGCCGGCGGTGGAGAAGGCCAGCGGGAAGTTGCTGGCGCCAAACACGGCGACCGGGCCGACGCCGATGCGCATCTGGCGCAGGTCTACGCGCGGCAGCGGCTGGCGCTCGGGCAGCGCCAGGTCGATGCGCGCACCCAGGAAGTCGCCGCGGCGCAGCACCTGGGCAAACAAGCGCATCTGCCCGCTGGTGCGGCCACGCTCGCCCTGGATGCGGGCGGCGGGCAAGGCGGTTTCGCGGCAGACGATGGCGACGAAGGCGTCGTCCAGTTCGTCAAGTTCAGCGGCAATGGCATCGAGGAACTCGGCACGACGTGCCGGGGCCAGTTGGCGGAATTCGGCGAAGGCGGCAGCGGCGGCCTTGGCGGCCTGATCCACTTCGGCCTCGGTGGCTTGGGCGAAGCTGTAGGGCAGGGCTTCGCCAGTGCTGGCGTCCAGGCTCTGCAGGCGCTGTGGGCCAGCGGCGCTGCGCTGACCGGCGATGAAGTTGTGGCCGAGGATTTCAGGCATGGGGTGCTCCTGTAAATTGAAAGAAAATATGGCGGGTTGCCGCATGGCCTGCGGGAGCGGGCAGTGGCATCAGGTAATCGGTGCCGGGTTGAACAGGGTGATGTCGTTGTGCAGCCGGTGCTGTTCGGCCCAGGTCTGCTTGCGGCCGCTGGCCACGTCCAGGTAGTAATGGAATAGCTCCCAACCCAACTCCTCGATGGTCGAGCGGCCTGTGGCGATGCGCCCGGCGTCGATGTCGATCAGGTCGGGCCAGCGCTGGGCCAGTTCGCTGCGGGTGCATACCTTGACCACCGGCGCCATGGCCAGCCCATACGGGGTACCGCGGCCGGTAGTGAATACATGCAGGTTCATGCCGGCAGCCAGCTGCAAGGTGCCGCAGACAAAATCGCTGGCGGGTGTGGCACAGAAGATCAGGCCTTTGCGGTTGACCCGCTCGCCTGGGCCGAGCACGCCCTGGATGGCGCCGCTGCCCGACTTGACGATGGAACCCAGCGACTTCTCGACGATATTCGACAGCCCGCCTTTCTTGTTGCCCGGTGTCGTGTTGGCGCTGCGGTCGGCGGCGCCTTGCTGCAGGTAGCGGTCGTACCAGTCCATCTCGCGCACCAAGGCATCGGCAACGTCCTGATTTTGCGCGCGTGAGGTCAGCATGTAGATGGCATCGCGCACTTCGGTCACTTCCGAGAACAGCACGGTGGCACCGGCGCGTACCAGCAGGTCGGCGGCGTAGCCCAGTGCCGGGTTGGCGGTGATACCCGAGAAGGCGTCGCTGCCACCGCACTGCATGCCGAGGATCAGTTCGCTGGCCGGTACGGTTTCGCGGCGACGCAGGTCGAGTTTCTTCAAGCGGGTTTCGGCCAGGTCCATGATCTGCTCGATCATTTCCATAAAGCCCAGGCTGGCGTCTTGCAGGCGGTACAGCCACGGGTCGCTGAGGTCCACTGACGGGTCGTCGTCGTGCATCACCTGGCCGGCTTGCAGTTTCTCGCAGCCCAGGCTGATCACCAGGGCTTCGCCGCCGAGGTTGGGGTTGCGCGCCAGGTTGCGCACGGTGCGAATCGGGATGTAAGCGTCACGGGCGTTGATCGCCACGCCGCAGCCATAGCTGTGGGTAATGGCCACCACGTCATCGACGTTGGGGTACTTGGGCAGCAGTTCGCTGCGAATGCGCTTTACCGCATGCTCCAGCACGCCGGCCACGCACTGCACGGTCGTGGTGATGCCGAGGATATTGCGGGTGCCGACAGTGCCGTCGGCGTTGCGGTAGCCCTCGAAGGTGAAACCCTCGAGCGGCGCCAGTGGTTGTGGCACAGCATCGCAGCGCGGCAGGCTGTCCAGCGCCGGGGCGGCGGGCATGGCCAGCTGGCTTTCCTGTACCCAGCTGCCCTGGCGCAAGTCTTCCAGCGCGTAGCCGATGATTTGCCCGTAGCGGCGCACCGGCTCGCCCTTGGCGATGGTCACGGTAGCGACCTTGTGGCTTTGCGGCACACCTTCGACCAAGGTCAGGCCGTCGGCGAAACGGGCGCCTTCGCCCAGGCCACCGTCGTTGACGACCACCACGACATTGTCGTCATCGTGCAGGCGGACGTAGCGGGGCGAGTCGGAATGTTCGATCAACTGCATGTTGGGGCCCTACTTGTCAGGTTCTCAGGCTTTTGTACATCCGCCCACGCCGGCTGGCCCGGCGTGGGCGTGTTCACTCAGTGACGCGTGCTGGCCAGCGCGCCGTTGGCGGCAGGCTCAGCCTGTGGCTTGGGGGCATCGTCACGCAGCTCGATACGCTTGATCGGGCCGACGATCACCAGGTAGCTGAATACCGCCACCAGGGCGTTGGCACCCACGTACACCAGTGCCCACTTGAACGAGCCGGTGGCGCTGATGATGTAGCCGATCACGATCGGGGTGGTGATCGAGGCAATGTTGCCGAAGGTGTTGAACAGGCCACCGGACAGCCCGGCGATCTGCTTTGGCGAGGTGTCGGCCACCACCGCCCAACCCAGCGCGCCGATGCCTTTGCCGAAGAACGCCAGGGTCATGAAGCCGACCACCATCCACTCGGCATCGACGTAGTTGCAGAACACCATGGTGGTCGACAGCAACAGGCCGCAGACGATCGGCAATTTGCGCGAGAAGGTCAGCGAGTTGCCGCGACGCAGCAGCCAGTCCGAGATCACGCCGCCCAGCACGCCACCGATGAAGCCGCATACGGCCGGCAGCGAGGCGATGAAGCCGGCCTTGAGGATGGTCATGCCGCGTTCCTGTACCAGGTACACCGGGAACCAGGTCAGGAAGAAGTAGGTGATGGCGTTGATGCAGTACTGGCCCAGGTACACGCCCAGCAGCATGCGGCTGGTCAGCAGCTGCTTGATGTAGCCCCATTTCGGGCCGTCGTTGCCGCGCTTCTGGTCCATATCCACCAGGCCGCCGTTCTGCTCGATGTGTTCAAGCTCGCTTTGGCTGATGCGTGGGTGCTGGCGCGGGTTGTGGATGGTCTTCAGCCACACCATGGAGAACACGATGCCCAGTGCGCCCATGACCACGAACACGTGTTCCCAGCCGAAACTGAACACAATCCAGCCCATGATCGGGGCGAACAGTGCAGTGGCGAAGTACTGTGCCGAGTTGAAGATGGCCGAGGCCGTGCCGCGTTCCTGGGTTGGGAACCAGGCGGCGACGATGCGAGCGTTGCCTGGGAAAGACGGGGCTTCGGCGAAACCGACCAGAAAACGCAGGGTGAAGAGGGTGACGACGGCCCAGGCAACCGGCAGGCCGCCGACAAAACCCTGCAGCAGGGTGAACAGCGACCAGGTAAAGATGCTGAAGGCGTAGACGTTCTTGGAACCGAAGCGATCGAGCAGCCAGCCACCAGGAATCTGGCCAGCCACGTAAGCCCATCCGAAGGCGGAGAAGATATAACCGAGGGTTACGGCGTCAATGCCGAGGTCTTTCTGCAGGCTGGAGCCTGCGATGGCGATGGTAGCGCGGTCGGCATAGTTGATCGTGGTCACCAGAAACAGCATGAACAGGATCAGGTAGCGCACATGCGTCTTTTTAGTCGCTTGCATGCTGGTAATACTCCCACTAGTTATTTTTGTGCGGGCTCACGAATTGTAACCGGAGTGGGGCATGCCCACTCCGGGCGCGGCATCTGGCAGGCCGCGGGCAGCGCTTACTGCGGGCCCATCTTGTCCATCAGTGCGGCGAGTTTTTCGTACTCTTCGGCGGTCAGGTCGGTCAGTGGGGTACGCACCGGGCCTGCGTCGTAACCGGCAATTCTGGCGCCGGCCTTGACGATGCTCACGGCATACCCAGCCTTGCGGTTGCGGATGTCCAGGTACGGCAGGAAGAAATCGTCGATCAGCTTGGCCACGGTGGCGTGGTCGTCGCGGGCGATGGCGTTGTAGAAGTCCATGGCGGTTTTCGGCACGAAGTTGAATACCGCGGAGGAGTACACCGGCACGCCCAAGGCCTTGTAGGCAGCAGCATACACTTCGGCGGTCGGCAGGCCTCCCAGGTAGCTGAAGCGGTCACCCAGGCGGCGACGGATGGAAACCATCAGCTCGATATCACCCAGGCCGTCCTTGTAGCCGATCAGGTTCGGGCAGCGCTCGGCCAGTTTCTCCAGCAGGTCAGCGTTCAGGCGGCAGACGTTGCGGTTGTACACCACCACGCCGATGTTCACCGATTTGCATACCGCTTCGACGTGTGCGGCAACGCCGTCCTGGCTGGCTTCGGTCAGGTAGTGCGGCAGCAGCAACAGGCCCTTGGCGCCCAGGCGCTCTGCTTCTTGTGCGTATTCGATGGCCTGGCGGGTGGAGCCACCGACGCCGGCGAGAATAGGTACCGAGGTGGCGCAGGTGTCGACGGCGGTCTTGATCACCTGGCTGTATTCGCTGGCGGCCAAGGAGAAGAACTCACCGGTGCCGCCAGCGGCGAACAGGGCGCTGGCGCCGTACGGGGCCAGCCACTCCAGGCGCTTGATGTAGCCAGCCGGGTTGAAGTCGCCCTGGGCGTTGAAGTCGGTGACCGGGAAAGACAGCAGGCCGTGGGAGAGGATGGATTTAAGTTCTTGTGGATTCATTGTTGTTGGCATCCTGTGGCGCTTGGGTGAAGGGTGTTGTTCTGCGTTAGAGGTAAGTTATCGTACAACTTAGGCGATGACTAGCCCTCCTTGCAGAAAAATTTGTGTGGGCCGGTCTGGGGAGTTGTGGTGGGGCACCTATCGAGCGCCGCCCGCGCGGCGCATCGCGAGCAAGCTCGCTCCTACATTTGTTTCGGGCCGGTTCTTCCTGCGCCGCCACACGCGACCGCTTTGGCGCATGGCTCGATATCGAAGGGTACGAACAAGGGGGTCGCGCGCGTCCTCACAGGAATGATTGGCCCGAAACAAATGTAGGAGCGAGCTTGCTCGCGATGCGCCGCGCGGGCGGCGCTCGATCTCGCAGGCGCTAAAAATGACACGGCGACCGCATGTTGGTCATCGTATCTCTTAGATGGGAAGGGGTTAAAAAACGATCGCGGAGACAGGCACAAGCCCGCCGCCCGATTCCACGGGAAGTGTTCTGGGACCAGCAGAGGGTGACCGGGAAAACGGGGGCGACCTTGCGCCGCCCCGCGATCAAAGCAGAGGAAACTGAAGGTCAGGCAGCGTGCTGGCGCTTGATCTGCGCCTTGCGTACCTGGGCCCGGCAGGCATCGCCGAAAGCCTGGAAGATCTTGATCGAATCAGGGTTCTTCGCCGCTTGCCACTCCGGGTGCCACTGCACGGCGAACAGGAACGGCGAGATGCTTGGCGCGTGAATCGCTTCGACCAGACCGTCTTCGGCATGGGCGATAGCTTCGATGCCGGCGCCCAGCTTGTGCAGGCCCTGGCCATGCAGCGAGTTGACGCGAATCTCGTCAGTACCCAGGGTGTCACGCAGCCAGCTGCCCGGCTGAATCTTCACCCCATGCACCTGGGCGTATTGCACTTCAACCGGGTCTTCCGGGTTTTCCCGGTGATCGTTGAAGCCAGGCTCGGCGTACACCTTCTGATAGATGTCGCCACCCAGGGCCACGTTGATTTCCTGCATGCCACGGCAGATGCCGAAGATCGGCAGGCCGCGCTTGATCGCCGCTTTGACCAGCGGGATGTCGAACAGGTCGCGGTTCTGGTCCTGGCCTTTGCCTGGGGTCTGGTTTTCCTGGCCATACAGTGCAGGGTCGATGTTGCTGCCTGCGCCAGTCAGGTACACGCCGTCGGCCATGTCCAGGTAGGTCTCGAGGTCTTCAGTGCCGCAGCAGGTGGGCACCAGTACCGGGACGCAATCGGAAAACTCGACCAGCGGGGTAATGTATTTGTGGGTCATGACCTGGTAGTCATGGCCTTTGCGCTCTTGGCTGCCCATGGTCATGAGGACGACGGGTTTGCGCAGGGAAGGTTGCTTGTTGCCAATGTTGCTGTTGGACATATGTCACCTTGGGACAGGTTCAACCTGTCGTTGTTGTGCAGGCGCACGGCGCGGGGCTCTGGGTGCTGCCTGTAGCCCCGAGCACTGCCGGCTCGTCAGAGGCGACGATTCCGGTCGGGGCTTGTAGATAGCTTGCCAGAGCCGTTCGATATGTCAAACGACGGAAGAGGGCTTTAACGCGCGGAATGCACCGGTTTTTGGGGGCTTAAACCGATGCGGGCCTGTGGCGGCGTGGGTTTGGCGGGGGTGGCGGTCAATAATATTTAACGATGCAGTTGGGTCTTTGCAGCGGTGCAATGAATTAGGTGCCCCAGACCGCCGCCGGTACCAGTAGGAGCAGCCTTGTGCTGCGAAGGGGCCAGCAAGACCAACACATTTGTAATGGTCATACCGGCCCTTTCGCAGCACAAGGCTGCTCCCACAGGGACTCGCACACGGGTTCTTAGTGCAGTATCTGCGCCAGGAACCCCTTGGCCCGCTCGGTACGCGGCTGGTTGAAGAACACCTGCGGCGGGCTGTCTTCGATGATCTGCCCACCCTCCAGGAACAACACCCGCTCGGCCACCTGGCGGGCAAAGCCCATTTCATGGGTGACGCACAGCATGGTCATGCCGGTACCGGCCAGTTGCACCAGCACATCCAGCACCTCGGCGACCATCTCTGGGTCCAGCGCCGAAGTTGGCTCGTCGAACAGCATGATCCGTGGCTTCATGCACAGCGCCCGGGCGATCGCCACGCGCTGCTGCTGCCCGCCGGACAACTGGCTGGGGTACTTGTGCGCCTGGCTTTCGATGCCGACCTTGCTCAGGTACATGCGCGCCCGCTCCTCGGCGTCCTTGCGCGACAGCCCGCGCACGCTGGTGGGGGCCAGCAGGCAGTTGTCGAGCACGCTCATGTGCGGGAACAGGTTGAAGTGCTGGAACACCATGCCGATGTCGCTGCGCACCTGCGCTGCTTCGCGCGTGGTGGCCGACAGGTCGATGCCGTCGACCTGGATGCTGCCTTGCTGGGCCACTTCCAGGCGGTTGATGCAGCGGATCAGGGTCGACTTGCCCGAGCCGGACGGCCCGCACAGCACGATGCGTTCGCCTTCGCGCACCTGTAGGTCGATGTCGCGCAGCACGTGGAATGCGCCGTAATGCTTGTTCAGGCCTTCGATGCGGATCAGCACCGGGCGTGGGTCGGGCTCGGGGGCAAGGGTGGCAAGGCTCAGTGGTGCGGTCATCTTGTTGTTCTCCCGCGTGGGTTCAGTCGAAACGGGTCGCGCTGTAGGGCGCGGGGTCGGTGAAGGGGCGCTCGCCGGTGAGCAACTCGGCCAGTAGCCGGCCGCTGACCGGGCCTAGGGTAAGGCCGTGGTGGGCGTGGCCGAAGTTGAACCACAGCCCCGGATGGCGCGGCGCCGGGCCGATCACCGGGCGCATGTCGGGCAGGCAAGGGCGGCGGCCCAGCCAAGGGGTGTCGTCCAGGCGTTCGCCGAGGGCCGGAAACAGCTTGCGCGCCAAGGCCTCGCAGCGGCCCAACTGGATCTGGTTGCCAGGCGCACCGGCCGCGTCGAACTCGATGCCGGTGGTCAGGCGCACGCCGCGCGCCATCGGCGCCAGCACATAGCCGCCCTGGGTATCGCAGATCGAGTGCTCCAGCTGTGCGCCGTCACGGGTGCTGTAGTGCATGTGGTAGCCACGCTTGATCGCCAGCGGGAACTGGTAGCCCAGGCCGCTGAACAGGTCCGCCGACTGCGGGCCGAGGCAGGCCACCACCTCGTCGGCGGTAATCGGGCCACGGCGGCTCTCTACCCGCCACTGACCGTTGTCCTGGCGCAGGCTGCGCGCATCGCCATGCAGAAACTGCCCGCCGCGTTGCAGGAACAACGCCGCATAGCCGCGGGTGAGGGCACCGGGATTGTTCACGGTCTTTGGGTCGAGCCAGTGAATGCCTCCAACCACGGTGGCGTCCAACTGGTGCTCACGAGCTTGCAGTTGCCCGCATTCGAGGATTTCGAACTGCAAGCCGTAGCGGCTCAGGCCCTTTGCATCGGTTTTGGCCTGTTCGAACAACGCCGGGTCACGAAACACTTCGATCCAGCCTTTGGCCTGCACCAAGCCTTCAAGGCCGGCGGCGCCAATCAACGCGTCATGCTCATCGACGCAGCGCTGCACCAGCGGCAACATGTCGGCGGCAGCACCAGCCAAGCGCCCAGGTGCGGACTGGCGCCAGTAGCGCCACAGCCAAGGTGCGACTTTGGGCAGGTGCGCCAGGCTGTAGCGCACATCGGGCTGGCGGTTCAGGCCGTAGCGAAGCAGCGCGCCCACCTGCCGTGGGAAGGCGTAAGGGATGACGCTGGAGCGCTCGATCAGCCCGGCGTTGCCGTGGCTGGTGCCGCTGCCCGGTTCGTCGCGGTCGATCAGAATCACCTGGCGCCCGCGGGCCTGCAGGTGCAGCGCGGTGCTGACGCCGACAATGCCGGCGCCGAGGACAAGGGTCTGGCAATGCATGGAACGTATCCTTCGGTCAGTTCAGGTGGCGGCCCAGGCGGGCTTCCAGGTGTTTCAGCAGGCGTCGCACCAGTTCGACGATCACCAGGTAGAGCACGGCGGCCCACAGGTAGATCTGGAAGTCGAAACTGCGCGAGAAGGCCAGTTTGGTCACGCCCATCAGGTCGTAGATGGTCACCAGCGAGGCAATTGCGCTGGCCTTGATCATCAGGATCAGCTCGTTGCCCAGTGGGCCGATGGCCACCAGTAGCGACTGCGGCAGGATCACTTTGAAGAAGGTGGTCGAGCGTTTCAGGTTCAGTGCCCGTGCCGCCTCATGCTGGCCAGGCGCAACGGCCATCAGGCTGCCGCGGAAGATCTCGGCCTGATAGGCGGCGGTGTTCAGGGTGAACGCCAGCAAGGTGCAGAACCACGCCTCGCGGAAGAACCACCACAAGCCGACGTCCTGCCAGAAGCCCTTGAGCGAGCCCAGGCCGTAATACAGCAGGAACAGCTGCGCCAGCAGCGGTGAGCCGCGGAAGAAGTACACATAACCGGCGGCCATGCGCTGCAACAACAGGCTGCGCGACATGCGTGCCAGGGCCAGCAGCAGGCCGAGCACGGCGCCCAGGCTGAAGGAAATGGCCACCAGCTTGGCCGTTACCAGCAGGCCGTCGAGGAAACGCGGGCCGTAGCGCTCCAGCAGGTCGGGGTCGAGCACCAGTGCCAGCAGTTGATCGAAGCTCATGCGCGTGCTCCTTGCAGGTGGCGGTTGCTGCGCCGTTCGATGTAGGCGAACACGCGCCCGGACAATGCGGCGAACAGCAGGTAACCCAGGCAGGCGACGCCGTAGAAGAACATTGGCTCCTTGGTCACGCTGACCGCCAGGTTGGTCTGGCGCATCAGGTCGACCAGCGAGATGGTCGATACCAGCGAGGTGTCCTTGAGCAGCGACAGCCAGTTGTTGGACAAGCCGGGCAGGGCGATGCGGGTCAGTTGTGGCAGCAGCACCTTGAAGAAACCGGTGCGCTTGCTCAGGCCCAAGGCCGAGCAGGCTTCGAGCTGGCCCTTGGGCAGGGTCTTGAAGGCTGCAAGCCAGATCTCGCTGGAAAACGCGGCGAACACCAGGCTGAAGGCGATCATCGCGGCAAGGAAGGTGTTGATCAGGAACTCACCCTGGTAGCCCATGGCGACGAGGATTTTCTGTGCGGCGATTTGGCAGCCGTAGTAGATGATCAGCAGTGTCAGCAGTTCGGGTAGGCCGCGGAATACGGTGGAGAAAGTAGTCGCCCAGGCCCGTGGCAGGCGTTTGCGCGAGCGCGCCGCCAGTGCGACCACCAGGCCCAGTGGCAGGCCGATGGGCAGGCAGGCCAGGGCCAGGGACACGGTAACCAGCGCGCCGGCCAGCAACGCCTGGCCCCAGCCTCCGCTGGCGAAGGACAGCAAGGACAATTGATCGAGCATGACGAACCCCTCACATGGGCGCGCACCAATCCCTGTGGGAACGGGCTAGCCCGCACCCACAGAACAGGTAAGGCAGCCAGTGGTCAGTTGTAGATATCGAAAGCGAAATATTTGCTGGCGATCTTCTGATAGGTGCCGTTGGCCACGATCTGTTGCAGCGCGGTGTTCAGGCGCTGGCGCAGGGCTTCGTCGTCCTTGCGCACGGCAATGGCGGCGTCGGCCTTGGTGTTTGCCACGTCGCCGAGGATCTTGCAGCAGTCCCCGCCATTCTTGGTCATCCACTCGTGCAGCGGGAATTTGTCGGCGATCACGCCGTCCAGGCGGCCGGCGGCAAGGTCCGCGTTGGCCTCGTCCATGGTCGGGTACAGTTTCACGTCGGCACCGGCCTTGCCATACACGTCTTCGGCGTAGATAGCCTGGGTGGAGGACGACTGGGCACCGACGGTGTAGCCGACGAAGTCGGTCTGGGCGCTGTCGATCTTGCTGTCCTTGGCCACCGCAACGGTCAGTGGCGTGCGGTAGTAGTGGTCGGTGAAGGCGATTTTCTTGCGCCGCTCTTCGGTGTCGATCATCGACGCCACCACTGCGTCGTACTTGCGCGCCATCAGGGCGGGGATGATGCCTTCCCAGTCCTGGGCCACCAACGTGCACTCGACCTTCATCTGTTCGCACAGGGCGTGGGTGATGTCGATATCGAAGCCATGCAGCTTGTTATCGGCGTCTACATAGTTGAAGGGTGGGTAGGCACCCTCCGTGGCGAAGCGCAGGGTTTCGGCACTGGCGGCACCCGCCAGCAGCAGGGCGCACGCACCCACCAAGGCCATGGACTTGTTCATCTCGCACCTCATTGCACTCTTGCTATTGTTGTTTGCCCGTCGACCACGAGGTGTAGCCGACGAATTCGTTATGTAGAGCGGCAGTCGCTTCCAAGCGTTTTTCAACATCCGGTCCGAGCTTCTTGCAGACCTCGTTGACCATCAGGTGCACCCACGACAGCATCGTCGAGGTGGATTCCCAGAACAGATTGAACTCGGTGGGGATGCGGAACACCTCGTCGGCATTGGCATCGGCCCAGTCACAGAAGGTGTCGGTCACCAAGGTGACCGCAATGCCAGCCTCGCGCGCCTTCTGGCACAGCATCAGGGCGTGGCGGGAATAACGGCGGGCCTCGAACACCACCAGGGCGCTGTCTTCGGCGCGGCCCAGCAGCACTTCACCGAAGTGCCCGGCGCTGATGTCGACCAGTTGCACGCCATCGCGCAGGTATTGCAGCAAGTGGCTCATGCACATGGCGATGCCTCGCTCGGTTTGAAAACCGGCGATGAACACCCGCGGCTGGCTTGCCAGGCGTTGCGCCACGTTGTGCCAGGCTGGGCTCTGGCGGTATTCGTGCACGCGCACCAGCGCGGTGATTTCCAGCTCCAGGCTGCCGGCGTTGTCGCTGGCGTCCTGGTTCTGGCGGTAATCTTGCAAGCGATCACCCACCAGCCACGGGCCATCGCCCAGATCGTTCTGCAGGTCTTGCTTAAGCGCCTTGAGGTGGGCATAACCCAAGGAGCGGCAGAAACGCCCAACGCTCGATTCGCTGACGCCCAGCTTGGCGGCAATGCTGGCCGACGTCTGGAACGGCAGTTCATGCAGGTTGGCGAGCATGTAGGTGGCGATCTTGCGGCCCGAGGCAGCGGCCCCTTCGAGGCTGTTTTCCAGGCGTTGCTTGATCGGTTGGCTCATGCTGCGGCTCCAGGGGGTCAGGCTTGGGGAGAAAATGAATGTTTTCTGTCATCAAGTCAATATTTGACAGATTGCTGTCACATGCAGGAAAGTTTTTGTCGTTGCAACGCTGTAGCCATTCCAAAATCAACAAGGAGCTTCAGATGTCCGCACCTTCCACCAGCACTGTCGTGCGCGTGCCATTTACCGAGCTGCAGGGTTTGTTGCAGGCCATCTTCCAGCGTCATGGTTGCAGCGAGGCCGTGGCCCGGGTGCTGGCCCACAACTGCGCCAGCGCCCAGCGTGATGGCGCACATAGCCATGGGGTGTTCCGCATGCCCGGTTATGTGTCGACCCTGGCCAGCGGTTGGGTCGATGGCCAGGCCACGCCAAAGGTCAGCGACGTGGCGGCCGGCTATGTACGTGTCGATGCCGCGGGCGGTTTTGCCCAGCCGGCCCTGGCGGCGGCCCGTGAGCTGCTGGTGGCCAAGGCGCGCAACGCAGGCATTGCCGTGCTGGCGATCCACAACTCGCACCACTTCGCCGCGCTGTGGCCGGATGTAGAGCCGTTCGCCGAAGAGGGCCTGGTTGCCCTCAGCGTGGTCAACAGCATGACCTGCGTGGTGCCCCATGGTGCGCGCAAGCCACTGTTCGGCACCAACCCCATCGCTTTTGCCGCGCCTTGCGCCGAACATGACCCGATCGTCTTCGACATGGCTACCAGTGCCATGGCCCATGGCGACGTGCAGATCGCTGCGCGGGCGGGCCAGCAGTTGCCTGAAGGCATGGGCGTGGATGCCAATGGCGCACCGACCACAGAGCCCAAGGCGATTCTGGAAGGCGGCGCCTTGCTGCCGTTTGGCGGGCACAAGGGCTCGGCCCTGTCGATGATGGTCGAGTTGCTGGCTGCGGCGCTGACTGGTGGGCACTTCTCCTGGGAGTTCGACTGGTCGGGGCACCCGGGGGCGAAGACGCCGTGGACCGGGCAACTGATCATCGTCATCGATCCAAGCAAGGCCGAGGGCGAGCGGTTTGCCCAACGCAGCCGCGAACTGGTGGAGCAGATGCAGGCGGTGGGGCTGACGCGCATGCCGGGCGAACGGCGTTACCGCGAGCGCGAGGTGGCCGAGGAGGAGGGGGTGGCGGTGACAGAGCAAGAGTTGCAGGGCCTGAAAGCGCTGCTTGGCTGACCGCTCCATCGTCCGGCCATGCAATGTTGCATAGACAACCTTGCACATTAGTGGATGTTCCTGAGCCCACTCTCCGGGTATGCTCAGGTCTGCCTTTTCGAACTGTCCTGATCCAAGGAGCTGCACGCTGTGTTCAAACATGTCGATGCCTATGCCGGCGACCCGATCCTCTCGTTGATGGAAACCTTCAAGGCCGACCCGCGCGCCGACAAGGTCAACCTGAGTATCGGCCTGTACTACGATGAGGCCGGCGTGGTGCCGCAACTGGCGGCTGTGGATGCGGTGGAAAAGCGCATTGCCGGCCAGGACCACGAAGCCTCCCTGTACCTGCCCATGGAAGGCTTGGCCAGCTACCGCCAGGCGATTCAGGCGCTGCTGTTCGGTGCCGATCACCCCGCCGTGACGGGCGGCCGCGTGGCCACTGTGCAGACCGTAGGTGGCTCCGGCGCCCTGAAAGTCGGTGCTGACTTCCTCAAGCGCTACTTCCCGCAGTCCGAAGTCTGGGTCAGCAACCCAACCTGGGACAACCACCGCGCCATCTTCGAAGGCGCAGGCTTCAAGGTGCACACCTACCCGTACTTCGACCAAGCCACCCGTGGCGTGGACTTCGACGGCATGCTGGCCACCCTGCAGACCCTGCCGGCCAACAGCGTGGTGCTGCTGCACCCGTGCTGCCACAACCCTACCGGCGCCGACCTGGAACAGCACCAGTGGCAACAAGTGGTGGAAGTGGTCAAGGCGCGCCAGCTGATCCCGTTCCTCGACATCGCCTACCAGGGCTTCGCCGAAGGCCTGGTGGAAGACGCCTACGCCATCCGTGAAATGGCCCGTGCCGGTGTGCCGTGCCTGGTCAGCAACTCGTTCTCGAAAATCTTCTCGCTGTACGGCGAGCGGGTAGGCGGCCTGTCGGTGGTGTGCGATGACGACGCCACGGCCCAGAGCGTGCTTGGCCAATTGAAGGCCACCGTGCGCCGCAACTACTCCAGCCCGCCCAACTTCGGTGCCCAGCTGGTGGCTGGCGTACTGAGCGATGCAGGCCTCAATGCCCAGTGGGCCGAAGAAGTGGAAGTGATGCGCAAGCGTATCCTCGACATGCGCCAGGCGCTGGTCGATGCCCTGGCCGTTTTGCTGCCAGGCCAGGACTTCCAGTTCTTCCTGCGCCAGCGTGGCATGTTCAGCTACACCGGCTTCAGCGTCGAGCAGGTGCGTCGCCTGCGTGACGAGTTCGGCGTGTACCTGATCGACAGCGGCCGCGTGTGCATGTCCGGCCTGCGCCCGGCCAACCTGCAACGGGTTGCCGAAGCGTTCGCCGCCGTTCAGAAGTAAAACGGTAGCGGGCCGCCTTGCGGCCCGCTCTCCCATCGCTGCCCGTACACCCTGCTTGTAAAGACAAGTGCAACCGCTCCTCGGAAAAGGGCTTCGCAAGTGCAACCTTTCCGTGCACAATCGCGCCCCTCTTCCCCGGTTGAGTTGGGCGAAACGTCTATTTCGCCATTCTCAGCCTGTTGCAGTCTTGCGAGTGGAGCTTCACCCGGAATGAATGAGCAGGCCCCAAGCGTTGAACAACGCTTTGCAGAATCGACCCCCGCCACCCTTGGCAGCTGGGCGCGTCACGACACCACCTGGATGCTGGGCCTGTTCGGCACAGCCATTGGCGCGGGAACCCTGTTCCTGCCGATCAACGCCGGCCTTGGCGGCTTCTGGCCGCTGCTGATCCTGGCCATCCTGGCCTTCCCGATGACGTACTTTGCCCACCGTGGGTTGACCCGTTTCGTCCTGTCGGGGCGCAACGGTGGCGACATCACCGAAGTGGTCAAGGAGCACTTCGGCAGCACCGCCGGTGCCTCGATCACCGTGCTGTACTTCTTCGCCATCTTCCCCATCCTGCTTATCTATAGCGTGGCGCTGACCAACACCGTGTCCAGCTTCATGGAGCACCAGTTGCACATGCAGCCGCCGCCGCGGGCCATCCTGTCGTTCGTGCTGATCCTCGGCCTGCTGGCCATTGTGCGCTGCGGCGAGCAGGCCACGGTCAAGGTCATGAGCCTGCTTGTGTACCCGTTCATCGTCGCCCTCGCCTTGCTGGGCCTGTACCTGGTGCCGCACTGGACCGGTGGCATCCTCGACAGCGCCACCCAGGTGCCGCCGGCCTCGGCCTTCCTGCACACCCTGTGGCTGGCCATTCCGGTGATGGTGTTCTCGTTCAACCACTCGCCGATCATCTCGGCCTTTGCCGTTGACCAGAAGCGCCGCTACGGCGAGCACGCCGATGAGCGCAGCGGCCAGATCCTGCGCCGTGCGCATCTGCTGATGGTGGTGATGGTGCTGTTCTTCGTGTTCAGCTGCGTGCTCACCCTGAGCAGCGCCCAGCTGGCCGAAGCCAAGGCACAGAACCTGTCGATCCTGTCGTACCTGGCCAACCACTTCAGCAACCCGACCATCGCGTTCGCAGCGCCCCTGATCGCCTTCGTGGCCATCGCCAAGTCGTTCCTTGGCCACTATATCGGTGCCAGCGAAGGCCTGAAGGGCATCATCGTCAAGACCGGCGCGCGCCCGGGTGCCAAAACCCTGGACCGCGTGGTTGCCGCGCTGATGCTGGTGGTGTGCTGGATCGTCGCCACCCTCAACCCGAGCATCCTGGGCATGATCGAGTCGCTCGGCGGCCCGATCCTCGCGGTGCTGCTGTTCCTGATGCCGATGTACGCCATTCACCGTGTACCGTCGATGCGCAAGTACAGTGGCGCGGCGTCCAACGTGTTCGTCGTGGTGGTTGGCCTGGTTGCACTGACCTCGGTGGTGTACGGCCTGCTGAGCTGATTCGCTGCCTTTAACAAAGAATGCCCGGGGCGCTTGTTGCCATCCGGGCATTTTTTTGTCCACAAGAATTGTCCGGCAATAGAACAATTTTACCTGCCCCCATAGGCACCCGGTCGCCTTCATGCTTAACTCAGTGTCCTTTTCAAACCCCGCATAAGGATTTCGTCATGGCTCAAGTGACTCTCAAAGGCAACCCGGTTCAGGTCAACGGCAACCTGCCACAGGCCGGCGCCCAGGCTCCGGCTTTCTCCCTGGTGGGTGAAGGCCTGGCTGACAAGTCGCTGAAGGACTACGCAGGCAAGCGCAAAGTGTTGAACATCTTCCCAAGCGTCGACACTCCCACCTGCGCCACCTCCGTGCGCAAGTTCAACGCCCAGGCCAACGATGTGGCCAACACCGTGGTGCTGTGCATCTCCGCCGACCTGCCATTCGCCCAGGCTCGCTTCTGCGGTGCTGAAGGCCTGGACAACGTGAAGAACCTGTCGACCCTGCGTGGTCGCGAATTCCTCGAAAACTACGGCGTCGCCATCGCCGACGGCCCACTGGCCGGCCTGGCCGCCCGCGCTGTGGTGGTACTGGACGAGAACGACAAGGTGCTGCACAGCGAGCTGGTGGGCGAAATTGCCGACGAGCCGAACTACGATGCAGCGCTGGCTGTCCTGAAGTAAGGGTTGTGGGGCAGGGCGGGCACCAGCCCTTCACCGGTCCTGTAGGAGCAGCCTTGTGCTGCGAAGAGGCCGGTAAACCCAGTAGAGATGCATGGGCTGTACTGGCCCCTTCGCAGCACAAGGCTGCTCCTACAAGGGGCTGTACTGTCCTGGGGAAGCAGCCGGTACAGGCAACGCAAACCTTTTAGCCCGCCTTCGCTCCAAGCAACACCCTGTAACGGCCCGGAACGCGTTCCGGGCCGTTTTCATTTAAAGTTCAAACTCTTGGCAACGTCAGGCAAAGGTAAACCTCTGGTAAAGGCCCTTTGCTAAAACGATGCCAGTGCTTATCGTTCACCCTCCCAAAGTCGTCATTCCGAACAAGGTTCGTTCAACCCATGCAAGCGTCCAATTCCCGTTCCCCTCGTCGCTGGCTCGTCGGCCTGCTGATCCTGCTGCTGGTGGCTGCCCTGGCCTGGTGGCTGTGGCCTGCAGCAACGCCTGCGCATAAAGAAGCCGGCGGCGGCGGGCGCGGCGGCAAGGGCATGGGCATGATGGGTGGCCGCCCAGGCTTCGGCGGCTCCAGCGACCCGGTGCCAGTGCGCGTCGAGCCGGTGCGGGTGGGTGACTTCCCGCTGTACTACAAGGCCTTGGGCACGGTTACAGCGACCAACACAGTCAATGTGCGTAGCCGCGTGGCTGGCGAACTGGTGAAAATTCACTTCAAGGAAGGTCAGCAGGTCAAGGCCGGCGACCTGCTCGCCGAAATCGACCCACGTTCGTACCGCATCGCTCTGCAGCAAGCCGAGGGCACCTTGGCGCAGAACCAGGCGCAGCTGAAGAACGCCCAGGTCGACCTGGCCCGCTATAAAGGCTTGTACGCCGAAGACAGTATCGCCAAGCAAACCCTCGACACCGCCGAAGCGCAGGTGGCGCAGTTCCAGGGGCTGGTCAAGACCAATCAGGCACAGGTCAACGACGCTCGCCTGAACCTCGATTTCACCCAGATTCGTTCGCCGATCAACGGCCGTGTGGGCCTGCGCCAACTCGACCTGGGCAACCTGGTGGCCGCCAACGACGCCACCGCACTGGTGGTGATTACCCAGACCGAGCCGATCAGCGTCGCCTTTACTCTGCCGGAAACCGAGCTGAGCACCGTACTGGAGCGCTACCGCAGTGGCGCCAGCCTGCCGGTCGAGGCCTGGGACCGCAGTGACAGCAAGCTGCAGTCCACTGGTGTGCTGGGCAGCATCGACAACCAGATCGACACCGCCACTGGCACCCTGAAGTTCAAGGGCCGTTTCGAGAACAAAGACCTGGCCCTGTTCCCCAACCAGTTCGTCAATGTGCGCCTGCTGGCCGACACCCTCAAACAAGTGGTCATGGCCCCGGCTGCAGCTATCCAGTTCGGCAACGACGGCACCTTTGCCTATGTGGTCAACGCCGAAAGCACCGTGAACGTGCGCAAGCTCAAGGTTGGCGCCAGCGATGGCGAGAACAGCGTTATCCTCGACGGCCTGAAAGCCGGCGACCGCCTGGTGCTGGAAGGCACCGACCGCCTGCGCGAAGGTACCAAGGTGGAAGTGGTGGAAGACAGCTCGCAAGTGCCAACCACGCCCGGCCAGCACTTGCAAGGGCAGGAAGCCAAGGGCTCGGCGCACACAGGTGAAACACAGCCCGATCACGCAGCGGGCAAGGCGGGCGCATGAACCTCTCGCGCCTGTTCATCCTGCGGCCAGTCGCCACCACGCTGAGCATGCTGGCCATCGTCCTGGCCGGCCTGATCGCCTACAAACTGCTGCCGGTTTCCGCCTTGCCGCAGGTGGATTACCCGACCATCCGCGTCATGACCTTGTACCCCGGCGCCAGCCCACAGGTGATGACCAGCGCCGTCACCGCACCCCTGGAGCGCCAGTTCGGCCAGATGCCAGGCCTGGAGCAGATGGCCTCGACCAGCTCCGGTGGCGCATCGGTGCTGACCCTGCGTTTCAACCTCGACATGAACATGGACGTTGCCGAGCAACAGGTGCAGGCCGCGATCAACGCCGCCAGCAACTTGCTGCCCAGCGACTTGCCGGCACCGCCGGTGTACAACAAGGTCAACCCGGCCGACACCCCGGTGCTGACCCTGGCCATCTCCAGCAAGACCATGCCGCTGCCCAAGCTCAACGACCTGGTCGATACACGCGTGGCGCAAAAGCTTGCGCAGATCAGCGGCGTGGGCATGGTCAGCATTGCCGGCGGCCAGCGTCAGGCGGTGCGGATCAAGGTCAACGTCGACGCCCTGGCGGCCAACGGCCTGAACCTGGACGACGTGCGTACCCTGATCGGCGCTTCGAACGTCAACCAGCCCAAAGGCAACTTCGACGGCCCGACCCGGGTGTCGATGCTCGATGCCAACGACCAGCTGCGTTCCCCCGAGGAATACGCCAACCTGATCCTGGCCTACAACAACGGTGCGCCGCTGCGCCTGAAAGACGTGGCCGAAATCGTCGACGGTGCCGAAAACGAACGCCTGGCCGCTTGGGCCAACGAGAACCATGCGGTGCTGCTGAACATCCAGCGCCAGCCAGGTGCCAACGTCATCGAAGTGGTCGACCGCATCAAGGACCTGCTTCCGTCGATCACCGACAACCTGCCGGCCGGCCTCGATGTATCGGTGCTGACCGACCGCACCCAAACCATCCGCGCCGCGGTCAAGGACGTGCAGCACGAACTGCTGATCGCCATCGTGCTGGTGGTGATGGTCACCTTCGTCTTCCTGCGCCGCTTCAGCGCCACCCTCATTCCGTCGATTGCCGTGCCTCTGTCGCTGATCGGCACCTTCGGGGTGATGTACCTGGCCGGTTTCTCGGTCAACAACCTGACACTGATGGCCCTGACCATCGCCACCGGCTTCGTGGTCGATGATGCCATCGTCATGCTGGAGAACATCTCCCGGCATATCGAAGAGGGCGAGACGCCGATGCAGGCGGCGCTCAAGGGCGCCCGGCAGATCGGCTTCACCCTGATTTCGCTGACGTTCTCGCTGATTGCGGTACTGATCCCGCTGCTGTTCATGGCTGACGTGGTCGGCCGCTTGTTCCGCGAGTTCGCCATCACCCTGGCGGTGGCTATCCTGATTTCCCTGGTGGTGTCTCTGACCCTGACGCCGATGATGTGCGCGCGCCTGCTCAAGCGCGAGCCCAGGGAAGAAGAACAAGGCCGCTTCTACCGCGCCAGCGGCGCCTGGATCGACTGGTTGATCAAGCATTACGGCAGTGCCCTGCAGTGGGTGCTCAAGCACCAGCCGCTGACCCTGCTGGTGGCGGTGGCCAGCCTGGCGTTGACGGTGTTGCTGTACATGGTGGTGCCCAAGGGCTTCTTCCCGGTGCAGGACACCGGGGTGATCCAGGGTATTTCCGAAGCGCCCCAGTCCACCTCGTTCGCCGCCATGAGCGAGCGCCAGCAGGCGCTGAGCAAGGTGATCCTGCAAGACCCCGCCGTGCAAAGCCTGTCGTCCTACATCGGCGTCGATGGCGACAATGCCACGCTCAACAGCGGCCGCCTGCTGATCAACCTCAAGCCCCACGGCGAGCGCGATGTCACCGCCAGCGAAGTGATCAGCCGCCTGCAGCCGCAAGTCGACCGGCTGGTGGGCATCCGCCTGTTCATGCAGCCGGTGCAGGACCTGAGCATCGAGGACCGGGTCAGCCGTACCCAGTACCAGTTCAGCCTGTCGTCGCCGGACGCCGACCTGCTGGCACAGTGGAGCGGCAAACTGGTGCAGGCGCTGCAGCAGCGCCCGGAGCTGGCCGATGTGGCCAGCGACCTGCAGGACAAGGGCCTGCAGGTGTACCTGGTGATCGACCGTGACATGGCCAGCCGCCTGGGCATTACCGTGGCGCAGATCACCAACGCCCTGTATGACGCTTTTGGCCAGCGGCAGATCTCGACCATCTACACCCAGGCCAGCCAGTACCGCGTGGTGCTGCAGTCGCAGGATGCCGCCGTGATCGGCCCGCAGGCGCTGGAGTCGATCCACGTCAAGGCCACCGATGGCGGCCAGGTGCGCCTGTCGGCGCTGGCGCGCATCGAGCAGCGCCAGGCGCAGCTGGCCATTTCCCATATCGGCCAGTTCCCGGCGGTTACCCTGTCGTTCAACCTGGCCCACGGTGCATCGCTGGGCGAGGCGGTGCAGGTGATCGAGCAGGTGCAGAAGGACATCGGCATGCCGCTGGGAGTGCAAACCCGCTTCCAGGGCGCGGCGGAGGCCTTCCAGGCGTCGCTGTCGAGCACCTTGCTGCTGATCCTGGCGGCGGTGGTGACCATGTACATCGTGCTGGGCGTGTTGTACGAAAGCTACATCCACCCGGTGACCATCCTTTCGACCTTGCCATCGGCCGCGGTGGGGGCCTTGCTGGCCTTGCTGATCAGTGGCAACGACCTGGGCATGATCGCCATCATCGGCATCATCCTGCTGATCGGCATCGTCAAGAAAAACGCGATCATGATGATCGACTTCGCCCTGGAAGCCGAACGCCATCAGGGCATGAGCCCGCGCGATGCCATCTATCAGGCGGCGCTGCTGCGCTTCCGGCCGATCCTGATGACCACCCTGGCCGCGCTGTTCGGTGCGGTGCCGCTGATGCTCGCCACGGGTTCCGGCGCTGAGCTTCGCCAGCCGCTGGGCCTGGTGATGGTCGGTGGGCTGCTGGTCAGCCAGGTGCTGACGCTGTTCACCACCCCGGTCATCTACCTGTACTTCGATCGCCTGGCCCGCCGCTGGCGCCCGGCCACTGACGTGAAGCAGGCCGAGGCATGAACCTGTCCGGTCCTTTCATCCGTCGCCCGGTGGCGACCATGCTGTTGAGCCTGGCGATCATGCTGCTGGGTGGCGTCAGCTTCGGCTTGCTGCCGGTGGCGCCACTGCCACAAATGGACTTCCCGGTGATCGTGGTGTCGGCCAACCTGTCCGGCGCCAGCCCCGAGGTCATGGCCTCCACCGTGGCCACGCCGCTGGAGCGCAAGCTGGGTAGCATCGCTGGCGTCACCACCCTCACCAGCAGCTCCAACCAAGGCTCCATGCGGGTGGTGATCGGCTTCGAGATGGGCCGTGATATCGACGGCGCGGCGCGCGAGGTGCAGGCGGCGATCAACGCCACCCGCAACCTGCTGCCCAGCGGCATGCGCAGCATGCCCACCTACAAGAAGATCAACCCGTCACAGGCGCCGATCATGGTGCTGTCGCTGACCTCGGATGTGCTGCAGAAGGGCCAGCTGTATGACTTGGCCGACACCATCCTGTCGCAGAGCCTGGCCCAGGTGTCGGGGGTAGGGGAGGTGCAGATCGGTGGCAGTTCGCTGCCCGCCGTGCGCATTGCCGTCGAGCCGCAGTTGCTCAACCAGTACAACCTGTCGTTGGACGAGGTGCGCACGGCGGTGTCCAACGCCAACCAGCGTCGGCCCATGGGCTTTGTCGAGGACGCCGAGCGCAATTGGCAGGTGCGCGCCAACGACCAGCTGGAAAGCGCCAAGGACTACGAGCCGGTGGTGATTCGCCAGCAGAACGGCACTATCCTGCGTCTGTCCGACGTGGCGACCATTACCGACGGGGTCGAAAACCGCTACAACAGTGGCTTCTTCAATGACCAGGCAGCAGTGCTGCTGGTGGTCAACCGCCAGACCGGCGCCAACATCATCGAAACGGTCGACCAGATCAAGGCGCAGTTGCCAGCCCTGCAGTCGTTGCTGCCAGCCAGCGTGCAACTGAACGTGGCCATGGACCGCTCGCCGGTGATCAAGGCCACCCTGAAAGAGGCCGAGCACACCCTGTTGATCGCGGTCGTGCTGGTTATCCTGGTGGTCTACCTGTTCCTCGGTAGCCTGCGCGCCTCGCTGATTCCCAGCCTGGCGGTGCCGGTATCGCTGGTGGGTACATTCGCGGTGATGTACCTGTGCGGGTTCTCGCTCAACAACCTGTCGCTGATGGCGCTGATTCTCGCCACCGGGCTGGTGGTGGACGACGCCATCGTGGTGCTGGAAAACATCTCCAGGCACATCGAGGATGGCCAACCGCCCATGAAGGCAGCCTTCCTCGGCGCCAAGGAAGTGGGTTTCACCTTGCTGTCGATGAACGTGTCGTTGGTGGCGGTGTTTGTCTCCATCCTGTTCATGGGCGGGATTGTGCGCAACCTGTTCCAGGAGTTTTCCATTACCCTGGCGGCGGCGATCATCGTCTCGCTGGTGGTGTCGCTTACCCTCACGCCGATGCTCTGTGCCCGGTGGCTCAAGCCGCACCAGGCCGAGCAGACCCGCCTGCAGCGCTGGAGCGACAAGCTGCACCAGCGCATGGTCAATGCCTATGACCGCAGCCTGGGCTGGGCCATTCGCCACAAGCGCCTGACCCTGTTCAGTCTGCTGGCCACCATTGGCCTCAACATCGCCCTGTACGTGGTGGTGCCCAAGACGCTGATGCCGCAGCAGGACACCGGCCAGTTGATGGGCTTCATTCGCGGCGACGACGGCCTGTCGTTCAGCGTGATGCAGCCGAAGATGGAAATTTACCGCCGTGCCTTGCTCGCCGACCCGGCCGTGCAGAGCGTTGCCGGTTTCATCGGTGGCAACAGCGGCACCAACAACGCCATGGTGCTGGTGCGCCTGAAACCGATCAGCGAGCGCAAGATCGATGCGCAGAAAGTGATCGAGCGCCTGCGCAAGGAAATGCCCAAGGTGCCCGGCGGGCGGCTGTTCCTGATGGCCGACCAGGACTTGCAGCTGGGTGGCGGTGGGCGTGACCAGACCTCGTCGCAGTACCTGTATACCCTGCAGAGCGGCGACCTGGCGGCGTTGCGCCAGTGGTTCCCCAAGGTGGTCGCGGCGCTGCGTGCACTGCCGGAGCTGACCGCCATCGACGCCCGCGACGGTGCCGGCACCCAACAGGTGACGTTGGTGGTCGACCGTGACCAGGCCAAGCGCCTGGGCATCGACATGGACATGGTGACCACGGTTCTGAACAACGCCTACAGTCAGCGGCAGATCTCCACCATCTACGACAGCCTCAATCAGTACCAGGTGGTGCTGGAGATCAACCCGAGATACGCCTGGGACCCGAGTACCCTCGAACAAGTGCAGGTGATCACCGCCGACGGCGCCCGCGTGCCGCTGTCGACCATCGCCCGCTACGAAAACAGCCTGGCTAACGACCGGGTCAGCCACGAAGGCCAGTTCGCCTCGGAAGACATCGCCTTCGACGTCGCCGAAGGTTACAGCCCCGACCAGGCCATGGCGGCGCTGGAACGTGCGGTGGCCAAGCTGGGTTTGCCCGAGGAGGTGATTGCCAAGCTCGGCGGTACTGCCGATGCCTTTGCCAAGACCCAGCAGGGCCAGCCCTTCATGATCCTTGGCGCACTGCTGCTGGTGTACCTGGTGCTGGGCATTCTTTATGAAAGCTACATCCACCCGCTGACCATTCTCTCGACACTGCCCTCGGCTGGCGTTGGTGCCTTGCTGGCGCTGTACGTCACCGGTGGCGAGTTCAGCCTGATCTCGCTACTGGGGTTGTTCCTGCTGATCGGCGTGGTGAAGAAGAACGCCATCCTGATGATCGACCTGGCCTTGCAATTGGAACGCCACCAGGGCCTGTCACCGGAAGAGTCGATCCGCAGGGCCTGCCTGCTGCGCCTGCGGCCGATCCTGATGACCACCCTGGCGGCCATCCTCGGCGCCTTGCCGTTGCTGCTGAGCCACGCCGAAGGCGCAGAAATGCGCCAGCCGCTGGGCCTGACCATCATCGGTGGCCTGGTGTTCAGCCAGGTCCTCACCCTTTACACGACGCCGGTGGTCTACCTGTACCTGGACCGCCTGCGCCACCGTTTCAACCGTTGGCGCGGCGTGCGCACCGACGCCGCCCTGGAAACCCCGCTATGACTTTTGCCCAGACCCCACTTCACCGTGCCCTGCAAGCGCTGACCCGTGGGCGTGGCTCGCGCCTGCTCGGCGCCGGGTTGTGCGTGGCCTTGCTCAGTGCCTGTACCCTGAGCCCGGACTACCACCGCCCCGAGCTGAACAGCACGGCGACGCAGTTCAAGCACGCCGAAGGCTGGACCCAGGCGACGCCGTCCGACGCCATCGCCCGCGGCGCCTGGTGGGAAATCTACGGCGACGCCGGGCTCAATGCGCTGGTCGAGGAGCTTAACCGCAGCAACCAGACCGTGGCGCAATCAGAAGCCCAGTATCGCCAGGCCCAGGCGCTGGTGCGCAGCAGCCGAGCGGCGCTGTTCCCCAGCCTGGACCTTAGCACCAGCAAGAACCGCTCGGCGCAGGGTACCGGCAGCTCCAGTTCCAGCCTGTCGAACAACAGCAGTGGCATTCGCAACACCTACAACGCGCAGTTGGGCGTGAGCTGGGAAATCGACCTGTGGGGCAAGCTGCGGGAAACCATGAATGCCAACGAGGCCAGTGCCCAAGCCAGCTTCGCCGACCTTGCTTCGATCCGCTTGAGCCAGCAGTCGGAACTAGTGCAGAACTACCTGCAGTTGCGGGTTATCGACGAGCAGAAGCGCTTGCTGGAAGCTACCGTGGCGGCTTATGAGCGCTCGCTTCGCATGAACGAAAACCAGTACCGCGCCGGTGTCGCCGGCCCGGATGCGGTGGCCCAGGCCCGCACTCAGCTCAAAAGCACCCAGGCTGACCTGATCGACCTGATCTGGCAGCGTGCGCAATTCGAGAACGCCATTGCCGTGCTGCTGGGCAAGACCCCAGCCGACTTTGCCTTGGCCGATAGCAAAGATATCCCGGCGCTCCCGCAGATTCCGGTTTCGCTGCCTTCGCAGTTGCTGGAGCGACGCCCGGACATCGCTGCAGCCGAACGCAACGTGATGGCGGCCAACGCCAACATCGGCGTGTCGCGGGCAGCGTATTTCCCGGACCTCAGCCTGAGCATGAGTGGTGGTTACTCCAGCAGCAGCTTCAGCAACTGGATCGAATTGCCTAACCGCTACTGGTCGGTAGGCCCACAGCTGGCACTGACCCTGTTCGACGCCGGCAAACGCAGCGCCGAGGTCGACCGCACGGTGGCGGTGTATGACCAGACCGTGGCGCAGTACCGACAGACCGTGCTGGACGGCTTCAAGGAAGTGGAGAACCTGCTGGTTCAGTTGAAGGTGTATGGCGATGAAGCCGTCGTGCGCCAGGAGGCGCTGGATGCTGCCCGCGAGTCGCTGCGCCTGACCGAGAACCAGTACCGCGCCGGGCTGATCGGCTATCTGGATGTGGTCAACGTGCAGACCACCGCGCTGAGCAACGAGCGCAGCGTGTTGAACCTGCTGCAAGGCCGTCTGGTGGCCAGTGTGCAGTTGGTGGCAGCGCTGGGCGGCGGTTGGGATGCAGAGCAGGCGTTTGCCGAGCAAGACTGACCCGGTGTAGGAGCAGCCTTGTGCTGCGAATGGGCCGCGACGCGGCCCCGGCAATATCTGTTGCGAAGCTGCAACCTGGGGGCCGCGTCGCGGCCCATTCGCAGCACAAGGCTGCTCCTACACGGCGCATTGGATCCATTCCCATTCGCAAAAACCCCGTGCGTTTCGCTTAAGCTTGAGTACAATCGTCAGCTTTTGCCGGGCCCCCTGTCCCGGCGCTGGAACTCCCAATGCTGACCGGTAGCTACTCCTCTTCGCTGGTGTTGATTTCGCTGTGCGTGGCGATTCTGGCGTCCTATACCGCCCTTGACCTGACCGGCCGCATCGCCACGGCCAAGGGCCGCGCGGCCTACCTGTGGATGGGCGGTGGTGCGCTGGCCATGGGCATTGGCGTGTGGTCGATGCACTTCATTGGCATGCTTGCCTTCAGCTTGCCCATCGACCTGGGTTACGACCTTGCCCTGACCGCGTTTTCGCTGCTGATCGCCGTGCTGTCCTCGGGCTTTGCCTTGTGGCTGGTCAGCCAGCCGAGCCTGCCGGGGCTGCAACTGGGGTTCGGTGCGCTGATCATGGGCGCGGGTATCGCTTGCATGCACTACACCGGCATGGCCGCGCTGCGCATGCTGCCGGGTATCGATTACGACCCGACGCTGTTCGGTGCCTCGCTGCTGATTGCCGTGGGCGCCTCGGCGGCGGCGTTGTGGATCGCCTTCCGCCTGCGCAGGCATACCCCCTATGTGCGGCAGATCCGCGGCCTGGCGGCGGTGGTGATGGGCTTTGCCATCGTTGGCATGCATTACACCGGCATGGCGGCGGCGAATTTCCCCGAGGGCAGCTTCTGTGGTGCGCTGGGCGGCGGGCTGCAGGGTGAGGGCCTGGTCTACCTGGTACTGATCACCACCCTGGCAGTACTGGCAGTGGCCTTGTTGACCTCGGTGCTGGATGCTCGCCTCGAGGCCCGTACCGCCGAGCTGGCCCGTTCGCTGACCTTGGCCAACCAGGAACTGACCCAACTGGCCCTGCACGACACCCTCACCGACCTGCCCAACCGCACCTTGCTGGCCGACCGCATCGAGCAGGCCATCGCCAAGGTGGCGGAGCAGGGCGGCTGTTTCGCCCTGATGTTCATCGACCTGGACGGGTTCAAACCGGTCAACGATGCCTTCGGTCATCACATCGGCGACCTGCTGCTCAAGGCAGTGGCGACACGACTGCGCGGCCACTTGCACAGCCAGGACACCCTGGCGCGTATCGGCGGCGACGAGTTCGTGCTGCTGGTGGAGCTGCAGGAGCCGAACGATGCCATGGATGTGGCGGTGAAACAGGTCAACCTGGTGTCACGGCCATTCCGCGTGGCCGAACATGACCTGCAACTGTCGGCGAGCCTGGGCATCGTTCTGTACCCGGGCAACGGCCAGGACCAGCATGAGTTGCTGCGCAATGCCGACGCGGCCATGTACCACGCCAAGAGCGCCGGCAAAAACGGCTATAGCTTCTTCGATGTGTCGATGAACAGCAACGCCCGCCAGCAACTGCAGCTGCTGCAGGACTTGCGCCAGGCCCTGGAGCAGCGTCAGTTCCGCCTGCATTACCAGCCCAAGTTCGACGCCCAGGCCTGCCAGCCGATCGGGGCCGAGGCGTTGCTGCGCTGGGAGCACCCGCAGCAGGGTCTGCTGCTGCCAGACCGCTTCATCGGTTTGGCGGAAAAGACCGGCCTGATCATTCCTATCGGTGAGTGGGTGCTGGATGAAGCATGCCGGCAGATGCGCCAATGGCTGGATCAAGGCCACCACGGTTGGCGCATGGCGGTGAACCTGTCGGCCATTCAGTTCTGCCACGCCGGACTGGTCGAGAGCGTGGCCCGCGCCCTGCAGCACAACGGCTTGCCCGCCAATTGCCTCACCCTGGAAATCACCGAAACCACCGCCATGCACGACGCCGATGCCAGCCTGACCGTGCTGCAGCGCCTGTCCGACATGGGCGTGGACCTGTCGATCGATGACTTTGGCACCGGTTATTCCAGCCTGATGTACCTCAAGCGCCTGCCGGCCAACGAGCTGAAAATCGACCGTGGCTTCGTGCGCGACCTGGAGCAGGACAGCGACGACGCTGCGATCGTATCCGCGATTGTTGCACTGGGCCAGGCGTTGGGCCTGCGCATCGTTGCCGAGGGGGTGGAGACCGACAAGCAACAGGACTTCCTGACGCGCCTGGGGTGTGATTCTCTGCAGGGCTACCTGCTGGGCCAGCCTGTGCCGGCCGAGCAGTTCATGGGCAAGTTGCAGGCCATGGGCGAGGAAAGCACTGCCGCGGGCTAGACGGCGTCACGTAGGGTAAAGGCGGGTAGGAAGGCATCCATCTCCGCCTCGACGGCCTCGATGATGCGCTCTACATCGGCGGCGGCCATGATCGCCGCACAAGGGATGCCGGCAATCGCCAGCAGGGTTTCACCGCTGGCGCGGTCGAACAACCGCGCGACCATGCTGCGCGGCGCATCCATGCTGGCCTCGAAGCCCAGTGGGTGGAAATGCCAGCGCATCACCTGGCAGGCGTTGGGGAATGTCATCTTGTTCATGCCTGCCTCCTTGTCCGTGCCTGGACGTGGTGAGCGGATGGCCACATTGATGCGGCTGCCGGGAATGTAAACATAGCAGCTGCCACGCGTGATTCTCGGTTGCAAATACGACAAATGTGCCAATGCATGACAGCGTTCACACTCTTGCCATGGGTGCAGCTTCTCCGATGTCCCCATGGCAAACGTGTTCCTCGGACAATCGGAGCGGGCATGTCCTTGAGGTCCGATCGCTGTGCTCGACATCATTACTACTGCCTTTCAGACAAACGGTCGTAGTGGCCCTGTGTGAATGGGTTCACCGGGAATAAAAATATTCAGTCCAGGTTAAGTGCGCGAGATTGTTCGGTCGTCGGGTTGCGAGTATAGAAGGCGACTGGTTATACAGGCACAAAGGAGCCAGTTCTTATATCGCCTGATACGTCCGTCGCTGCAGTCGGGGCAGGAAGAAAACGTCCGCCATAGAAAATCCCTACCTGGACGTCTTCCGGGAACTGGTTAGATCGTTGCCCAATGATTCTTGGGTAGGCAATGAATATAATCGCTGATCGGACTGGTCGCGGAAGCCTCTCCCATTGCCGTGCCATGAGGCTTGGGACGCGCATCAAATCATCCACAGCATTATCGATTACATGGTATGTGTAATCGAGTGCGGCCTGGCGGAGCCTGTCGATCTGGGGTGTTGGCTCTAGGGTCAATGAGTTTCGTCTGGATGGCGGCGGTGTTGGCGTGCCTATGTCTATGGTGGTGTCTTGTTGGCTCAATGAGCTTCGTCTGGATGGCGGCGGCGTTTGCGGAGAAAGCCAGCGGTTTAATCTGGATACACGTTGCCTAAGCCACTCGAAGAATCGTCCGCTTGGATCGTGGCGATTAATGGGGTCGTTCAGGCAGTAAGCGTATGCGTTCATTCCGCCAGCGGAAAACGGTGATAACGCATCTGCCTGAATGAAGCGCATCAGTAATGGCGAATAGAACCGATGCCCGTTGCCCAAAGGGTAGCATCCAGTGACCTTTTCGAGGCGTTGGCCAGTAAAACCGAGGGCAGGCATATTCGGGTTCGCTTCTCGAAAACCATAGGCTGAGTATCTGCATCTTGAGGGTGCAGACGAGAAGCCTAGCACAGTCGTCGCACTATCACAGTGTGGCAGGTGCCATGCGGTGGAGCCCGAATTTCTCTGGCCGAAGGTTACTCCGCGTGCACGTAAATACTGTTTCGATGAAGTGCCTGTTTCAGTAATCAACATCCCGCTTTTGTAAAAATATCTGTTTTTGTTCATGAGAAGTCGGCCGTATTCATAGCTGTAATTATTTACGACGCAAGAAAAGTAAGCCGATTTTTTCATCGAGTCTACTGGTAGAAATATTAGCTATGCAGGTAAGGGTATTGGTGATAGTGGCTCAACCGAGGAGTCCGGCAGCAATGTTGATAGTGAAACCTAAAATCGCCGTATTGAACACGAACCCCACCAGCGAATGTGCCAGCACCACCCGCCGCAATCCTCTCCCTGCAACCCCCACATCTGACGTTTGCACCGCCACGCTGATGGTGAACGAGAAGTAGTGAAAGTCCCAATAGTCCGGGTTGCGCTCGCCATCGGCGAAGCGCAGCGGTGGCTCGTGATTCTGCCCGGTATAGAACAGCCGGGCGTAATGCAGGCTGAAGATGCAACCAATCAGCAGCCAGGAACCGGCCACGGTCAGGCCGGTGTAGAGGTAGTGCAGGGCCAGGTCTGCGCCTTGCAGGCCACGGCTGGAGACCAGTTGCAGGGTGACCGCAGCAAGGCTGGCGATGGCGGCGATGCACACGGTAAGCAGGACTAGGCCCGCGTTTTCGTCCTCGACGCGGGCGACCTTGCGGACTTTGTCGGGGTTTGCGTTCCAGCTCAGGTACAGCACCAGCAACAGGTACAGCCACACCCCCAGGTTCCAGCCGGCGAGGATGTGCTGCACGGTATCACCGGCGGGGATCAGCCAGGCGCCAACCAGGCCGACTGCTGCGGCGAGGCTCAGGCGGGGGTGGGTACGGGTCAGGCGGTGGAAAGCCATGGGGCCTCTTTTGCAGGGATATGGCTTGTACTCTAGACCAAGACACTGGCGCAGGGCCTTGTAGGAGCAGCCTTGTGCTGCGAAGAGGCCCTCCAAATTGCAGAAGCGGGTTGCCCAAGCCGGCCTCTTCGCAGCACAAGGCTGCTCCTACCCAGGCTGAGTCGTCTGTTCTTCATTGCCCCCCATCGCACGCCCCTGCAACTCTCAGTACACTGCACGCTCCAACACCAACATCCGTTGAACTCGAGGTTTTTGCATGACGCTCAGTCCTTTGGCAGGCAAGCCGGCTCCGGCCAGCGTGCTGGTCGATATTCCCCGGCTGCTCACCGCCTACTACACCGGCCGCCCCGACGCTGCCGTGGCGGCCCAGCGGGTGGCCTTCGGCACCTCGGGTCACCGGGGCACTTCGCTGGAATTGAGCTTCAACGAGTACCATGTCCTGGCCATTACCCAGGCCATCTGCCTGTACCGTCAGGAAAAGGGTATCGACGGCCCGCTGTTCATCGGCGCCGACACCCACGCCCTGTCGGCACCGGCCACCGCCAGCGCCCTGGAGGTGCTCGCCGCCAATGGCGTGCAGGTGATGCTGTCCAAGGATGACGAATACACGCCCACGCCGGCCGTTTCCCACGCCATCCTTTGCTACAACCGTGGCCGCCAGCAGGGGCTGGCCGACGGCATCGTCATCACCCCGTCGCACAACCCGCCGCAAAGCGGTGGCTTCAAGTACAACCCGCCCAATGGCGGCCCGGCCGACAGTGACGTGACCAAGTGGATCGAGGCCAAGGCCAACGAACTGCTGGCGGCGAACCTGGCGGGCGTCAAGCGCATGGACCATGCCCAGGCCCTGCAGGCGCCGACCACCCAGCGCCACGATTACGTGAGCAACTATGTGGCCGACCTGGAAAACGTCATCGACTTCGACGTCATCCGTGGCGCCAAGCTGCGCCTGGGCGTCGACCCATTGGGCGGGGCAGGGGTGCGCTACTGGTCGGCGATTGCCGAGCACTATCAGCTGGACCTGGAAGTGGTGAACACCGAGGTCGACCCGACCTTCCGCTTCATGACCGTCGACTGGGACGGCCAGATCCGCATGGACCCTTCCTCGCCCTATGCCATGCAGGGCTTGATCGGCCTGCGCGAGCGCTTCGACGTAGCCTTCGCCTGCGACCCGGACCACGACCGCCACGGCATCGTCACCGCCGACGGCCTGCTGCAGCCCAACAACTACCTGGCCGTGGCGATTGACTACCTGTATCGCCACCGCCCGCAATGGCGCAGCGACGCCGCCGTAGGCAAGACCGTGGTCTCCAGTGGCCTGATCGACCGGGTTACCCAGCGCCTGGGCCGCGCGCTGTATGAGGTGCCGGTTGGCTTCAAGTTCTTCGCCCAGGGCCTGTTCGACGGTTCGCTCGGTTTTGGTGGCGAAGAAAGTGCAGGGGCTTCGTTCCTGCGCCGCGATGGTTCGGTGTGGGCCACCGACAAGGACGGGTTGATCCCGGCCTTGCTCGCCGCCGAAATGACCGCCCGCACCGGGCGTAACCCAAGTCAGGCCTACGCCGACCTGACCGAAGCGCTGGGCAAGCCGTTCGCCACCCGCGTCGAGGCCAAGGCAGACGCCCGGCAGAAAGCACTGCTGAGCAAGCTGGCGCCGGAGCAGGTGAAGTCGACCGAGCTGGCTGGCGAGCCGATCGTGCAGATCCTCAGTCACGCTCCGGGTAATGGCCAGGCCATTGGCGGGTTGAAGGTGATGACCGCCAACGGCTGGTTCGCCGCACGCCCGTCGGGTACCGAAGACATCTACAAGATCTATGCCGAAAGCTTCATCGACGAGGCGCACTTGCAGCGCCTGGTACAGGAAGCTCAAGTGCTGGTAGATGCGGCAATTGCCTGACCGGTAACAAAGCACTTGGTACTGCGGTGTGCTGTAAATTAGAATTAATCTTATTTACGCCGCCGCAGGGCCTTCCCCATGATCGATGCCGCGCCGCCACCGGAGCCTAGCCTGCCTGCCCTGTACCGGGAGCATCGCGGCTGGCTTGAAACCTGGCTACGCCGGCGCCTGGGCAATGCCTGGGATGCTGCCGACCTCAGCCAGGATACCTTTCTGAAGGTACTGGCCAGTTCACAGTCATTGGCTGACATTCGTGAGCCACGGGCCTACCTGCTGACCGTGGGCAAGCGCCTGCTGAGCAACTTCCACCAGCGGCGCAGCCTGGAGCAAGCCTACCTTGATGCCCTGGCCAACCTGCCCGAGCAGTATGTGCCTTCGCCAGAGCAGCGTTGGGTGTTGCTGGAAACCCTGCAAGCACTGGATGAATTGCTCGACGGCCTGAAGGCGCCGGTGCGCAAAGCCTTTCTCTGGAGCCAGCTGGAAGGCCTGGGTTACGCTGAAATTGGCAAGCGCCTGGGTGTTTGCGAACGCTCCGTCAAACGCTACATGGCGCAGGCATACGAACATTGTCTGCTGGCCGACCTGCAATGACCCACCATGCCCCCGAAACGCGCGAAGCGCTGCGTGCTGCGGCCCGTTGGCTGGCGCTGCTGGATTCTGGCGACGCCAGCGAGACGGAGTTGCGGCGCTTGGCGCAATGGCGCGCCAGCAGCAGCTTGCATGAAGACGCCTGGCAAAAGGCAGCCCTGCTGCGCGCGCGTTTTTCCGGCTTGCCCGGGGCGTTGGCGATGGCCACCCTGGACCGCCCGGATGCCGGCCGTCGGGCGCTGCTCAAACAAGCCCTGGGCGTGGCCGCACTGCTGCCGACGGCCTGGCTGGTGAGCCGCGAGCTGCCGCTGGATGCCTGGACCGCCGACCTGCGCACCTCGGTGGGTGAGCGTCGGCAGGTATTGCTAAGCGACGGCACATTCGTGCAGTTGAATACCGACAGTGCGGTCGATATCGACCTGGACAAACGCCACGTGGCACTGCTGCGCGGTGAAGTGGCAGTCAAAGTGCCTGGCGGCCAGGGCCTGACGCTGCAGGTGCCATACGGCCGCGTGCTGCTCAGTGAGGGTGAGGTGTGCCTGCGCCTGTTCGATGAGGCCTGCCGGGTGTCGGTGGTCAAGGGTATGGCCAGCCTGCAGCCGTTACGTGGCCCGGCGGTGATGTTGCAAGCCGGGCAGCAGGCCAGTTTGCAGGCGGCGAGCGTCGGCCCGGTAACAGCGTTCGATTCATGGCGACTGGGTTGGCGCGAAGGCGCGCTGCGGCTGGATGACCGCCCACTGGGGGAGTTGCTGCACGAGCTGCGCAGGTACCGCCCTGGCGTGTTGCGTTGGGCACCTGCGCTTGAGGGCCTGCGTGTTACCGGCACATTCCGCCTTGACGATACCGACCGGGTGCTGGCCTTGCTGGCCGCCAGCCTGCCGTTGCAGGTGCATACCCGCACGCGTTATTGGGTGAGCCTGGCCGCGCGAGAAAATCGCGCATGAAGCTGTCCCCTTTTTTTCACTCGCCGGTCATTACCGGTAGGAGAAAATAAAGGGGAGCCTTGTTCAATGCCTGCAGTAAAGTCTTGCCGCCTGCGCCCACTGGCGCGTGCAGCACATCCGTTGTTCGCGATGGGCCTGTTGTTGTGTGCACCGGCCTGGGCCGATGAACCTGCCCGGCGTACCTACCAGGTAGCACCAGCCAGCCTCGGCACCGCGTTGACCCATTTCGCCGACCAGGCCGGTGTCAGCCTTTCGCTGGACCCCGCATTGGTCCAAGGCCGGCATAGCAGCGGCCTGTCCGGAAACTACAGTGTCGAAGAAGGCTTCCTGCAACTGCTGCGCGACAGCGGCCTGCAGTTGATGCCGGTGGGTGAGGGCGCCTTCACCCTGGTGCCAGCGCCACAGGCCAGCGGCGCGCTGGAAATTGCCCCGACCAGCATCGTCGGCGGCCTGGCTGCCGGTAGCGAGACGCAACCATACGCCGGTGGTCAGGTGGCTCGCCAGGGTGCTCAGGGCCTGCTGGGCTCGCGCGATTTCATGGAAACCCCGTTCAGCATTACCAGCTACACCAGCGAACTGGTGAAGAACCAGCAGGCGCGCACCTTGGGCGAGCTGATTGCCACTGACCCCTCGGTACGCGCCACCAACCCGGCTGGCGGGCGCTTCGAGCAGTTCACCATTCGCGGCTTCAGCCTGTTCAACAGCGATGTGGCCTACAACGGCCTGTACGGCATATTGCCGACCTACTCGATCGATATGGAAATGGCCGACCGGGTCGACATCATCAAAGGCCCCAGCCAGCTGATCAATGGCATCTCGCCGCGTGGCAGCGTGGGCGGCGGGATCAATGTGCAGCCCAAGCGGGCCGGCGACAAGCCGATCACCGAGTTTACCGGCAGCTATGCATCGGCTGGCCAGGCAGGCGGTGCCGTGGACATTGGCCGACGCTTTGGTGAAGGCCAGCAGTTTGGCGTGCGCTTCAATGGTGTGAAGCAGGCCGGTGACACCGAATGGGACCACCAGCGCGTTGACCGCGAGATGGCGGTACTGGGCCTGGACTTTCGTGGCGAGCGCCTGCGGCTGTCGGCAGACCTCGGCCATACCGAGCGCGATACCGACGCCCCGCAGGAGCGCGTGCTGGTCGGCGCCAATGCCAAGGTGCCGGATGCCAACGATGTGCGCCGCAACTACGCCCAAGCCTGGAGCAAGGCGCGCACCAACGACACCTTCGGTGCGCTGAATGCCGAGTACGATATCAGTGAATCGCTGCTGGCTTATGGCGCAGTCGGCGCGCGCAAAAGTAACCATGACTTCCTGCGCCACAATGTGTCGATCACCAACGACGCTGGCGACTTCACCGTGCAGCCGCGCGACTTCACCCGAGATGAGTCGGTACGCACAGCCATGGCGGGCCTGCGCAGCTGGTTGCATACCGGGCCGGTCAGCCATGAGTTGAACCTGGCCGCCAGCTATTTCTACATGGATTTCACCAACGGTGGTGCACGCTATGCTTCGGCGCCGAGCAACCTCTACAACCCGGTAGCCACACCGACACCCGGCACGCCAACCCGCATCGACCCCGAGGTCTATACGGAAAACCGCTTTTCCGGCGTGGCCCTGGCCGACACCCTGGGCTTTTTCGATGACCGCCTGCTGCTGACCCTGGGCGCGCGCTGGCAACGCGTGCAGGTGGACGACTGGAGCGACGGCGTCAAAGGCGACACGGCCTATGACGAAGAAAAGGTCTCGCCTTCGGCTGGCCTGCTGCTCAAGGTCACCGACCAGCTGTCGTTGTACGCCAATTACATGGAGGGCTTGAGCCAAGGCAAGATCGCGCCATCGACCTCGATCAACGAAGACCAGATCTTCCCGCCGTTCACCAGCCGCCAGGTCGAAGTGGGGGCCAAGTACGACCTGGGTCAGGTGGCCTTCACCGCCAGCGCTTTCCGCATTCGCCAGCCCGCCTACGAGACCAACGCCACCTCACGGGTGTTCGGTCCCAACGGCAAGCGTGACAACCGTGGTATCGAGCTGAGTGTGTTCGGCGAGCCAATGCAAGGCGTGCGGGTGCTGGGTGGGGTGATGTACATCGACAGCGAGCTGACCGACACCGTCGGTGGTGCCTACGATGGCAACCGTGCGCCGGCTACACCCGAGTACAACGTCAACCTGGGCGCGGAATGGGATGTGCCGGGGGTGAACGGCCTGACCTTGACGGCGCGGGGTATCCATTCAAGTTCGCAGTACCTGGACCAGAACAACAGCAAACAGATCGAGGGTTGGGAACGCTACGACCTAGGGGCGCGCTATGCCTTCAAGGTGGACGCCACCGAGGTCACCCTGCGGGCCAGTGTCGAAAACGTGCTGGATGATCGCTACTGGAGCTCGGCCGGTGCATCGGATGACAGTGAGCCAGGGCTTACACTGTCTACGCCGCGTACCTACCTGGTGTCTGCGACCGTCGGCTTCTAGGCGTGGCCCTGCACGGCAGGCGGCAGTTGCCACCCGCCGTGCAGGCTGCAGGTCATTCCTGATCCGGTACCACGGCGATCACGTCGATCTCCATCAGCCACTCGGCCTGGGCCAACCCGGCCACCACCAGCCCGGTGGAGATCGGGAACACGCCCTTGAGCCATTTGCCCACTTCCTTGTACACCGGCTCGCGGAAGCGCGGGTCGGTAATGTAGGTGGTGGTCTTGACGATGTGCGACAGGTCGGAGCCTGCCTCTTCAAGCAACTGCTTGACGTTCTTCATCGCCTGCTCGGTTTGTGCGCGGGGGTCACCCAGGCCCACCAGCTTGCCTTCGAAGTCGGTACCGACCTGGCCCCGCACATAAATGGTGTTGCCTGCCCGCACGGCCTGGCACAGGTCGTTGTCCAGGGTCTGGTTGGGGTAGGTTTCCTTGGTGTTGAACATGCGAATGCGAGTATGGGTAGGCATCAGTGGGCTCCGAGGGTGCTGACGTTGCTGATCTTGGCGGGTTGTTGCTCATCCGCTGCGCGCTGCTCGCGGTCGCGGTAGGCGGTATAGGTGCGTTGCGTGGCGATGTGGCCGGCGACGTGCTTGGCGTCGTGCCACACCCCCCAGATGAACGACGAGCCACGGCGCGACAGCCACGGCAGGCCGAGGAAGTACACGCCCGGTTCGCGGGCCACGCCGCGTTGGTGCTGGGGCTTGCCGTTGGCATCGAAGGTGTCTACCTGCAGCCAACTGAAGTCCACGCCGTAACCGGTGGCCCAGATGATGCTGTTGACGCCGGCCTTGGCCAGGTCAAGCTGCTGCAGCGGGTTGCGCATGCACTCCGGGTCGGCCAGGCGCTGACGCGCTTCGGGCTCTTGCGGCAGGTCCAGGCCGTTGCGTTCGATGTAGGCATCGGCGGCATCCAGCAGGGCCAGGTAGTTGTCGTCGCCACGGTTGATGTTCTCGACCAGGTTGTCCTGGAAGCGCGCCACGCCGTTGTCGAACGACTGGGTCAGGCCGACCAGTGTCATGCCTTGGTGGGCGAGGGCGCGGAAGTCCACGGTATGACCACCACGGGCGCCGCTGACGGCGATGGTCACGTGCTCGCGACCTGGTTTGGCGATTTCCGCGTCCCACTCGCCCAGCACGCCCAGCCACCAGCAGAAATCGCGGTTGCGGTAGGCACGCGGCGGGCGGTCGTGGGCGCCGACCGACAAGTACACCTGGCGCCCGGCGCGCATCAACTCTTCGGCGATCTGCACGCCGGAGGAGCCGGCACCTACCACCAGCACTGCGCCTTCCGGCAGTTGCTCGGGGTTGAAGTAGGCGGCGGAGTGGATCTGGTGCAAGTTGCTGTCTTTCGGCGCGATGGCCGGGATCACCGGTTTCTGGAACGGGCCGGTGGCGGCGACTACGCGGTTGGCGCGAATCACGCCTTCGTTGGTTTCGATGGTGAAGCCTGGGCGGTCGCTGTTGCGCACCACGCGCTTTACTTCAATGCCGGTGCGTACGGGCAGGTTGTACTTGCGTACGTACTGCTCGAAGTAGTCGGCCACTTGGTCCTTGCCGGCGAAGGCGTCGGCATCGAGGTTGAATTCCAGCCCTGGGAAACGGTCGTGCCAGACCGGGCCGTTGGCGACCAACGAGTCCCAGCGGCCGGTGCGCCAGGCCTCGGCGATGCGGTTGCGTTCCAGCACCAGGTGCGGCACGCCAAGCTTGCTCAGGTGTTCGCTCATGGCCACGCCGGCCTGGCCGGCGCCGACGACGAGGGTGTCGATTTCGAGGTTGTTCAGTGTCATGTCCGAGCCCTTGTTCAGGCGGTTTTTGTCAGGTCGGTTTGGAGGACCGCCGTTACCTGGGGCCAGACTAGGGATGCCGCACAAATGGCGAAAATAGTATTTAGCTGGTGCTTGCCGATAAAACGGCGAAGGCCTCGAATCTTGTGGCCTTGCCCAGGAGAGACTGGCCCGAAACAAACGTAGGAGCGAGCTTCGCTCGCGATGCGCCGCGCGGGCGGCGCTCGATCTCGGCCCCAGCACAGTTTTTTCCTGCCTAACCCCTCGGAAAATGTTGGTTTCGTGGGGCAGAAGGTTGAGCCCAGAATGCCCTGCATCGCACAGGACAACAGGAGCTTCACCATGACCTTCTCCATCATCGGTCGTTGCCAGGAAACCGGCCAGGTCGGTATCGCCATCAGCTCGTCGAGCATCGCCGTGGGCGCCCGTTGCCCGTGGGTGCGCGCAGGTGTCGGCGCAGTCTCGACCCAGAACATCACCCTGCCGGCGTTGGGCCCGCAGATTCTCGATGCCCTGGAGCAGGGCCAGTTGCCGCCCGCCGCAGCCCTGGACCGGGTGTTGAGCGCCAATGGCTGGAGTGAATATCGCCAAGTCACGGTGATCGACAGCCAGGGGCAAGTGGCGTTGTTCACGGGGCGTGAAGCGCTGGGTACCCACCATGCGGTGGCCGGCGAACAATGCGCAGCGGCGGGCAACCTGCTGTCTTCTACTCAGGTAATAGACGCCATGGTGCTGGCTTTCGAGCAGGCGGGTGGGCACTTGGCCGACCGCCTGCTGGCGGCCATGCACGCGGCGATGGCCGCCGGTGGCGAAGCCGGGCCGGTGCACTCGGCGGCGTTGAAGATTGCTGGCGAGTTGACCTGGCCGCTGGTGGACCTGCGCGTCGACTGGGCCGATGCCGACCCGATCGGCGTGCTCGACGGCTTGTGGCAGGCCTATCGCCCGCAAATGCAGGATTACGTCACCCGCGCCCTCAACCCGACCGCCGCGCCAAGCTACGGAGTGCCAGGCGATGAGTGAGTTTGCCAGCCGTGCGCTGCTGGCCCGGCTGATCGGTTTTGCCACTGTCAGCCGCGACTCCAACCTGGCGTTGATCGGCTTCATCCGTGATTACCTGGCCGAGCTGGGGGTGGAAAGCGAACTGTTCCATAACCCGGAGGGCACCAAAGCCAACCTGTTCGCCAGCATCGGCCCCAAGGACGTTGGCGGCGTGGTGCTGTCCGGGCATACCGATGTGGTGCCGGCGGACGGCCAGGCCTGGACGGTCGAGCCGTTTGTCCTGACTGAGCGTAATGGGCGCCTGTATGGTCGCGGCGCAGCCGACATGAAAGGCTTTATCGCGTCGGTGCTGGCGGCAGTGCCCGCTTTTCTCGCCCAGCCGCTGCGCATGCCGGTGCACCTGGCATTTTCCTATGACGAAGAAGTCGGCTGCCTGGGCGTGCGCTCCATGCTGGCTGCACTCGAGCAGCGCCCGCACAAGCCGCGACTTTGCCTGATTGGCGAACCCACCGAGCTCAAGCCGGTGCTGGGGCACAAGGGCAAGCTGGCAATGCGCTGCCAGGTGCAGGGTGCGGCCTGTCACTCGGCGTATGCGCCGTATGGGGTGAATGCCATCGAATACGCGGCGAAGCTGATTGGCAAGCTGGGCGACATCGGCGATGCCCTGGCGTTGCCGCAGCATCACGACGAGCGCTTCGACCCGCCGTTCTCCACGGTGCAGACCGGAGTGATCAAAGGGGGCAGGGCGCTGAACATCGTGCCGGCCGAATGTGAATTCGATTTCGAAGTGCGCGCGCTGCCAGGCTTCGAGGCGCAGGCGGTGGCCGACCAACTACAGACTTATGCAGAGGCCGAGTTGTTGCCACGCATGCGCAAGGTCGATGCCGCCAGCGCCATTCGCCTGGAACCGCTCAGTGCGTACCCGGGGCTGGCTACTGCGAAGGACAGCGAAGCTGCGCGGTTGGTGGCGTTGCTCAGCGGTTCGGATGAATTCGGCACGGTGGCGTTTGGTACCGAAGGCGGGTTGTTCGACCAGGCGGGCATTCCGACCGTGGTGTGTGGGCCTGGCAGTATGGACCAGGGGCACAAGCCGGATGAGTTCGTCAGTGTCGAGCAGTTGCAGGGCTGTGATGCCATGCTGATCAGGCTGGTGGATTACCTCAAGCAGGAATGACCGCTTTGGCTGCTTCGCGGGCCTGCCCGCTCCCACAGGGACCCCACAGATCTCGAAGGTTATGCAGTACCTGTGGGAGCGGGCGAGCCCGCGAAGAGGCCATCAGCTTGAATTTCAGATCTCGATTGCCCCGCTGACCAGCCCGTAGACAGCAATCACCGCCCCCAGCACCACCAGCGCGAACACCACCCGCTCGAACCCGCTGAACACCTGCCGCTGCTGCTCCATCCTGGCCTTGATGTACAGCAGCGTACCCGGCCCATAGATCACCGCCGACAGCAGCAGGTATTTCATCCCGCCTGCCCACACCATCAGCACCGCATAGGCAGTCGCCAGCAAGGCCACCAGCAGGTCCTTGCCACGCTCGCCGGCATCCTGCTCGTATGTCTCCCGGCTGATTGCCAGCTTCAGGGCATAGGCTGCCACCAACAGATAAGGAATCAAGGTCAGCGAACTGGTCAGTTCCAGTGCCAAGGTAAAGGCGTATTCGGTAAACCAGGTCAGCAGCAGGAACAGCTGCACGAACAAGGTGGTCAGCCACAGGGCCGCCGAAGGTACCTGGTGCGGATTCTGCCGGGTGAGAAAGGCCGGCATGGCCTGGTCGTGGGCGGCCGAATACAGCACCTCGGCGGCCAGCAGGGTCCACGACAGATAGGCGCCCAGCACCGAGATGATCAGGCCGATGCTGATGAAGATCGCCCCCCAGCGCCCGACAATCGCCTCCAGCACCCCAGCCATCGACGGCTGGCGCAACCCGGCCAGCTCCGGGCGCAGCATCACGCCATAGCTGAGCAGGGTAATCAGCACCAGCAAGCACAGCACGCCGACAAAACCGAGCACCGTGGCGATGCCGACGTCGCGGCGGTTACGTGCGTAACGCGAGTAAACGCTGGCACCTTCGATGCCGAGGAACACGAACACGGTCACCAGCATGGTGCTGCGCACCTGTTCGAACAGTGATTCGCCCGGCGGCAGTAATTCGGCGGCGGCATGCCCGACACGGCCGTAGTCGTCGAGATGGTCCAGGTCCGCTGCCGGGCCGAGCATGGGGGTGCCCCAGAAGTTCTGGCTGAATAGGCCGCTGTCGAAGGCGGCGATGATCACCACGATGAACACCAGGATCGGAATCATCTTGGCTACCGTGGCGATGGAGTTGATGACGGCTGCCTGCTGCACGCCGCGCATTACTAGAAAGTGGAAGGCCCAAAGCAGTACCGAAGACACGGCGATGGCGGCGACCGTGTTGCCGTCGCCAAACACCGGGAAGAAAGCGCCCAGCGTCGACTTGATCAGGATGAAATAGGACACGTTGCCGATGCAGGTGCCGGCCCAGAAGCCGAAGGCCGAGGCAAAGCCAAGGTAGCTGCCGAAACCGGCGCTGGCGTAGGCGTAGATGCCCGAGTCGAGGTCCGGGCGGCGCCGGGCGAGGGTCTGGAACACGAAGGCCAGCATCAGCATGCCGAGGCCGGCGATGCACCAGGCGATGATCGCGCCGAGCCCGCCAGTGGCACGGCCGAAGGTGGCAGGCAGCGAGAAGATCCCGGCGCCGACCATGGAGCCCACCACCAGGGCAGTGAGCGCCCAAACGTTCAGTTTGCCTTCCGTTGCAGTGCTCATTGGCCTGGCTCTCCCTGCGGTGAAGGGTTGAGTAAAGACCGAGGGGAGGGTGTGTGCCAGTTGACCGTGTTTTTTCAGTACCGGCCCTTTCGCGGGTAAACCCGCTCCCACAGGGGCAGCGCCGGGCGCAAGGGCAGTGAGGTATCTGGACTGCCCCCGAAAAGTTGGATTGGTGTCCAACTTCTTGGGGGCAGTCCATATCTGTGGGAGCGGGTTCACCCGCGAATGGGCCGCAACGCGGCCCCAGCGATCTAGAAGGAGGCCTTGACCTGCAGGCCAACCACCAGCGCGTTGTCGATGTCCTTACCGGAGAACGCTCCCGGCTCGATGATGTATTGCACATCCGGGCGCAGGTTCAGCCACGGTGTGGCCTGGTAGCCATAGCTCAGTTCGATCAACTGCTCGGCGCTGTCGATGTCTGGGAACTGCTGGCCAGCGTTGAAAGCGGCCTCTTCCAGCACATCGCGGCTACGCGGGTTGGGTACGGCGCGGCCGTAACCCAGTGCCACGGTATCCTTCGGGCGACCTTCGAATGGCTTGTACAGCACCACACCGGCGCCATACCACTTGGTGAACGGTGAGGCGGCCTTGCTCGACGCCGAGTATTGGCCGAAGGCGTGCAGGCTACGGCCTGGTGAAGCCTGGTCGTTCCACACCGCCTGGTCGACCAGCAGGTAGTGGCCAGCGCGGCCGGACACTTCATCATCGCTGCCAATGCGCTTCACGTCCGAGCTGTCGTAGTAGTAACCCAACTTGTACTCGCCCGGCAGTTCACCCTGTAGCTTGTACACCAGCTCCACCGGGACCACGGTGCCGGTGGTGTGCTTGGGCCCCAGGTGCCAGGCGCGGCTGGAGTTGCCGTTGCTCTCGGGGTCGACGTTGAACGCCGCCACGCGCAGTTGCCAGGCAGGCGACAGGTCGTACTTCACCCGCACGCCGAGGTGGGCATTGGGGTAGTTGGTCCAGCCGCTGCCACCGGACATGTTCAGCGGGTGGCCGCAGAAACCGGCGCTCATGAAGTTGCACAGGATTCCGCTGTCCAGGCCGCCGAGGTCGTTGCCCATGGCCATGTAGCCGAGCTTGACGTTGAGAGCCGGGGTGAACAGGGTACGCTCGTAGCTCAGCTCGGTCAGGCGGGTGTACAGGCCACCGAAGTTTTCCTGAATCGGCAGGCGGTTGCCTACCAGGTCTTCGGAAGCGCTGTTGCCGCGGCGGTCGTTGATGGTCAGCTGGACTTTGCCGCCGTTGTCCAGGCCGTACAGTTTCGACAGGTCGAACTGCACGCCCAGCTTGACGTTCTGTGAATAGCGCGCCGAGCGGTGCAAACCACCGTGGGCGTTGTACGCGGTTTCGCCACTGTAGTCGCCAGTGATCTTGACGCCGTCTTCTTCGAGTTGGTGACGCAGGCCGCCCCAGTCACCGGTCAGGGTGCTGCGGGTCATCAGGTCGCCGTCGGCCAGGGCGGTGGTGCTGGCCAGGGCCAGCAGCAAGGTGGGGGTGATGCGAATTGCGGATGGCATTGCTGAATCTCGGGTTGTCTTTGGGGCCTTTCGCGGGCACGCCCGCTCCCACATGGCCGGTGTCGGCCCTGTGGGAGCGGGCGTGCCCGCGAAGCAGGCGACGCGGTCTTACGGCAGCGCGTAAGAAATCACGTAGTCGCCACGGTCGGTCGACTGGCGGGCGCCGCCAGCGGTGATCACCACGTACTGCTTGCCGGTCTTCGGCGAAACGTAGGTCATCGGGCCGCCCTGGCTGCCCACTGGCAGGCGAGCTTTCCAGATTTCGTTACCGTTGCTGCTGTCGTAGGCGCGCAGGTAGAAGTCCTGGGTGCCGGCGATGAACACCAGGCCGCCCTGAGTCGACAGGGTACCGCCGAGGGTCGGCAGGCCGATCTTGATCGGCAGGTGCATGCGGATACCGAGCGGGCCGGTGTCTTCAACGGTGCCCACCGGAACCTGCCAGGCCACCTGGCGAGTCTTCATGTCGATGGCGGTCAGGGTGCCGAACGGCGGGGCCTGGCATGGAATGCCGGCTACCGACAGGAAGCGGTTTTTGTTCACGGCATAGGGGGTGCCCTTGAGCGGTACCGCGCCCATGCCAGTGTTCAGGGCTTCGCCACCGGAAGCTGCGCCACCTTTGTTCTGCGACGGGATCATCTGGATCCACAGGCCCAGGCGCATGTCGTTGACGAAGATGAAGCCATGCACCGGGTCGGTGGAAATGCTGCCCCAGTTCATGCCGCCCAGCGAACCTGGGAAACTCAGCGACAGGTCGGTGCCTGGCGCGGTGTACAGGCCGTCGTAGCGCATCTTCTTGAAGTCGATACGGCACAGCAGCTGGTCATAGGGGGTCGCCCCCCACATGTCCGATTCGGTCAGGGTCTGCGCGCCGATCTGCGGCATGCCTACCGACTTCGGCTGGGTTGGGGAATACGGCTCGTTGGGGATGTTGCTTGGCTTGACCGGTACCTCGTCGACCTGGGTCAGCGGCTTGCCGGTGGCGCGGTCGAGCACGTAGATCTGCCCGGCCTTGGTGCCGATCACCACCGCAGGTACCGACTGGCCGTCGTCCTTGGTGAAGTCGATCAGGCTTGGCTGCATGGGCAGGTCGAAGTCCCACAGGTCGTTGTGCACGGTCTGGAACACCCACTTCTGGTTACCGGTGGTGGCGTCCAGGGCCAGCACCGAAGCGCCGTAGGTGTGGTCCAGCTTGCTGCGCTCCACGCCGTAGATGTCGGTGGACGACGAGCCCATCGGCAGGAACACGGTGTTCATCGCCGGGTCGTAGGACATCGGTGCCCAGCTGTTCGGGGTGCTGCGCACGTAGGTGCTGTCGCCCTGCGGTGCCTGGCGATCTTCCGGGTTGCCCGGGTCGAAGGCCCAGCGCATTTCACCGGTGATCACGTCGAAGCCACGGATCACGCCGCCTGGCATGTCGGTCTGGACGTTGTCGGCCACGCGGCCGCCGACCACCACGGTGGTGCCGGCCATCAGCGGTGCGGAGGACAGCTGGTAATAGGAGTCCGGGACATTGCCCAGGCCGGTTTTGAGGTTGACCTGGCCATTGTTGCCGAAACCCTGGCAGAACTCGCCATTGTCGGCGTCGACGGCAATCAGGCGGCCGTCGATGGTGTTGGTCAGCAGGCGACGCTGGCAGTTGGCACCGGCCGCTACGCTACCGCCAGCGATCGGCGAGCTGTTCGGCTGGGTTGGCTGGGCGATGGCGGCAGTGGCGTCGAAGTAGGCCATGCCACGGCAACGCTGCCAGACCTTGGACTGGGCGTTGATTGCGTTCTTCCACAGCTCTTTGCCGGTGTCGGCATCGAGGGCGATCAGGTTGTTGTGCGGGGTGCAGATGAACACCTTGTTGCCGACCTGCAGCGGAGTCAGCTGGTCTTCGGCACCGTTGCCGTCGCTGATGGCGACGTCACCGGTGTGGTAGGTCCAGGCCACTTTCAGCTGGTTGACGTTGTCACGGTTGACCTGGTCCAGCGCGGCGAAGCGGCTGCCACCTTCGGTGTTGCCGTAGTGGGCCCAGTCCTTCTGCTCCTTGCCGGTTTCCACCGGGGTCATGCCCGGGCCTTTGCCGGTGGGGGCGACGCTTGGGTGGGCAACGAACATGTTGCCGGCAGCGATCGCCAGCGCCACGGCCATTACCCCGGCGATGCCGTAGGCAGCGCGACCGGTGCTGGCGCCGTTGGTACGCGCCAGCAGCGGGTAGACCAGTGCCACCAGCATGCCGATTGCGCCGAACATGAACAGGCGCGAGAACAGCGGCCAGAACACCAGGCCGGCGTCGATCAGTGCCCAGACCGCAGTGCCGACCAGGAACAGGGCATACAGCCAGGCGCCAGCCTTCTTGCGGCGAGCGATGAGCACACCGGCGATGGCCATGGCCAGGCCGCCGACGAGGAAGTACCAGGAACCGCCCAGGCCGGCGAGCTTGACGCCGCCAGCCGCCAGGAGGAGGCCGAGCAAGGCGATGATCACGCCCAGGCCGACCAGAATGATGTTTGTGGCGCCAGAGGCGCGCGGTGTTTCGTTCATGCCAGGGATCTCAGCAGGTGGAATGCGCGCAGTCTAAGCCCTTAGCTTGCTAATTAACAAGTTGGTACATAATTTTCTGGGGCTGATTGTCGCAGGGGTGAACTTGCTAAGGTGTGGCTAAAATTCTAGATCAGGTACTGAAAAGCGCATTAAATGCAGTCTTCACGTGGCGCCTAAAAAGCTGCACTCATACTTTCGTCGAGCGAGTTGTGCGCTTTGTAGGAGCAGCCTTGCGCTGCGAAAGGGCCGTTAGCACCACAGCATGACTGCCTGGCGTAACGGCCCTTTCGCAGCACAAGGCTGCTCCTACAATGGCCACTGTGCGCTGCTGTAGAACACCGCCAGCCAGATGGTCGCAGTGCCAGGGGCGGTCCACTCCACGCGGTGGCGGTAGTGCGGCGCAATGTCCAGGCAATCGCCCGGCGCCAGCAGGCGGGTGTGCTGCTCGTGTTCGAAACGCAGGCCGGCAGCGCCACTGAGCAGAACGATCCACTCGCCTTCGGCCTGGTCGTACCAGAAGCCGGGTGGGCTGGCCTGGCCGCTGGAGACGATGCGCTCGACGCGCACACCAGGGCGGCTGAGCAGTTGATCGACACGTTCGGCACTGGTGGGATCGCAGGGTGGCAGGGCAGTCAGCAAGTTGTTCGGTGTCATGGCAACCTCGTTTGAAAGGGTTGATTCCACTATGGATGCAATTGCCGGACTGCGCGCGCCTTGACCCGCCCGGCTGATTGTAAGAACTTTCTGAGTTTTGGAAGACGGCCAGCACATGGACAAACTCCTGGCGATGAAAATGTTCGTGGCCACCGTCGATGCCCAGGGTTTTTCTGCGGCTGCGCGCAAGCTTGGGCTGGCGACCTCGTCGGTGACGCGCCTGGTCGATGCCTTGGAAACGGCGTTGGGCGCCACCTTGCTCAACCGCTCGACGCGACAGGTCAGCCTGACCGAGGCCGGAGCGCGCTACTACGAGCGCGCACGGGGCATTTTCGAAGCGCTGGATGAAGCCGATGCCAGCGTCGCCGATCGCGGTGAGGAGCCCGTCGGTGTATTGCGCTTGTGCTTGCCGGTCGAGTTCGGCAGGCGGGTCGTCGCCCCGCATCTGGGGCCGTTTCTGGCAAGGTACCCGGCGCTGGAGCTGGACATCGACCTCAGCGACCGCCTGGATGACCTGCTCGACGGGCGCTACGATCTGTCGATTCGCTTGGGTGATCCTTCGCCCAATGACGAACTGGTGTGCCGTCAGCTCGGTCGCTTCCAGCGTTGGCTGGTAGCCAGCCCGGCCTACCTGGCCGGGCGTGAGCCACTGCTACACCCCCGGCAGTTGCTGGAGCACGCCTGCCTGCGTTTTCGCTACGGGCAAAAAGCGCGATCCTGGCGCCTGGCCTGCGGCCAGGAGAGCCTGGAACTGGACGTAAGCGGGCCACTGCGCAGCGCCAATGCCGACATGCTGCGCGAAACGGCATTGGCAGGCAGCGGCATCGCGCTGCTGGCCGATTGGCTGGTACGCGAAGATGTGCTGGCTGGGCGCCTGCAGCGGGTGTTCCCCGATTGGCAGGCCAGCCCTGGCACGGCCAACAACAGCATCAACGCCTTGTACCTGCCCAACCATCGGGGCTCAAGGCGGGTGAACGCCTTCATCGACTTTTGCGAAAAAATACTGGAGCACGGCGCTTAATGTTGCGCAACGCGCAAAGCCGCGTTGCGCCAACACCGGATTCTCGGCTACGACGTGCATGGGTAAGGTAGCCGGCCTATCTCACCCATTTTCGAGGAACCTCGCATGAACCCCTCCCTTGTGGCTGCGCAACCGGCAACCGCCAGCTTGAGCCGGGCTCTGGTCGTGCTGCTGGCGTTCTGCTGTGGCGCGATCGTCGCCAACATCTACTATGCCCAACCCATCGTCGGGTTGATCGCCCCGGACCTGGGCCTGTCCACCGAGCACGCCAGCCTGATCGTCTCCCTCACCCAGCTGGGCTATGCCCTGGGCCTGTTGTTACTGGTACCGCTGGCCGACCTGCTGGAAAACCGCCGCTTGATGGTGGCTACCGCCGTGCTGGCCTGCGTCGGCCTGCTGCTCGCGGGCACCAGCGGCAGTGGTCAGGGGCCTTTGTTCCTGGGTTACGCACTGCTGATCGGCTTCAGCTCGGTGTCGGTACAGATGCTTATCCCGCTGGCGGCGCACCTGGCACCGGAGCAGCAGCGTGGTCGGGTGGTGGGCAATATCATGGGGGGCCTGCTGCTGGGTATCCTGCTGGCGCGCCCGCTGTCGAGCCTGGTGGCCGACCACTTCGGCTGGCGTGCGGTGTTCATTGGCGCCGCCGGGGTAATGCTGGCCATCATCTTGTTACTGGCCCTGACCCTGCCGCAGCGGCGGCCCGAGCACAAGGCCAGCTATGCCGGGCTGATGTTGTCGCTGCTCACCCTGCTGCGCCGTTATCCGCAGTTGCGCCAACGGTCGCTGTACCAGGCATTGATGTTTGCAGCGTTCAGCCTGTACTGGACGGCGGTGCCGATGGCCCTGGCCGGTGAGCATGGCTTGTCGCAGAGCCAGATCGCCGTGTTCGCCCTGGTCGGCGCGGTGGGCGCCATTGCTGCGCCCCTGGCCGGCCGCCTGGCGGATGCCGGGCATACCCACACCGGCTCGCTGCTGGCATTGCTGCTGGCGCCAGCGGCCTTGTTGCTGGGGCTGACAATACCGGGTTACAGCGTGATTGGCCTGGGCCTTACCGGCGTGCTGTTGGACTTTGCGGTGCAGATGAACATGGTCATCGGCCAGCGCGAAGTGTATGCACTGGACCCGGCCAGCCGCGGGAGACTGAATGCGGTGTACATGACCAGCATCTTCCTCGGCGGGGCGCTGGGGTCGGCGGTGGCCAGCGCGTTGTTCAGCCAGTTTGGCTGGCAAGGTGTTGCGCTGGTGGGGGCGGGGCTACCGGCTATAGCGCTTGTGGTGTTGCTGCTAAAGACACGCCGGGGTTGAACGGTTAAGTGCTCACACAATGACCATGCCTACCTGCGCCAGCAGTTACCGGCCAAGCGGCAGCGCCACACCAATCAAGGCAAACAGGCTGCCGCAGCAGCGATTGAAACCTTTACCCCCCTTGGCCAGCCAAGGGCGAATGCGAAACGCCAGGCGCGCCAACAGGTACTCGACCAGAAACTCGACGCTAGCAAAGGTCGCGGCCATCACCACGAACTGCAGCATCAGCCCACGTTGTGGGTCGATGAACTGTGGCAGGAAGGCACCATAGAACAGCAGCACCTTGGGGTTGGCCATGGCCGACAGCAGGCCCTGGCGGAACAGCCCGCCGTTGCCAAGCCGCGCGCTGCGCTCGGTCAGCTCCAGCTGCAGGCCCGGGCTGCGCCACAGCTGAACACCTAGCCAGATCAGATAAGCGCCACCCACCCACTTCAGAACCCCCAGCACCGAGGCGGAGGTTTGTAGCAACGCGCTGAGGCCGAACATGGCCAGGGCGATGAGGGCGCTGAAGCCGAACACCCCACCCACGATGGTGAACAACGTTCGCCGCGCGCCATACAGGGCGCCATGCGTCAGCGCCAACAGGCTGTTGGGCCCCGGGGTCAGCGACAGGCCGATGCTGGCCAACAGGTAAATGAGCCATGTGTCGAGGGCCATGTTGAAATGCCTTATGAGTTGGAGGGGGCCAGTCTAGGGCCTGACGTTCAAGCTGATAGGGTATGATTTGGACATTCAATGGTCGTTTATGGACACGCTACCATGCAGCCCGACATCCGCCTGCTGATCCTGCCATTGCCGGATTTTGCCCTGCTGCCGTTTGGCGCCTTTCTCGACAAGCTCCGCTTCAGCGCCGACGACGAAGACTACAGCCAGCAGCGCTATTGCAGTTGGACGGTGGCGGGGCTCAGCCTCGATCCGGTGCCATCTAGCAGTGGCGCGGTGCTGCAGGTCGAAGCGATTGTCAGCCAGCTCGACCTGAGCGGCTTCGACTACTTGGTGGTGTTCGGCGGTCGCAATGCCATGGCCACTGCCGCGCTGGCGCCACGTTATAAGGCGCTGCTTCGCCAGGCCGGCAAAGCCGGCATCAAGCTGGTGGGGGTCGATAACGGTGCCTTCCTGCTGGCCGCTTGTGGGCTGCTGCAGGGCCACAAGGTGGTGGTGCACTGGCGCCACGAGGCCGAGTTTCGTGCGGCGTTTCCGCAGTTGCAGTTGCTGCACGAGCAGTTGTATTGCATCGATGGCAATCGCATCACGTGCGCCGGCGGCACCGCCGCCATCGACCTGGCCGTTGCGCTGCTATCGCGCACTTGCGGGCGAACCCGTGCGCTCAAGGGGCTGGCAGACATGTTGGTGGACGAAACCCGCGACAGCCGCCATGCCTTGCGCTCGCTGGAGCTGGGCAGTGGGCAGGGGCGACACGTGCAGCGGGCGCAGGCGCTGATGCGCCATCACCTGGGCACGCCGCTGGCAGTGGAGCAACTGGCCACGCAACTGGGCATCAGCCGGCGTCAACTGGACCGGCAGTTCCAGGCCAGCCAGGGCATGAGCGCCAAGGCCTGGTGGCTGGAGATGCGCTTGCAGCAGGCGCGCTGGCGTTTGCTCAACTCCAGCCACAGCCTGGCGCAGATAGCCGATGAAGTGGGCCTGGGGGATGCCAGCCACCTGGGCAAATGCGTGCGGCGTCGGTTTGGTTGCACGGCCCTGGAGTTGCGCGCAGGCAGCACTTATTGCGGCGTGCCGAACAACCCCGTCCAGTAGATCCCCGCATCGCTCTTCGGGTCTACCGCATAGGCAGCCCCCAGTTCACGAAAGTCCGGGTTCATCAGCGTGGCGCAGTGCCCCGGGCTATCCAGCCAACCCTCGACCACCTTGTGCGCGGTGTCACGCCCGGCGGCTATGTTCTCGCCGATCTGCTGGTACAGGTACCCGGCCAGTTCTGCGCGGTCGCCCGGGGTGCGGCCATCCTTGTCGATGTGATCGAAGAAGTTCTGGTTGGCCATGGCCCGCGTATGATTGGCCGCAACCCCGGCCAAGGCTGCGCTCCAGCTCAGTGCAGGGGCGGCGGCGAAAGGTTGGCCGCCGCATTGGCGTGGCACCTTGCGCGCCGCGTTGATCTCCTGCAGCACCTTCTGCCCCTCGGCTTGCCAGTCACCCAGGCGACCGCTGAGCAGCGGCCGGGCCAGCACAATGCGCCAATCGCGGCCCTCCTGGCTGACGCCGATATCGACGAACTGCGGGTCGAGCACCACCTGGCAGAAGCTTTCTTCGATGGCGTGCATGGCGGCGCGCGCGTCGCGTGGCCCCGACAGGCTGATGGCCTGGACGTTGACCATGGGGTAGGCCGCACGGGTCATGGCCTGTTGCAAGTCGCGGGTGCCCTCTGGCGACAGCGCCAGACGGGTGTCGCTGTTGAGCGGCGGCAGCTCCAGGGACGCCTCGCCACCACAGGGTTGGGCCTTGCTGCGGTAGACATTGATCGAATCGATCAGTTGCGCCTCTTCGCCGGTGACAGCCAGTGCCCCGGTCGAAACGACCAGGCCCAGCGACAAGGCGGCAACGGATGACAGGACGCGCATGTGGATCTCCCTATGACTGGCAGCGTCGTGGTATGCGCTGCTCATCCTACACAAGCCCGGGGCTTTTGGCCCTAGCTCGTGCAATGCAATGAAAACGCCGGCAATCGTTGCGGGCGGCAAAAGAGGGAGTAGACCACTGGTCGGCGGAAAAGTGCGACCACTTGGTAATCATTCGTAATATCGGCTAGAAACAATACCTAAACGCAAACTGTTCCCAAACTGCCAGGAAGGCCATCACCCATGATCGGGAGGCCTGCATGGCACGTGTCTGTCCATATCAATCGACCTTTCTCGCGGTCTGCTGTTCCGTCGCCGTCAATGCCCAGGCGGCCGATAGCGTCATCGAACTGGACGCTACCGCCGTCAATGCCGAGGCAGCCAGGCCCAAGGGCGAGCCGCCGGAGCCCTTCGCCGGCGGCCAGGTAGCCCGGGGTGGGCAGATGGGTATCCTGGGCAACCAGGACATGATGGACGTGCCGTTCACCATGACCAGCTACACCTCGCAACTGATCGAGGACCAGCAGGCCGAGGATGTCGGCGACGTGCTGCTCAATGACCCGTCCGTGCGCCAGTCGTTCGGTTTTGGCAACCAGTCGCAGGTGTTCGTCATTCGCGGGCTGCCCCTCAACGGCGATGATGTGGCCTTCAATGGCTTGTATGGCGTGCTGCCACGGCAGATGATTGCTACCGATGCCATCGAGCGTGTCGAAGTCCTGAAGGGCCCCAACGCCTTTCTCAACGGCGCCAGCCCCACCGGTACCGGGCTGGGCGGTAACGTCAACCTGCAGCCCAAACGTGCCGGCGACACGCCCACCCGCCGTTACACCCAGGACATCAGCAGCGACGGTAGGCTTGGCGAACACCTGGACCTTGGCCAGCGCTTTGGCGAAGACAACCGCTTCGGTGTGCGTTTGAACCTGTCGCAACGCGAAGGTGAAACCGCTGTGGATGACCAGCACCAGCGCAGCAAGCTGTTCATTGTCGGGCTCGATTACCGCGGCGACAATTTCCGCCTTTCGACCGACTTCGGCTACCAGAAGCAACGGGTCAACCACATGCGCAACAGCGTGCGGCTGGGGGCCGGCCTGACCGATATCCCGAGGGCACCGGATGCCGACCACAACTACGGCCAGGACTGGTCGTGGACCGAGACCGAGGACACCTTCGGCATGGTCCGGGGCGACTATGACTTCAACGACAATTGGAGCGCCTACCTGGCCGGTGGCGTCAAGCACACCCACGAGAACGGTTTCTATGGCACGCCGATTCTCACCGATGCAACCAGCGGCGATGCCACCATCGCCGGGTCCGAGATCCCTCACAACGAGGACAACACTACCGTCATGGGCGGCATCAATGGCCGTTTCCAGACCGGCCCGATCAGCCACCAGCTCAACCTTGGCGCAGCCAGCATCTGGACACAGCAGGAAAACGCCTTCGTCTTCTACAACGCGCAAAACACCAACATCTACCACACCGACCCGTTGCCCAGGCCAACCACGCCGACCTTTACCGGCGGCAAACTGGATGACCCCGGTGTCACCGGCAAAACCCGCAACCGCAGCCTTGCGGTGTCCGATACCGTCGGGCTGTTCGACGACACCTTGCTGGTCACCGTCGGCGTGCGTCGTCAGCAGTTGCGCGTGGAGGGCTATGCCTACGATGGCGAAGGCCCGGACCTGGGGCGCAACGCGTTCTACGACGAATCGGTGACCACCCCGGTGTATGGCATCGTTTACAAGCTCAACCCGTCGATTTCGCTGTATGCCAACCGTATCGAGGGGCTGGCCCAAGGGGCGACAGCCTCGGGCCAGGGTATCGTCAATGTGGGTGAAGTATTCCCGCCGGCCAAAACCAAGCAAGTGGAGGCGGGCGTGAAGCTTGACTACCAGAGCTTCGGCGCCAACCTGGCGGTGTTCCGTATCGAGCGGCCCACAGACGGCTTTGTCCAGGGCAATGTGTTCGTTCAGGATGGTGAGCAAGTCAACAAGGGCATCGAATTGAGTGTGTTCGGCGAGCCGTTACAGGGCTTGCGCCTGATGGCCGGTGGCACACGCATGGACACCGAGCTGAAGAAGACCCAGAACGGTACCGACGACGGCAACCATGCGGTCGGTGTACCGACCTTCCAGCTCAATGCCAGCGTCGACTGGGATGTGCCGGGTGTGCAGGGGCTGGCCGTGAATGCCCGCATGCTGCGCACCGGCGGCCAATATGCCAACCCGTCCAATACCCTTAGCCTGCCTACCTGGAACCGCTTCGATGTGGGTGCGCGATACCGCTTCAAGGTGCAAGACAAGGCAGTGACCTTGCGCATGAACGTGGAAAACCTGACCGACAAGAACTACTGGGCATCGGCCAATGGCGGCTACCTGACCCAGGGCGATCCACGACTAGTCAAGTTCTCGGGCACCCTCGATTTCTGATGCCACGGTACAGCCTCAACGCGCCAACGCCTGGTTCGGCTTGTAGAAGAGGAAATGGGTAGTCTGCGCTGTCTTGCGATAAGCCTTGGCCCAATCGGGGTGCACCGTGCGGTCGTGGAAGTACAGCGCACCGCCGGTGGGGTCTTTCAACTGCTGGTTCAACGCCTTGCGTGCGATCTCCTTGGCAACATCGTAGCGTTGAGCTTCCTCGACCTGGTCCGAGCGCCCGTCGCACCACCAGGAAAACTGGCAGGCCTTGGTTTCCACGCCCTGCTTGACCACGCCGCAGATGGTATCGGGGAAGCCATCGTGGCCCAGGCGGTTGAGCACCACACTGGCCACGGCGCTCATGTCTTCGGCGTCGGCGCCTTTGGCTTCCCAGTAGATAGTGCGGGCCAGGCAGGTGATGCTGTCATCCAGCGGCGCCTTGCCGGCGGGGTCTACCGCCTGAGCTTCGCCTGGGGTGAGTTTTTCTGCTTTTTTGGGGGGAGGGGCATCTTCCACCACTTTTTCTTCAAGCACTTCGGCCTTGTCCTCGGCCACGGCGGCCTTGGCTGGGTCGGCTGCATTCGATGGGCCTGCGAGCAGGGCCGAGACCAGGCCGATCAGCATCCAGTAATGGCGCATGGGCAAGCTTCCGAAGGGTGAGCTGAATGTCAGTCTAGCCAAGCGTAAGCATTAGCACCAAAGGCAGGGTGGCGGCGGCCGCTACGGTCTGCAGAGCGATGATGGTGGCCATCAATGGGGCATTGCCGCCCATTTGTCGGGCCATCACGTAGGAGGACGAAGCGGTGGGCAGCGCCTGGAACAACACCGCCACCACCGCCGCCTGGCCACTCAAACCGAGCACACGGCACAAGCCCCATGTGGTCAGTGGCATGACCAGGAACTTGAACGCCGACGCCGCCATCAGCGGGCGCACCTGCTGGCCGAGGCTGGCGCCACCCAGTGCCGCACCGACGCACAGCAGGCCCAGTGGCAGGGCGGCCTGGCCCAAGGCCTTGACCGTGGGCTCGATACCGGCTGGCAAACCCAGCCCGGTGACCCGTAGCAGTAGCCCGCCCGCACAGCCGACGATCAGCGGGTTGGCGAAGATGGCCCGAAGCACGGTGAGCGGTGAACTGTGACGGGCGCTGAAACGGGCGAATACCAGTACGCAGAGCAGGTTGACCAGGGGCACGATGGCGGCGTTGGCTACCGCCGCCAGGGCAATCCCGGCGCTGCCGTAGATACCTGCGGCCAGGGTGGCACCGATGTAGTTGTTGAAGCGGATACCGCCCTGGAACACCGAAGTGAAATCGGCGCCGTCATGGTTCACCGCACCCTGATACAGCACTAGCAGCACGGCACCGACCAGGGTCGAGAGCATCAGCGCGCCAACCATGCCCAGCACCGGTACGCCATCGAGGTTGGCGGTGGCCAGGCCGTGAAGGAACAGCGATGGCAGCAGCACGTAATAGCTCAGGCGCTCGGCGCCCGGCCAGAAGCTTTCATCAAGAAATCTGCGCAGACGCAGGAAAGTGCCCAGGGCAATCAGCAGGATGATCGGTAGCAGGGTGGTTAGCAGCAAGTGCAGCATGGTCAGCGTTCCGTGGCCGGGTACGGGCACAGATTACGGGTGCGCAATGATCTGTAAAAACGTTGTTTTCTGCACTGACTGTTGAGAAAAAATGCATTGTCTGTGGGCGCGCGGGGGAATGTTCACGCCTCAAGCGCAGTTTTCAACACTGCACTCAAGTGCCGCCGCTGGCTTTTCTCATGCTCCAGCAACACCACCCGCCGGGTCAGTTGTGGCTCGCCAAACGGCAGGCATGTGGCCGGTGGCAAACGTTGCAGGTCGTCATCCGCCATGGGGATGATCGCCACGCCCAGGCCCATCACCGCCATGCGCGCCAGGGCTTCCTGGCTGTCCAGCTCCATCTGCTCGCTCACCTGCAAGTGCTGGCGGCGCAGTTCCTGCTCGATCTGCCGCCCAGCCCAGGCACGCTTGTCGAAGCGCAGGAATGGCTGACTGGCCAGTAATTGGGGCACGCTGTGCCCGGCCAGTTCAGGGCTGGCAATGGCCCAGAAGCGGTCCTCGAACAACGGGGTGAAGTCCAGGTTTTGCGGGTATGGGCTGACCGGTTCGGTAGTGATCGCCGCATCGAGCTCACCGTCTTCCACGCGCCGCGCCAGCTCCGCCGACATGCCCGAGGCCACGCTGATGTGCAACTGCGGGTGGTGGGCCTTGATCCACACCAGCGCTTTGGGCAAACGACGCGCCAGCACCGTATGGATCGCCCCCAGGCGCAGCCGCCCGCGCAGGCTCGGGCCGCTGGCCAAGGCGTCGGCCAGTTCGTCATAGGCGGCCAGAATGCTTTCGGCGCGGACCACCGCCAACTGGCCAGCTTCGGTCAGCACCACCTGCCGGCGGCTGCGGTCGAACAGGGCCACCTGTAGCTCGTCTTCGAGGGTTTTGATGTGCAGGCTCACCGCCGAGGGGGTGAGGCTGAGCAGGTCGGCGGCGCGGGCGAAGGTGCCGTGACGGGCGATGGTTACCAGGGTGCGCAGGGCTTTGAGGGACATGCGGATCAGGTCCGTTGGCAAGCTGACAGAGGTGTATTGTCAGGTCGGACCCTTTTGCAGCACAAGGCACGGCTCAGCGAGCACTTCGCCCATACGCCTGGCTGATCCGGTCGATCACCATGGCCAGGGCGACAATCGCCAGCCCGGCCTCCACACCCTGGCCAACATTCAAGGTCTGGATCCCCGCCAGTACATCCTCACCCAGCCCACGGGCGCCGATCATCGACGCCACCACCACCATCGACAGGGCCATCATCACCGACTGGTTGAGCCCGGCCATGATGCTTGGCAACGCCAAGGGCAGCGCGATGCGCCGCAACCGCTGCCAGCGGTTGGCGCCCAGGCCGTGTGCGGCCTGCAACAACGAGGGGTCGATCTGGCTCAAGCCCAGTTGGGTCAAGCGCACCAGCGGTGGCAGGGCGTAGATCAGCGTGGCGAACACGGCGGGCACTTTGCCCAGGCCAAACAGCATCAGCACCGGGATCAGGTAAACGAACGCCGGCAGCGTCTGCATCACATCCAGTACCGGCAACAGTAGCCGCCTGGCCAGCGGTCGGGCGGCCAGCAGGATGCCCAGCGGCACACCCACCAGTACGCACAGGCCGGTACTGACCAGCACCAGGGCAAGGGTTTGTAGCAGCTTGTCCCAAAGCCCGAGCATGCCGATCAAGGCCAACAGCGCGACCAGCACTGTGCTGCGTAGCAGGCTGCGGCTGGCGTGCCAGGCCAGCAGGCCGACCAGCAGCAACAACAGCCACCAGGGCAACAGGCGCAGCAGGTTCTCCAGGCCGACCAGCAGTTGCAGCAACTGGTCAGAAACGCTGCGCAGGTGGTCGCCGTGGTTCATCACCAGCCAGTCGACCAGGCGGTTGACGCTGTCGGCAAAGGAAAACTGCAGGGTTTGCGGGAAGCCGTCACTCACAGGCTGGCCTCGACTTTGGCGGCAATCTCCGCCGGCAGCCAGGCTTTCCACACCTCAGGGTTATTGCGCAGGAAGGTGAGGGCGGCGTCGCGCGGGGGCGTGCGTTTTTCGCTCATTGTGGCCAGGGCTTGGTTCAGGCGGTCGATGGGCAGGTCCACCTGTTCGAACACGCTGACCAGGTCTGGGTAGCTTTCATGAAAGACCTTGGACACGCCAATCGATAACTTCGCCGGCAGCGAGCGGCTGCCCTTCGGGTTGGGGTTGCCGGCATCGGTGAGGGTGGCCCATGCCTGGGCATCGAACGGTGGCTCTTGCAGCCGTACAAGCTTGTAGCGCCCCATCAAGGGCGTTGGGTTCCAGTAGTAGAACAAAACCGGTTGGCCGCGACGGATGGCCGAGCCGATCTCGGCGTCCATCGCAGCGCCTGAGCCACTGCGGAAATTGGTATAGAGGTCGTTCAAGCCATAGGCTTTGAGCTTCTGGCTGTTGACGGTCTCGGATGTCCAGCCGCTGGGGCTGTTGAGAAAACGCCCCTTGTCGGGTGACTCGGGGTCGCGGAACACCTGCGGGTAACGCTTGAGGTCCTCGACACTGCGCAGCTCCGGTGCCAAGGGTTTCAGGTTGCGTGCGGCATCGCCTTCGATCACATAGGCCGGCACCCACCAGCCTTCCTCTGCGTTCTTGACCGTATCGCCCAGTGCGAACACCTGGCCGGCCTGTTCGGCCTTGACCCAGGCGGGGCTGCGCCCGGCCCATTCCTCGGCGATCACTTGCAGGTCATTGCGCGCCAGGGCCACTTCCATGCTGACCGTGCTGCCGGGCAGGGTGTCGGTGGGGTAGCCGTAGCCGCGCTCCACGATCAGCCGCAGGATTTCGGTGGTGAGGGCGCCGCTTTCCCAGCCGATGGCCCCAAAGTGGATAGGTGTACGTTGTTCTGCCGATGCGGCGCTGTCGGTGCTGGCCAGGCCCACTGTCAATAGCAGCCCGGCCAGCAGCGCTGGAATTTTCTTCATGGAAACCTCGTCGTTCGCCACCCCTTGGCAGTGGGGCAAGTGTAGACGACGAGGTTTCAAGGCCACTGGCGTGGCCCCGTGTGCCTCAGACGCGGAACTGGTCCATCAGCGCCTGCTGCTGGTTGGCCAGGCTGTTCAGCGACTGGCTGACCCGCGCCGATTCGTTGGCCTGGCCCGACAGCGATTCGGTGACATCACGAATGGTTGCCACGTTGCTGTTGATTTCTTCGGCCACCGCGCTTTGCTCTTCGGCGGCCGAGGCGATCTGCAGGTTCATGTCGGTGATCACCGTCACCGCCTGGCCAATGCGCTGCAATGCGGTAACGGCCTGGCCGACCTGCGCAACGCCACTTTGCGCCTGGCGGTGGCTGTGGTCCATGGCGCCGACCACTTCGCGGGTGCCGTTCTGCAAGGCTTCGATCACCTGGCGGGTTTCTTCCACCGACTCCTGGGTGCGCTGGGCCAGGTTGCGCACCTCATCGGCGACTACGGCAAAGCCACGGCCCGCTTCACCGGCACGGGCCGCCTCGATGGCGGCGTTGAGCGCCAGCAGGTTGGTCTGTTCGGCAATCGAGCGGATCACCTCCAATACCGAGCCGATCTTCTCGCTGTTCTGCGCCAGGCCTTCGACTTCGGCCATGGCGTCGCTCATGTTGGCGGCCAGGGTGTCGATGCTGGTGGTGGTGCGGTCGATCACCGCCAGGCCCTCACGGGTGGCCTGGTCGGCATCACGTGCAGCCTGCGCCGCCTGGGCGGCGCTGCGGGCGACGTCCTGGGCGGTGGCGCTCATTTCATGCGAAGCGGTAGCCACCTGGTCGACCTGGCGGTATTGCTGTTCCATGCCAGCGCTGGTTTCAGTGGCAATCGCCGAGGACTGGTCGGCAGTGCCTCGGGCGGCCTGCACCGAGCGTTTGACCTCGGCGATGGTTGGCTGCAGCTTGTCGAGGAAGCGGTTGAACCAGCCGGCCAGTTCGCCCAGTTCGTCCTGCTTCTGGTAGGTCAGGCGGCGGGTCAGGTCGCCTTCGCCGCTGGCAATGTCCTTGAGCATGGCGGCCACGCCGAGGATCGGCCGGGTCACGCCGCGGGCCATCAGCCACACCATGAGCAGGCCGGCAATGGCAGCGGCCAGGCCCAGGCCCAGTTCCAGCAGGGTGCCGCTGGTGTTCAGCGCGTCCAGCTCCTGCTTCAGGGTTTCGGCCGGCCCGGTCAGGGCATTTTCCGGCACATCCAGCAACACACCCCAAGGCTGGGCGTCCGGGATCGGTCGGAATGCCGCCAGCACTTTCAGGCGCTGCTGATCGTGCAGGATGGTCATCCTGCCATCGGCCAGCTTGCGCACCAGTTCGGCGCCCTTGGTCGGGTCCACCTGGTCGAAGCGCTGGGCCAGCTTGCTGGCATCGGCGCTGTAGCCGGCCAACAGGCCGACCGGGCTGAGAATACCGACCGTGGTGCGGCCTTCGTAGAGGCTGCGGCTGGCCTCCTGGCTCAGCGCCTGCAGGCTGTTGAGGTTGATGTCGATGGACAGGGTGGCAATGATCTTGCCGTTGACCGCCAGCGGGAAGACGATGCTGGTCATCAGCACCTGCTGGCCGTCGATGTCATAGAAGTAGGGCTCTACCACGCACACTTTGCCGGTGGTGCGCGGGCACACCCACCAGGTGTTGGCCGGCTGGCCGCTGGGGCCGATCTCGGTGTTGGCCATGTCATGCTCAGGCAGCGCCATGGCGGTCAGCTGGCCGGCACGCGGCTGCGACCAGTACAGGGCAAAGCGCCCGGTTTCGTTGCTGCCCAGTTCGGCTTTGTCGGCGAACAGGCTGTCCTTGTTGTCCAGGGCATTCGGCTCGAACACCAGCGACAGGCCGAGGAGGTCGGGGTTGGCCTGCAGTGCGGCGCGCACCTGGCGGGTCATGTCTTCGCGCAGGTCGAAGGCATCGAGAAAGCGCTTTTCGGCCTGTTCGCGCAGGAACAGCACCTGGCGGGCGAAGCCGGCGCCGTACTGGTAGGCATCCATGAATTGGCGGCGGATGTTCAGCGCCTGCACTTCACCTTGCGACTCGATGCGCGACTGCGCCGCCTCGGTCAGCATCTGCATGCTGCTGGCCTTGACCAGGTCTGAGCTGTGGTCCATGCGGTACAGTGACAGGCCGACGAGCAAGGTGACGATGCCGGCCAGGCAGAGACCGGCGAGCAGGGTGATCTTCCACTGGATGGAAAGTTGTCGCAAAGGCATGGGGCGGATCCCTTTTTTGGGCAGTAAGGGTTATGGCTTTGGGGCTGGGTTGGGCTGACAGTGGCCTGACGGGCGAAGTGTGTCGCCTGTGAGGCCGAGCGCCGCCCGCGCGGCGCATCGCGAGCGAAGCTCGCTCCTACATTTGTTTCGAGCCAGTTTCTCCTGAGGCAAAGGGGCACGGCCCTGTGGCGTTCCCCGCGATATCCTGTCGAACAGGCAAGGCGATCGCGTGCGTGGGATCAGGCGATACTGGCCCGCAACAAATGTAGGAGCGAGCTTCGCTCGCGATGCGCCGCGCGGGCGGCGCTCGGTCTCACGAGCGACAAAAAACTCAAGCCAGGCACCCCAACCCCACACCTTATCGGCCCATTTCATTTTTTCTTTATTCAAACATTCAATTTAAATTCTGCTCCCTGGGTAAAGCGCCGCAACATGGCACTTTTGACATCTGTCGCCCACTGCTTCAGAGTTCGCGCTTTTTTCCGCCGTAATGAGGTAAGCCAACCATGAATGCAGTGATCGCCGCGGTCGGCATCATGCTGATACTTAGCCTGTCCCGTGTGCACGTGGTCATCGCCCTGATCATCGGCGCACTTGCCGGTGGGCTGGTGGGTGGCCTGGGTATCGAAGGCACGCTCAAGGCCTTCAACGGCGGCCTCGGTGGCGGGGCCACGGTTGCATTGTCCTATGCACTGCTGGGCGCTTTTGCCGTGGCCATCGCCAAGTCGGGGCTGGCCCATGCCTTGGCTGACCGCGCCCTGGCCATGATCGATCGCCAAGGCCATGCCAATGGCGGCAAGGTCAAATGGCTGATGATCGGCCTGATGCTGGTGGTGGCCGTGTCGTCGCAGAACATCCTGCCCATCCACATTGCCTTTATCCCGTTGCTGGTGCCGCCGCTGCTGTACGTGCTGACCCGCCTGCGCATCGACCGCCGGCTGATCGCCTGCGTGATCACCTTTGGCCTGATCACCCCGTACATGTTCCTACCGGTGGGCTTCGGCAACATTTTCCTCAACGAAATCCTGCTGGCCAACGTCGCCCGCGCGGGTGTCGATGTGAGCGGCGTCAATGTCACCCATGCCATGGCCATTCCGGCCGCCGGTATGCTTGTCGGCCTTTTGCTGGCGGTGTTCATCAGCTACCGCAAGAAGCGGGACTACGACCTGGCGCGCATCGAGCAGGTGGAGCAGGTGAGCGTGCAGTACAACCCGCTGACTCTGCTGGTGGCCGGGCTGGCAATTGCATCAGCCTTCATCGTCCAGCTGTTGCTGGACTCGATGATTATCGGTGCCATGGTCGGCTTCCTGATCTTCTCGCTGTCGGGCATCGTCAAGTGGAGGGACACCGACGACCTGTTCACTGAAGGCATGAAGATGATGGCCATGATCGGTTTTATCATGATTGCAGCGTCCGGCTTTGCCGACGTGATGAAGGCCACCGGTGAGGTGAAGAGCCTGGTGGAAACCTCGGCGCAATGGATCGACCACAGCAAGGGCGTCGGTGCCTTGCTGATGCTGTTGGTGGGCCTGCTGGTAACGATGGGGATTGGTTCGTCGTTTTCCACCGTGCCGATCCTGGCCGCGATCTTCGTGCCGCTGTGCGTGCAACTGGGCTTCGACCCGCTGGCCACGGTGTGCATCGTGGGTACTGCCGGTGCGTTGGGCGATGCGGGTTCACCGGCCTCGGACTCGACCCTGGGCCCGACCTCGGGCCTGAACGTGGATGGCCAGCACCACCATATCTGGGACACGGTGGTGCCGACCTTCATCCACTACAACCTGCCGTTGTTGGCGTTTGGTTGGCTGGCGGCCATGACACTTTAGGCTTTCCAGTACAGAGCTTGCGAGGCGAAGGCGAAGAACGCCCGTTGGCTGTCTGCCAGCGAGCGTTCCTCGCCCGTTAACCTGGTTAGACCACCGCCACGCAGTTTTTTTTGCCAACGCTATTTGCTTGAAGCGATATCAAATTCACCTTGGGCTTCATAAGTAAGGTTATTGGCCGAGTATCTGCATGAGTAGGAGCCTGTAATGCGTGAGTCGCTAACTACTTTAAAGTCTACATGCCCACTGTCTGCATCGGCATTAATTTTCAATTCGCTTTGAATATGTAACTGTGATTGGCAAGGCGCGCTAGGACCTACATCGAACTTGCCCTGCCTGAAGTCTGGAGTGCCATCATTCGCAAAAAGGGATAGGACGAAGTCGGGGCCATTGTCCACGCCGGCAATAAGTCGCTGCGAGAACACAATGCGTTTGAAATCATGCTCCAGTTTCGGCATGCCGTTTTCAATAAGGGTCATTTTGAAATCGCCAGTGCCATTAGGTTTGGGTAGAACATGTTTTGAAGTTGGGTTTTTCATTGAGAGATCCCCAAGGGGTGAGGTTGCCCTGTAAGGCTATTGCTCAGTTCAACTGTTGTCGACTGGTATAATTGCTAGTCTTTATGGATTGTTCGTGGCTTAAAAATTGCTGGCGCTGTTCGGTTTGTAATGATCGTTACTTGGATTTGCTAGGGACCGTCCCAAGAAAAGCATTGGCCCATGCCCCAATGGCCAAAAGGCGCACGATTTAGGTTGGTTGCAATTGAATCGGCAAGCTGTGAGGGGCAACATGCCTAATGTGCGCGAAATCCAAGCGGTGGGAAATTTCATCGGTAATTATGAAATACCCGCTTAGGACAGGAAGGGCATCAACCCTTGTCGGGCGGCGGCGAGATGCGGTTTAGCACGGTGCTGCCGTCCTTGCTGCGGGTCAGGTAGACCGGCAGCACCTTGGGCAGGTTGTTGACCAGGCGCCCCACTTCACGGGTGTTGTAGATGCCGCTGATGCGAATGCGACCGGTACTGGCATCGGCCAGCTGCAGCGGCGCGTCGAGGTAGCGGTTGATCACTGGCAGCGCTTGCTCCAGGCTCAAGTTGTCGAGCACCAGCTTGCCACTGCGCCAGGCCAGGCTGTTGCCGTAATCGCCGCTTTGCTCCAGCTGCGGCTCGAAATCGCCCTTGTGGTAGCTGGCCTGCATACCAGGGCCAAGGCGATAGCCGCCGGCGCTGCCATCGCTGGACACCAGCACCGAACCTTCCACCAGGGTGACCTTGACCTGGTCCTGGTACTTCCACACGTTGAACTGGGTACCGGTGACCCGGGTCTGGCCACGGCCGGCACGCACGATGAATGGGTGGCTGCTGTCGTGCTGCACCTTGAAGAAGGCCTCGCCGCGCTTGAGCGTGACCTGGCGCTGGTCTTTGTAGTTGAGGTAGGTGAGTTCGGTGTTGAGGTTGAGCTGCACCGTGCTGCCGTCGCTCAGCTCCACGGTTTGCATGCGGTCACTGGCTTCGAAGTGCTGGTAGTGGTTGGGCAACCAACCCTGTTCCCACCCCATCCAGCCTGCCAGCGGCAACACCGCCAGGGCAATCGCCGCAGCAGACGCCAGTGGCCGCCAGTTGCGCGGGCGCGAGGTTTGTTTGGCGGGCGGGTTGAAGTCGATGACGGTGGCGTTGCGCGGCAGCAAGTCGGCGGTTTGCCAGATTTCCAGCATCGCCTGGTATTCCTCGGCATGCCGGGGGTCGGCCGCCTGCCAGCGGGCGAACGCCTCGCGCTCGGCCGCCGTGCAATCTTCGGCGTGCAGGCGCATGCACCAGTGCGCGGCGGCGTCGGTGATGGCATCGTCTGGGCTGGGATTGAGGCGGTCGTGGTTCATTGCGGCTCCGGGTTTTGCGCATTCTACCCTTGCTAGAGGGCTCCCGAGAACCGACGTAATGGCGAATGACTATCAGTTGTGCCGGTTTTTCGTCGGATTTGCAACGGTTTTTCAGCGTTTGAGAACCCTTCGCGCAAGCTGCGACAGCCACAGCCGCGCCTGTAGGAGCAGCCTTGTGCTGCGAAGAGGCCAGTGTTTACAACACAGATTCGCGGTTTCTGTATTGGCCTCTTCGCAGCGCAAGGCTGCTCCTACAAAAAGCGAGCCCGAGACACGCGGGTTAGAACTGCACGGCCTCCAGCTCGTAAAGGCTGCCGCTCCCCGCCCGAATGCTGGCCTCCAGCCCCAACCCGCGTGGCAATACCCGTTGGAAGAAGAACGCTGCACAGGCAAGTTTCGCCCCATGAAACGCGTCATCCTCATCACGTTTGGCCAACGCTACCGCCGCCATCCGCGCCCACATGTAGGCATAGGCGGTCAGCCCGAACAGTTGCAGGTACTCCACGGCCACCGCACTGACCAGGTTGGTGTCCTCAGCGCTGCGCGAGCGCAGCCATGCACTGGTGGCCTCCAGCCGCGCCAGGCTCGCTTGCAAGGCCTCGCGGTGCAGCGGCGCATCGACGCTGAAGGCACGTACTTCGGCGGCAAAACTGGCCAGTGCCTGGCCGCCGTCACCTAACACCTTGCGCCCCAGCAGGTCGAGCGCCTGGATACCGTTGGTGCCTTCATAGATCTGCGCGATGCGCACGTCGCGTACCCGTTGCTCCTGGCCCCATTCACGAATGTAGCCATGGCCACCAAACACCTGCTGGCCGAGTACGCAGCTTTCCAGGCCGTTGTCGGTGAAAAATGCCTTGGCCACCGGTGTCAACAGCGCTACCAAGCGCTGGGCGTGCTCGCGCTCGCCGGCGTCTTGGGCATAACGCGCCAGGTCCAACTGCTGGCCAACGTAGGCGGCGAACGCCCGACCACCTTCGGTGAGCGTGCGCATGGTCAGCAGCATGCGCCGTACATCGCCGTGGTGGATGATCGGGTCGGCAGCCTTGTCTTTTGCCTGCGGGCCGGTAGCGGCGCGGCTCTGCAGGCGCTCGTTGGCGTAGCGGGCGGCGCTCTGATAGGAGGCTTCGGCACAGCCAATGCCCTGTATACCGATGGACAGACGCTCGTAGTTCATCATGGTGAACATCGCCGCCAGGCCCTTGTTCGGCTCGCCCACCAGGTAACCGATGGCACCATCGAAGTTCATGACACAGGTCGCCGAGGCCTTGATGCCCATTTTGTGCTCGATCGAGCCACAGTGGGCAGCGTTGCGTGCACCCAGGTGGCCTTCGGCCTCGACCAGGTACTTGGGCACCAGAAACAGCGAGATGCCTTTGGCGCCTGCAGGCGCGTCCGGCAGCTTGGCGAGTACCAGGTGGACGATGTTTTCGGTCAGGTCCTGCTCGCCGCCGGTGATGAAGATCTTGCTGCCGCTGATGCGGTAGCTGCCATCGGCCTGGGGTTCGGCGCGGGTGCGGATCAGCCCCAGGTCAGTACCGGCATGGGGTTCTGTCAGGCACATGGTGCCGGCCCAGCGGCCTTCGTACAGGGGCGGCAAGTAAGTGGCCTTGAGCGTTTCGCTGGCGTGAGCGTCGATCGCCAGGCAACTGCCGGCGCTCAGCGCCGAATACAGGCTGAAGCTGCAGTCGGCGGCGTAGAGCATTTCTTCGAACAGCACACCGAGCATCTTCGGCATGCCCATGCCGCCGTATTCCGGGTTGCCGCCCAGGCCGACCCAGCCACCTTCGCGGTAGGTGTGCCAGGCCTCGCGGAAGCCGTCGGGGGTGGTGACCTGGCCTGCGTCGAAGTGCACACCTTGCTCGTCACCGTTGCGGCTGAGCGGGGCAATCAGCTGGGCGGTGACTTTGGCGGCTTCCTCGAGGATGGCGTCGGCGGTACCGGCATCGATGCGCTCGGCCAGGGCGGGCAGGCGGGTCCACAGGGCCGGGGCGTTGAAAACGTCATGCAGGATGAAGCGCATGTCGCGCAGGGGGGCGGAATAAGTGGTCATCAGGGGCTCTTGAAGTGGTGAGGTAGTCTGTGAGGCGCGCGCTGTACTGGTGTAGGAGCAGCCTTGTGCTGCGAAAGGGCCGGCATGTGTATCAGGCATACCGGCCTCTTCGCAGCACAAGGCTGCTCCTACAGGGGCGACGTGGCCGTCAAGGCATCAGAGGGCTTTAGCCCGGTCGCGCAGTACGTACTTCTGGATCTTGCCGGTGGAGGTTTTGGGTAGCTCGCCAAACACCACGGTCTTCGGCACCTTGAACCCGGCCAGGTGCTCGCGGCACCAACTGGTGATATCGGTCTCGCGGGTGTCTTCCCGGCCAGGCTTGAGGGCAACGAAGGCGCAAGGGGTTTCGCCCCATTTTTCATCCGGGCGTGCCACCACGGCGGCTTCCAGCACCGCCGGGTGCTTGTACAGGGCGTCTTCGACCTCGATGGTGGAAATGTTCTCACCACCGGAAATGATGATGTCCTTGAGCCGATCCTTGACCTCGACATAGCCATCGGCATGCCACACGGCCAGGTCACCGGTGTGGAACCAGCCGCCACGGAAGGCCTCGGCGGTGGCTTCAGGATTTTTCAGGTAACCCTTCATCACCGTGTTGCCGCGCATGAAAATCTCGCCCAGGGTATTGCCGTCGCGTGGCACCGGCTGGAGCGTTTGCGGGTCGGCGACCATCAGGCCGTCGAGGGTCGGGTAGCGCACGCCCTGGCGTGACTTGATCCGCGCACGCTCCTCCAGCGACAGCGCGTCCCATTCGTCATGCCAGGCACACACGGTCACCGGGCCGTAGACTTCGGTCAGGCCGTAGGTGTGGGTGACCTTGATGCCCATTTGCTCCACGGCGCCAATCACCTTGGCCGGTGGCGCGGCACCGGCGACCATGGCCTGCACCGGGTGCTCGATGGCTGCCTTGGCCGCCTCGGGCATGTTGACCAGGGCGTTGAGCACGATCGGCGCGCCGCACAGGTGGCTGACCCGGTGTTCGCGGATCAGGGTGAGGATTTTCTGCGGGTCGACCCGGCGCAGGAATACGTGGGTGCCGGCCAGGGCGGTGATGGTCCAGGGGTAGCACCAGCCATTGCAGTGGAACATCGGCAAGGTCCACAGGTACACCGGGCGGTGGCCCATGGCCCAGGTCATCTGGTTGCCCAGCGCGTTCAGGTAAGCACCACGGTGGTGGTAGACCACGCCCTTGGGGTTGCCGGTGGTGCCGGAGGTGTAGTTCAGCGAAATGGCCTGCCACTCGTCATCGGGCCACTCCCAGGCAAAATCCGGGTCGCCTTCGGCGAGCAGGGCTTCATAGTCCAGCTCGCTGACAGCACGGCCTTCGCCGTACTCCGGGTCATCCACATCAACCACCAGAGGCGGGTGTTCGAGCAGCGCCAGGGCGGCTTCGATGACCGCATGGAATTCGCGGTCGGTGATCAGCACCTTGGCCTCGCCATGCTGCAGCATGAAGGCGATGGCCTCGGCGTCCAGGCGCACGTTCAGGGTATTGAGCACGGCACCGGTCATCGGTACGCCGAAGTGTGCTTCGAGCATGGCCGGGGTATTGGGCAGCATCACCGCCACGGTGTCGCCACGGCCAATGCCGCGGCCGACCAGGGCGCTGGCCAGGCGCCGACAGCGTTGGTAGGTTTCTTGCCAGTTGCGGCGGATGGCGCCGTGGATGACTGCCGGGTAATTGCCGTACACGGCGGCGGTGCGTTCGATGAAACTCAGCGGGGTGAGGGCGACATGGTTGACGGCAGCGGGCATCAGGCCCTGGGCATAGATCGACATGCGGTAATCCTGTAAGGGAGGCAGGCGCAGCCTGTGCGCTTGGCCCCCGATGGCTGATTGTTAGCTCTGTTCAGGGTGCAGGGAGGCGGACGGCGGGCCGCTCCCTCTGTCGCAGTTTTACGCGATTCGCTATGGTAGTAGGAATATCGACTATAGCAATATAGTAAAACTACTATAACAACGAGCCACCTACCGTGGATAACCCTGCCTACCCCTTGCTCGCCAAAGACCCTCAGCCCAGCCTGTTGCTGGCCAGCGATGCGAGCCCGCTGGCGCTCAACCCGGCACTGCAAGCCTGGCTTGCCGAAGGCCCGGCGCTGGCCCAGTGGCTGCCAGCCAACTGCGCCGCCCTGGTGCGTGCGTGCCTGCGCCAGCACCGGGCGATCAGCGATGTCGAAGTGCAGGTTGGCGAGCGCGTTGTGCTGTGGACATTCATGCCGGACGACCAGGGCCAACAGGTGCTGGGCCGCTGCCGTGACGCCAGCGAAGAGCGCCTGGGCGCACGTGAAGCCAGTCGCGCCCGCCGCCTGTATAGGCTGATCATCGAAAACACCACCGACCTGATCTCCCGGCACAGCCCCGATGGCCGCTTTCTCGATGCCTCGCCGGCAGCCTACCGCCTGCTCGGTCTGTGGCCCGAGCAATTGCGCGGTATGCCCGTGCACGCCCTGCTGCACCCACGCGAACGGCGCCAGGTGCTGCGCCAGGCCGCTGCGGCGCTGGACCAGGACGGCTACCACACCATGACCTGCCGAGTCCGCCAGGCCACAGGCAACTACCGCTGGTTCGAAATCGCCAGCCGGGCGATTCGCGAGACCTACACTGGCGCGGTGGTGGAAGTGGTCAGCGTGTCCCGTGACATCACCTTGCGCATCGAGGCGCAGGAGAGCCTGGCCCACGGTGCCCGCCTGGCTACCCTGGGCGAACTGGCCTCGGGAATCGCTCACGAGATCAACCAGCCGCTGGCTGCGGTGGTCAACTACGCCAACGCCAGCCTGCGTTACCTGCAGGGCCTGGAGCGTGACCCAATGGCCCGTGAGCGGGTAGGGCAAGGCCTGCAGCGCATCCGCGAGCAGGCCACCCATGCCGCCGAAGTGATCCGCCGCCTGCGTGCTTTTCTGCGCAAGGGGCCACGGCGGCTTCAGGCGCTGGACGTGGTCGAGGTGGCTGGCGAGGCCATGCGCCTGTGCGCCTGGGAAGCGGCGCGTGACCAGGTGCAGGTCGAGTTGCGCATGAGCGCGCAGCTGCCCTTGGTTTATGCCGACCGGGTGCTGCTGGAGCAGGTGCTGCTCAACGTGCTGCGCAATGCCATCGATGCCAATCGCGAGCAGCAGGGCGAGCGGCCGTCACGTATCCTGCTTGGCGCCGCCCGTGATGGCGATGGCGTGCTGATCGAGGTCGCCGACCAGGGCCCGGGCGTGGCGGCCGAGCGCCTGGATGAGATCTTCACGCCGTTCACCACCAGCAAGGCCGACGGCCTGGGCCTGGGCCTGAGCATGAGCCGCAGCCTGATCGAGGGCTTTGGTGGCAGCCTGTGGGCACGGGCGGGGGATAACGGCGGTTTGGTACTTTGCTGCCGGTTGGCGGTCAGCAGGGGATAACGGGAGGCAGTGTTGCAAGCAAAAGTGTATGTGGTCGATGACGACCAGGGTATGCGCGACTCGACGGTCTGGCTGCTGCAGTCGGTGGGCCTGCAAGCCCTTCCGTTCGCTGGCGGGCAGGCGTTTCTCGACGCCTGCGTCGACGATGGGCCCGCCTGTGTGCTGCTGGATGTGCGCATGCCGGGGCTAGGCGGGTTGGCCGTGCAGCAGGCGATGCGCGAGCGTGGTTTGATGTTGCCGGTGATCTTCGTCAGCGGCCATGCCGATGTGCCGATCGTGGTGCGGGCGTTCAAGGCCGGTGCCTGCGACTTTATCGAAAAACCGTACAGTGACCAGTTGCTGCTCGACAGTGTGCAGGCTGCACTTGAACACGCCGGGCGGGCCCGGCAGGGCGACCAGGCGCTGGCCTTGGTGCAGGCGCGCATCGACGGCCTGACGCCGCGTGAGCGTGACGTGTTCGTGCCGTTGGCCCAGGGGTTGAACAACCGTGAGATCGCCGAGCAGTTGGGCGTCAGCGTGAAAACCGTGGACCTGTACCGGGGGCGGGTGATGAAACGGTTGCAGGCGGCCAGCCTGGCGGAACTGGTGGGCATGGCCATCGCTTGCGGTGCGGTCGAGGCACTGGGCCTGCGAGCGCTCGGCGCCAGCTGACCTCAACCACATCCTGTGTCCTGCACGCCCTTTGTAGGAGCAGCCTTGTGCTGCGAAGAGGCCATCAGCTCTGGCATCTCCATAGGCCGTTGCGGCCCCTTCGCAGCACAAGGCTGCTCCTACACAGGGCGGCGCCGCTGGCAAGTATTATGAAATTTTTGATAGCGAGCTAATCAAAGCTTTGACATTCACTGCCTAGGCAGTAATATTTTTACACAATTACCCGAGCAGTCTTCGATGGCCCATTTCTCTCCCGAAAACTTCCAGACCTGCGCCATCGGCATGTTGCTTGGCCGTGCGGCGATCCTGAAGGACCGCATTCTCGACTGGCACCTCGAATCGGAGGGCGTCACCGCCGCGCAGTTCAAGGTTTTGATCATCGTCACCCAGTACCAGGTGGATACCCCGGCCGAGCTGTGCCGCTACCTGGGCCTGGACAGCGGTTCGATGACCCGCATGCTCGACCGCCTCGAGCAGAAGGAGCTGATCGTGCGCAACCGTTGCGCCGATGACCGCCGCCAGGTGCGACTGGCGCTCACTGCCGACGGTCAGCGCTTGGCCGACCGCCTGCCGGAAATTGGCGCCGCGGCCATGAACGAGCTGTGCGGCGTGCTGGCACCTGAAGAGCTCAAGACCTTGGAAGGCCTGCTGGCCAAGGTGCTGCTCGGTGCTGGCGACCCGTTGACGATCCGCCGCTTTGGCGATCGTTGAACCCTGTCACGAATTTTCCAAGGTATTGTCATGGCCACTCCCGCAGACACCCCGACTCCCTCCGCCACGCCCGAGCCGTCGCGCAAGCGCAAGGCCTGGCTGCTTGGCCTGCTGTTGCTGCTGATCCTTGCCGGTATCGGCACCTGGGCCTGGTACAGCCTGGTCGGCCGCTGGCACGAAAGCACCGACGATGCCTACGTCAATGGCAACGTGGTGGAGATCACACCGCTGGTCACCGGCACCGTCACCAGCATCGGTGCCGATGACGGTGACCTGGTGCACGCCGGCCAGGTGTTGCTGCAATTCGACCCGGCCGACAGCGAAGTGGCCTTGCAGTCCGCCGAAGCCAAGTTGGCGCGCAGTGTGCGCCAGGTCCGCGGGCTGTACAGCAACGTCGATTCGCTCAAAGCTCAGCTGGAAACGCGCCAGGCCGAACTGCGCAAGGCGCAGCAGGACTTCAATCGGCGCAAAGTGTTGGCCGACAGCGGCGCGATTGCCGCGGAAGAGCTGTCCCACGCCCGCGACGACCTGAGCGTGGCCCAGGCTGCTGTCAACAGCGCGCGCCAGCAACTGAGCACCAGCAGCGCGTTGGTCGACGACACCGTGGTCTCCTCGCACCCCGAGGTAATGGCTGCCGCTGCCGACCTGCGCCAGGCTTACCTCGACCACGCCCGCACCACGCTGGTGGCCCCGGTTACCGGCTACGTCGCCAAGCGCACGGTGCAGCTGGGCCAGCGCCTGCAGCCGGGCACCGCGACCATGGCGGTGATCCCGCTGGACCAGGTGTGGGTCGACGCCAACTTCAAGGAAACCCAGTTGCGTGACATGCGCATCGGCCAGCCGGTGGAAATCAGCGCTGACCTGTACGGCAACGAGGTCAAGTACAGCGGTACGGTCGACAGCCTCGGCGCGGGCACCGGCAGTGCCTTTGCCTTGCTGCCGGCGCAGAACGCTACCGGCAACTGGATCAAGATCGTCCAGCGCGTCCCCGTGCGCATCCACCTCAGCCCCGACCAGCTCAAGGACCACCCACTGCGTATCGGCCTGTCCACCGTGGTGGAAGTCGACCTGCACGACCAGAGCGGCCCGACCTTGGCCCAGCAGCCACCGCAGCAGGCCAGCTACACCACCCAGGTGTATGACCGCCAGCTGGTGGAAGCCGATAACCTGATCGCCCAGCTGATTCACGAAAACAGCGCACCTGGCAAGACGGCGCAGCGATGAGCAACAACGCCGCTGCCCAGTTCACGCCGCCGAGCCTGCTGCTGACCACCATCGGCCTGTCGCTGGCGACGTTCATGCAGGTGCTCGACACCACCATCGCCAACGTGGCCTTGCCGACCATTTCCGGCAACCTGGGGGTGAGTTACGAGCAGGGCACCTGGGTCATCACGTCGTTCGCAGTGAGCAACGCCATCGCCTTGCCGCTGACCGGCTGGCTGAGCCGGCGCTTCGGTGAGGTGAAACTGTTCATCTGGGCCACGCTGCTGTTCGTGCTGGCTTCGTTCCTGTGCGGTATCGCCCAGTCGATGCCCGAGCTGGTCGGGTTTCGCGTGCTGCAGGGTGTGGTTGCCGGGCCGTTGTACCCGATGACCCAGACGCTGCTGATTGCTGTGTACCCCCCGGCGAAACGGGGGATGGCCCTGGCGCTGCTGGCGATGGTCACGGTGGTGGCGCCAATTGCCGGGCCGATTCTTGGTGGCTGGATCACCGACAGCTACAGCTGGCCGTGGATTTTCTTCATCAACGTGCCGATCGGTTTGTTCGCGGCCGCTGTGGTGCGTCAGCAGATGCGCACGCGGCCGGTGGTCACCAGTCGCCAACCGATGGACTACATCGGCCTGCTGACGCTGATCATCGGCGTTGGCGCCTTGCAGGTCGTACTCGACAAAGGCAACGACCTGGACTGGTTCGAGTCGTCGTTCATCATCGTCGGCAGCCTGATCTCGGTAGTGTTCCTGGCGGTGTTCGTGATCTGGGAACTGACCGACCGCCACCCGGTGGTCAACCTGCGCCTGTTCGTGCACCGCAACTTTCGCGTCGGCACCATCGTGCTGGTCGGGGGGTATGCCGGGTTCTTCGGCATCAACCTGATCCTGCCGCAGTGGTTGCAGACGCAGATGGGCTATACCGCTACCTGGGCGGGCCTGGCGGTGGCGCCGATCGGCTTGCTGCCGGTGATCATGTCGCCGTTCGTGGGCAAGTACGCGCACCGGTTCGACCTGCGGGTGCTGGCAGGGCTGGCGTTCCTGGCGATTGGTACCAGCTGCTACATGCGTGCCGGATTCACCAGCGAGGTGGACTTCCAGCATGTGGCCTTGGTGCAGCTGTTCATGGGGATTGGCGTGGCGCTGTTCTTCATGCCGACCTTGAGCATCCTGCTGTCCGACCTGCCACCGCACCAGATTGCCGATGGATCGGGGCTGGCGACTTTCCTGCGTACCCTGGGTGGGAGTTTTGCGGCTTCGTTGACCACCTGGATCTGGATTCGTCGGGCAGACCAGCATCATGCCTACCTGAGCGAGAACATCAGCCAGTTCGACCCGGCTACGCGGCATACGCTTGAACAGTTGGGTGGGGCCAGCCCGCAGGGTTATGCGAAGCTGGAGCAGATACTCAATGGGCAGGCCTACATGATGTCGACGGTGGATTACTTCACCTTGATGACCTGGGTGTTTGCTGGGTTGATCCTGTTGGTGTGGTTTGCCAAGCCACCGTTTACTGCCAAGGCGGGGCCGGCATCGGCGGGGCATTGAGCAAGTGGGGCTGTCCCTTGCGATGCCTGCTCCATCGTGGATAGCGATAGCCGAGTCCTCAGCTATCGCTATCCCGTTTCCATTTCGACCTGGCGTCGGCCCTGGGTACAGAAGCAAGTACATGATTAGAATCAAACGCTCTTGCTCTTGCTCTTGCTCTTGCTCTTGCTCTTGCTCTTGCTCTTGCTTTGGCTTTTGCTTCTAAGCGCGCGATAGTTCAGGCAACACAGATTGCGACTTCAGGAGGCCGAGCGAAGGGCTTGCGGAGGGAGGTGACGGGCATGGATGCCCGTCAAGCGCTGAGGCCCCATGGATGGGGCCTGCAGCGCGTACTCCCGGGAGCAAGACCGTAGCGAGGGAACCCCGGAGCGCAGCGTAGGGGCCGGATGATAGGAGCGCAGCGTTTTTTGGTTACTTTTTGTCGCGTTTGACAAAAAGTGACCCGCCGTAAGGGCGGAAAGGTGACTCAGCGCCACCTGCGCGAATGAATGTTTACTCGGTGTGAAGGCCCACATCCAAGAAGCAAGAAGCAAGAAGCAAGAAGCAAGAAGCAAGAAGCAAGAAGCAAGAAGCAAGAAGCAAGAAGCAAGAAGCAAGAAGCAAGTTTTTCTGTTTTGACTCAGCGAACAGTCCATTTGCGATGGCGACGCTGAGTCACCTTTTCGCCCTTACGGCGAGTCACTTTTTGTCAAACGCGACAAAAAGTAACCAAAAAACGCTGCGCTCCCATCATCCGGCCCCTGCGCTGCGCTCCGGGGTTCCCTCACTCCGGCCTTGCTCCCGGGAGGACCGCGCTGCAGGCCCCATCCTGGGGCCCAGCGCTTGACGGGCATCCATGCCCGTCACCTCCCTCCGCAAGGCCTGCGTTCGGCCTCCTGAAGTCGCGAAGATCAAGATCAAGATCAAAAGCAAGAGCAAGAGCAAGAGCAAGAGCAAGAGCAAGAGCAAGAGCAAGAGCAAGAGCAAGAGCAAGAGCAAGAGCAAGAGCAAGATCAAGAGCAAGAGCAAGAGCAAGAGCAAGAGCAGATGAGTGTCTGAGCTGACCTTGGTCATTCCAATACACAGGCATTTCGCCTATCGTCAGCTCTCCCTCACTAGAACGACTGGCACATTCATGGAGAACGTCATCGTCATCACCGGCGGCAGCCGCGGCATCGGCGCCGCCACGGCGCTGCTGGCCGCCCGCCAGGGCTATCGCATCTGCATCAACTATCACGCCGACGACCAAGCCGCGGAAAACATCCTCGGCCAAGTCCGCGCCCTGGGCGCCGAGGCCATCGCCGTGCGCGCCGACGCCAGCGTCGAGGATGAGATCATCCAACTGTTCCAACGCGTCGACGAAGAGCTCGGCCCCGTTACCGCACTGGTCAACAACGCCGGCACCATCGGCCAGCAGAGCCGCGTTGAGGACATGTCCGAGTTTCGCCTGCTCAAGATCATGAAGACCAACATCGTCGGGCCCATGCTCTGCGCCAAGCACGCCTTGCTGCGCATGGCCCACCGGCATGGCGGGCAGGGCGGGGCCATCGTCAATGTGTCGTCCATGGCCGCACGGCTTGGCTCACCCAACGAGTATGTCGACTATGCAGCCTCAAAGGGCGCGCTCGACACCTTCACCATTGGCCTGGCCAAAGAAGTGGCAGGCGAGGGCGTGCGGGTCAATGGCGTACGGCCCGGCTACATCCACACCGGCTTCCATGCGCTGTCCGGTGACCCGGATCGCGTCAGCAAACTCGAACCCAGCTTGCCCATGGGGCGCGGTGGGCACCCCGAGGAAGTGGCCGAGGCCATACTCTGGCTGCTCTCGGACAAAGCGTCCTATTCCACCGGCAGCTTCATCGACCTGAGCGGTGGGCGCTGAACACGCCCATCAATCCTTCAGCAGTTCGCGTACCCGCTCGGCCAGCACTTCCAGTTCGAACGGCTTGGTCAGCACCAGCGTACCTTGCAGCAGTTGGCCATCGCTGAGCGCCGCGCTCTCATCGTAGCCAGTGATGAACAGCACCTTGAGGTCGGGGTAACGCTCACGGCAGCGTTCGGCTACCTGGCGGCCATTCAGGCCACCAGGCAGGCCGATGTCGCTCAGCAGCAGGTCTGGCCGTTCGCCGCTTTGCAGGTGGGCAAGGGCGGCCGGACCATTTTCGAAGGCGTCCACCCGATAGCCCAGCTCTTCCAGCACTTCGCCTACCACCAGGCGCAACGCTGCCTGGTCTTCGATCAGCAGGATGCGCTGCGCAGCGGTGCTGCCCTTCGTCAGTGGCAAACCCCGCTGCTTGGGTACCGCGGCTTCGGGTTGCTCATGGTGTCGCGGCAGCAGCAGCTCGATGCGTGTACCTTCACCCAGCACAGATAACACACGCAGTTGCCCTCCCGATTGGCGCACGAAGCCGTAAGTCATCGACAACCCCAGGCCGGTGCCCTGGCCCATCGGTTTGGTGGTGAAGAACGGATCGACTGCGCGCTCCACCACCTCAGCCGACATGCCTTTACCAGTGTCGATGATGCTCAGCCGTACATACTCGCCGGCTGCTATCTCCAGTGCCTGGGCCTGCTCTTCGTCAAGCTGCAGGTTGTCACCGACGATGTCGATCACACCGCCTGCTGGCATGGCGTCGCGGGCGTTGATGCATACGTTGAGCAAGGCGCTTTCCAGTTGCGGCGGGTCGATGAAGGTTGGCCACAACTGGCTGGTGAACTGGCTGTTCAGGGTAATCGATGGGCCAATGGTGCGGCGTAGCAGCTCCTCCATGCCGGCCACCAGTGTGGCTACCTGCGTCGAGCAGGGCTGCAAGGTCTGCTGGCGGGAGAACGCCAGCAGCCGGTGCACCAGCGAAGAGGCCAGCTGCGCCGAGCCGCTGGACAGCTCCAGCAACGGTTCCAGGGCGTCGAAGCGTGACTGGCCCAGGCGTTGGCGCATCAGCTCCTGAGCGCCGAGGATGCCGCCCAGCAAATTATTGAAGTCGTGAGCGATGCCGCCACTGAGCTGGCCCACGGCTTCCATTTTCTGTGCCTGGCGCAGGGCTTCTTCGGCCTTGGCCAGGCGTTCCTGCTCTTGCACCCGCTCACTGATGTCATAGGCGAACAGAAACGCGCCCTGGATCTCGCCTTCATGGTCGCGCAGGGTGTTGAAGCGTAATTCGTAATGACGCTGCATAGGGTGTTTGCCAAAGGTGCCGATCTCGACGAACTGCTCACCCGCCAGGGCCCGCTTCCACATGGACAGGCTCAGTGTCCGATCGTCGAACCCAGCACCTATCAGGTCTGGCAAGTAATCGCCGATTTCAGGCGTTCGCCCGAACAGCAACTGAAAGTCACGCTTCGCTTGCTGGTTGATCGCCAGTAGGCGCATGCCTTTGTCGACCACGTGCACATTGACCACGCTGTGATCGACCAGCTCGGCAAACAGCCGCCGCTCTGCCAGCGCAGCATTCACCCGCTGCTCCAGTTCTTCGTTCAGCCGCTGCAGGGCCTGCTCTGCACGCCGGCGATCGGTGACGTCCTTGAACAACACCGCTACCTGGCGTTTCTCGGCAGGCTCTACGCGGAATGTGGTCACCGATAACACATGGCCAGTGGCGACCAGTTCCTGCTCGAAGTGCAGGGGTTCGCCGGTGCGAAGTACTGCGCCGTAGCGGGCCACCCAGTCATCGGCCTCATCGGGCACCATTTCGCGCAGCTTCTGCCCGACCACATTGGGGATGCCGGCGTGCTTGGCATAGGCCGCGTTGGCCAGCACATGCACATAGTCACTCAGCGGACCGTGCGGGCCGTCGAAGAACTCGATGATGCAAAAGCCTTCGTCCATCGTGTCGAACAACGACCGGTAAAAGTCCCGATCCTGGTCTTGAAGGCTAGCGAGTCGTGCTTCCAAAAGCGTGTTCTGCCGTTGCAGGGCTTCGACTTGTTGACGCAGTGAGAGCAGGTCGCGCGATGGCATGCCGACGTCCGACAGATGGAGAGGCCTAAACTTTAGCGTGTTCACTGGCTGGCGGATAGACGGTCAAGGGGGCGGCGGGGCAATACCCAGCAAGCGGTCCACCCGCAGGCAGAGGCTCTTCAGGTCGAACGGTTTGGGCAGCACCTCGGTACGCTTGCCGGGACGGTGAATGGGGGTGAGGTCGGCAGCGTCATAACCGGTAATCAGCAATACCGGGGCATTGGCCAGAAGCCCTTGAAATGCATCCGCCAACTGATAACCGTCGATACCCCCGGGCAGGCCGACATCAGTGATCAGCAAGTCCGGTGGTGGGCCCGTATGCAGCGCCTCCAGCGCCGTGCGGCCAAGGTCGAAAGCCTGTACTTCATGGCCCAGTTCAGTCAGTACTTCGACAAGCACCAGGCGCATGGCTGGCTGGTCCTCCACCAGCATGATCCGCCGCACACGGGGGGCAGCAAGGTCGATTGGGGGTGTGGCTGGCACAGGCTGGCCGCAGGCAATGTCACTTTCTTCCTGGGGAAAGTACAAGTGAATGCAAGTGCCTTGCCCGGCCACACTTTCGATCCGCAACTGCCCGCCGGACTGACGGACAAAGCCATAGACCATGGACAACCCCAACCCAGTACCCTGGCCGAGCGGTTTGGTGGTGAAGAAGGGCTCAAGGGCCCGTTGCATCACTTCCTGGGACATGCCCATGCCGGTATCGGCTACGCAAATGTGCAAATACCGCCCCGCAGGCAGGTCCAAGTGGCCGGCCTCGGCCATGGCAAGGTCACTGTCCGCACTAGCGATGCTGAGCGTGCCGCCCAGGGGCATGGCATCACGCGCATTGATGCACAGGTTCAGCAAGGCATTTTCCAGTTGCTGCGGATCGATGCGAATCGGCCATTGCCCGATTTGTGTCTGGTCGTGGAAATCAATGTGCGGGCCGGTAGAGCTGACGATCAGGTCGTGCATGCCGGCTACCAGGCACTGCACATCGACGGGTTGCGGCATCAGCGTCTGTTGGCGCGAGAAGGCCAGCAGGCGCTGTACCAGCGCGGCGGCGCGTAACGTATTGCTGCGGCACAGCTCTAGCAGGCGGGCTGTATCGGCATGGCGTTGTTCGCCCAGGCGCTGCTCGGCCAGCTCCAGCGCTCCGAGCAGGCTGCCCAGCAGGTTGTTGAAGTCGTGTGCAATGCCACCGGTCAACTGGCCGACCGCTTCCATTTTCTGCGACTGACGCAATGCTTCCTCGGCCTGGCGCAGGCGTTCCTGCTCGGCCATGCGCTCGGTGATGTCATAGGCGAACAGGTAACCGCCCTGGATGCGCTGCTGCGTATCGAACAACGGGTGGCAGCGGATTTCGTAATGGCGTGGTGCGTCAACTGGCCCGAGGGTGATGGTGTCGATGAACGCCTCTCCGGCCAGTACGCGCGGCCATACCGGGGCCAGGCGGTCCATGATGTCGGGCTGGTGGGTCAGAAACTGCGGTACGTAGTCGCCAATCTGCGGCACGAAACCTCGGTAACGTTCGAAGGTTTCGCGTGCCGTGCGGTTGATGGCCACCAGCCGCATCTTGCGGTCGGCAGCGAATACATTGGCCAGGCTGCTGTCGAGAAGCCCGCCTAGCAGTTTGATGTGCGCTTGTGAGGTGTCTTCGCGCTCGGCCAAGCGTGCCTCAAGCTCTGCGACACGCGTTTGCAGCTGGGTAATCGACGGCGGCGGAGGCGGCTGCATGGCGATGGCCCGATGGGCGGATCGCAGTACTATAGTCGCCCCCCAGGCCGGTCGCCATCAAAACGAGCGAATGATACGCCCGAGGGTTTCCATGGCCCGTTCGGCACCGTCATGCCAAGGGCTGCCGTAGTTCAGGCGGATGCAATTGCCGAAGCGCCGGGTAGGTGAAAAGATCGGCCCGGGCGCGATGCTGATACCCTGCGCCAGGGCCATGTGGAACAGCTTGAGTGCGTCCATCTGCTCGGGCAGCTCCAGCCACAGGAAGTAGCCGCCGGAGGGCTGGCTGACCCGCGTCTGCGCCGGGAAGTGGCGGGCAATGGCCGCCAGCATGTTGGCCTGCTGGCCTTCCAGGGCGTAGCGCAGCTTGCGCAGGTGGCGGTCGTAGCCGCCGTGCTGCAGGTAGTCGGCGATAGCTGCCTGGGCCGGCATCGAGGCACACAGCGACGTCATCAGTTTCAGCCGCTCGATCTTCTGCGCGAAGCGCCCGGCGGCCACCCAGCCAATGCGATAGCCCGGTGCCAGGCTTTTGGCGAACGAGCCGCAGTGCATGACCAGACCCTGGGTGTCGAAGGCCTTGGCGGGTTTGGGTGCCTGTTGCGAGTAGTACAGCTCGGCGTACACGTCGTCTTCGATCAGCGGCACCTGATGGCGTGTCAGCAACTCCACCAGCGCCTGCTTCTTGGCCTCCGGCATGCTCGCACCCACCGGGTTCTGGAAGTTGGTCATGCACCACACGGCCTTTACCGGGTGCTTCTCCAAGGTTTGCGCCAGTACCCCCAGGTCCATGCCCTCGCGCGGGTGCACGGGGATTTCCACGGCCTTGAGCTTGAGCCGCTCCAGCACCTGCAGGCAGGCATAGAAGGCCGGCGCTTCGATGGCCACCAGGTCGCCCGGCTGGGTCACGGCCTGCAAGCACAGGTTCAAGGCCTCCAGTGCGCCGTTGGTAATCAGCAACTCCTCCATCGGCAGCATCAGCCCGGCAACCATGTAGCGCAGAGCAATCTGCCGGCGCAGTTGCGGGTTGCCGGGCGACAGGTCGGTCACCACCATGCGCGGGTCCATGTTGCGGCTGGCGCTGGCCAGCGAGCGCGACAGGCGTTGCAGCGGGAACAGCTCGGGGCTGGGGAAGGCGGAGCCGAACGGTATGGTGTTAGGGTCCTTGATCGAGTCGAGGATCGAAAACACCAAGGCACTGACGTCCACGTCGGTAGATTCGCTGACCGGCTGCAGCGCCTGCGGCTCGCTGAACTGGCGCGGGGCGTGGGCGTTGACGAAGTACCCCGAGCGCGGTCGGGCGCGGATCAGCCCACGCCGCTCCAGCAGGTAGTAGGCCTGGAACACGGTGGATGGGCTGACTCCATGGGTCTGGCTGGCGTAGCGCACCGAGGGCACGCGCTGGCCGGGGCCCAGTACCCCGGAGCGGATCAGTTCGGCAATGTCGTCGGCGAAGCGTTCGTAGCGTTTCATTCTGGCCTTCTATCGAAGCCTGGCAGGCAAGGTGGCGTCAGTGTAAGGGATCAACGGTTCATGGGGGCGACGAAGCGGCTGTGCGCCACGCTGCGGATAGCGGGGTCGTCACGTTCGCTGATTTCGAAGCTCAGCGTCTGCGAGCTGCTGGTCGGGCGCTCGGCGAGCATCGCTACCGATACCGGCAGTTCACTCATTTCGCCTGCGGGGATGACCAGTGCGGTATTGCCCTGCAAGGTGAAGCCCTCGGCGTCCACCAGGCGCAGTTCATAATGCTGGGTGCGTTCGGTTTTGTTGATGACCTTGAGCAGGTAGATGTTCTCGATCTGGCCGAGGGCGTTTTCGCGGAACAGGCCGCGGTCCTTGATCACATCCAGCGACACCATCGGCCGTAACTGCAGGGCCATCACCAGGGCCCCGATCATGACCAGCAATGCGGCGGCGTAGCCTAGCAGGCGAGGGCGCAACCAGTGAGTGGTGCCGCCTTGCAGGCTGTGCTCGGACTTGTAGCCGATCAGGCCGCGGGCGTAACCCATCTTGTCCATCACCCCGTCACAGGCGTCTATGCACGCGGCACAACCGATGCAAGCCATCTGCAAACCATCGCGAATGTCGATGCCGGTGGGGCAGACCTGCACGCACAGGGTGCAATCGATGCAGTCGCCCAAACCCAAGGCTTGAACGTCACTGCCTTTCTTGCGCGGGCCACGGGCCTCACCGCGACGCGGGTCATAGGCGACGGCCAGAGTATCCTTGTCGAACATCACGCTTTGGAAGCGCGCATAGGGGCACATGTGCAGGCACACGGCTTCGCGCAACAGGCCGGCATTGATGTATGTGGCGGCAGTGAAGAACAACACCCAGAACAAAGCCACGCCGCCCAGTTGCAAGGTGAACAGCTCTGCGGCCAATGGACGAATCGGCGTGAAGTAGCCAACAAAGGTCAGCCCGGTGACCACGCCAATGGCCAACCACAGGCTGTGCTTTAGCGTGCGGCGGGCCAGTTTGTTCAGGTTCCAGGGCGTGGCAGCCAGCTTGATGCGCTGGTTGCGGTCACCCTCGGTGACCTTTTCGCACCACATGAACAGCCAGGTCCAGGTGCTTTGTGGGCAGCTGTAACCGCACCACACACGCCCGGCGTAGACGGTGATGGCGAACAGGCCAAAGGCGCAGATGATCAGTAGCGCCGACAGCAGGATGAAGTCCTGTGGCCAGAAAGTGGCGCCGAAGATATGGAATTTACTGTTGCCCAGGTCCCACAGCACGGCTTGGCGCCCGTTCCAGTTCAACCAGGCGGTGCCGAAGAACAGCACGAACAGGGCGCCGGCAAAACCGATGCGCAGGTTACGGTACAGCCCGGTGAAGCTGCGGGTATGGATGCCGCTGTCGATGCGTCGCGGTTGAGGGTTGGCTGGGGCGGTGACGATCTCTGTAAAAGGGATTCTATCGTTCATGGCTCGGTGCTCATCAGGCCTCGATCAGGCATGAGCACTATGGCCTCGAACCTGTTATCAGCACAGGTTCAGGTTTTGCGATAAAAACCATATCAGATTCACCGCTTGGCCCCGCCAGGCCTTAGATTACCGAGCCTGGCACGCTAGCCTTCAGATGCCTGCGGCTATCCACCGCACCCGCCACGGTCAGTGCGTCGGCCTCGGCTTCGGTGATCGGCACACGCTGGCCCGCGAGCAGGGCCACCGACATATGCAACTGTTCGTCGGTGATGATTTCGATGTCCGGGCCTTCGCCTTCGATGCGCAGGTCTTCGCCGATCAGCGTGCAGCGGCGAGTGGTTTCGTCGATTTCAATGGGCATGGGGCGGTCCTCCGGGTGTGGTTAGAGGGTGGACCGCGGTGAAGGGTCGGTTGCTGCATCAACAGGCTGAGCGGCACTTTGCCGACTGTTCAGCGGTCAACCCTTTTACAGAGGCCGGACCTGAAAACAGGGTGCTCAGGCACGAGGACCACCGTGATGGACGTCATCTGGCAGGCAATACAGGCCGAGTTCGCCGATGTCACCGATGAGCGTGAGGTCACGCAAATCCTCGTGCGCCTGCTGATGGCTGCGGTGCTGGGCGCTGTGCTGGGCTTCGAGCGCGAGCACAAAGGCAAGTCTGCCGGGGTGCGCACCCACATGCTGGTCTCGCTGGGCGCCGCTTTGTTCGTGCTGGCACCCAGTATGGCCGGGGCCGATGAACAGGCGCTGAGCAGGGTAATTCAGGGCATCGTCGCCGGTATTGGCTTTCTCGGTGCGGGCACCATCCTCAAGGGTAACGGCCAGGACACCAGCCATGTGAAAGGCTTGACGACCGCTGCCGGGCTCTGGATGACGGCTGCCATCGGCACAGCCGCAGGTATGGGCCGCGAAGCCACGGCGCTGATCAGCACGGTATTGGCCCTGCTGGTACTGGGCACCATGCCGTTGCTGGTAGAGAAGATAGAAGGGCAGGATGAGGAAAAGCAGAAGGAGGAGGAAGAGGGCAGGAAGCACTGAGGGGAGCCGAAGCTCCCCTCAAAGCGTTGTTGCCTGCTCTTTTTTTATTATTGGGACCGGCCTTTTGTTGTTTTTGTCGGCTTGTCCTGGTGTTGCGGGCGACCCCCATGCGGGGTCAAGAGCAAACGTATTTTTTTGAGCGCTGACCTGCTTTCATCACTGCTGATCCGAACCTGGCTACCGCTACCTTGAGGTAGTTTTATTGTTCTGTGCCAGACCGCGGGGCGTACCCCTGAAAAGCGTGTCGACTCCAAAAAAATCTGCTTGCTACGCCTCTGCCGTGTTGTTCTTGTTATGTCAGAGCCGTTACCTGTTGTTTTTATTGGGTGTCACATTTTTTTTGTTGTTGTACCAGAGATATAGCAGGGTGCGTGCCAACTTTTCAAAACCCTTTAAAATCAATAGGTTAGCTTTTTTCACCCAAAACGCTCGGCCTGAAATTTTGCCGATTTGTTTCCCTGTTACCCGATTTTTTGCTGTGAAATGTGGGGGAGGTAACACTTCACCCACACCTGTGTGACACCCATATGACTTATTGTGCGCTACGCGCCCGTGCTACCCGTGACCCATTGTCGCGGCCCAGCACGCTGCTGATGCGCTGGCCGGCGGCGATCAAGCGGCCCAGGTCGATGCCGGTTTCAATGCCCAGCCCCTGCAGCAGGTACACCACGTCTTCACTGGCGATATTGCCGGTAGCGCCCTTGGCATAAGGGCAACCGCCCAGCCCGGCCACCGAGCTGTCGAACACGCTGATGCCTTCGAGCAGGCTGGCATAGACGTTGGCCAGGGCCTGGCCGTACGTGTCATGGAAGTGCCCAGCCAATTGCTCGCGTCGTACCTGGGCCGAAACCACCTCGAACAGGCGGCGGGTATCGCCGGCGGTGCCAGTGCCAATGGTGTCGCCCAGCGAGACCTCGTAGCAGCCCATATCGTGCAGGGCGCGGGCCACCGGGGCCACCTGCTCGGCGCTTACCTTGCCCTCATACGGGCAGCCGAGCACGCATGACACATACCCACGCACGCGCACGCCGTGGCTGCGCGCAGCTTCCATGATGGGCTCGAAGCGTTTGAGGCTGTCGCTGATCGAGCAGTTGATGTTGCGCTGCGAGAACGCTTCGGAGGCGGCAGCGAATACCGCCACTTCCTTCACCCCGGCAGCCAGGGCGTCCTCGAAGCCCCGCAGGTTCGGCGCTAGCGCTGCATAGGTCACACCGGGGCGTTGCTGGATGCCGGCGAACACTTCGGCAGAGCCGGCCATCTGCGGCACCCACTTGGGCGAGACGAAACTGCCCACTTCTATATAGGCCAGGCCTGCTTCGGTGAGGTCGTTAACCAGGCGCACCTTGTCGGCGACGCTGATGGGCTGGGCTTCGTTCTGCAGGCCGTCGCGGGGGCCTACTTCGACCAGGCGGACGTGTTTGGGCAAGGACATGGCGGGTTTCCTGTGGCGTTCAGCGGTTGTCTTTGTTGTTCAGGGTGGCGGCCAGGGCCTGTTCGCAGCGCTCCTGGGCAGTGTCCAGTTCCAGTTGCATCTGGTGAATGTCGAGCATCTGCTGCTCCAGCTGGGCACGGCGCTCGGCGATTTTCGCCAACATGCTGTTGAGCTGCTTGAGGTTGCCGCTGGTGGGGTCGTACAGCTCGATCAGTTCGCGGCATTCGGCCAGGGAAAAGCCGATGCGCTTGCCGCGCAGAATGAGTTTCAGGCTAACCTTGTCGCGCGGCGAGTAGATGCGCTCCAGGCCACGGCGCTCCGGGCTCAGCAGGCCCTGCTCCTCGTAGAAGCGGATAGCGCGGGTGGTGATGTCCAGCTCGCGGGACAGGTCGGAGATGCTGTAGGTCTGGGTGCTCATGCTGGGGCTCTGCGTGGGGTATGCGGCTATCCTGAAGGCAGGTTGACGTAAACGTCAAGCAAGGGGTGAAATATCTGTGGGAGGTGAAATATCTGTGGGAGCGGGCAAGCCCGCGAAGAGGCCCGTCCAGGCGACCACAAATCAGTCCGGCTGCCCCGATCGCCGATACCCATTGGGCGTCTGCCCGCTTAAACGCTTGAACCACCGCGCAAAGTAAGTCGGGTCGGTGAACCCCAGGCTGTCCGACAACTGCCCGATGCTCATCCGCGTATAAATCAGGTTTCGCCGCGCCTCCAGCAGCAACCGCTGGTGCACCACCTGCAGCGCGGTCTGGCCACTCAGCGCCCGGCACAGCTGGTTCAACTGCAAGCTCGGTACATTCAGTCGTGCGGCAAAATCCTCTACCGACAGATGCTCGCGGTAATGCGCTTCAACCAGGCGCAAGTACTGCCCCAGCAACAGGCGGTCACGCTCATCACGGTTACGCGGTGCTTGCCCCAGCTGCTGGCGGCGGCTGATCCACACCATTAGCGCGGTCACCAACGCTTCGAGCATTGCCGCGCGCGCCGGAGCATTGCCCTGGTACTCCCGCTGCAAGGTGTCGACCAGGCTGCGCAGATGCACACGGTCATTCCCCAGTGGATAACTCACCGGTTGTGCCAGCACCGTCAGTGGCGCACCCAGGCGTTGTTCCAGGTTCGCCACCAGCGCAGTCCCGAAGGTCAGCACGTAGCCCTGGATATCGGCGCTGAAGCGAAAACCATGCACGGTCATGGGCGGTACCACCTGGATCGCCGCCTCATCGATGACACTGCGCACCCCCTCGATCTCCACTTGGGCCTGGCCGCGCTGCACATACAGCAGCTGGAACAGCTCGGCGTGCTGGTGCGGCTTGATCTCCCAGTGGTGCAGGCGGCTACGCGCCGGGATCGACTCGCAGTGCAGCAGGTCGGTGCCGGGCCACGCCTGGTTTTCGCCATACAGCTTGAACAGCGGGACACCGGGGAGGGTGGATTTCATCTGGCTTGGCCTGTCCGTTAATCGAACGTTTTTTGTAAAAGTGCAGGTTTTGCATGGAATAGCACACTTAACTGGGTTTTTTGCCAGTAAAAATGCAAGGGCAAACCCTAACAGCAGATGCCGCCCCACTGCCAGTCCTGGGCCGGCATCGTCCGAACAAGAGACAACAACAATGAAAACTCAGGTTGCAATTATTGGTGCAGGTCCATCGGGCCTGCTGCTGGGTCAGCTGCTGCACAAGGCCGGTATCGATAACGTCATCATCGAGCGCCAGACGGCCGATTACGTACTTGGCCGCATCCGCGCCGGGGTGCTGGAGCAAGGCACCGTCGACCTGCTGCGCGAAGCCGGTGTTGCAGAGCGCATGGACCGTGAAGGCCTGGTGCATGAGGGTGTCGAGCTGCTGGTCGGCGGGCGCCGTCAGCGCCTGGACCTCAAGGCCCTGACCGGTGGCAAGACGGTGATGGTCTATGGGCAGACCGAGGTCACCCGTGACCTGATGCAGGCCCGTGAAGCCAGTGGCGCGCCAATCATCTATTCAGCCAGCAATGTCCAGCCGCACGAACTGAAGGGCGAGAAGCCGTACCTCACCTTCGAAAAGGACGGCCAGACGCACCGGGTGGACTGCGACTATATCGCTGGCTGTGACGGCTTCCACGGCGTGTCGCGGCAAAGCATCCCCGACGGCGTGCTGAAGCAGTACGAACGGGTTTACCCGTTTGGCTGGCTGGGCCTGCTGTCCGACACGCCGCCGGTCAACCACGAACTGATCTATGCGCACCACGAGCGAGGTTTTGCGCTGTGCAGCCAACGCTCGCAAACACGCAGCCGCTACTACCTGCAGGTGCCTTTGCAGGACCGGGTTGAGGCGTGGTCCGACGAGCGTTTCTGGGACGAACTGAAAGCCCGTTTGCCGGCCGACGTGGCGGCCGACCTGGTCACTGGCCCTGCCCTGGAAAAAAGTATCGCGCCACTGCGCAGCCTGGTGGTAGAGCCGATGCAGTATGGCCATTTGTTCCTGGTGGGGGATGCCGCGCACATCGTTCCACCTACCGGTGCCAAAGGGTTGAACTTGGCGGCGTCCGACGTCAACTACCTGTACCGCATTCTGGTCAAGGTGTACCGCGAAGGGCGTACCGACCTGCTTGAGCATTATTCGCCGCTGGCCCTGCGCCGAGTGTGGAAGGGCGAACGTTTCAGCTGGTTCATGACTCAGCTGCTGCATGACTTCGGTAGCCACAAGGATGCCTGGGACCAGAAAATGCAGGAAGCAGACCGCGAGTACTTCCTGACCTCGCCAGCGGGGCTGGTGAACATCGCCGAAAACTATGTGGGGCTGCCGTTCGAAGAGGTAGCCTGAGGCCGCTCCCACAGGTTGCAACGCACCGCTTTAAGGCTTGAAGTCAAGCCTGCCCATGACCGAAAGTGCCTGCCTGAACAGTTCAAGGCAGGAAGCAAGACGATGAAACTTTCTACGCCACTGATGGGCGCCCTGTGCCTGCTGGCTGTCAATGGCTGGGCCTGTGCCGACCAGGTGCTGCCCGCGCCACCGGAGCTGGCCTCTGGTTACCGCAGTGGGCTGCAGCCAGTGCATGCCAGCCGGCACATGGCCGCCGCCGCCAACCCGCTGGCCAGTGAAGCGGGGCGGGCGATGTTGCGTGCGGGTGGCAGCGCGATTGACGCCGCCATCGCGATGCAGATGGTGCTGACACTGGTCGAACCGCAATCGAGTGGCATTGGCGGCGGGGCATTTATCCTGTATTGGGATGGCAAGCGTGTGCAGGCGTTCGACGGTCGCGAAGCTGCGCCGGCGGCGGTGACGGAAAAACTCTTCCTGCAAGCCGATGGCTCACCGATGCCGTTCCGGGCGGCGCAGATCGGGGGGCGTTCGGTTGGTGTGCCGGGTGTACTGCGCGCCCTTGAACGGGCCCACGATCAGCACGGCAAGCTGCCCTGGCACGACCTTTTCGCCCCGGCCATCGCCCTGGCACGCAACGGCTTTAAGGTTTCTGAGCGCCTTCACACTCTGCTGGCCGGTGACCCTTATATTGCCCGCTCACCCGCAATGGCGCGTTACTTCCTGGATGAACAGGGCAGGCCACTGGCGGTCGGCACGACCCTACGCAATCCCGAATTGGCACTTACCTTCGAGCGGATCGCCGCACAGGGCCCCGACGCCTTCTACATCGGTGAGATTGCCGAAGCCATCGTGGCCAAAGTCCATAGCCATGCCAATGCCGGTTACCTGTCGTTGCAGGACCTGCAGCAGTACCAGGCCAAGGAGCGCGAGCCGGTATGCGGCCCTTACAAGGCCTGGCAAGTGTGCGGCATGCCGCCGCCGTCATCGGGTGGGGTGACCGTGCTGCAGACCTTGGGCGTGCTCGAAGCCGTGCAGCGCGCCGCGCCGCAACGCGACTTGGCGGCGCTGCGCCCGCTAGCCAGCGCGTCCCCAGCCGGCCTGGAAGCACCGCCGCTGGCCGTGCACCTGATCGCCGAGGCCGAGCGCCTGGCTTATGCCGACCGTGCCCAGTACCTGGCAGACAGCGATTATGTGCCGGTGCCGGTCAAGGCCTTGACGGACTCCGCCTACTTGGCCAGCCGCGCCGCGTTGATCGGCGAATACAGCATGAAGCGTGCCCGCCCGGGTCAGCCAGAAGGCGCGGACCTGGCCCTGGCGCCTGACCGCTCGCCATTGCGCATTTCCACCTCGCACCTCAGTGCGGTCGATGACAGCGGCCAAGCTTTGGCCATGACCACCTCGGTGGAGGCCGCATTCGGTTCGCACCTGATGGTCAAGGGCTTCCTGCTCAACAACCACTTGACCGACTTCTCGTTCATCCCCCAGGAGCACAGCAAGCCTGTGGCCAATCGGGTGCAGCCGGGCAAGCGGCCATTGTCGGCGATGGCACCGACATTGGTGTTCTCGCGTACCTCTGGCGAGCTTGTGGCCAGCCTCGGCTCGCCGGGCGGCTCGCAGATCATCGGTTACGTGAACAAGGCACTGATCGGCCTGCTGGATTGGCAGCTCGACCCACAGCAGGCTGCCGGCCTGCCCAACTTCGGCAGCCGCAATGCCGGCACCGAAGTGGAAGCCGGGCTGGCCAGCCCGGCGCTGATTCGCCAGTTGGCGGCCTGGGGCCATGAGGTGACACCGATGACCATGACCAGCGGCATGCAGATCATCCAGCGCAGTGAGGCGGGGTGGTCAGGTGGCGCCGACCCTCGGCGCGAAGGTGTGGCCCTCGGCGATTAGCCGTGATAGAACGCAGTCTTGTCATTCAGTAGTTGAATACCAAGATGTCTATCAGCGTGAAATCGAATAGGGCTCTGTTCGACCTCGACCTCCTGCGCGCCATCGTCGTGGTGGCCGATTGCGGCAGCTTCACCACCGCTGCCGCGCGCCTGCATTCGACTCAGTCGACCATCAGCCAGAAAGTACGCCGCCTGGAGGACATGGTCGGCCATCGCCTGCTGGTGCGGGGCAACCGTGACGTGCTGCCAACAGATGCCGGGCAAACCCTGCTCGGCTATGCCCGGCACATGCTGGCGCTGAACGACCAGATGCTTGAAGCCCTGGCCGGGGCGATGGTCGGCACCACCGTGCGCCTTGGCGTGCCCGAGGACTTCGTTGGCGGCCGCACCACCAACGCGCTGTCGGCATTCAGCCGGCTGCACCCACAGGTGAAGCTGGAAGTGACCAGTGGCCTATGCCGCGACCTCAGCCAGGCCTACGACAACGGTGAGCTCGATCTGGTGCTGCTCAAGCAGCGGCGCAACACCCGCGAGGGCGTGGCCTGTTGGCCAGAGCGCCTGCAGTGGATCGACAGTGCGCATACGCCTGCTTTCGAGCTGGACCCGATCCCGCTGGTCACCTTCCCGCCACGCGGTCTGTATCGCGAAGACATGATCAACGCCATCGAGGGCATGGGCCGACGCTGGCGCATCAGTTTCACCAGTTCAAGCCTCAGCGGCATCCAGGCCGCGGTCGCCGATGGTATGGGCGTCAGCTTGCTGCCACCAAGGGCGGCTACCGGCGAACACCGAGTGCTGGGCGCGGAGCAGGGGCTGCCGGAGGTCGACAGTTATGAAATCGTCATCGTCCACCGGCCGACGGCAGACGTGATGGTCAAGGCGTTGGCCGAGGTGATGACGCAGTTATTGGCCGGTGGTGGGATCTGACGCTATTGGGGCCGCTGTGCGGCCCATCGCAGGCAAGCCAGCTCCCACTGGGCCGTGCCGTGGTTTCCGGGTTGGCAGCAGGGTCAGGCAACGCGTCGGATGCGGCTTCTGCCCGCGCGGCCGCGAGTATGGCTGAACAGGTCTTTCGGGTCGTCTTCTACCCATGGCACCAGGTCGATCTTCGCGCCCATGCCGCGTTTTTCGGCCTGCTGTAGTACGTACCGTAGTACGGTGTAGTCTTCCAGGGCGAAGCCTACCGAGTCGAACACGGTGACCTGGCTGTCACTTTGGCGGCCCTCGCTTTCACCGCGCAGCACGCGCCACAAGTCGACCACCGGGAAGTCAGCCGGCAGCTGCTGGATGTCGCCTTCGACACGGGTTTGTGGTTCGTACTCGACGAACACCCGTGCACTGCGCAACACATCGGCGTGCAGTTCGGTCTTGCCTGGGCAGTCACCACCCACGGCGTTCAGGTGCATGCCGGGTTCGAGCATGTCGGGGGTGATGATGGTGGCGTATGCCTTGTCGGCGGTCACCGTGGTGATGATGTCCACGCCTTTCACCGCTTCGGCCACCGAACCGGCTCGGCGGATGGTCAAGCCACTGTATTCCTTGAGGTTGGCGATCAGCTTGGCGGTGGCCAGCGGGTCGGTGTCGTAGGCTACGATTTCTTCGATGCCCAGGTGCTTGTGGAAGGCCAGCGCCTGGAATTCGCTTTGTGCGCCGTTGCCAATCAACGCCATCTTGCGCGAGTTGGGCCGGGCCAGGGCCTGGGCTGCCATCAGCGAAGTCGCGGCGGTGCGCAGCGCGGTGGCGATGGTCAGCTCGGACAGCAGCACCGGGTAACCGGTGTCGACATCGGCCAGCACGCCGAAGGCCATCACCGTATGCAGGTCGCGGGCCGTGTTGGCCGGGTGGCCGTTGACGTATTTGAAGGCATAGCGGCTGTTGTCGGCGACCGGCATCAGTTCGATCACGCCCACTTCAGAATGGCTGGCAACGCGCGCGGACTTGTCAAACTCCTGCCAGCGCTTGAAATCCTCGCGGATGGCCGCAGCCAGTTCACCTATAAATGGCGCTACGCCGATGTCATGCACCAAGTCCGACATGGTTGGGACATCAATGAAATACGTCATGTTTTTGCACCTTGTTATTGCGCTGTTATCCCGGACATCAGGATGCACGCTTAAGATTGTTGAAGTGGCGCGTACATTTTGATGAAAGGTTGCGTCAATCGGAACCATGCAGGTTGCCAGTTTCATCAACGTTCTAGACAATCTGCCACCGCAAAGTAGCAATCTGATTATTTGGCAGGTTTATGGATACTATCGATCGGGAACTGATTGCACTGTTGCGGGACAATGCACGTATCCCCGTGCTGACCCTGGCGAAGAAGCTCAAGCTGGCCCGGGCAACTGTGCAAAACCGCATCACCCGGCTCGAAGAGCAGGGCGTGATCATCGGCTACACAGTACGTTTGCGCTCCGACGCGCTGGAGCAGGGCGTGCGCGCAATCACCAGCATCGGTATCAGCGGCCACCACGCCGCAGAGGTCAAGCACGCGCTGCGGGGCCACCCCAACGTGGTGGCAATCCATACCACCAATGGTCGCTGGGACCTCATGGCCGAGCTGCGCGCCGACACGCTCGAGGCCTTCGACCGGGCGTTGAACACCATCCGCTCGATACCGCACATTGAAAACACCGAGACCAGCATTCTGCTGTCGACCTACAAGATGTGACTGCCGGGTCAAGCCTTCTGACAGGTGCAGTGCACAAATTGTCACCTGGCTCGAAAAATCTGTCAGGTGCTTTGACGCTTCCCACGATGCGGGAGTGGGTTTCTGAATGATCTGGAGGCTATTGGCTAAAGCCCTCTGGGCGGTGTGGAGCATAGGATCTTTCGGGCAGGTCCCTTCACTTAGCTTCAGGAAACCGATATGAAAAAGATTGCATTCATTACGCTGCTGGCCGCCGCAGGCCTGGTTCAGGTCGCCCATGGCAACGATGTCGTCACCAGCGAACAGCTTCAAATGGGTCGTGGGGAAGTCAATGGCGTAGGCGTGCCAGAAATGCCTTGCCCTGAAGGTACATTCCCGACGCCAGTCGGTGGTTGCAGCCCGGACTTCGACTTTGATTCATAACGTGGCAACGCTGGCGGAGGCCTTCAGGGCTGACGCTCGGCGACGGCCCTCAAGGTTCTGAGGGTCACCACCGGGGCATCCACTACGAACCGATTGGCAAGCCAACCCGGCACATCCCCGGCCGGGTCGGCTTGCAACTGATAAGTCACCTCGGTTTCACGCTCACCCAGTGGCTTCATCCGCCATTCACCGTTCAGGTGCTGCACCCGGATCAGTCCGTCAACCTTGGGGATTCTGTCGGGCTCGGCGCTCAAGTGCCGCAGCAGGGTGCCATCGTCCAGGCGTTCGCTGGTCACCTTCAGCACGATATCTCGCGGCATCGTCGGCCAAGGCAAGTTGGTGGTCAGGTACACCCAGGTATTGGCGCCGTCCACGTCCAGCAAACGCATCTGATCACAGGCGTACAGCCATTTGCAGGCTACGCGCAGGTTCTCTTGCAGATCGGTAAGGGTACGCACGCTGGCTTTCATGGTGCTCACGCCGCGAAACTGCTGGTAAGGCGAGTCGGCCACGCCGCTCAGGTATACGCGAATGCCTTCGCGGTCATAGGCCAGGTTCCAGTCATCGGCGGCCAGGGCGGGGGTGCACAACAGCAGGGCGGTGAGCAGCAGGCAGCGGTTCATGGCTGGTACCGCGCGAGGGGGGAGTTTCAGTATGTGCCGCAAACAGAAAGCCCGCCAGGTTGGCGGGCTTGCGGGTGTCAGCCTGAACTTAACGCTTGGGGTTCAGCGTCAGGTGCACGTGACGGTTCACGTCTTTGTACAGCAGGTAGCTGAACTTGCCAGGGCCGCCAGCGTAGCAGGCTTGCGGGCAGAAGGCGCGCAGCCACATGAAGTCGCCGGCTTCCACTTCGACCCAATCCTGGTTCAGGCGGTATACCGCTTTACCTTCCAGCACGTACAGGCCGTGCTCCATCACGTGGGTTTCTGCGAAGGGAATCACGCCGCCTGGTTGGAAGGTGACGATGTTCACGTGCATGTCGTGGCGCATGTCGGCCATGTCGACGAAGCGGGTGGTGACCCAGCGGCCTTCGGTGCCCGGCATTTCGATAACGGTAGCGTTGTCACGGTGGGTCACGAAGGACTCAGGTACATCCAGGCCTTCCACCTTCTGGTAGTGCTTGCGCAGCCAGTGGAAGGTGACGTTGGACTTGCTGTTGTTGCGCAGGCTCCACTCGGCGCCCGGGGCCAGGAAGGCATAGCCACCTGGCACCAGGGTGTGGTGCTTGCCTTCCACGGTGATGTCCAGTTCGCCTTCGACGATGAACACCACGGCTTCCGCGTTCGGGTCCAGTTCGGGGCGCTCGCTGCCGCCTTCAGGGGCGACTTCGACGATGTACTGGGAGAAGGTTTCGGCAAAACCGGTCAGCGGGCGGGCGATGACCCACATGCGCATCTTGTCCCAGAACGGCAGGTGGCTGGTGACGATGTCACGCATCACGCCTTTAGGGATGACTGCATAGGCTTCGGTGAACATGGCACGGTCAGTCAGCAACTCGGTTTGAGCTGGGTGCCCACCGTGGGGGGCGAAGTACGAATGATTCGACATGGACGATCTCGACTTGTTGTTCTCTCCCCATGCCTTGAACCGCACCGGCCGGTGCGGCGCAGGGGATGTGGCGACAGAATAGGGTCGAGCGTGTGCCATCCACAAATTAAATGTTGGAATACCCGGTATTTGATCGCTGAATGTCGATTTGGCGTCCAACGTGCCGGTCCCGCAACTGGTCGCCTTGACCGAACAGCTTGTGGCGCAGGGTGCCCTCGGTGTAGGCCAGCGGGTAGCGGCCGCGGCGTTGCAACTCGGGCACCAGCAACTCGACCACACTGGCCAGGTCGTCCGGTTGTACGGCGTACGTCAGGTTGAAACCATCGATGCCAGTCTGGTCCAGCCAGTTCTCCAACTGGTCGGCCACCTCGCTGGCCGCGCCGACCAGCACCGGGCCGCGACCGCCCAAGCCAACGAATTCGGCTGCCTCGCGCACGGTCCAGCGGCGGCCAGGGTCGGCGGCCGTGAAGGCGGCGAGGGCGGCGCGGCCTGCGTCGTTTTCGACGTATTCGATCGGCGCGTCGGGGTCGAGGCCGGCAAAGTCGATACCGGTCCAGCCCGACAGCAGCGCCAGGGCGGCGTCCAGGTCGACATAGCTGCGGTACTCGGTGAACCGGGCCTCGGCTTCCTCCCGCGTGGGGGCGACGATCAATAGCGCCTGGGCGTAAATCAGCACGTCGTCGCGGCCACGTCCGGCCGCTTCGCTGGCCTGGCGGATGCCGTCGGCGTAGCGGCGCAACACCGTCGGCGTCGGGCCGCTGATGAACACGCATTCGGCATGCCGCGCGGCAAACTGCTGCCCGCGTGCCGAAGCGCCGGCCTGGAACAACACAGGTGTGCGTTGTGGCGACGGTTGGCACAAGTGCATGCCGGGCACCTGGAAGTGTTCGCCCACATGGTTGATGGGGTGTACCCGCGAGGGTTCGATATAGCGCCCGCTGTCACGCTCCAGCAGCACGGCGTCGTCCTCCCAGCTCTTCTCCCACAGTTTGTACAGCACCTGCAGGTACTCCTCGGCCAAGTCGTAGCGCTGGTCGTGGCCCAGTTGACGCGCCAGGCCGAGGTTGCGCGCAGCGCTGTCGAGGTAGCCGGTAACGATGTTCCAGCCGACCCGGCCATTGCTCAGGTGATCAAGCGTGGACATGCGCCGGGCGAAGGGGTAGGGGTGTTCGTAGGTCAGCGAGAAGGTAACACCGAAACCCAGGTGCTCGGTGACCCCGGCCATCGCCGGTACCAGCAGCAGCGGGTCATTGACCGGTACCTGCACGCCGCCGCGCAGAGCCGCTTGTGGGCCGCCCTGGTAGACGTCGTAGATGCCCAGCACATCGGCGATGAACAGGGCATCGAACAGGCCGCGCTCGAGCAGGCGGGCCAGGTCGGTCCAGTAACTCAGGCGGTTGAACGCCACGCTGGTGTTGCGCGGGTGGCGCCACAGGCCGGGGGACTGGTGGCTGGCAGCGTTCATGCTGAAGGCGTTGAAGCGAATCGGGCGAGGCATGGTCGGCGTGCTCCGCTCAAGGCAACACGGAAGCCGGGTAGACCGCGTCGGCCACCTGCAGCTTGCGTGGAATCAGGCCCAGGCCCTGGAAGGTGTCGGCCAGCTTCTGTTGCTCGGCAACGATCTGCGGGGTGATGGCCACGGCGTTATAGTTGCGCCGCTCGCTGGCCACTTCCAGCACGTTGGCGCTGATCCCCAACTGCGGCGCCAGCAGCGCGGCGACTTCGGCAGGCTTGGCGTTGGCCCACTGGCTGACCTTGGCCAGTTCGGCAAAGAACGTCTTCAGCAGCGCACGGTGCTGGTCGGCATAGCTGGCAGTGGACAGGTAGAAGGTACGGTTGTTGGACAGGCCGCTACCGTCGCGCAGGTTCTTGAGCCCTGGCTGGCTCTCTGCGGCGGCAAGGAACGGGTCCCACAGGGTGACTGCCTGGACGCTGCCCGATTGCAGCGCGGCTACCGCATCGGCGGCATTGTTGACGTAGGCGGGGGTAATGTCCTGGTAGCTGAGGCCGGCTTGTTCCAGCGCGACGGCCAGCAGGTACTGGGCATTCCAGCCGCGGCCGGTAGCCACGCGCTTGCCTTTCAGGTCCTGCACGCTGGCCAAGTGGTCCTGTTCGCGCACCACCAGGCCGATACCGCGTGGGTAAGGTTGTTCGGCAGCCAGGTACACCACCGGCTTGCCTGCGGCCTGGGCGAACACCGACGGGGCGTCGGCGGCATGGCCGAGGTCGATGGCACCGGTGCTCAGCGCTTCGAGCAACTGCGGGCCAGCGGCAAATTCGTGCCAGCTGACCTTCACCCCTTCGGGTGCCAGGGCCTTTTCCAGCGCGCCGCTGCCTTTGAGGATGTTGATGCTGTTGAATTTCTGGTAGCCGATGCGCAGGGTTTTGGCGTCTTCGGCAATGGCTTCTGACCAGGGCAGCAAAGCGCTGGCGACACTGGCCAGCAAACCGCCGATCAGCAGGCGGCGCAGCGGGGAGAAGGCGCGGATTGGCATGGGATTGGTCCTTTGAACTGGGTGGGAAGCGATGTGCCCAGACTAAGGAGGTGGCGTGTGGCTTTCAATTTTTATATTCCTGTTTGTTAGATTGTTTTGTTCTTTTTATATCCTTTTGTTTTTGTTGGTCTGGCGCGTACCCCTGTAGGAGCAGCCTTGTGCTGCGAAAGGGCCGGCAGCGCCACTTCAACACTGCCCAGCGTAATGGCCCTTTCGCAGCACAAGGCTGCTCCTACAGAGGGTGGTGTACAGCGCTTTCGACATTTTTTTCACATTCGCTTGCTAGGATCCACGGCAATCCCGAGGAGCCCCTACATGCCGCACATTCTGCGCAAGCGCAGCACCCGCATCGCCTTGACTGCCACCGCCGGCCTGCTCGTGGCCACCCTGGGCTTCTTCGCCTGGCAGAGTTTCTACCCGGTGCAGGCCGCTTCCGGCTGGGATGTCGAGGTGTTGCATCGCGACGTGACCAAGGCCGCCTCGCTGTTGCCGCAGGCCGATGGCAGCCTGCTGGTCAGCCGTGAGCTGGACGACGGCCGGGGCAGCATCCTCAAGATCACCGCAACCGGTGAGCGGGTAGTGCTTATCGACAACCTGTCCAAGCCCGATGGCATGGTCGCGGCCCAGGGGGGGTGGGTGTTCAGCCAGGAAGGTGGCCAGGCACCCGTCAGCCTGTCTCGCGATGGCCAGGTGACCCACCTGTTCGACGGCGAGAGCGTGCAAGGCCTGTGGAACGACGGTGACCACTTGTTCGCCATCGAAGACCGCAAGGGCAATGGCCGCCTGATGCGCTATGACTGGAACAGCGGCCAGCTCGATGTGTTGCGTTCTGGCCTGACCGAGACCGAAGGCCTCACCCGCTGCAGTGACGGCCGCCTGCTGTACACCGAAAAGGCCAATGGCAAGGTCCGCGCCTTGTCCGATGATGGCAGCGACCCGGTAGTGGTCGATGGCTTGCGTAACCCTACGTTCTTGTACTGTGACCAGCGTGGCCTGTGGATCAGTGAAGACAACACCCACCGCGCGCGCCTGCTGCGCATCGATGCCGATGGCAGTCAGCATACCGTGCTGACCTTCCTCAAGGCCCCCCAGGCAATCGTCGCCGATGGCAAGGGTGGTTATCTGCTGGCTGAGGGTGGGCGTAACCGCGTGCTGCACCTGACACCGCCGCCGGCGCCTGCCACTGCCCAGCGCGATTGACTACGCGCGGCTCCCTGGCTACCCGACCAACAGCGTGCTTCCCTGCGTGGCCGCGCTCGCGGATAATCCCTCCACATTCCAATAAATAGCCTGTGAGTGGGTATGAGTGATTCCGTAGTCGGCCTCGGCCAGCCTGAAATTGAAGGGGGGCGCAAAACGCGCAAGAACAACCCCGAGAAAACGCGTGAGGATATCCTCCAGGCGGCCATCAACGAGTTCGTCCAGCAAGGCCTGGCCGGCGCGCGCGTGGACGCCATCGCCGAGCGCACTGCGACCTCCAAGCGCATGATCTACTACTACTTCGGCAGCAAGGAGCAGCTGTACTGCGAGTGCCTGGTGAAGTTGTACGGGGATATCCGCAAGACCGAGCAAAGCCTGGACCTGGAGTCGTTACCGGCTGAACAGGCGATCCGCCGGCTGGTGGAGTTCACCTTCGACCACCACGACCGCAACGTCGATTTCGTGCGCATCATCTGCACCGAAAACATCCACTACGGTGAGTACGTCAAGCAGTCGCCGGCGATTCGCGAAATGAGCAGCCTGGTGCTCGAAGCCCTGGGCAACACCCTGCACCGTGGCGTGCAGGAAGGTGTGTTCCGTCCCGGCATCGAGGTCATCGACCTGCACATGTTGATGAGCTCGTTCTGCTTCTATCGGGTGTCGAACCGCCACACCTTTGGCGAGATCTTCCAGATCGACCTGTCCGATGATGAGGTCAAGCAGCGCCACAAGGCCATGATCTGTGATGCGGTGCTGCGCTACATCCAGACCGCGCGCCGTAGCTGAGTTCACTCACCCAGCCGCTGCTCACGCGACGGCGGGTAGCCAAAGTACGCCGCATAGCACTTGCTGAAATGCGATACCGAAACAAACCCGCAGGCCACTGCCACTTCCATCACCGACAGGTCGGAATACTGCAGCAGGCGGCGGCTCTTGGTGATGCGCAGTTCCATGTAGTAACGGCGTGGCGACGTGCCTAGCTGGGCCTGGAACAGGCGGTCGATCTGCCGGCGCGAGCGCCCGCTGTAGGCGGCCAACTGGTCGAGGCTGAGGGTTTCTTCTAGGTTGTTTTCCATGAGTTCGACGATGGTGCGCAGGTGCAAGCTCATGGACTTCTTCGCCCCTGGGCCAACCTGGCGGTAGCGCGCGCCGGAGAACGACAGGATTTCTTCCACGCCTTCGGCCAGGCCGTCACCATACAGCCGGCGCACCAGGCCCAGCATCAGCTCCATGGCGCCATTGGGGCTGGCGGCGCTGAGGCGGTCGCGGTCAAGGGTAAAGCTGGCTGGAGTAATGCGTGTTTGCGGGCTGCGCTCGGACAGGCTGGCGCGCTGCTCGGGGTGGATGCTGCATCCGTAGTCGTCCAGCACCCCGGCGCGGCCAAGAAACCAGGCGCCGTTCCACAGGCCACCCAGGGCCATGCCGTGAGCGGCGCAGTCGTCCAGCAGGCGGTCGAGTTCCGGGTATTTCAGCGGTGTGCGCAAGCCGCCACAAATCACCAGCAGGTCCAGCTCCCTCAACGCTTCGCCAGACAACTCGGTGGCCACCAGTTCCAGCCCCAGGTCACTGAGCACCCGATCGCCGTCCAGCGACAGCGGGGTGAACTGGAAGCTGTTGGCGCGCAGCAGGTTGGCCGTGACCAGCACGTCCATGGCCACGGTGAAACTTGCCATCGAGAAGTGTTCGAGCAGGACGAAGTCGACCCGGTAGGGGGCCTGGGCATTGGCGCTGCTGGTTTTGAGCCGCAGCATGTTGCTGGTGCTGGTCTTCTTGCTGAACTGGCGTGGCGTGGGCACTCTGAACTCCGCTTCCTGGCTGGCCCGCAGAGTGTGGCCGGTGCCCGGACGAAAGACAATCTCCCCGGTGGCGGTGTCGTATTACAGGTCGTGTTCAGGCAACCTGCCTGGCCAGGCGCAGAGGTGGCAGCTGCGTTAGAGCACTAGCGGCAAATCAATCTGAACCCTCAGCGCTTGCCGCAACCCAACCCATTACATGCCATTGGGAGAGCGCTCATGGAAATCGGTACGATCTGGATCATTACCGCGGCCTTGGTCATCCTGCTGGAGATCTGGGCCATCTGGCACATCATCGGCAGTGATCGGCGCGCCGAGCGCAAGATGCTGTGGATTGTGTTTGTGGTCTACGCGCCATTTCCCGGGTTGCTGTTCTGGGCCTGGCGTGGGCCACGGGCGGTGAAGGGCAGGGCGGTACTGCAGGAAAAATGACGGTTCTCGGCCTCGGGCGCGGGGGGCCTGAGGCCGTGGATGTTCATTTGGGCAGGATGTCGAAGCGTATGGCTGGGCCCAGCCCGTCCACCATCAGGCAGCCGTAGAACTCCACGGTCGACAACACACGCAGTTGCTTGAGCGCTGTATGGATGTAGTCGTGAAGCAGCTTTTCAGCTTCCCGCTTACGCTCTGCGAGCGTGGCGCTCTTGAGCGTGATCATCCCGAGCAGAGTGGTTTCAATGTGCTCCACGGTGTCCAGGCCCAGTTTGCTCCGCAAATGAAGGCGCGCTTGCGCGGCATCGGTTTCGTCGCGGGCAGGGTTGTGCGGCTGAATGGTATAGGCCAATTGAAAATCAAATTTACTCATGAGCATTTCCTTGTGTTGTGCAGGCCTCCATGCCGGGTCCAGCAATCTAACGCCTGACGGCCACTGTGCAAACAGACGCGTGGTTCAAGCAGGGCCATGCTTTGTGCGAAACGCCCTACGCTGCGCTTGACCTAGAGTTAACTTCAGGTCCGATACTCCGCCACTCCTTCAACCGAGTGAGAACCTGCCGTGACCCCATCAAGCGCATTTCAGCTAAGTAACCCCGAAGGCTTGTACGACCCTAGCGGCAACGCCTACTCCCATGTCGCCGAAGTGCGCGCTGGCAGCCGTCTGCTGTTCATCGCCGGCCAGGGCGGGGAGGACAGCAACGGCCAGTTGTCACCCTTGTTCGCCGAGCAGGCCCGCCAGGCACTGGCTAACCTGGAGCTGGCCCTGGCCTCGAAAGGCGCCAGCCTGGCCCAGGTGTTCAAGCTGACCCTGCTGATTGTCGAGCACTCCGAGGCGCGCCTGCGCCAATGGGTGGCCGAAGCCGACAAAGCCTGGGGCCCGCACATGAAGCCGACCTGTACGCTGATACCGGTACACCGGTTGGCGCTTGACGGCATGCTGGTGGAAATCGAGGCCGCCGCCGCGGTGTAGCACCGGGCGATTCATAGGTGGCGCCAAGGAATCACTCTGTTGTATATCGGTGCTGGCCCTAACCGCATTGCCGCTATGACAACAATTTCCACTCAGAGGTGACCACACCATGAGCACCGGCACCACCACGCTTACCGACCGCAAGGCCAGGGCCTGGCTCTGGCCTGCACTGTTCAGCCTGGTGGCTTTCGCCGCCAACTCGGTGTTCTGCCGCCTGGCGCTGAAAGACGGGGCCATTGACCCGGCATCCTTCACCATGGTGCGCCTGGCCAGTGGTGCGGTGTTCCTGCTGTTGCTGGTCCGCTTGCGCAAACCCGCGCAGGCCGTGGGTGGCAATTGGCGGGGCGGCCTGGCTCTGTTTCTGTATGCCTTTCTGTTTTCTGCGGCGTACCTGCAACTGGGGGCTGGTGCGGGCGCATTGCTGCTGTTCGGTGCCGTGCAGATCACCATGTTCGGTTTTGCCTGGTACAAGGGCGAACGCATCACTGCGCGCATGTTGCTGGGCATGTTGATCGCCTTTGCCGGCCTGCTGGTACTGCTGTTGCCCGGGGCTTCGGCACCGCCATTGGCCAGTGCCCTGCTGATGGCCCTGTCTGGCATGGCCTGGGGCGTGTACACACTGCTGGGCAAAGGCTCGCCCAGGCCGCTGGCTGACACCGCCGGCAATTTCTGCCGCAGCCTACCTTGCCTGGTGCTGCTGCTTCCGATGCTGCTGCTGGGCAGCGGCCCGCACCTTACGTCGCTTGGCGTGCTGTATGCCCTGGGCTCCGGTGTTTTAGCCTCTGGCGCCGGTTACGCCGTGTGGTATGGCGTGGTCAGGCAGGTCAATGCGCAGCAGGCGGCGACCATGCAACTGAGCGTGCCGGTGATTGCCGCACTGGGTGGGGTTGCCCTGATCGGTGAGCCGTTATCGTTGCGCTTGCTGATTGCCTGCGTGGTGGTACTGAGCGGTATCGCACTGGCGCTGGCTCCGCGTCGTTAAAAGAAGCTGCGCCTAGAGCGTGACCACGCTGTCGCAATAGGTATTGATGCCAGAGTACGCGTCACAGCTGTTGGGGCCTGCGATGTTTGGCTGACTATAATGGTTCAACCCCACCTCGTAGCCAAGCGGCGGGAGGGGACCGCTGGTTAGGCCGTTCAACCTTTGGTCGAACGGTCGGCGTCGGCGACCTCGGTCATGACAGGCAAGTTGTCGGCTCGCTGGATGATCCGCCGTTGCTGCTCGTAGTCGTCCAGGGACAAGCCTCGGCGCTGCAGCGCCTCCAGCTGCAACTGGCGGGCTTCTCCAGCCGTGTACGGGCGCAGCTCAGGGTGGCTGGCACAGCCGCTGGCGATGGCGATGGCAAGCACGGCAAGGGTGGCGGGCAGCAGGCGAGCCAGGATGTTCATCAGGTAGCTCCAAGTGACGGGTCATGGGCGGCGAGTGGGTAGAGCTAGGTTATGTGGCCACGGCGTTCGGTAGAAATTGCCATTCTCGATAGTGACTATCGATGGTTCCTGAGGGGCCGGGAGGGCGTGATGGGGCAGGGTGAGCAACCGCGTAAATGGGGCGTGCTGGAGCCGATCGATCGGATTACCGAGGTGATCTTCGGCCTGTTGATGGCAATGACCTTCATCGGCTCGCTCAGCGTGGCGACGGCAGGGCGCGAAGAAGCCCGGGTGATGCTGGCCGCTGCGCTTGGCTGCAACCTGGCCTGGGGCTTGGCCGACGCGGTCATCTATCTGTTGCGTACCTGGACCGAGCGCACCCGTGCACGTACTTTGCTGACCCGCTTGCAGGCTGCTGGGGGCGGCGAGGCACGCAGGCTGATTGCCGATGCGCTGCCAGAACGCATCGGCCTGGCATTGGATGACGAGGGGTTGGAAATGCTCCGCAGCCAGATGCAACGCGATGCCGCTCGCCCGCTGCCGGCACGCCTGGGCCTGGAAGATTTCAAGGCTGCCCTGGGCACGTTCCTGCTGGTGGTGCTGGCGACGTTCCCGATGGTTATCCCGTTCCTGTTGATCGACACCACCGGCACGGCCATCCGCGTATCGAACCTCGTTGCCCTGGCCATGCTGTACCTGGCGGGCTGGCTGCTGGCGCGCTATTCCGGCGGCCGCACCCAATTGACGGGCGTGGCCATGGTGGCTGTTGGCGCGTCACTGATCCTGGCGATCATTGCCCTGGGCGGCTAAATCACGGCCAAACGGTATTTGATGGCACGGGGTTGCTCGCAACCTTGGTGCGCGAAAAGTTTGCCCCCCCGCCTCTGGCCAAACCCACCGTCATTGCTACCCTTATTCCACGCGGTCTGACCTCATGGGGATAAGCGATGCGCACGCCATTGTTTGCTGTCCTGTCGGCACTCCTGTGCCTGAGCGCTGCCCCCGGCCTGGTGCTGGCCGAAGACGTACCGGCACCGGACCCTGCGCCGCCAGCCACTGCCGCAGCCAAGGACGCGGTCTTCACCCAGGAACAGCTCGACCAGATGACCGCGCCCATTGCCCTGTACCCTGACCCGCTGTTGGCCCAGGTGCTGATGGCGTCGACCTACCCAGGGCAGGTCAGTGAAGCTGTGACCTGGTCCAAGGCCAACCCAAAGGCCACCGGCGACGATGCGGTCAAGCAGGTGGCCAAGCAGCCCTGGGACCCGAGCGTACAAGCCTTGGTGGCTTTCCCGCAGGTGCTGGCAACCCTGGGCCAAGACCCGGTCTGGGTGCAGCGCCTAGGTGATGCCTTTCTTGCCCAGCCCGACGATGTCATGGGCAGCGTGCAGCGTTTGCGCCACCAGGCCCAGGCCGCTGGCAACCTGCAGAGCAACCAGTACCAGAACGTGACCGTGCAGACCACCACCGCACCTGCGGCGGCCCCCGCACCCGCTGCCAGCGGCACCCAGGTCGTGACCGCCAGCGTGCCACCTACCACCATCGTCATCGAGCCTGCCGACCCACAAGTGGTGTACGTGCCCAGCTACAACCCCACCACCACCTATGGCACCTGGGCCTACCCGGCCTCGCCGCCGGTGTATTACCCGCCACCGCCGATGTACTACCCCGGCTCCGCGCTGGTGGCCGGCCTGGCCTTCGGTACCGGCGTGGCGATCGTCGCCTCGTTGTGGGGCGATTGTGACTGGGGCAACAATGACATCGACATCGACGTCAACCGCTACAACAACATCAACGCCAACAACCGCATTACCAACAACCAGAACAAATGGCAGCACAATGCCGCCAACCGCGACGGTGTGCCTTACCGCGACGCTCGCAGCCGCCAGCAGTATGGTCGCCAGTTGGACGGCGCCAGCCAGCGCAGCGCATTTCGCGGCGACGACGCCCAACGTGCTCAGGCGCGGGACAAGGCGCGCGCCTCGATGGACCGGGCGGGTATCGAGCGCCCGGCCACCAGCAACATCCAGGCACGTCAACAAATGCGTGAAGCGAAGTCCGACAACGCTCTGGGCAACCGCATGCAGGCTCGCGGCGACAATCCGAGAGCTGCCGACCGGCAACAGCAGGCACGCAACACCCAGGGCCGGCTGCATGACAACCCGGTGAGCCAACGCCGGCAGGGGGAAGGGCAAGTGCGGCAAGCAGGCCTTAACCGTCCTGCGAACAGCGCCGGTCGTGCCCGTAACAACGCCTTCGATGGCGTACGCTCGCCGTCGCGCACCAACGCGCAGGCCAACCGTGGACGCACCAGCCAGGCGTTCGCCCAGCGCCCCAGCGCATCGCGTGCCGCCGGGCACCAGATCTCTCGGCCTAGCGCGCCAGCGCGTCGTGGTGGAGGAGGCCGTCGATGAAACGTCCAGCACTGGCGGCAATGTTGCTTGCAGTGGGTTTGGCCTGCTCGTCCCTGGCCACTGCCCAGGAAGCTTTCCCGACCCCAGACAAAGCTGTTGAATCCTTTGTCGCGGCGCTGGGCACTGAGAAAGCTGATGAGGCTCGCCTGGCCCAGCTGCTGGGCGATGACTGGCGCACCTATATACCGCGTGGCGGTGTGCAGCGCAGCGACGTGGACACCTTCCTGGAGCAGTATCGTGCACAGCACAGTATCGACATGGCAGGCGAGGGCAGGGCCATCCTGGCGGTGGGCAGCGATCACTGGACCTTGCCCATCCCGTTGAGCAAAAGTAGTCAGGGCTGGCGCTTCGACCTGAAGGCCGGGAGTGCCGAAATCCGCGCCCGGCGTATCGGCCGCAACGAGCTGGGCGTGCTGCAGTCGCTGCTGGCTTATCACGATGCGCAAATGGACTACGCCACCCAGGACCACAATGGCAACGGTGCGCTGGAGTACGCGCAGAAAATCTTCAGCGACCCTGGCAAGCATGACGGTTTGTACTGGGATGACGATGGCGATGGCCAGGTCAGCCCATTGGGGCCGCTGTTCGGCCAGGATGTGGTCGGTGACGACTGGTATGGCTACCACTTTCGCATCCTCGACGCACAAGGCCCGTCCGCCCCCGGCGGCGCCTACAGCTACCTGATCGGCAACCAGATGAGCCGTGGCTTTGCCATGGTCGCCTGGCCGGCCAAGTACGACGACACTGGGGTGATGAGCTTCATGATCAGCCATGACGGCGAGGTATTCGAGAAAGACCTCGGGCCGCACGGCGATAGGCTGGCCAAGGAGATGAAGCGCTTCGACCCGGATGACAGCTGGAAGGTGGTGGATGTGCCGGCGGGGGATTGAGCCCGCCGATGTCTCAGGCTACCGCATCACCCTGTAGGAGCAGCCTTGTGCTGCGAAGAGGCCAGTCCAGGCACAGCAGGTGTGTCGCCATCGCTGGCCTCTTCGCAGCACAAGGCTGCTCCTACAGGGTGATGCGGCTTGCTCAGTGCGTAAGCGCCGCCCGCACCTCTCGCGCCGTGCACCCATACCGCTGGCGAAACGCCCGGGTGAACTGCGCCTGGTCGGCAAAACCCCAGCGGAATGCCAGTTCGCCGATGGCCAGGTGGCAATGCGGGTCGCGCAATTGCCGGTGCACGGCCTCCAGGCGCTGATGACGTACCCACTCACTCAGGGTGTAGGGCGTGATCGCGAACAGCTTGTGCAAATAACGCAGCGACAGCCCACAGGCACTGGCGATGGCTTGCGGCGACAGTTCGGGGTCGCCCAGGTGTTGTTGCACGTATTGCTCGACACGTGTCAGGTGCAGGGCACTTAGGTTGCTGCCTTCGCTGCCCAGCACTCGCTCGTCCTGTTGCAGGGCCAGCAGCAGCGTGGCCGAGGCTTGCTCCAGCAGAAGATGCCGGGCCGCTGCGGGGCTGGCGTCGAAGTGGCGGGCGCACAGGTCCAGCTGTTCGACGAAGATGCGCCCCAGGCCCTGGCTGGCATCGAAGCAATGCCGGGTGTAGCGCCTGTGCCCCAGCAGATTGGCCTTGAGCGCGCGTTCGGGCAGCTTGAGCACCCACAGGTCGTTCTGCGAGCCGTAGTGGAAGCGGTAGGGCGCATCGCCGCGTTCGACGATGAAACCACCCGGGCTGCAACTGATCTGGTGGCCGTCCTGCTCGAAGTGCACCTCGCTGCCATGCGGCACGGTCACCAGGTAGAACGCTTCATGGTCCTGGCCGATGTGCGCCTTGCTGCGCGAGTAGCCCAGCTGGCTGGAGCGCAGACGCGACAGGCTGAGCGGAGTGCTTGGCGTGCTCCAGCGCTGCAAGTGGCCATTGAACGGCTGTGCGGCGGCAAATTCCAGGTTCAACGGGAAATAGGTGTCACTGATGGCTTCGGCCCAGCGCGCCTGGCGTTCGGGCTGTGGCCAGCCGTGGGTCGAGAGTTCTGTGGGCATGGTGGGTCCTTTTTCAAAGAGGGCGGCATTGAAAAAAGGAACTGCAGGCAAGCTACTCAAGCAGCTCTTGTTATTGTACAAACCGCCCGGCAGCACAAAGCTGCCGGGCGGTTATCTGGCCCATGATCGGCGTGCGCCGGCCTTCAGATCAAGCCCCGCGTGTCACCCGGTAGGTGGCAGAAGGCTCCAGACGTGCTTGCCAGCCAGGTGGCAGCACGATGTTGGTGGTGTCTTCCTCGATCACGCAGGGGCCATGCACAGTTTGCCCGGGCAGCAAATGGTTGCCGTTGAACACCGGTGTGGGCTGCCATTCGCCGTCGGCACTGAACAGCATCGGGCGCACGCTTTGTGCCTCAGGCGCCGGCGGCTCGGCAGGGCCCTGCAGTTCGGGTTGCGGCGGGCGTGGCAGGTGGCCGATCACCGAGCACTCCAGGTTCACCAGCTCCACCGGGCTGTCGGGTTCGTTGTACGAGTACAGGGTCTGGTGGCGGCTGTGGAAGCGGCTGATGAGCGCGGCCAGGCCTGTGTCATCCAGGGCATGCTGCTCCAGCTCCACGCTGCATTCGTGGATCTGTCCCAGGTAGCGCATTTCCAGGGTGTAGTGGCAGCTGCTGGCCTGGTCGCCAAAGCCGTCTTCGCGCAGGTTGGCCAAGCCTTGCTGGCGCAGCTCGGCAAGGGCCTGGTTGAGCTGCGCCAGGTCCACGTGCTCGGCGTCCAGGCGCATCGACAGGCTGGTCAGCTGGTCGTAGCGCACGTCGGAAAGGATCTGGCCGAACGCGCACAGGCCTGACGCCACTTTGGGAATGAGCACGGTGTGCATGCCGATTTCTTCGGCCAGGCGCACCACGTGCATGCCCGCCGCACCGCCTGCGCCAATCAGGGCGAAGTCGCGCGGGTCGTGACCGCGCTCGATCGACACCCGGCGAATGCCGTTGACCATGTTCAAGTTAACCAGGGTGGTGATGCCGAATGCGGCGCGTTCCACGCTAATGCCCAGCGGTTCGGCGATCTTGCTGCGAATGGCGTCCAGCGCGGCCTGGCGGTTCAGGCGAATGCTGCCGCCCAGCAGCGCGCCGTCGGGCAGATAGCCCAAGGCCAGGTTGGCGTCGGTGACCGTGGGTTCGCGGCCACCCTTGCCGTAGCACACTGGCCCAGGCATGGCGCCTGCACTGCGCGGGCCGACCTGGAGCATGCCGAACTCGTCCAGATGGGCGATGGAGCCACCACCGGCGCCCAAGGTCTCCACCTGAATCATCGGCACGCCGATACGCTGGCGCAGAAAGTCCACGTCTTTGCTGAAATTGGTGCGCCCGGCGTTGGTCAGGGTGATGTCGAACGAGGTGCCGCCCATGTCGACGGTAATGACGTTGTCGATGCCGAACGGCTTCGCTACCGCCAGCCCGGCCTGTGGCGCCGAGGCCGGGCCGGAGTTGATCGCATTGACGGCGCGTTCACGCATCAGGTGCCCAGGCGCCAGGCCACCGTTGGACTGGAAGTAGCGCACCGGCTGCTGTGCGCCAAGTTCCTGGAACAGGCTGTCGATGCGCGCCACGTAGCGTGCCATGACCGGGCTTAGGTAGGCGTTGACCACCGTAGTGGAGGTGCGGGTGTACTCGCGAATTTGCGGGAACACCTCGCAGCCGGTGCAGACGAATACCCCGGGCAGGGCGGCCCGCACCAGCGCGGCGGCCCGCTGTTCGTGGCTGGGGTTGCGCACCGACCACAGGAAGGAAATGGCCACGGCCTGCACGCCTTCGGCGCGGAAGTAGTCGATGGCGGCCTGGATAGCGGCTTCGTCCAACGGGCTGTGCTCACGGCCATCGCCGAGCATACGGCCACCGATCGGGCGGCGCAGATGGCGTGGGGCAAGCATGTGGGCCGGCGGGTAATGGGCGTCGTAGCGGTGGCCTTCTTCCTTGTGGCCCAGGCGAATTTCAAGGCTGTCCTCATGCCCCTCGGTGCACAACAGGCCGACCTTGACCCCGGTACGCTCGATCAGCGCGTTGAGGGCCACGGTGGTGCCGTTGATGCACAGGTCACAGTTGGCGATGAGTTCGCTCGGGCTGCGCCCGGTGGCGTCGGCGATCTGTGCCAGGCCGGCGCGAATGGCCAGGGTGCCGTCTTGCGGCGTGGAGGGGGCCTTGAACAGCTGCACGCCGCCGTCGCGGTCGGCCAGGATGAAATCGGTGAAAGTGCCGCCGGCGTCGATGCCCAGGCGATATTGGTTACGCATGATGGTTCTCCGGTCAGCGTGGGGTGCGGGCAAGGCGGGTTGCGGTTTCGTCGAGGCGTCCTTCGTCATCGAGGACCACGCCATATTCCAGGGCTGCCCCTTGTGGCGAGACCAGGCCGTTGCGCACATCTTCCAGTACTGCGGCGATCGGGCGGCGCAGCGGGTCGCCGTAGCCACCGCCACCTGGGTTGACGTTGATGATGCGTTCGCCGGGTTGCAGGGTGAGCATAGGGTTCTGCGTGTAATGGTCTTCGCTGCCGTCGGCGTGGCGGTGGATCAACCGGCCCAGCTTGGGTTCGAGCAGGGCATTGCGCGCCCCGGCGGCCCCGGCGGTGGGTAACTGGCGGCCTTCGCCGAAGCCGACCACGGTCATGGCGTGGTCCAGCGGTTCGATCTCCAGGCGGGTGCCGGAACCACCGCGAAACTCACCGGCGCCACCACTGTCGGCCATCAGGCTGTAGCGGTGGATCAGCACCGGGTAGGCGTGTTCGAGCAGCTCGATGTCGCCGCTCATCAGCGCCCCGAAACAACACAGCGGGCCGCAGGCGTGCCAGCCATCCATCACCTTGTTGGCGCCGGCACCGGAAATGATCGAGGCCAACACCATGGTCACGTACTCACTGTTGCCGTTGCGTGGGTCGTGGCCGGCGATGTTGATACCGCTGGTATGCCCCCAGGAGGCCGTTACCCGCTGTGGTGAGGCCTGTTCCAGCGCGGTGCGTACGGCATCGGCCAGGGTCTCCATCGGGGTGGTGGTACAGTTGACGTGGGGCGCGGGTTCCTCGGCGTTGCACAGCGTCCCTTTGGGCCCGACATCGACCGTGACGCAGCGGTACAGGCCTTCGTTATAAGGCGGCGCGACCTGGGCGAACATCATCAGCCCCAGGTACACGCCAGACACCGAGTTGCCCTCGTAGGAGTTGATGAAGTACGGCACCTGTGGCGGGCTGTCGATGCGCACGTGGGCCTGCTCGCCACGGATCTGCACATGGGCGGTGATGGCCAGTTCCCCCAGGCCGTGGCCGGCATCTTCGAGCACCGCGGTGCCGCTGTAGTCACCGTCCGGCACATCGCGCAACAGCGCGCGCATGTGCCGGTCGGCCATGTTCTTGAGCTCGGCGATGCAAGCGCGTACCTGTGCCACACCGTACTTGTCGAGCAGTTCCAGCAGGTGCCGCTCGCCGACCTTGCAAGCACCGTACTGGGCATTGAGGTCGCCTTCCTGGTAGGGGCGGGCGCGCATGTTGGTGAGCATGAAGTTGATCACGTCCTCCCGGCGCTTGCCCTTCTCCCACAGCTTGACCGGTGGAATGCGCAGGCCTTCGGCGTAGATTTCCTTGGCGTCGGGGTTGTAGCCAGCCGGCACCGGGCCGCCAATGTCGGTCAGGTGGCCTTTGCACACGGTCCAGAACACCAGTTCGCCCTGGTAGTACACCGGCTTGTACATGCAGCAGTCGAGAATATGGCTGCCCTTGTAGGCCGGGTCGTTGTGGTAGATCACGTCGCCTTCGGCGATGTCGTCGCCGAAATACGCCGCCACGCATTTCATGGCCGGGATCAGTGAGCCCAGGTGGATGGGGATGTCCTGGCCTTGCAGGATCATTTCCGGCAAGTGGTCGAACAGCGAGTTGGAATAGTCGTGGGCCAGGTTGAACACACTAGAGCGGCCGGTCTTTTCCAGGGTCAAGGTCATTTCCCGTTGCGCTGTTTCCAGCGCGCCCCGTACAACCGCAAGGGTGATCGGATCTACTGTCTGCATAGGTCACCAACGTTTGTTCTTGTGCTTTGGGTGCGTGCCGCCAGAGGGGCGGCGCGTGGTGACAGGCTACGGGGAGGGCGGGGGAAAGGATTGTCGTTGGGTGTACGGGTTGTTGTGTTTGGGTGCACACCCATCATTTTTGGCAGTTGCTCAATCTGCTTCAGCGTATAGAAAATGGCAACTCATAGACCGGAGCCATCACATGACCAAGTTGGCGAACATCACGCGCTTTTTCTTACAGCTGGATCGGGTTCATATAGCCTTGACAGGCAGTGAAACCGTGGTTTGCATAAGAACGCAATCAGGTATTCTGGCAGAGCGCAGGCTTGAGCAAGAAACTGCCCACTTAGCGATGCTGGCTGTGGACAGTGGGAACTCAGTGATACAAGTCGATTCTCAGGCACAGCCGGAATCGGCAACATACGGTGCTTATGGCCTGCACAGCCCAGATGAAATGGTTCCGCAGCGTCCAGCATTCAATGGCCACTTGTTAGTGAGCGATTTGTATCTACTCGGTAATGGCTATCGGGGTTACAGCCCTGTCTTGATGCGTTTTCTAAGCCCTGACAGCCTTAGCCCCTTTGCTGAGGGTGGGTTAAGCTGTTATGCCTATTGTGCAAGTGATCCGATCAATTTCAGTGATCCCAGTGGACACATGATGCGCTCGAGATCGCCCAGTCCGACTGGAAGAATGTCGCCGGCGACTCAGGACCGAATAGTATTGGAAGTATTGAATTCCCAACCTGCATGGAGTACAGGCGGCGGGAATGGGCGCAGAACGTCGATTGAGATCCAGGAAAAAATTGTGCAGGAAGCATTGAATTCACAGCCGGGTTGGAGGAGTCAAGCACAAACTAATTCTCAGCGCAGTTTGCCCTTAAACGATGCTCCAACACAGCAAATTACTGGGATAGCATCAGTTGCAGAGCTTGGCGTAACAGGCAGGCTGCGAGTAGGTTTTTATAAGTATTCCCGAAAGCCTATCACCTCGCAAGAGGTGTCTTCTCTTAAAAAATGGAATACTCAAAATTATCAACTTTTATCCCCGTTGAATTTAGAGGAGAGCCGGATAGTACGCAGCGCAGTAATCAACGCTTTGGAGTTAGGTACGAATCCGCAGCAAAGTATCAGGGATTTGAATTACGGTGTCGAACCTCCTAGAGTGAGAGCTCTAGTCCAAGTGGTTAAGCAAAAATTGTCGAGAATACGGGCTGGTAGATAATACTTGCCAGTGTATTCCGGCCCGTTTGGCTGGACACTGTCAAAGAAGGCTTTCTGGCTATCCCAGCATCTGTTCCACCAGCCACTGCCCCGCCGGCCCCAGCGCCCGCCGGCTCGACCAGACAACATCCATGTCCACCCGGCGCGGGTAGCCCGCTATCTGCAACTCTACCAGCCCATTGCCAAACCGTGTCACCAGTGCCCTGGGCAGCTCAGCCCAACCAAACCCGCGCACGGCGAACTCCAGCAGGGTGAGGTAATCCGGTGCCGACCAGGCCTGGCCGCGCCCGTGGTGCAGGCTGGGAGCATAAGTCTTGATATACAGCTGCCGTGCATTTTCCAGGTGCTGTGCCTGTACCTGTGCGAGGTTTGCCAACGGGTGCCCGCTGGCCACGTAAACGCCAAATTCCGCCTGCTCCGGCAAGCGCGCCACGGCCACGTCGGCGGGGTAGCTGGGCTGCGCGGCAAGAATGCCGACATGGGCCAGGCCCTGCTGGATCATCTCGATCACATCAGCGTCTTCCGCCGGGCCGCAGCGCAATTCGGTGTGCGGGTAGTGTTGGGCGAAGCTGGCCATCACGGCGCCTTGGAAGGTGACGCTGTAGCTGTCCGACATCACCACCGACACCAGCGGTTCGACGTTTTCCGCCAGGCGCACCGCCAGCGCATCGAGTTGGGCACTGGCATCGAGAATCGCCTCGACATGAATCAGCACCTGCCGGCCGGCCTCATTGAGCGTGGGGTGGCGGCCACCGCGATCAAACAGCGGGCAGCCGATATCGGCTTCGAAATTGGCGATGGCGATGCTGATGGTGGACTGGCTTTTACGCAGCTTGCGGGCCGCCGCGGAAAACGAACCCAGCGATGCGGCTTCGACAAAGGCAACCAGTGCTTCAGGTGAGTAACGCATGGTATTGATAAAACCGATGGTAGCTATATCGCGAGTATCAGTTCTGTCAAAGAAAATAGGAAGTACGACTCACGCAATGGATGGAATTTGCAATGAAAAACGTGTCCTTTACCGAACGCCTGGTTCACGCCGTTGGCTACGAAGTGTTCGCGGTGTTGCTGTGTGCGCCGCTGCTGTCCTGGATCATGGGCAAGTCACTGGCGACGGCGGGCGCGCTGGCTGTGACCCTGTCGGTCATCGCCATGCTGTGGAACATGGTATACAACGCGCTGGTCGATCGCTACGTACAGGCCGAGCGTATCCACTGGAAGGCCCGTGCGCGTTTCGTGCATGGCCTGGGCTTCGAGGCCGGGCTGGTGGTGTGGTGCCTGCCGGTGGCGGCGTGGATGCTGGATATTTCGTTGCTGCAGGCGTTCATGGTGGAGCTGGGCTTCTTCGTGATCATTCTGCCCTACACCGTGCTGTACAACTGGGCGTTCGACAAAGCCCGGCATCTGCTGATGCAGCGTCGCCTGGCATGAGCAACCTGTACCTGTGGGAGCGGGCTTGCCCGCGAAAAATCCAACGCGGTGAATGGCACCGGCTTCGCCGGTGTTCGCGGGCAAGCCCGCTCCCACAGCCAATAAAAAGGGGCATGCCATTAACTGGCATGCCCCTTTTTCAAACCGCTGAAGTGCCTCAGGCGACTTTGACGATCCAGCCAGCCGGTGCTTCAACGTCACCGCTCTGGATGCCGGTCAGCTCGTTGTAGAGCTTCTGGGTGACCGGGCCGACCTTTTCCAGGTCGTGGAACACGTGCAGCTTGCCGTTGTACTCGATGCCGCCGATTGGGGTGATCACCGCAGCGGTACCGCAGGCACCAGCTTCGATGAAGCGGTCCAGCTTGTTGATTTCGACATCGCCTTCGATCACGGTCAGGCCCAGGCGCGATTGCGCCAGTTCCATCAGCGACAGGCGGGTGATGCCAGGCAGCACCGAAGCCGATTTCGGGGTCACGAATTCGTTGTTGGCGGTGATGCCGAAGAAGTTGGCCGAACCGACTTCCTCGATTTTGGTGTGGGTCAGCGGGTCGAGGTAGATGGCGTCGGCGAAGTTGGCTTTCTTCGCTTCAGCGCCCGGCTGCAGGCTGGCAGCGTAGTTGCCACCCACCTTGGCTGCGCCGGTGCCTTGCGGGGCAGCGCGGTCGAAGCTGGAAATCTGGAAGTTGTGCGGTTTCATGCCGCCTTTGAAGTACGAGCCAACCGGGATGGCGAACACCGAGAAGATGAACTCGGGGGCGGTGCGCACGCCAATGTTGTCGCCGGTGCCGATCACGAACGGGCGCAGGTACAGGGCACCTTTGCCGTGCGGTGGCACGAACTTTTCGTTGGCCTTGACCACTTGCTTGCACGCTTCGATGAACACATCGGTCGGCACGTGCGGCATCAGCAGGCGGGCGCAGCTGCGCTGCATGCGGGCGGCGTTCTGGTCTGGGCGGAACAGGTTGATCGAGCCGTCCTTGCAGCGGTAGGCCTTGAGGCCTTCGAAGCACTGCTGGCCGTAGTGCAGCGCCGTGGAGCCTTCACTGATGTGCAGTACGTTGTCTTCGGTCAGGGTGCCTTTGTCCCACTCGCCATTGCGCCATACGGACAGGTAGCGTTTGTCGGTCTTGATGTAGTCGAAACCCAGCTTGTCCCAATTAATGCTTTCGTTGCTCATGACACCCTCATTGTCTTGCAAGTGCCCGATCTCTCGGGCTGCTGTTATATGCGCACCATGCCACCTTAATACATCCTTGGCGGATCGGGAACGGCCAGTCACGAATTGATAGCCTGCGATGCATTTTTCGCGGCCCACTGGCGCTGTAGGAGCAGCCTTGTGCTGCGAAGAGGCCGGGACTGGCGACACAACCTTGCACGGTGTAAACAGCGGCCTGCCCTCAGCGTTGCGTCTGCAAGCGCTTGGCCCAGTCTCCGGCGTGGCTCTGCGCGCAGGCTTCTTCACTGTCAAACCGCACATGCCAGGCCGGATGGTCCAGCTTTATGCCGGCTTGCTCCAGCGCCTGGCGGGTCAGCGCCAGCATGCGCGCTTTCGCTTCGCTCGCCACGGCAGCGGCTTTATCGGCCTCTTGCTCAAATACCCAGGTAATACGCAGGCTGCCCGGAAAGTCCTCGGGGTCGTGGCGATGGGTAAGCCAGCTGAAGCCGACGATCTGCGCCTTGGCGGTTTCGCAGGCATCGGTCAGGCACGCCACCAGCTCCCGCTCAAGGCGGGCCATTTCGCGTTTGCCCAGCGTCTTCACGGGTTGGCCTCGTCATCGATCTGCTGGCAAAAGCGCAGGCGGTTGCCGAACGGGTCCCACACCTGCATCTGCAGGCCCCAGTCCAGGCGCTCGGCCTCGGGCCGGGCGTAACCGTACTGTTTATCCTGCAGCTCGCGCTCCAGCGCGCGCAGGTCGTCGATGCGGGCGAACACGGTTGAACCGGGGCATGCATCGCCATGGTGCTCGGATAGGTGCAGGATCAGGCCATCGCGGTGAATCTGCATGTACAACGGCAAGTCCGGGCTGAAGCGGTGCGACCAATCCAGGGTAAAACCTAGAAAATCGACGTAGAACTCCTTGGCCTTGTCGACCGAGAAAATGCGCAGTACGGGTATGGCGGGGGCGAGGGGCATGGGGCGTCCTTGACCGTGGGTGAAGCCGCCACTGTAACGCAGTTGCGCCCAGCGTTGTCGACCGGCGCCGCCGCAATGGTTGACCACCCGCCAGCCACTGCGTAGCCTTGCCACTTCGAGGTTCTTCGGCCAGGCCGAAGCTAAGATGGGAACGCGGTACAAGCCGCGGCTGCCCCCGCAACTGTAAGCACCGACAACGGATCGACATTGCCACTGCGCCAGCGCGCGGGAAGGCGTCATCCCGCCAGCCCGCTGTTCAACTGAACGGGGCAATGGAACGGTGCGAGCCAGGAGACCTGCCTCGTCACGTTTTCGACTTTCAACCGGGCGGGGTGATCCGGTGGCGAACAAGCCCGGCCAACCTGGCCCGCGGCTGTCGTCCTGCATGCCCGCGCCACACTGCCAAGGGCAATGCGACATGAAAACACTGGCCAAGCTCCCCGTCACCATCGTCACCGGCTTCCTCGGCTCGGGCAAGACCACCTTGCTGCGCCACATGCTCGACAACGCCCAGGGCCGTCGCATCGCGGTCATCGTCAACGAATTCGGCGAGCTGGGGATCGATGGCGAAATCCTCAAGCAGTGCAGCATCGGGTGCACCGAGGAAGAAGCCAGCGGCCGCGTCTACGAGCTGGCCAACGGCTGCCTGTGCTGCACCGTGCAGGAAGAATTCTTCCCGGTAATGCGCGAACTGGTGGCTCGCCGTGGCGACCTCGACCACATCCTCATCGAAACCAGCGGTCTGGCCCTGCCCAAGCCGCTGGTGCAGGCCTTCCAATGGCCGGAAATCCGCAATGCCTGCACCGTCGATGCGGTCATCACCGTGGTCGACAGCCCAGCTGTGGCCGCTGGCACCTTCGCCGCCTACCCGGACCAGGTCGATGCCCAGCGCAAGCTCGACCCCAACCTGGACCATGAATCGCCACTGCACGAGCTGTTCGCCGACCAGTTGGCCAGCGCCGACCTGGTGGTACTGAACAAGGCCGACCTGATCGATGCCGAAGGCCTGGCCAAGGTGCGGGCGGAAGTGGCCGAAGAACTGCCGCCGGCGGTGAAAGTGATCGAGGCCAGCAGCGGCAAGCTGCCACTGGAGGTGCTGCTGGGCGTGGGGGCAGAGTCCGAGGCGCACATCGATGGCCGACGTACCCACCACGATTCGCACCACGACGGCGACGAGCATGACGACCATGACCACGACGCCTTCGATTCCATCTCCATCGACCTGCCCGAAGCCGACGAGAGCCTGCTGCTCGACGCACTGACCCAACTGGTGGTGGAGTTCGGCATCCTGCGCGCCAAAGGCTTCGCCGCCATCCCGGGCAAGCCGATGCGCCTGCTGGTGCAAGGCGTGGGTACCCGTTTCGACAAACACTTCGACCGTGCCTGGCGCGCCGACGAGCCACGCATCACCCGCTTGGTGCTGATCGGACAGGACCTCGACGCTACTCAACTGGAAGCGCGCCTGCGCCAGGCCCTGGGCGCCTGACCCATGCACCTGCTGCGGACCCAGCCCGGCGGCTTCGTGCCGGATGACAGCATTGCCGACCTTGGCCAGACACCCGCCGAGCTGGTGATTCTCTGCAGCGGCGATTCGCACCTGGCATTGCTCGCCGATACCGCCGAGCACTTGCCCGAAGACTTCCCCAGCCTGCGCCTGGCCAACCCCATGCAGGTGCAGAACCATGCCTCGGTCGACTTGTACGTCGACCAGGTGCTGCGCCACGCCAAGGTCATTCTGGTGTCGCTGCACGGTGGCGTTGGTTACTGGCGCTATGGCGTGGAGCAATTGGTCGAGCTGGCCGCCCGAGGCGTGCAGCTGATCCTGGTACCGGGCGACGACCGCCCGGACCCGGAATTGACCGGCCTGGGCAATGTCACAGGCGAGCAGGCCGAGCGCCTCTGGCATTATCTGCGCCAGGGCGGCAAGGCCAACGCCCGCAACCTGTTCAACTGCCTGGCCAGCCAGTGGCTAGGCCGCGACTACACCTGGGACGAGCCGCAGCCGTTGCCGCGCACGGCGGTCTATCACCCGGCCAAGGGCAGTGCGGAGCTGGAAGACTGGTACCCGCACTGGCACCCCGAGCACCCGGTGGCGCCGCTGCTGTTCTACCGCTCGCACTTGCAGGCGGCCAATACCGCGTTCATCGACGTGTTCTGTCAGCGCCTGCGGGCTGCCGGGCTGAACCCGCTGCCGATTGCCGTTGCCAGCCTGAAGGAAAGCGCCTGCCTGGAACAGGTCGAAGCCTGGCTGGACGAGGTTGGCGCCGAAGTGCTGGTCAATACCACCGGCTTTGCCCTGTCCAGCCCCGAACGCCCCAACCTGCGCCCGTTGCGCCGCGACATCCCGGTGCTGCAGGCCATTTGCGCGCAAGACAACCAGCCCGGCTGGGAAGCCAGCGAGCAGGGCCTGGGCGCGCGTGACCTGGCCATGCACATTGCCCTGCCTGAGCTGGACGGGCGCATCATCACCCGCCCGGTCAGTTTCAAGGACATGGCCTGGCGCAGCGAGCGCAGCCAGTCCGACGTGGTGTGTTACCGCGCTCACCCCGAGCGCATGGACTTCGTCGCCGAGCTGGCCCGCCGCTGGGTCGAGCTGGCGCGTCTGCCCAATGCCCAGAAGCGTGTTGCCCTGGTGCTGGCCAACTACCCGACCCGGGATGGCCGCATTGGCAACGGCGTTGGCCTGGACACTCCCGCTGCAGCGTTGAACATTCTCAAGGCATTGCAGGCCGAAGGCTATCCGCTGGCCGACCTGCCGGGCAGCGGCACGCAACTGATCCATCAGTTGCTCGGCGGCGTGACCAACGACCTCGACCACCTCGACCTGCGCCCCTGCGCGCAGAGCTTGAGCCTGGCCGACTACCAGGCCGCGTTCGAACGCTTGCCCGAGGCCAACCGCCAGGCCGTGCTGGAACGCTGGGGGCCGCCAGAGCAAGACCCGATGTACCGCGGTGGCCGGCTGATGGTCGCCGGCCTGCGCTTTGGCCTGACGTTCGTTGGCATCCAGCCGGCGCGGGGCTACCAGGTGGACCCGAGCGCGGTCTACCACGACCCAGACCTGGTGCCGCCGCACGGTTACCTGGCGTTTCACTTCTGGCTGCGTCATGCCTTTGCCGCCGACGCGGTGATCCACGTTGGCAAGCACGGTAACCTGGAATGGCTGCCCGGCAAGGGCGTTGGCCTGTCGGCGCAGTGCTGGCCAGACGCCTTGCTTGGCCCGTTGCCGAACATCTACCCATTCATCGTCAATGACCCGGGCGAGGGCGCCCAGGCCAAGCGCCGTACCCAGGCGGTGATCATCGACCACCTGATGCCGCCGCTGACCCGTGCCGAAACCTATGGCCCGCTGCGCCACCTGGAGCAACTGGCTGACGAGTTCTATGAAGCGCAGATGCTCGACCCGCGACGTGCTCGCGAGTTGCAGCGCGACATCCTGGAGCTGGTCAAGGCCAACCACATCGACCGCGAGCTGCAGCTCGAAGGCCAACTGGACGATGCCGCTATCTGGCTGCCGCGCCTGGACACCTACTTGTGCGACCTGAAGGAGTCACAGATTCGCGATGGCCTGCATGTGTTTGGCCAGTCGCCAGAAGGGCGGCTGCGCCTGGATACGCTGCTGGCGCTGTTGCGGGTTGAACGTGGCGACGGTCGCGGCGGCAATGCCAGCCTGCTGCGGGCCCTGGCCAAAGCCCTGGTGCCAGGTTTCGACCCGCTCGATTGCGAGCTTGGGCAGGCCTGGCAGGGCGCACGCCCTGAGCAACTGCTGGCCATGAGCGGTGAACCCTGGCGTACCTGCGGGGATACCCGCGAGCGCTTGGAGCTGCTGGCGCTGCAACTGATCGGCCAGGCGCTGGACGGCAGCGCACAGTTGCCCGCCCAGAGCGAGTGGCAGCCGGTGCACGACGTGGTGCAGGCCTTGTGCGAAAGGGTTGCTCCCAGCCTGGATGCCTGTGGCAGCGCCGAAATGAATGGCTTGCTGGCGGCGCTGGCGGGGCGTTTCGTGCCCGCCGGCCCCAGCGGCGCACCCAGCCGTGGGCGCCTCGATGTGCTGCCCACCGGACGCAACTTCTATACCGTGGACGTGCGCAACCTGCCCACCACCACGGCCTGGCGCCTGGGTTTCGCCTCGGCCAGCCTGATCCTCGAACGCCACCTGCAGGACCACGGCGATCACCTGCGCCAGCTCGGCCTGTCGGTATGGGGCACGGCGACCATGCGCACCGGCGGCGACGACATCGCCCAGGCCATGGCGCTGATGGGCGTACGCCCGGTGTGGGCCACCGGCAGCCAGCGCGTGGACGACTTCGAGATCCTGCCGCTGAGCCTGCTCGACCGCCCGCGTGTGGATGTGACCCTGCGTGTTTCCGGCTTCTTCCGCGATGCCTTTGGTAACCTGATCCGCCTGTTCGATGCCGCCGTGCAAGCAGTGGCCGCGCTGGACGAACCCGACGACCTCAACCCCCTGGCTGCCCGCGTGCGCAGCGAACGGGCTGCGCTGCAGGCGCAGGGCATGGACGCCGAGCAGGCCGCCCGGCAGGCCGGCTGGCGAGTGTTTGGTGCCAAACCCGGCGCTTACGGTGCCGGGGTGCAGAACGCCATCGATGGGCGCCTGTGGCACAGCCGTGACGACCTGGCCGAGGTTTACCTCAATCACGGTGGCTACGCCTACGGCGCCAGCGACGACGGCACCCCGGCCCGGGCGCAATTCGCCCAGCGCCTGGCCCGGGTGCAGGCGGTGCTGCAAAACCAGGACAACCACGAGCACGACCTGCTCGACTCCAACGATTACTACCAGTTCCAGGGCGGCATGCTGGCGGCGTCGGAAACCTTGTCCGGGGTGGCTGTGGCCAGCTACCACGGCGACCACAGCCAGGCCGACCGGCCGCGCATCCGTACCCTCAAAGAAGAGCTGAACCGGGTGATCCGTGCCCGTGCGCTCAACCCGAAATGGATCGACGGGGTCAAGCGTCACGGCTACAAGGGCGCGTTCGAAATGGCGGCGACAGTCGACAACCTGTTCGCCTTCGATGCCACCACGCACCTGATCGACGACCATCATTACCAGGGGCTGGCCGATGCCTACGTGCTCGACCCGGCGACCCGCGATTTCATCCGCGAGCACAACCCCGAGGCCTTGCGCGACCTCACCGAGCGCCTGTTGGAGGCCCAGCAGCGCGGCTTGTGGCAGGCGCCGGGCGACTATCGCGAAGCCCTCGAGGAACAATTGCTCGACGGCGAGGAACAGGCTTGAAATGAGTGAACCCGTACAATTTCCGCTGGCGGCGGTGGTCGCTGCCGACGACCTGAAACTGGCGCTGTGCCTGACCGCCATCGACCCCAGGATCGGCGGCGTGCTGATCGAAGGGCCGCGTGGCATGGCCAAGAGCACCCTGGCCCGTGGCCTGGCCGACCTGCTTGGCGAAGGCCCCTTCGTGACCTTGCCCTTGGGTGCCAGTGAAGAACGGCTGGTCGGCACCCTCGACCTGGATGCCGCGTTGGGGCAGGGCAAGGCGCAGTTTTCCCCGGGCGTGTTGGCCCAGGCCGACGGCGGTGTGCTGTATGTCGATGAGGTCAACCTGTTGCCCGACACCTTGGTCGACCTGTTGCTCGATGTGGCTGCCAGCGGCACCAACCGCATCGAGCGCGACGGCATCTCGCACCGGCACAGCGCCCGCTTCGTGCTGATTGGCACCATGAACCCGGAAGAGGGCGAGCTGCGCCCACAACTGCTGGACCGTTTTGGCCTGAACGTGGCGCTGGACGGCGTTCCCGAGCCCGAGGCCCGGCAGCAGATCATTCGCCGCCGCCTGGCGTTCGACAGTGACCCTCAGCTGTTCTGTGAACAATGGGCAACGGCCCAGGCGCAACTGCGTGAGCGCTGCCAGGCGGCGCGCCAGGCCTTGGCCGATATTGCCCTGGATGATCAGGCGCTGGCCTGGATTACCGAGCGCTGTTACGCCGCCGGCGTCGACGGCCTGCGCGCCGACCTGGTCTGGCTGCGCGCGGCGCGTGCCCACTGCGCCTGGCGTGGTGGAGCGGCTATTGAAGAAGTGGATGTCGAAGCGGTGGCCGAGTTCGCCTTGCGCCATCGCCGCCGCGCCACGCCCCAGGCCAACCCGCCGTCGGCGCCGCCACAGCGCGACCAGCAGGGCGGCGGCCATCCTGGCGAACAGGGCGGGCAGGGCGACTGGGGGGCATTGCCGGCACAGCCCGTTGCCAGCGGTGCCCGCCGCGAGGTGCCGAACTGGGCAAAAAAGCCCTGAGCATCCCCCAGCCATCAGCCAAAGGGGTGGATGCCAAAGCAGGCGCAGGCAAGCACAACGTTGCCAGCCGTGGCCGCGGGCGCAAGGCGGCCAATGGCCGAGTGGCCTGGTTGCCGACCTTGCTCAAAGGGCGGCCACGCCAGCGCCAGGACCTGTGCTGGCAGCAGCGCAAGGGCAAGCCTGCCGAGCTGTGGTTGGTGATCGTCGATGCCTCGGCCTCGACCCGGCGGCATCAGGCGCTGGCGCAGACCAAGGGGCTGTTGGCGACGTTGTTCGACCAAGCCTATCGTCAGCGCGCCCGCTTGGCCTTGCTTACCGCCAGCGGGCGCTCGCCGCAGTGGCAGCGCCACGGCCTGAAGGCTTCGGCCGCCTTGCAACCCTGGCTGCAAGGCTTGGGCGCAGGTGGCGGCACGCCGCTGATCGCCGCATTGGAACAGGCACGGCACTGGCTACAGGCTCGGCAGCGCGCTTATCCGCATGAAGCTGTGCGCTGCCTGGTGTTTACCGACGGTCGCCTGCAACACTGGACCACCGTTCAACCCATGCCCTGTCCAACGTTGCTGGTGGATATGGAATTGGCGCCGGTTCGGCTGGGGCGTGCTCAGCGTCTGGCAGAACAATTGCAGGCCGATTACCAGCACTTGCAACATTTCAAGGTCGTGGACTGAACAGTATGGGCGCGACACTATGTCGCAATAGAAAAGTTGCCAGGACAGCAACTTCGCATTGGCGCAAGTGCGTGGCGCAGCACGCACTTGGTTTACCGGGCGGTATTATTTCGGCATCGACCACGGTTGCAGGTCATAACCTTTTTCACACAATTCGGCGCGCACTTCCTCGATCAGGCTGGCCCATTGGGCCGGATCCGAATAGATACGAGAGGACACTTGCTTGCTGCCGATACGGGTGCTGGTCCGGTCGATCACTGCCAGGCTCAGCTCACCAGTACCGTTGGGTGCATCCCAGGCTACGCACTGGAAAGGTTCGAAGGCGTGGTCGGCAATCAGCAGTGCTTCGTTGACACGGAGCGGGGCATTCATGGTTCGGTCTCTCTATGGTCCCAAACATCGAAGTAAAGTCCGCGTTGCTTCAAAGTCGCCTCAATGATCGCGAAGTGCAGCGCGGGGTTATGTGTACTGATGCTCGTGGTCCGGGGGCAAGTCACACATTGGTTGTAAATTTTTTTGTCAGGGCTGAATCCGTTCATACCTACGCCGCCATGTGATGTCGATAAAGTGCGAAAATTCCCGTGGCGCTTTGTAAAAAAATGCTTCGGCAGACAGACGGTACTGGGCACTGTCAACTTCGTTGCTACTGTTAAACAGGCGCCACAACTTGCTGTTTTACTTCAAAAAACCAAAAACTGGCGCCAAGGATCGGTCATGCAACAGCCTGCCGCTCAACGCCGTTTGCTCATCGTCGACCCCTGCGACGACTGCCACCGTTTATTGCCTGGCCTGCGCCACGCCGGCTGGGATGTAGACAGCTGTATGCTCGGCGCCGCGTTGGACCATCCTTGCGATGTGGGCCTGCTGCGCTTGCAGGCCACGCACCTGAGGCATCCAGACGCGGTCAAGGACATGATCAAGCGCAGCAATACCGAATGGATCGCGGTGCTTAGCGCCGAACAGTTGCGCATGCCGGCGTTCGGAGACTTTGTTTGTGAGTGGTTTTTCGACTTCCATACCTTGCCGTTCGACGTCTCTCGCGTGCAGGTGACCCTGGGCCGCGCTTTCGGCATGGCGCGCCTGCGGGGCAAGGGGGCGGTCAAGGTCGATGAGGCGACCCACGAGTTGCTCGGTGAAAGCCGCCCGATCCGTGAATTGCGCAAGTTGCTGGGAAAACTGGCGCCTACCGAATCGCCGGTGCTGATCCGTGGTGAAAGCGGCACCGGCAAGGAACTGGTGGCGCGCACCCTGCACCGTCAATCGCAACGCAGCGAGCAGCCGTTCATCGCCATCAACTGTGGGGCGATCCCTGAGCACCTGATCCAGTCCGAACTGTTCGGCCATGAAAAGGGTGCGTTCACCGGGGCGCATCAGCGCAAGGCTGGGCGCATCGAAGCGGCCCATGGCGGCACGTTGTTTCTTGACGAGATTGGTGACCTGCCGCTGGAGTTGCAGGCCAACCTGCTGCGCTTTCTGCAGGAGAAGCACATCGAGCGGGTGGGGGGCAGCCAGCCGATCCCGGTGGATGTGCGGGTGCTGGCGGCCACCCATGTGGACCTGGAGAGGGCCATCGAGCAAGGGCGCTTTCGCGAAGACCTGTATTACCGTCTGAACGTACTGCAGGTAGTGACCGCGCCGCTACGCGATCGGCATGGTGACCTGTCGATGCTGGCCAGCCACTTTGCCCATTTCTACAGTCTGGAAACCGGGCGCCGGCCGCGCTCTTTCAGCGACCATGCCCTGGCGGCGATGGGCCGGCACGACTGGCCGGGCAATGTGCGCGAACTGGCCAACCGTGTGCGCCGGGGGCTGGTGCTGGCTGAAGGGCGGCAGATCGAGGCGCAGGACTTGGGCCTGCAGCTGCTCGACCAGGAGCAACAGCCGCTGGGCACGCTGGAGGAGTACAAGCAACGCGCCGAGCGCCAGGCGCTGTGCGATGTGCTTAACCGGCACAGTGACAACCTGAGTGTGGCGGCGAAGGTGCTGGGTATCTCGCGGCCGACTTTTTATCGATTGTTGCACAAGCATCAGATTCGTTGATTCCCCTTGCAGGTTTGACGTGGCATCTTCAGGGCCTGGCAGATCGAGCACCGCCCGCGCGGCGCATCGCGAGCGAAGCTCGCTCCTACGTTTATTTCGGGCCAGTAACGCCTGTGCCAACGCGCGCGACCGCCTTGTTCATACGACGCAATATCCAGCCATGCGCCAAAGGGATCGCGCGCAAATCCCGCAGGAATGATTGGCCCGAAACAAATGTAGGAGCGAGCTTCGCTCGCGATGCACTTGACGTGGCATCTCCAGGGCCTGGCAGATCGAGCGCCGCCCGCGCGGCGCATCGCGAGCGAAGCTCGCTCCTACGTTTGTTTCGGGCCAGTAACGCCTGTGCCAACACGCGCGACCGCCTTGTTCATACGACGCAATATCCAGCCATGCGCCAAGGGGATCGCGCGCAAATCCCGCAGGAATGATTGGCCCGAAACAAATGTAGGAGCGAGCTTCGCTCGCGATGCGCCGCGCGGGCGGCGCTCGATCTACCAGGCGGCGAAAATGCCACGCCGAGATTCACAATTCTTAACAAAGTATCAAATGAGACAAAATTGACTCATTTTGTCTTCGCTCATATCATTCGGGCCGTTTTTCCATCTAAAGCTCGGGTGAATCATGAGCAACTTGCGTGCAATAGGAATGGCCAGCTGCCTGGCGGCAGTGGTTGCCCTGGCCGGCTGTGGCGAAGCTGAAGCGCCGCCGTCCACGGCCCAGAGCGCCTTCGCGGTCCAGACCGTCACGGTCGCCAGCGAACCTCTTACCCTGGCGGCAACCTTACCGGGCCGGGTCGAACCCATGCGCGTGGCCGAGGTGCGCGCCCGGGTGGCCGGCATCGTGCTGCACAAGCGCTTTGAGGAGGGCGCCGACGTAAAAGCCGGCGATGTGTTGTTCCAGATCGACCCGGCGCCATTCAAAGCCGCACTGGCACGTGCCGAGGCCGACCTGGCCAGGGCCCAGTCGGTGATGCTCGAAGCCCAGGCACGGGTGCGCCGCTATGAGCCGCTGGTGAAGATCGAGGCGGTCAGCCAGCAGGACTTCGACACCGCCAGCGCCGAACTGCGCAGCGGCAAGGCCGCCGTGCGTTCGGCCCAGGCCGATGTCGAAACCGCTCGGCTGAACCTGGGCTACGCCACGGTCAAGGCGCCGATCTCTGGCCGCATCGGCCGTGCCCTGGTCACCGAAGGTGCGCTGGTGGGGCAGGGCGATGCCACGCTGATGGCCCGGGTACAACAACTCGACCCCATCTATGTCGATTTCACCCAGTCCGCCGCCGATGCCCTGCGTCTGCGCCAGGCTCTCAAGGACGGCGCGCTGGCCGCCGGTGATCAGCAAGCCCTGACCGCCCAGGTGGAAGGCACCGACTATGAGCGCCAGGGCGCGCTGATGTTCACTGACGTCGCGGTCGACCGTGGCACGGGCCAGGTCACGCTGCGCGGTCGCTTCGACAACGCCGATGGCATTCTGCTGCCGGGCATGTACGTGCGCGTGCGCACCCCTCAAGGCACCGACAACCAGGCCATCCTGGTGCCGCAGCGCGCCATTCAACGTGGCAGCGACGGCGAAGCGCGGGTCATGCTGGTGGGCATTGGCGGGGTGGCTGAGGCGCGCAGTGTGCGCACCGGTGCCATGCACGGTGCCCGTTGGCAGGTCACCGAGGGCCTGCGCCCAGGTGACCAGGTGATCGTCGGCAGCCCTGCCGGCCTGGCCCCGGGCATGCCAGTGGCGCCGGCCCCGGCGCAACAAGCCGCAGCGCGCTGAGGCGAGGGTAACGAGATGTCCAAGTTTTTCATCAAGCGGCCGAACTTCGCCTGGGTCGTGGCGTTGTTCATTTCCCTGGCCGGGTTGTTGGTGATACCAACGCTGCCGGTGGCCCAGTACCCCAACGTGGCGCCGCCGCAAATCACCATTACCGCCACCTACCCAGGGGCTTCGGCCAAGGTACTGGTGGACTCGGTCACCAGCATCATCGAAGAGTCGCTCAATGGTGCCAAGAACCTGCTGTATTTCGAGTCGACCAACAACTCCAACGGCATGGCCGAAGTGGTGGTCACCTTCGAGCCGGGTACCGACCCGGAACTGGCCCAGGTGGATGTGCAGAACCGCCTGAAAAAGGCCGAAGCACGCATGCCGCAGGCGGTGATCACCCAAGGCATTCAGGTCGAGCAGACCAGTGCCGGTTTCTTGCTGATCTACGCCCTCAGCTACAAGGAGGGCGCAGGCCAGGCCGATACCACGGCGCTGGGCGACTACGCCGCGCGCAACATCAACAATGAACTGCGCCGGGTACCGGGCGTGGGCAAGTTGCAGTTCTTCTCGTCGGAAGCCGCCATGCGTGTGTGGGTCGACCCGCAGAAGCTGGTGGGCTACGGGCTGTCGATCGATGACGTGAGCAACGCCATCCGCGGGCAGAACGTACAGGTGCCGGCCGGCAGCTTCGGCAGCGCGCCAGGCAGCAGCCAGCAGGAACTGACCGCCACCCTGGCCGTGCAAGGCACCCTGGACGATCCCCAGGCGTTCGGGCGCGTGGTGCTGCGTGCCAATCCGGACGGGTCGCTGGTACGCCTGGCCGATGTCGCCCGCCTGGAAGTCGGCATGGAAAGCTACAACTTTGCCTCGCGCCTGAATGGCAAACCCGCAGTGGCCGGTGCGGTGCAGCTGGCGCCGGGCGCCAATGCGTTGAAAACCGCCGAGCTGGTCAAGCAGCGGCTGGACGAACTGAGCGCATTCTTCCCCGAGGGCGTCGAGTATTCGGTACCTTACGACACCTCGCGGTTTGTCGACGTGGCCATCGAAAAGGTCATCCACACCCTGCTCGAAGCCATGGTGCTGGTGTTCCTGGTGATGTTCCTGTTCCTGCAGAACATCCGCTACACGCTGATTCCGTCGATCGTGGTGCCGGTGTGCCTGCTGGGCACGTTGATGGTGATGAAGCTGCTGGGCTTCTCGGTGAACATGATGACCATGTTCGGCATGGTGCTGGCCATCGGCATCCTGGTCGACGACGCCATCGTGGTGGTCGAGAACGTCGAGCGGATCATGGCCGAAGAGGGGCTGTCGCCCGTCGACGCCACCATCAAGGCAATGGGCCAGGTGTCTGGCGCGATCATTGGCATCACCCTGGTGCTGTCGGCCGTGTTCATGCCACTGGCGTTCATGTCGGGTTCGGTGGGGGTGATCTACCAGCAGTTCTCGCTGTCACTGGCGGTGTCGATCCTGTTCTCGGGCTTCCTCGCGCTTACCTTCACCCCAGCGCTGTGCGCCACGCTGCTCAAGCCGGTGGCCCCAGGGCACCATGAAAAGCGCGGTTTCTTCGGCGCCTTCAACCGTGGCTTTGCACGGCTGACCGAGCGCTACTCGGCATTGAACAATGCCCTGGTGCGCCGGGCCGGCCGCTACATGCTGGTGTATGCCGGCATTCTGGCGATGCTCGGCTACTTCTACCTGCGTCTGCCGGAATCCTTCGTGCCGGTGGAAGACCAGGGCTATGCGATTGTCGACGTGCAGCTGCCGCCGGGCGCCAGCCGCGTGCGCACCGACGCCACCGGGCAGGCTCTGGAGCAGTTCCTGATGTCCCGCGAGGCGCTGGCTTCGGCCTTTATGGTCAGCGGCTTCAGCTTCTCGGGCATGGGCGAGAACGCCGCGCTGGCGTTCCCTACCTACAAAGACTGGTCGGTACGTGGCGCCGAGCAATCGGTGGATGCCGAAACCCAGGCGATCAATGCGCAATTTGCCAGCCATGGCGACGGCACGATCATGGCGGTCAACCCACCGCCGATCGATGGCCTGGGCAATGCCGGTGGTTTCGCCCTGCGCCTGCTCGACCGTGGCGGCCTGGGCCGTGAGGCCTTGCTGGCGGCACGCGACCGGATTCTGGGTGAGGCCAATGGCAACCCGATCATCCTCTACGCGATGATGGAAGGCCTGGCCGAAGCGCCGCAACTGCGGGTCGACATCGACCGGGAAAAAGCCCGCGCCCTCGGCGTGCCCTTCGAAACCATCAACAGCACCCTGGCCACCGCCTTTGGCTCGGCAGTGATCAACGACTTCACCAATGCCGGCCGGCAACAGCGGGTGGTGGTGCAGGCCGAACAGGGCGAGCGCATGACCCCGGAAAGCGTGCTGCGCCTGTACGCGCCGAACGCCGATGGCCAGCAGGTGCCGTTCAGCAGCTTCGTCACCACCCGCTGGGAAGAAGGGCCGGTACAGATCGTGCGTTACAACGGCTACCCGTCGATCCGTATCTCCGGTGACGCGGCGCCCGGCTACAGCACCGGCCAGGCGATGGCCGAAATGGAGCGCCTGGTCAGCGAACTGCCGCCAGGGATCGGCGACGCCTGGACGGGGCTTTCGTACCAGGAGAAGGTCTCCAGCGGCCAGGCCAGCAGCCTGTTCGCCCTGGCCATCCTGGTGGTGTTCCTGCTGCTGGTGGCGTTGTACGAAAGCTGGGCGATCCCGCTGACGGTGATGCTGATCGTGCCGATCGGTGCGTTGGGGGCGGTACTGGCGGTGATGGTCACCGGCATGCCCAACGATGTGTACTTCAAAGTGGGTCTGATCACCATCATTGGCCTGGCGGCAAAGAACGCCATCCTCATCGTCGAGTTCGCCAAGGAGCTGTGGGAGAAAGGCTACAGCCTGCGTGACGCCGCCATCGAGGCCGCGCGCCTGCGTTTCCGGCCCATCGTGATGACCTCGATGGCGTTCATCCTCGGTGTGGTGCCCCTGGCCATCGCCAGCGGTGCCGGTGCCGCCAGCCAGCGGGCGATTGGTACCGGGGTAATCGGCGGCATGCTCAGCGCCACGTTGCTGGGCGTGGTGTTCGTGCCGATCTGCTTTGTCTGGGTGCTGTCGCTGCTCAAGCGCAAGCCGGCGCCGCAGGCCCAACCTGCCGAGGTTCTGCCACACGGCTGAGAAAGGCTCCTTTGGTTGGATGATCCAACCACTTCGGCCCTTGGGACTTGTGCCCAGGGGCCTTTTTTTTTGCGTGTAGACTAATGGCCTTAGCCCCTGGCCAGCGCCCCTTGCAGGAACAATTGCTCCAAGGCCTGCGCCGAGTTGGCACTGGCTGCACGCCCGCGTCGCTCGGCGTCGACCATGGCGTAGATCTGGGTGATGAACACTTCGGTAAACACCGCTGCGCTGATGTCGATGCGCAACACGCCCATTTGTTGCGCACGCAGGAAAAACGCGTCCATCGCCCGGGTATAGGCCAACCAGCGGCGGTCGTCGCTGTCACCCAGCAGCGTATCGGGGCGGTACTGGAACATCAGGAACACCAGCATTTCACGGTGCTTGAGGTGTTCGGCAATCAGGTGGCGCACAGCGGCCAGGGGTTCGGCAGTGTGCAAGTGAGCATTTTCGATGACCTGGTTAAGCACTTGCTCGCCATGGTTTTCGAGCATGGCCACCAGGTTGTCGCGGGTGCCGCAGAAGCGGTGCAGGGTGGCTTTGCTGACGCCGGCGGTTTCGGCCAGCTCCTTGAGCGTGGCGCGGGGGTGGACCACGATGGCGTGGGCCAGGGCCTTGAGCAGGCGTTCATCGTGGGGAGTGGGGTGCATCGGCATGCCTCGCGTGGGGTCGCAGGGCATTTATTGTGCAGAAAATGGGTGGGGGATCAAGCTTTAGAGTCTCGTATGAGACTTTTTTGTGTCTTTGCTGGCCGCTTCGCAGCGCAAGGCTGCTCCTACAGGTACGGCGTTGAATTCGTGTAGGAGCAGCCTTGTGCTGCGAAAGGGCCGTCACCGGTTAACGATCAATGCGCCCCGCGCGGAATCGTCTTCAGCAAATCTTCCGGGCTGATATGCCCCACCACCTGTGCCACCGCGCTACCTGGCGTCGGCAGGTCGATGATGTGGTTCTTCATCTTGCCGATCACATGCATTTCGCACGGTTTGCAGTCGAACTTCAGGGTCAGCACTTCGTCCCCCTGAATCAGCTGCATCGGCGCCACCTTGGTGCGCACGCCTGTCACGCCCTTGGCCTGCTTGGGGCACAGGTTGAAGGAGAAGCGCAGGCAGTGCTTGGTGATCATCACCGGCACTTCGCCGTGCTCTTCATGGGCCTCGTAGGCCGCGTCGATCAGTTGCACGCCGTGGCGGTGGTAGAAGTCGCGAGCCTTCTGGTTGTACACGTTGGCCAGGAACGACAGGTGCGACTCGGGGTACACCGGCGGCGGCGTGGTCTCGGCCTTGCGCCCGCCGCGCGGGTGCGCCTGGATACGTGCTTCGGTCAGCGCCTCGATGGCTTCGCGGCGCAGGGCCTTGAGCTGCGAGTTGGGGATGAAGAACGCCTGCGGGGCATCCAGCTGGATGCTGTCGGCATGGTACAGCGTGGTACCCAGCTGGCCGAGCAGGTCGTGCAGTTGCTCCAGTGCCTGCTGCGGCTTGTTGGCCGTGCCGAACGGGCCGTCCAAAGCCACTTGCACGCTCACGCCCTCTTCACTGCTCAGGGTCAGCATCAAGCGCTGCTCGCGCAGTACTGCGTGCCATTCCACGCCGACCCGACGTTCGGAGGAGGTGCGTTGCAGGGCCTGCTGCCAGTTGTGGTCGAGGTTGCGCGACAGTGGGTGGTTGGGCCGCAGCTTGTGCAGGCCTTCGGGCATTTCGTTGGGCTCGACGCGGTAGCGGTAGCGCTTGCTGCCGTCTTCCTCGAACTCGCCACGCGGCTCGGCGATGTTGGCGCGGAAACCCACCACTTCGCGTTTGACCAGCACATTGAGGCCGTCGCCGTTGGTCAGCGGTACGTCGGTGACCACTTGCATGTCACGCTTGCCGACCTTTTCCACCACGCCGACTGGCAGGCCGGTGAAGGTTGGCGAGTCGAAGGCGCCGATATCGACCTTGCGGTCGGTGACGAAGTAGTCGGTGCTACCGCGATGGAAAGTCTTGTCCGGGTCGGGCAGGAAGAAGTGCTGGGTCCGGCCGCTGGACGCACGGGCATACTCCGGGCGGCCTTCGAGAATGGCGTCGAGCTCTTTGCGGTAGTGGGCGGTGATGTTCTTCACATAGCCCATGTCCTTGTAGCGGCCCTCGATCTTGAACGAGCGCACGCCGGCATCCACCAGATCAGCCAGGTTGGCGGTCTGGTTGTTGTCCTTCATCGACAGCAGGTGTTTCTCGAACGCCACCACGCGGCCCTGGTCATCTTTCAGGGTGTAGGGCAGGCGGCAGGCCTGCGAGCAGTCGCCCCGGTTGGCGCTGCGGCCGGTTTGCGCGTGGGAGATGTTGCATTGGCCGGAGAACGCCACGCACAGCGCGCCGTGGATGAAAAACTCGATGGCGGCATCAGTTTCGGCAGCGATGGCGCGAATTTGCTGTAGGTTCAGCTCACGTGCCAGCACCAGCTGCGAGAAGCCGGCCTGGTCGAGGAACTTGGCCCGCTCCAGGGTACGGATGTCGGTCTGGGTACTGGCGTGCAGCTCGATGGGCGGGATGTCCAGCTCCATTACCCCAAGGTCCTGCACGATCAGTGCGTCGACGCCCGCGTCGTACAGCTGGTGGATCAGCTTGCGCGCCGGTTCCAGCTCGTTGTCGTGGAGGATGGTGTTGATGGTGGTGAACACGCGTGCATGGTAGCGATGGGCGAACTCGACCAGTTCGGCGATATCGCTGACTTCGTTGCAGGCGTTATGGCGCGCGCCGAAGCTCGGGCCGCCGATATAGATGGCGTCAGCGCCGTGCAGGATCGCTTCACGGGCGATGGCCACGTCACGGGCAGGGCTGAGCAGTTCCAGGTGATTCTTTGGAAGGGACATGTCGTTATATTTTCGGGCTGTCACGGTTTAGGCGGGCATTGTAGCGGCGAAACGGGCTGACGGCATCATCGGGGTGCTGGGAGGTGTATTGCTTGTACCGGCCCTATCGCCGGCAAGCCGGGCTCCCATAAAGATTGCACAGGGTTTGCCGGCGATAGGGCCCTTACCGGTGGATCAGCGCTTGGCGGCCATCGCCGTCACTTCGACGCGCATGCCTTCGAACGCCAGCGAGGCCACGCCCACGGCGGCACGCACCGGCCAGGGCTTGCTGAAGAAGCGCTGGTACACCTCGTTGAACGCGGCACGGTCGGCCATGTCGGTCAGGTAGATGGTCAGGTGCAGCACGCGGTCCATGCCGCTGCCGGCCTTTTCCAGGGCCACTTTCAGTGCCTGCAAAGTGCATTCGCTCTGCGCGACGATGTCGCCCAGCTCCAGGCTGCCATCGGCGTGAGTCGGGATCTGGGTGGTGACCAGCACGCCGTTGTACTCGGCGACGTCGGAGGAAATCGACTCGGCGTCCGGGTCCGGGGTGTAGATGATGTCTGCATTTGCCATGGTGTGTTTTGCCTTGCAACGGAAGGAAAACGGCAAGCCTACGCGAGCGCACCCGCTCGGTCGAGGGTACCCCGGTGTTTGAAATGTGCGGCGTTCGCCGTCAGAATCGCGGCCGATTGCTGAACCCAGAGGTTTATGTTGAACGAACAGACTTTGTCCCAACGCCTGGAACGCGTGGCCGCTCATGTGCCGCAGGGCGCGCGCCTGGCCGACATTGGCTCGGATCACGGCTACCTGCCTGTGGCCCTGATGCTGCGTGGCGTGCTCGAGGCCGCCGTGGCGGGTGAAGTGGCACAGACGCCGTTCGCTTCGGCCCAGCGCAATGTGCGCAGAAACGGCCTGCAAGCACGGGTAACCGTGCGCCTGGCCGACGGCCTGGCTGCGGTCGAGCCGCAAGACCGTATCTCTGTGGTCAGTATTTGCGGTATGGGCGGCGACACCATGTGCGAGATCCTCGAGGCCGGCAAGCAGCGCCTGGGCGGCGTCACGCGCCTGGTACTGCAGCCCAATGGCGGCGAGCGCGAGTTGCGCCAGTGGCTGGCGGGCAATGGTTACCAGATCGTCAGCGAAGAGCTGTTACGGGAGAACCGCTTCGACTACGAAATCATCGTCGCCGAGCCGGGCAAGGGCGTCTATAGCGCTGAACAGCTGTATTTCGGCCCTGTGCTGATGCAGGAAAAAAGCGAGGCGTTTCTGGTCAAGTGGCGGCGCATGCTACGGCAGAAGCAGCAGACCCTGGTCAATTTCCAGCGGGCCCGTGATGCGGTGCCGCAGGGCAAAGTCGACGATTTCAACCAGCAGGTGGGCTGGATCACCCAAGTGCTGGCCTGACTCACTGCTGCGAGCAGTTGCCCATTTCCCGGTAGTCGACTTCGCGCTTCTGGCCCTGATGGTCGACGTACACCATGTGTGCGGTGCCCACCTGGCAATCGGCGGCATTGCTGGCTGGGGTGATGGAGATGACTTTGGCCACGTCCAGCGGCATGCCGTATTCATAGGTGCTATCGACTGGCGGGTTCTTGGCCGTGTCGGCAAGGGCACCGAACGTAGCGAAGGTAGCGGCAACGGCAAGGACAGCGATCGAACGTTTCATGGCAGGCTCCTTTTTCAATGTATGGCTAATGATCTATTCGTTGGTCATCCACAATAAATGGGCTAAGCCGTGATAGATTCCTGCCTGTAACGCAAGAATAAGGCCGAACAAGGAGCACTCCCTCATGGACATGCTGCATGCCATGCGTACCTTCGCCCGTGTGGTGGAATGTGGCAGCTTCGCTGCAGCCGCCAATGCCCTGGACATTTCTGCTGCGCAGGTTTCGCGGATCGTCGCGGAGCTTGAGAACCAGTTGCAGACCCGACTGCTGCACCGCACCACCCGGCGCTTGCGCATGAGCGAGGCGGGCGAGCGGTTTCTGGAGCGCGCACGGCAGATCATGCTGCTGACCGAAGAAGCGGTGGGCGAAGCCCGAGGCGCGCACCTTACACCTCGGGGCCATCTGCGTTTGCATTGCCCGCACGGCCTGGGGCTGTTGCTGATGCCGCTAGTGGCCGGCTACAACGCGTTGTGCCCGGAAGTGGTGATCGAGCTTACGCTGTCACAGCGCAATCCTGACCCGCTGGCTGAAGGGCATGACGTGGTGATCACCGTGGATGGGGCGCTGCCGGACTCACAGCTGATTGCCGTACCGCTTGGCAATATCTTCAGTATCCCCTGCGCAGCACCCAGCTACCTGGACCGCAATGGCGTGCCTGAGCGCCCCGAGGACCTGCATGCGCATCGCTGCCTGCGCATGGCTTACCCGATGTATGAAGGCGACTGGGTGTTCCCTCAGGGGGTGGACCAATGCGTGATCACGCCAAGCGACAATTTCTCCACCAACGTTGCCGACGCCATGCTGGTGGCCAGTGAGTTAGGCATGGGAATTGGCCTGCTGCCGTTCTATACCGCCAGCCAGGCGATCGAGCAAGGGCGCTTGTGCCGGCTGCTGGCGCCGTACCGGCTGCGGGAAAGTGCGCTGTACGCGATGTACCCGTCGCGGCATTACCTGGATGCCAAGGTGCGGACCTGGATCGACTACCTCAAGGAGCAGTTGCCCGCGTTGTTCGAGGGGCATGCCAGGGTGGTGGACGATACGCGGTACTGGCGCTGACAGCTGTATCGACCAGGTTGCATCGGTAGCCTGCAGGAGCAGCCTTGTGCTGCGAAGAGGCCGGTCCTGACAACGTAGTGTTTTGCCAGTACCGGCCTCTTCGCAGCACAAGGCTGCTCCTACAGGGGAGGGTGTTACAGGGGGTAGTGCTTTAGCTCCCGCGCAATCAGCATGCGCTGGATCTCGCTCGACCCTTCATAGATCTGGGTGATCCGCGCATCCCGGTAATAGCGCTCCACCGGGTAGTCTTCCAGGTAGCCATACCCGCCATGCACCTGGATCGCCATCGAGCACACCCGCTCGGCCATTTCCGAAGCGAACAGCTTGGCCTGTGACGCTTCTGACAGGCACGGCTTGCCGGCGCTGCGCAGGCGAGCGGCATGCAGGATCAGCAAGCGCGCAGCGTTCACCTGGACCTGCATGTCGGCCAGCAGGTTGGCGATGCTCTGGTGTTCGTTGATCGGTTTGCCAAATTGCACGCGGTCACGTGAGTAGACCAGCGCAGCCTCGAATGCGGCGCGGGCGATGCCCAAGGCCTGGGCGGCAATGCCGATACGGCCGCCTTCGAGGTTGGACAGGGCAATGGCCAGGCCCTTGCCACGTTCACCCAGCAGGTTGGCGGCAGGGATGCTGCAGTTGTCGAAGGTGACCGCGCAGGTGTCGGAGGCGCGGATGCCCATCTTGTGCTCGCTGCGGTCTACCTTGAACCCAGGGTTGTCGGTGGGCACCAGGAACGCCGACAGGCCTTTCTTGCCCAGCTCCGGGTCGGTCACTGCGAAAACGATGGCCAAGCCGGCACGGCGTGCGTTGCTGACGAACTGCTTGGCGCCGTTGATCACCCACTGGCCATTCACCAGCTCGGCGCGGGTGCGCAGGTTGTGCGCCTCGGAGCCGGCCTGCGGTTCGGTCAGGCAGAAACAGCCGATGACCTCGCCGCTGGCCAGCCGTGGCAGCCATTGCTGTTGCTGTTCGGCAGTGCCATAGGCCAGCAGCGGGCCGCAGCCTACCGAGTTGTGGATGCTCATCATCGCCCCGGTGGCGCCGCAGCCGGCGGCGATCTCTTCCACCGCCAGGGCATAGGCGACATAGTCGGTGTAACTGCCGCCGAAGTCTTCCGGTACCACCATGCCCAGCAGGCCCAGTTCGCCCATCTTGCGCACCACGCCATCATCGATCCAGCCGGCCTTTTCCCAGGCCTGGGCATGCGGGGCAATTTCGCCACGGGCGAAGTCCCGGGCCATGTCGCGGATCATGATCTGTTCTTCGCTCAGTTCCAGGTCTTGCATCTGTGTACTCCCGGGCTCACAGGCCTTCGAAGAATTGGTCGACCCGCTGACGATGCAGCGCGGCCAGGGTCGGCGGGTTCCAGCGCGGTTGCTTGTCCTTGTCGATGATCAGGGCGCGCACGCCTTCGACGATATCGCCATGCTGGAACCACTGGCGGTCCAGGTGCAGCTCCATGGCAAAGCAGTCGTCAAGGCTCAGCTGACGGCCTCGGCGCAGCATCTCCAGGGTAACCGCCATGGCCAATGGCGAGCGGCTTTCCAGCTGGTCGGCGGTGGCCACGGCCCAGGCGTGACTGTCGCCGATGCTCACCGCGCGCAGTTGCTCGACGATGGCAGGCAGGTCGGGCAGGGCGAAGAAGTGGTCGATGACCGGGCGCAGTTGTTCCAAGGGTGCATCGCCCAGCACCTGGGTGCCGAGTTTGGCCAGCAGGCTTTGCAGGTCCTTGAGCGGGTTGTCGCCGAAGCTCAGTTGGTCCAGGCCCCGGTCGAGGGCGGTGAGTTGGTCGCTGGCCAGGTACCAGTCGGCCAGGCCACAGTACAGGGCATCGGCCGCTTGGATCTGGGCGCCGCTGACGCCCAGGTAAATGCCCAGCTCACCCGGGATGCGCGACAGGAAATAGCTGCCGCCAACATCAGGGAAGTAGCCGATGCCGACCTCGGGCATGCCCAGGCGGCTGCGTTCGGTAACCACGCGCAGGTCGCAGCCTTGGGCCAGGCCCATGCCACCACCCAGGGTGTAGCCGTCCATCAACACCAGTGTTGGCTTGCGGTAGCGGTGGATGACCAGGTCGAGGGCGTATTCCTCGACGAAGAAGGTTTCATGCAGCGTGTCGCCGGCTTTGAAGCTGTCGTGCAGCGAGCGGATATCGCCACCCGCGCAGAACCCCTTGGGGCCTTCGCCACGCAGGACCACGGCGCGTACTTGCGGGTCTTCAGCCCACTGGTCCAGGTGTTGGCGCAAGCTGCGCACCATGTCCAGGGTCAGGGCGTTGAGGCCGGCAGGGCGGTTCAGGGTCAGGTGGCCGATCTGGTTGCGGACCTCGGCCAATACAGCACCAGTTGCCGGGGTTTGAGCATGCGCAGTCATTGCGTTCTCCCTGCTTTGTTATTGATTTTCCAAGTGAAGTCTGGAGTTCGCTGGAGGATCTCGTGATCCTGTCATGCAAATTTACCTTGCACAATCGACAATTATGCAGGGGCATCGTGCATTTTTACTGTGGTTCATTAACCTGGCCGTAATGAACACGCCAGGAGCTTGATTGATCCACCAAGCAGCACCGCCCTAAGGTGACCTCCACGACAGCGAACCTGTGGAGTCACCATGACAATAACTCAGAATCCACCGCCGCAATGGTCGCGGCGGCGCGCCGAAAAGCAGCGCCGCCTCGACCGGGTCCGCCACCTCGCCGACGGCGTGGTGCTACCCACCGAACGTATCGTCGAAGCCCTCGAACTGCTGCTGGCCCCCGGCGACCGGGTGGTGCTCGAAGGCAACAACCAGAAGCAGGCAGACTTCCTTTCGCGCTCGCTGGCCAAGGTCGACCCAGGGCGCCTGCACGACCTGCACATGATCATGCCCAGCGTCAGCCGCGCCGAGCACCTGGACCTGTTCGAGCGCGGCATCGCCCGCAAGCTCGACTTTTCCTTCGCTGGCCCGCAGAGCCTGCGCATCGGTCAGTTGCTGGAAGACGGCCTGCTCGAAGTCGGCGCCATCCACACCTACATCGAGCTGTACTCGCGGCTGCTGGTCGACCTGATCCCCAACGTCACCCTGGTGGCGGGGTTCATGGCCGACCGCGACGGCAACCTGTACACCGGCCCCAGCACCGAAGACACCCCGGCACTGGTGGAGCCCGCCGCGTTCAGCGACGGCATCGTCATCGCCCAGGTCAACCGGTTGGTGGATTGCGTGGACGACCTGCCACGGGTCGACATCCCGGCGTCCTGGGTCGATTTCGTGGTAGTCGCCGACCAGCCCTTCTATATAGAACCGCTGTTCACCCGCGACCCGCGCCATATCAAACCGGTGCATGTGCTGATGGCGATGATGGCCATTCGCGGCATCTACGAAAAACACCAGGTGCAGTCACTGAACCATGGCATTGGCTTCAACACTGCGGCCATCGAACTGATCCTGCCCACCTACGGCGAGTCATTGGGCCTCAAGGGTAAGATTTGCCGTAACTGGACGCTGAACCCGCACCCGACGCTGATCCCGGCCATCGAGACCGGCTGGGTGCAAAGCGTGCATTGCTTCGGCACCGAGCTTGGCATGGAGGACTACATCGCCCAGCGCCCGGACGTGTTCTTCACGGGCCGTGACGGCTCGCTGCGCTCCAACCGCATGATGTGCCAGCTGGCCGGGCAGTACGCGGTCGATCTGTTCATTGGTGCCACGTTGCAGGTGGACGGTGATGGCCATTCCTCGACCGTGACACGCGGTCGCCTGGCCGGCTTTGGTGGCGCACCGAACATGGGCCACGACCCCCGTGGGCGGCGTCACGCCACCCCGGCCTGGCTCGACATGACCGTGCCGGAAACCCTGCTGGAGCGCGGCCGCAAGCTGGTGGTGCAGATGGTCGAGACCTACCAGGAAGGCGGTAAGCCCACGTTCGTGGAAACCCTCGACGCCGTGGAGGTGGCGAAAAAGGCCGGTATGCCGCTGGCGCCAGTGATGATCTACGGCGACGACGTCACCCATCTGCTGACCGAGGAGGGCATAGCCTACCTCTACAAAGCCCGCAGCCTGGAGGAGCGTCAGCAAATGATCGCCGCCGTGGCCGGGGTTACCGCCATCGGCCTGCGCCACGACCCGAAAGACACCCTGCGCCTGCGCCAGCAAGGCCTGGTCGCCTTGCCCGAAGACCTCGGCATCCGCCGCACCGACGCCAGCCGCGAACTGCTGGCCGCCCGTAGCATCGCCGACCTGGTCGAGTGGTCCGGCGGCCTCTACAACCCGCCTGCACGGTTCAGGAGCTGGTGATGAAGGCACATAACCTGAATCTTGAAGCCACCTCGGTCCTTGTGGGAGCGGGCGTGCCCGCGAAGTGGCCAGCCCAGGCAACGCAAATCTCACTGCCAGACCACCTCGCCGACCTGGCCGTAGAAGCCCTGATCGACGAAGCCGACTTGTCCCCCAAACCCGGCCTGGTCGACCGCCGCAGCAACGGTGCCCACCGCGACATGACGCTGGCCCTGATGCACGCCTCGGCCCTGGCCTTGTGGCCATGCCTGCGCAGCATGGCCGAAGCCGCCCAATCCCTCGGAACAATCGGCCAGCCCCTGCGCGCCACCCTGGGACAGCTCGGCCGCGAAGGTGAAGCCGCGATGCTGGCCACCACCCACGGGGTAAACACCCACCGTGGCGCGATCTGGGCGCTGGGCTTGCTGGTAGCCGCCAAGGCCCTTGCCCCTCAGGCCAACGCTACCACCTTGGCCGCCCGCGCCGGGCGCATCGCCCTGATCGACGACCCAGCCATGTCGCGCCAAGACAGCCACGGCCTGCAGGTGCGTCACCGCTACGGCACCGGCGGCGCCCGCGAGCAGGCGCAACAAGGCTTCCCCGCCGTCATCGGCCATGGCTTGCCACAACTGCAACGTAGCCGCGCAGCCGGGGCCAGCGAGCCGCACGCCCGGCTCGACGCGTTGCTGGCGATCATGGCCGTGCTCAGTGACACCTGCGTGCTCTGGCGTAGCGGCCCAGCCGGGCTGGCCGCCGTGCAGCACGGTGCCCGCGCCGTACTCGACGAAGGCGGCAGCGCCAGCCTGGCAGGGCGCCGGCAACTGCGCCGGCTGGACCAGCAACTGCTGCACCTGAATGCCTCACCGGGCGGCGCCGCCGACTTGCTGGCCGCCTGCCTGTTCCTCGACAAAGCCGGGAGCCTGTGACATGGAAACCCTGACCTTTACTTTCCCCGCCGCTGAACCTGGGCGTGGCCGCACGTTGGTGGGCTGCGTCAGCTCCGGCGACCTCGAAGTGCTGATCGAGCCCGGCACTGTGGGCAGCCTGCAGATCCAGGTGGTGACCTCGGTCAACGGCAGTGCTGCCCGCTGGGCGCAACTGTTCCAGCGCCTGTTCGAGGGCCGCGCCTGGCCGGCTGTGAACATCGACATCCATGATTTCGGCGCCACCCCAGGCGTGGTGCGCCTGCGCCTGGAGCAAGGCTTTGAGGAGATTGCCCATGACTGACACCGAACGCTTGCTGCGCAGCCGCAGTTTCGTCGAACTGGGCGCCCGCCAGCGCGCCCGCGCCGTGCTCGACCCGGGCAGTTTCCGCGAACTATTGGGCCCGTTCGACCGGCTGATGTCGCCGTGGCTGCCGCGCCAGGGCATCGTGCCCCAGGCAGATGATGGCGTGGTTATCGCCAAGGGCCGGCTCAATGGGCGCAATGCCGTGGTCGCTGCCATCGAAGGGGGGTTCCAGGGCGGTAGCATGGGCGAGGTGGGCGGCGCCAAGATCGCAGGTGCATTGGAGCTGGCCATCGAAGACAACCGCAACGGCATCCCCACCTGCGCGGTATTGCTACTGGAAACCGGCGGCGTGCGCTTGCAGGAGGCCAACCTGGGCCTGGCGGCGATTGCCGAAATCCAGGCGGCGATTGTCGAGCTGCGTGCCTGGCAGCCGGTGGTCGGGCTGATCGCAGGGTCGGTCGGCTGTTTTGGCGGCATGTCCATCGCCGCTGGCCTGTGCAGCCACTTGCTGGTCACCCGCGAAGCCCGTCTGGGCCTCAATGGCCCGCAGGTAATCGAACAGGAGGCGGGCATTGGCGAGTACGACGCCAAGGACCGCCCCTTCATCTGGAGCCTTAGCGGTGGTGAGCAGCGCCATGCCAGTGGGCTGGTGGACGCCTACGTGGCTGACGACAGCGAGGCCCTGCGCGAGCGCCTGCTGCAACTGCTGGACGAGCCTGCCAGGGACCGCGCCGGCCAACACGCCTGGTTCCTTGAACGGCTGGCGCGGCTGGGAGCTGACTGCCCGCAACTGGATGCCGCTGCCGTGCGCGCCCTTTACCAAGGAGAAACCCAATGAATCGAGCCTTGAACTGGCTGCCGGGCCTGGCCGATGGGCAAGCCTTGCCGGGCTATCCCGCCTCGCTGCGGGTCATCGATGGCGAACTGGACAACCGCTTGGCACGCTTCATCGCCGTGGTGCCGGATGCCGACAACCCATTCCCCCGGGCGCGCTCGGGCGAGGTCGGCCTGCTGGAAGGCTGGGGCTTGGCCAAGGCCGTCAGCGATGCGGTGGAGGCTGATCGCAATGGCCAGAAGCGCGCCATTGTTGCGTTGATCGACGTACCCAGCCAGGCCTATGGCCGCCGTGAGGAGGCGTTGGGCATTTACCAGGCATTGGCCGCGGCCGTGCAGGCCTATGCCCAGGCGCGGTTGGCGGGGCACCCGGTGATCGGCCTGCTGGTCGGCAAGGCCATGTCCGGTGCCTTCCTGGCCCACGGCTATCAAGCCCAGCGGCTGATCGCCCTGGACGATGCCGGGGTGATGGTGCACGCCATGGGCAAGGCGGCGGCGGCGCGGATTACCCTGCGCAGCATCGAGCAACTGGAGGCCCTGGCCGCCGAAGTGCCGCCCATGGCCTATGACTTGGGTAGCTACGCCTCGCTGGGTTTGCTGTGGCGCCGCCTGACCGTGGACAACGCCGAGGTGCCAAGCAGCGCTGACATTGCGCAGGTGCGGGCCTGCCTGGCGGAAGCGGTGCGTGACATCGGCAGCTCGACCGACCTGTCGTCACGGCTGGCGGGCGAACACCGCAGCGCCTCGCGTCAGGTTCGCGAACAGCTGCGCCGCCAGTGGCAGGGCGTTTGACATGAACGCGCCAAGGCCGCACGACCTGCTGTGGGGGATGCCTGCAACGGCCTTGCCCACGGATGCGCCGCAGTGGGCGCTGGAGGTGTTGGCGAACGGCCGACCGGTGGTGGTGCGTCGTTCCACCTGCGAGGAGGGCTGGGTGGCCGTGGGGCTGCGTGGTCAGGGCCGGGCGCAGCGCTTGGGCGCCTTGATGCGCGTAGCCGACATCCAGCGTCAGCAAAGCCCTGAGGTGCTGCGCGTGAAGGTGCAAAGCCCATGGCCTGCGTTGCAGGCTTTGGCCTCGGTCGCCCCGGTAATGCAGGCCAGCGGCTTGGCCTGGGGACCGACGGGTGGGGTGGGGTACCAGCTTGCGACCGGCATTGAAGTGGTGCATGCCGGCAGTGACCTGGACCTGCTGATGCGCACACCACGACCACTGGCCCGCACCCAGGCGCGTGAGCTGCTGGATATCCTCGACTGCGCGCCGTGCCGTATCGATGTGCAGCTGGAAACCCCGCTGGGTGCGGTCGCTCTGCGTGAATGGGCCGGTTTCGCCCGCCGCGTGCTGCTCAAATCGCCCCATGGCCCGCGCCTGGTCAGCGACCCTTGGGCAGCGCTGGAGCGTGCCGCATGAGCAGCCTGTTCGCCTTCCCCGGCCAGGGCGCCCAGCAGGTGGGCATGCTGCAACGCCTGCCTGAAGGTTGCGAGCAACTGTTGGAAGAGGCCAGCGATACCCTTGGCCAGCAGGTGCTGGGCATGGACAGCCAGCAAGCCTTGCAAAGTACCCGCGCCGTGCAGCTGTGCCTGCTGCTGAGCGGCGTGGCCTGGGCGCGCTGGCTGATGCAACGCAGCCCAGCGCCGGATTACGTGGCTGGCTTGTCGATCGGGGCCTATCCGGCTGCGGTCGTGGCGGGCGCCTTGGGCTTTGCCGATGCCGTGCGCCTGGTCGCCTTGCGTGGCGAACTGATGCAGGGGGCCTATCCGCAAGGCTACGGGATGACAGCGCTCAGTGGCCTGGACCTGGCCAGTGTCGAGCGTTTGCTGATTGAAGTGGGCGGTGAGGTTTACCTCGCCAACCTCAACAGTGATAACCAGATCGTCATTGCCGGCAGCGATAGGGCGATGGCTGAGGTGGCTGCCAGAGCTCGGCGCATGGGGCAGGGCGTGGCAAGGCGTCTGGCGATCAGTGTGCCATCGCACTGCCCATTGCTCGATGGCCCGGCGGCGGAACTGGCGAGTGCCTTCGCAACGGTCGAATTGCAGCGGCCACGCATTACCTACCTCAGCGGCAGCCGCGCACGCCCGGTGTTTGACCCACGGCACCTGCGTGATGACTTGGCCGGCAACATGGCGCGGGTGGTCGACTGGCGTGCTACGTTGCGCAACGCCTATGAGCGTGGCGTACGCCTGCACCTTGAAATGCCCCCCGGCAGCGTACTCAGCGGGCTGGCCCGGACGGTGTTCGAACAGGGCAGGGTGGTGGCGGTAGAAGGCACCCGCTGGGACACCCTGGATGCGCTGCTGCGCCAGGAGGTGGCCGACGATCGATGAGGGCGGCTTTGCGGATGGCGAAGAACAACAACAAGCAACTTCGGCAACTACCTGAGGAAACAACAATGATTATTTATGGTGTGGCACTGCTGGCGGTCTGCACGCTGGCCGGCGTCATCGTCGGCGACTTCCTGGGCGTGCTGCTGGGCGTCAAATCCAATGTGGGCGGGGTTGGCATTGCCATGATCCTGCTGATCTGCGCCCGCCTGTACATGCAGCGCAATGGCGGCATGAGCAAGGAATGCGAGTTTGGCGTGGGCTTCTGGGGCGCCATGTACATCCCGGTGGTGGTGGCCATGGCCGCCCAGCAGAACGTGGTCACCGCCCTGCACGGCGGGCCGGTGGCGCTGCTGGCAGCGGTGGGCGCGGTTCTGGTGTGCGGTGTGACCATCGCCCTGATCAGCCGCAGCCATCGCGGTGAGCCTTTACCTGCGCTTGATCCCACCCCAGAAGCCAGTGCGCAGGTCGCCCCTGCAGGAGGGCGTTGAACATGTGGCCAATCATTGAAAATGCCCTGGAGCACAACGGCCTGATCACTGCCTTTGCAGCGGTGGGCGCCATCATGTGGCTGTCGGTCGTGCTGTCGAAGTACCTCACCTTCGGCCGCGTGCACGGCTCGGCCATCGCCATCGTCATCGGCCTGGTGCTGGCCTGGGTCGGCGGCACCGTGACGGGTGGGCAGAAAGGCCTGGCTGACATGGCGCTGTTCTCCGGTATCGGCCTGATGGGCGGGGCGATGCTGCGCGACTTCGCCATCGTCGCCACGGCGTTCGAGGTGCAGGCCACGGAGGCGCGCAAAGCCGGCATGATCGGTGCGGTGGCGCTGTTGCTGGGCACCGTGCTGCCGTTCATTGTCGGCGCGGCGGTGGCTTACGCCTTCGGTTACCGCGATGCGGTGAGCATGACCACCATCGGTGCAGGCGCAGTGACCTATATCGTCGGGCCGGTGACCGGCGCGGCGCTGGGTGCAAGCTCGGACGTGATGGCGCTGTCGATTGCCACCGGGCTGATCAAGGCGATTCTGGTGATGGTGTTCACCCCGGTGTCGGCGCGCCTGCTGGCGCTGGACAACCCGCGCTCGGCAATGGTGTTCGGCGGGTTGGCGGGGACGGTGTCGGGGGTGACCGCCGGGCTGGCCGCGACGGATCGGCGGTTGGTGCCATATGGGGCGCTGACGGCCACCTTCCATACCGGCCTGGGCTGCCTGATGGGCCCATCGATCCTGTACTTCTGCGTACGCGGCCTGGTTGGCTGACAGCAAACCCCACGTCGATCTCAAGGCAAACACAAGCCTTGTAGGAGCAGCCTTGCGCTGCGAAGAGGCCCTTTCAGCCGAAGATATTTTCCAGATTTGTCGGCCTCTTCGCAGCACAAGGCTGCTCCTACAGACCGCGTTGCCTTCACGGTTTACGACGCAGTGCCCCCCACTTCGGGGAAAGTCGCCGGGGGATCCTCCCCAATTTGTTTTGATTGATCTCATAACTTATTGATAAATAATGGTATTTGCCTCTGGCATAGACCTTGCTGCAGCTCCCGCAGAGTTCCTGTGTCCCGGAGGTGCAGCATGTCTACGCCACGCAAAGGCCCCATTCTGTCATCACTCGTTCTGGCCCTGCTCGGCTGGGAATCGACCAGCGAGGCGGCCGTGCAGTGCCAGCGCACCTTGGTCGCCAACGTGGTGGCACTGGACCAACCGTTGATGTTCAACCGCCTCGGCGCGCAAAACGCCAACGGCATGATGTTCGCACTCCGCGAGGATGTGGTGGACGACAAGCAAGTCCCGCTGAGCAAAGGCGGGGCCGCGGTACCGGGCAAGGTCACCCTGCGCCCGGACAAGCGCCCACGGCCCATCGTGCTGCGCGTGGCTGCCGGCGACTGCCTCACGGTCAACCTGACCAACCTGCTGGCCTACCAGGCTAACCCCAACAAGCACGGCATCGACCCTGAAGAAAACGAGGCCGAAGGCGAAGAAGAAGGCCCGGAGAACGAGGTCGAGAACGAAGGTGGCGAGCATTTTGTCGCCGACGAGCAGGTGAATGACCGGCATGTCGGCTTCCAGGTGAACGGCATGCAGGCGGTCAGCAGCATTGGCGACATCGCCGCCAATACCGGCCGCAATGGCAACTTCCTGGTGTCGCCCGGCAACACCCGCAGCTACACCTTGTACGCCGAGCGCGAGGGGGCCTTCGCCGCCACCAGCCAGGGCGCAACCTTTGGCGGCCAGGGTGGGGCGGGTAACGTTGCCAATGGCCTGTTCGGCCAGGTGGTGGTGGTGCCCAAAGGTGGGCGAACCTACCGCAACACCCTGACCGAAGAAGAAATGCGCCTGGCTACCACCGGCCGCACCGCCACTGGCCAACCGGTGATCGACTACCAGGCCCGCTACCCGCAAGCCGAGCCGTGGATCACCGAGGGCAAGGCAGGCAAACCGATCATTGCCATGGTCGACGGCAATGAAATCCTCAACAGCGAAACCGACGCCATCGTCATGGGCCCTAACCCGGATGGCAGCTTCCCGCGCTCGACCTATCCGCTGGAAAGTGTCAACAAGCGCAACCCGGCGCTGCCCAATCGCCTGGAAGCCTTCCGCGACTTCGCCTCGCAGTTCGCCGATGAAGTGGCCGCTACCCAAGCCTTCCCGGGCTACTGGGCGGACCCGGTGATGGGCCATGTGCTGGAACCGACACGCGACTCGTTCATGATCAACTACGGCTCTGGCGGCATGGGTGCCGAGGTGGTGGCCAACCGCCTTGGCGTAGGGCCGATGCATGACTGCCTGTCGTGCGCCTACGAAGAATTTTTCCTCAGCGCGCACACGGTCGGCGATATAGGCACCCTGGTGGACGTACCGGCCAACGTCGGCCTGGAGAACATTCGCCCAGGCGAAACGCCGCCCGCCAGTGCCGTGGGGGTCAAGGCCAATATGGCGCTGTACCCGGCCGAACCGGCCAACGTGCACCACAGCTACATCGGCGATTTCACCAAGTTCCGCAACACCCACAACGGCCATGAGCAGCATATCTTCCACTTGCATGGCCATCAGTGGCTGTTCAACCCCAATGACGATAACTCCGACTATATCGACGCCCAGGGTATCGGCCCGGGAATCGGCTACACCTATGAGATCGCCAACGGCGGCTCCGGCAACCGTAACCGTGTAGCGGGCGATGCCATCTACCACTGCCACTTCTACCCGCACTTCGCCCAGGGTATGTGGGCCATGTGGCGGGTGCATGACGTCTTCGAAGAGGGTACCCGGCTGGAAGTGAGCGGGCAGGGCGAGAATGGCTTCCACGCCACGCCGTTCGCTCTGCGCAGCGGCAAGCCGGCCGTTGGCGCCCGGGCTTTGCCTGATGGTGAAATTGTTGCCGGTACACCGATCCCGGCCATCGTGCCGCTGCCTGGCAAGGCCATGGCGCCTATGCCCGGCAAGGTGGTGGTGGTGCCCAAACTGTCCGAAGCGTTGGTCGCCGCCCATGGCGATGACGATGAAGAGGATGAGGGCGACGACGATCACGCTAATGAATCGCCAATCCGCAAGGCTGTCGGCTCGCTGGCGCTGGTCGACCGTACCGATGCCAACCGCAATGCCGATGGCACGCTGAAGAACCCTGGCTATCCGTTCTGGATCGGTGGCATGGAAAGCAGCGTTGGCAACCGCCCACCGACCCCGCCACTGGACATGCTCGACCCCGCCTTGGCCCAGCAGTTGAAAAACAGCGGCAAGGCCCTGTGGGCCAACCTCGACCCCAACCAGGTCGATGGCTGGGATGGCGGCCTGGGCCGGCATGCGCTGGACGGTGTGTCTGCAGGCGGCGAGGCGGTGACCACCACCACCAAGCTGGACTTCTCCAAGGTGGTGCACAAGGCCAAGCCCATCTACCTGCCTGAAGAGGGGACCGATGTCGAGCAGGCCGCCATGCAATTCCACGCCAAGGCCGAGCACCCCAGTTTCGCCCTTGTCCCCGGCAGCCAGCCGGTGGCCAAGGCGTTCCGCACCAACGGCGCCTTGCCCACCGCCGGTGCGCCGTTCTATGAACCGTGCATGGATGATCGCGGCAAGCGCCTGACGCAAACCTCGGGGGTAGGTGAGTTTGTAAGCGGCGAGAGCCTGACAGGCATGAGTTTCCGCGGTTCGTCCGCCTTCACTGCCGACCGCCCGCGTATCTACAAAGGTGCCAACATCCAGTTCGACGCGGTGTACAACAAAGTCGGCTATCACTTCCCGCAGGCGCGCATTCTGGCGCTGTGGGAGGACGCCTGGCCGGTCATCACCAAGCAGCGCCCGCCAGAGCCGCTGGTGATGCGCATGAACACCTTCGACTGCACCATGTACACCCACACCAACCTGATCCCGTCGTACTATGAAATGGACGACTACCAGGTGCGCACCCCGACCGACGTGATCGGCCAGCACATTCACCTGCCCAAGTGGGACCTGACTGCCGCCGACGGCTCGGCCAACGGCTGGAACTATGAAGATGGGGTGCTCTCACCCGGCAGCGTGGTCGAGCGTGTGCACGCCATCCGCGCCTACAACGGTTGCACCGAAGGCGATAGCCGCGACGGCACCGCCGCCTGCCCGAAAGCCAAGCAGCACCCGTACTTCGGCCGCTTCGGCCGGGCCGACTGGCTGGGCGCGCGCACGGCCATGCAACGCTGGTTCGCCGACCCGCTGGTGAACGTGAACAACGTCGACCGTGGCCTGGGCACCATCTTCACCCATGACCACCTCGGCCCATCGACCCACCAGCAGCTCGGGCTGTATGCCACCGTGCTGGCCGAGCCTGCCGGCTCTACCTGGTACCACGCCGAAACCGGCGAGCAACTGTACAACCCGGCCACACGCCAGGACGGCGGCCCGACCTCGTGGCAAGCGGTGATCAAGACCGGCGACCACGATGGCGATGGCAAGAACGACAGCTACCGTGAGTTCTTCCTCGAGTACAGCGACTTCCAGCATGCCTATGAAGCGGGTGTGTACGTGGGTGCAGGCCCGGACGGTGTGCCCAATGGCCAGTCCTACCCGGCCACCGCCGACAGCTTCCGCTACGCCATCAACCCACCGGTACGGCAGAAGGCCTCCAACCTGCTGGAATCGGTGGTCGAGTCGCGCGGCGGCTTGGCCCCCGGCTGCCCAAGCCGGCCTTGCCCACAGGCGATTTCGGTCGATGACCCTGGCATGTTCGTCGTCAACTACCGCAACGAGCCACTGGCCCTGCGGGTGTTCGACCCGAACAAGGTCGGCCCCGATGGCAAGCGCGGCATGCAGGCAGACGGCCTCGCCGGTGACCTGAGCTATGCCTTGCAAAGCCGCACCGACCGTGCGATCCCGGCCATGAACATGGCCCCGTCGGCGATCACCTCGGCGGTCGGCCCCACCGGCGGCACCACACTGTTCCCACCGCACATCAACAAGGCCGGCAGCGAGCCGGGTGACCCGTTCACCCCCATGCTGCGCACCTACTCCGGGGACAACGTACGCCTGCGCCTGCATGCCGGTGGCCACGAGGAGGAGCACAACGTGACCCTGCACGGCGTCAAGTGGCTGCAGAACGGCTCGGGCTTCGGCAACAGCTCCAACTCCGGCTGGAAGTCGTCGCAGATGATCGGGATCTCCGAGCAGATGGGCTTCATGGCCCCGGTTTCGATGATTTCCAGTTCCGCTGCCACCAATGGCGATTACCTGTATTCCATGGACGCCGCCCTGGAAGGCTACTGGAACGGTATCTGGGGGGTGATGCGCAACTACACCGCACAGCGTGCCGACCTGTTCCCGCTGCCGAACAACACGCAACCCGTGGCCATGCGCAATACCGTGAACTTCGACGGTATCTGCCCGAAAACCACGGCCAACCCCAACGGTATCGGCACCCGTACCACGGTCAAGCGCAGCTACGAAATTGTCGCGGCGCTGGCCAACGACATCCTCGAGAACCGCAACGGTGTGAGCATCAACGACCCGGCCGGTGCGGGCCAGCATGTCGGCGGCCCACTCAAGGCCAGTGGCGGTACCCTGGTGTTCAATAACCGCACGACCAGCATCCCGCAGGTCACGGTTGTCGATGAAGAGGACGGCACCACCTTCACCGTGGGCGGGCACAGCGCGCCACTGCATGACCCGACTGCCGTGCTGTACGTGCGCAAGGCCGACCTGGACACCACCACAGGCAAGCTCAAGGCTGGGGTACCGGTGGAGCCGCTGGTGCTGCGCGCCAATGCCGGGGACTGCATCAGCATCACCCTGGAGAACCGCCTGCCACAGGTCATGCCGGACCTGCCAAGCACGGCCGTGATGCAGAACGTGGTCAAGCGTGACCGCTTCGACAGCGAAGGTTCCACGGCCTTCAACAACAACCTGATGCGGCCATCCAGCCATGTCGGCCTGCATGCCCAGTTGCTGGCCTACGACATCACCAAGTCCGACGGTGCCAACGTGGGTGCCAACCCGGTCCAGACCGTGCCGCCACGGGTGGGCAACAGCGGTGCCTACCCAAGCCGGGTGTACCAGTACTACGCCGGCCACTTGGAGCGCGAGGGCAAGCCGGTGCTGCAGTTGGGCCGCACGGTGGACAACATCAACACCACCGCGATCGAGTTCGGTGGGCTGAACCTGATGCCGTCGGACTTCATCAAGCAGCCCCAAAAAGGCTTGGTGGGTGGCATGAGCATCCTGCCGCAGACCGCGACCTGGACCGAGGACGCGGCCAGCCGGGCCCAGGCCACGGTCAAGGTCACCGGCCAACCGGACTACCGTGACCTGGTAACGGTGTGGCAGCGCTCGATGAACATGCGTTGGGCCGACGGCCGCCCGGTCGAAGGCATCGCCACCGAAGGCAATGGCGTGCCGGGTGACCCGAAAGACAACGGCAACATGGCCATGAACTACAAGACCGAACCGCTGTGGCTGCGCTTTGGCCTGGCACCGGACGCACCGTTCGGCCATGCCGATGGCTCCGGCTTCGCCGATGTGCCCAACGCGCACATGGCCTACAGCAACGCCCTGGTTGGCGGTGACCCGCAAACCCCAGTGCTGTATGCCAAGCCCGGCCAGCCTGTGCGCAGCCATGTGCTGATGCCCAGCGGTGGCAGCCGCGGCATCACCTACCAGTTGGACGGCCACCTGTGGCCACTGCACAACTACCAGGCGGAGAAGAGTGACGTGGACGGCTACCCGCTGAGCCTGCCTGGCATCGGTTCGGTGCGCTTCGGCTACAACCCGATGGCCATGTACATCGGTGCTCAGGAAAGCGTACTGCCAGCGGCGCATTTCAGCTTCATGCTGCCCAGTGCCGGTGGTGCCAACGCGGTGGCGGGTGACTACCTGTTCCGCGACTACGCCGCCTACGGCAACCTCTCGGGGCTGTGGGGGATCCTGCGGGTGACCAACGAAGCGCCGCCGGCAACGGCCCCGGCGCAGTGACGGAAGGGGAGCGCGAGCATGAACAAGAAGACTCGCCCTGCTTACTTGGGGGTTATGTTGGGCATAGCGCTGATCGGCCTGGGCGTGGCGTATGAAAAGCTCTGGTGCGACCCGCGCGAGCTGTTGCAGGAAGCGGCCGAGCCGCTCGCCCCGCACCGGCTCAATCGGGACGGCGTGAGCGTGGAGTTCGAGGCGCGGCCGTTGGCTGGCGGCGAGCTGAAGGAAGGCGGTTTCGCCAATATCCGCTTCAAGCTCAGCGACCAGACCAGTGGCCAGCCGCTGTCGGGCATGGCGCCGGGGGCGTGGATCGACCCGGCGCAGTCGGCCCCGGTGGGGGACCGCGAGCAAAGTTGCAAGGCGCGGGTCGCGCTGTTCCTCAAGAGCAGCATCGGTGCCCGGCCGCTGCTCGACCTGAACAGCTACTTCCTGCTGATGCTGAATAACGATGCCAGCCTGACGGTGATTGACCCGACCGTGTCGGTGGGCGGCGTGACCAGCACCATGGCCCGCATCGACCTGCCCGGGCGGCCCATGGACTGGGTGGCTACCAGCGATGACAAACAGGTGTTCGTGTCGATTCCCGAGCGCGGCAAGGTGGCAGTGATCGACACCGAAACCTTCACCCGCGTGGCGGACCTGGACGCCGGCGACCAGCCGCTGCGCGTGGCCCTGCAGCCGGACCAGCATCGGCTGTGGGTGGGTAACAACAGCAGCGACCCGGCCAAAGGCGGGGTAACGGTGATCGACGTGCCGGGCCGCAACACCCTGAAAAGCTTCAACACCGGCAGCGGGCACCACGAAATCGCCTTCAGCGCCGACTCGCGCTACGCCTATGTCAGCAACCGTGATAGCGGCACCCTCAGCGTCATCGACATCCCGGACATGCGCCTGGTCAAGACCATCAAAGTTGGCCCGCACCCGCTGTCGGTCAGTTATTCGGCGCTGTCCCAGGCCGTCTACGTGGTCGATGGCGAGGAGGGCAGCGTGCGGGTGTTCGATGCCCGCAACCACCAGTTGCGCCACACGGTCAAGGCCGAGCAGGGCCTGGGGCCGATGCGCTTCAGCAACGATGGCCGCTACGGCATCGTGCTCAACACCTTGGAGAACCAGGCCTTGGTGATCGATGCCAGTACCGACAAGCTGATCCACCACATTCCGGTGGCGGCCGAACCCTACCAACTGACCTTCACCAAGGGCTATGCCTACGTGCGCGGCCTGGCTTCGCCCAAGGTCACCATGATCAACCTGTCCAGTTTGGGCGAGGGGCGTTCGCCAATCGTGCAAGGCTTCGAGGCCGGCCCGGCCGCGCCGCGCCAGGCCGGTGACCTGCCGCTGGCCCAGGGGTTGTCGGTGTCACGCGATGACAACTCGGTGTTCGTGGTCAACCCGGTGGACAACACCACCTACTTCTACGCCGAAGGCATGAACGCGCCGATGTCCGGCTACAACAACCGCGGCCACCAGGCCCGCGCGGCCATCGTCGTCGACCGCAGCCTGCGTGAAGTGGCACCTGGGGTGTATGGCTCGACCGTGAAGCTGCCCGCCGCCGGCAAGTTCGACGTGGCCTTCCTGCTCAACCAGCCGCAGATCATCCACTGCTTCAGCACCGACGTGGCCGCAGCGCCCAACGCCAGCAAACGCAAGGGCGCGCGTGCCGAGTTCATCGGCCTTGACCAGCCGTTGCCGCAGCACAGCGACTTTACCGCGCGGGTGCGGATCGTCGGCGACGACGGCCAGCCACGCCTGGGTTTGAACGACTTGAGCCTGCGCTACTTCCTGGCGCCATCGTCGATGCCGCGCAACCTGCAGCTGCAAGAGGTGGGCGAGGGTATCTATCAGGCGGCGCTGAACCTGCCTGAAGCCGGTGCCTGGTACCTGCATGTGCAGTCGCCCTCGCTGGGGCGCAAGTTTGCCGAAGAAAACTACACCAGCCTGCGCGTCCTGCCGGCTGCAGCGACCAACGCTTCCCAGACTGACGTGAGGAATGTGCGATGAACGCCAAGCATGCTTTCACACTGTTGGTCCTGAGCCTGACGTTTGCCAGCAACCTGGCCCTGGCCCACGCCGGCCACGACCATGACGGCCACGCCGGGCAACCGCCAGCGGCGCATCAGGAAAAGACCAGCGTGCGCTTTGCCGATGTCGCGCTGTTGAACCAGGACGGCATGCCGGTACGCCTGGAGAAAGACCTGGTGGGTGACCATCTGGTGGTCATGGGCTTCATCTACACCAGCTGCACCACGGTGTGCCCAGTGGTGTCGTCGATCATGGGCAAGGTCCAGCAGCAGCTGGGTGGCCGGGTAGGCGAGGAAATCCACCTGGTGTCGATCAGCGTCGACCCGCAGCGTGACGACGCCAAGCGCCTGCAAAACTATGCCAAGGCCTTCCAGAAAGGGCCGGGCTGGAGCTGGCTTACCGGCACCCCGTACGCCATCACCGAAACCCTCAAGGGCCTGGGCAGCTTCAGCGCCGACCTCAGCCAGCACCCGCCGCTGATCCTGGTGGGTGACGGGCGTAGCGGGCACTGGACGCGTTACTACGGCTTCACCGACCCGGCCGTGCTGATCGAAGAGATCAACCGCCTCAGCGCCCGTCGGGTACATGCCAAGAGCACTGCCATTGCCGACCATCACGAGGTGCAACCATGAGTATTGCAAGCTCCCGTCGCGCGGGCATGCGCGGTTTTGATTGGTTGGTGCTGGGTGGCTGCCTGTGGATTCTCGCCTCGGTGGCGTTGGCCCACGAAGGCCATGCGCCGCAGGCGCCCGAGCCGCAGCCAGCGCCGCAGGCCATGACCAGTGGCGGCGGCACCCGCGACGCGCAGACCTGGTTCACCGACACCGTGCTGAAAGACCAGAACGGCCGCGAGCTGCGCTTCTACAGCGATGTGCTCAAGGACAAGGTGGTGATGCTCAACGTGATCTTCACCCACTGCACCGACGCCTGCCCGCTGATCACCCGCAAGTTGCGTGACGTGCGCGAGGCCATGGGGCCGCAGCTGGCCAGCCAAGTGATCTTCGTGTCGATCAGCAGCGACCCGCTCAACGATACCCCGCAGGCGCTCAAGGCGTTTGCCGAGAAGCAAGGGGTGGACGGGCCGAACTGGCTGTTCCTGACCGGCGACAAGGCCAATGTCGACCTGGTGCTTGGCCGTATCGGCCAGTTCCTGCCCAGCCCGGAGCAGCACTCGACGCAACTGATTGCCGGTGACGTGGCCGGCAAGCGCTGGAGCAAGATCCGCCCGGATGCGCCACCTGCGGCGATTGCCCAGCGCATGCAGCTGCTGACCCAGCCGCTGGCAGGCCGGTGAGCAGCATGAACACCTGGGCTAGCTGTGCCGGCCTCTTCGCGGGACAAGCCCGCTCCCACAGGACAAATTCAGGCCTGAGGGAAATGGAAAACCTGTGGGAGCGGGCTTGCCCCGCGAAGAGGCCGGCATGAACACTGCAAAACTCTTGGCATTGCTCATCAGCATGAGCCTCAGCGGTTCAGCCCTGGCCCTTGATCTCACCGATCACGAACAAGCCGGCAAGCGCCTCTACCGCGAGGGCGTCTCCAGCAGCGACGCCCAGTTGCAAGCGCGGGTCGGTGCCAGCGACATGGCCGTCCCCGCCAGCGTGCTGCCCTGCGCCAGCTGCCACGGCAACGACGGCCGTGGCCGCGCCGAAGGCGGCGTGCGCCCACCCAGCCTCGACTGGCAACGCCTGGCACTCGGCCAGGGCTCGCGCGAGGCCAACGGCCGCAGCTACCCGGCTTACACCGACAGCAGTCTGGCTCGTGCCATCCAGCATGGCGTCGACCCGGCGGGCAACCGCCTGGACCCGGCCATGCCACGCTTCGAACTGACATTGGCCGACCAGCGCAACCTCACCGCCTATCTAAAGCGGCTAGCCCAGGAACGCGACCCAGGTGTGGAGGAGGGCGTGCTGCGCTTGGGCACCTTGCTGCCCGCGAGCGGCCCGCTGGCCGAAGCCGGGCAAGTGATACAGGCCGTGCTGGAAGATGGCGTGGCGCAACTCAATCAGCAAGGCGGCATCCATGGCCGGCGCTTGGAACTGCTAGTGCTCGACCCAGGTTCCGACCCCGCCAGCGCCGAGCGCGCCTTGCAACAGTTGCTGGAGCAAGAGCGGGTGTTCGCCCTGATTACGCCGTTGGCGCCGATGCTCGACCAGCGCCTGGCGACCTTGCTGGCGCCACAGAACGTGCCGCTGATCGGCAGCACCCCACGCAGCGGCGGCAGCGCACAGATCTTCGACCCGCTACCCGGCCTGCCTGAGCAACTGCTTAGCCTGGCAGATCATGCCCATACGGCACTTGGGTTGGCACCGGACGCGCTGCGCGTGGTGTATGCCGGCAACGAACAGGCAGCGTTGGCCGAGCAGCTGCGCGAGCGCCTGCTGCGCCAAGGCTGGGCGCCACCCCCTATTCAGGCGTTCGACGGCCAGCCTGTGGACGGGCAGGGCATCGTCTTTCTTGGCCGCGCCCAGGCCTTTGCCGAGTTGGCGGCGGCCTTGCAGGCGGCGGGCCGTCAGCCTTATCTGTTCGCCGCATCCAGCCAGGTAGCCGGCGCTGTGGCGCGCTTGCCCGAGCAGTGGTCGCAACGGCTGTTTCTGGCCTATCCCTATGTGCCTGAGGACTGGACCGAGCAAGGCCTGGCAACCCTCGCCGGGCTGCAGCAGCGCAAGGGCCTGGACCCACGCCAGGCGTCGCTGCAGGTCAACACCTTGTGCGCGCTGCAGCTGATGAGTGAAGCGCTGAAGCAGATCGGCCGAGACGCCAGCCGCGAACAGCTGATCGCGGCGCTGGAAGGCCTGCACGATGTATCTACCGGCCTGACCCCGGCGCTGGGCTTCGGCCCCGGCCGTCGCCAGGGCATGGCCGGCGCCCATGTGGTGGCGGTGGCCCTGCCCGGGCCACGGTTTACCGCGGTCACCCCGTACCGGCCAGTGCCGGACAGCCTTTGAGCGGAGGTTGCCATGCGTATCCTGTTGTTGTGCCTGTTGCTGGTGCTGACCAGGGCGAGCTGGGCTGATGTGCCGGCGGCGCGGGTCAATGGTGTGGAGATCGACCTGATGCGCCTGGAACGCTACTTCAGCGAGTACCTGAGCGCCCAGGGCCGCGCGGTGACCAGCATCCGTAACCCGGGCCTGTACAAACGCCTGCGCGACCAGGCGCTGGACGAGCTGATCGACAAGGAACTGCTATGGCAGGAAGCGCAACGCCAAGGCATTGCTATCAGTGATGAACAGGTGTCGGCGCACGTCGGTGAGGTGGAAGCAGCCTTTGGCAGCCCGGCCGTTTTCGAACGGCGGCTGGCGGAGGCGGGTTTCGATAGGGCACAGTACACTGAGTACACGCGGCAAGACATGGCGGCCCAGCAGCTGTACGCCCAGCTCAGTGCAGTCGACGCGCCGAGCCAGGCCGAAATAGAGGCGTTTTACGCCGCCAACCAGCAAAGACTGCAAGGAGCGCAGAACCAAAGTGATAATCCTTCGGTCATACGCGAACAGGGCCTGGTGTTGGCCAGGGCCACGCTCATCGGTCAACGCGAGGCGCAAGCGCGGCAATCCGTGCGCCAACGTTTGCGCGAGTCCGCTAAAGTGGAGATCGCCGACTGAGGCCCCTGATGGTGTTTTCCCCAATGCTGGGGAATTAAGGTTTGGCAATGTGCCATCAGTTTCCCCGCTTGTGGGGAACCGGCTGGGTGTGCCTGCTCAGCGTTGCTTGGGTGCTGGCCGGCACCCTAGGCAAATCAGTGGTTTACAGTGGTGCAACATGACTATTCACGCCTGGCACGAAGCCTGCTCAAGCCTGTACAAGGGCGCACTTCGCAGACCGGGTAACCGGGCAGTTTTTGGGAGTCGACCTTGGTGAACAGAGTATTGGTAGTCGATGACGAACAGACTCTTGCGCAGAACCTGCAAGCGTACCTGCAGGCGCAAGGCCTGGAAGTTCATGTTGCCCACGACGGTGCCAGTGGTATCGAACAGGCAGAACGCCTGGCACCGCAAGTAGTTGTGCTGGATTACCGCTTGCCCGACATGGAGGGTTTTCAGGTTCTGGAGGCTGTACGCAAGAACAGGCAATGCCACTTCGTGCTGATTACCGCCCACCCCACCGTCGAGGTGCGTGAGCGGGCCGCCGAACTGGGTGTGAGTCATGTCCTGTTCAAGCCGTTCCCACTGGTGGAGCTGGCCCGTGCAATCTTCGACCTGATGGGCATCGAGCGCCGGCGCAGGGCCACGGACAACCCGGCTGAAGGGTTCGTCGAACGACGCCAGAACAGGAACGAATCGTTCCCCCTGCAGTTGTACGATGGAAGCTGGGTATTGGCCGACCGCCGGCGTAACGGCGCCAAGCCTCCAGGGCCCGACGACGAACAACTGCTCACAGGGGAATAGCGGCGCCCGCACCCCTGGCCGAGCCAGCCTGCGACGCGCCCCTGAGCGGAGTCGCAGGCCATGCCAGAAGCATTCGATGCAACCCAGGATTTGCTGCAGCCTGCACCGGCCTCTTCGCGGGCTTGCCCGCTCCCACAAGATTCGCGTGATCTTCAGGTTTGCAGTGAACCTGTGGGGGCGGGCATGCCCGCGAAGCATCCCACACCCTTATCAGCCTACCCCCGCGATCTGCTGGCCCAAGCCCGGCTGCAAGCCAGTGACGAGCGCCTGCTCAACTGCCTGGAACGCCTGGCCTGCGACACCCCCGATACCTTCACCCGTCGCCTGGGCCTGACCCTGCACTACCCGGTACTGGACAGCCACACCCTGCTGGCCAGCAGCCCACGTTTCGACAAAGTGACCCTGGCCCAGTGCCTGAAGCGCGAATTCGTGCTGATCGAGCAAAACGGCCAGTTGCTGGGCGTGTTCGCCGACCCCTTCGACCACGCCCGCCTGGCCTGGATCGACGATGTACTGCAAGGCGCGCCGTTGTACTTGGCCCACGCCGCTGAACTGGCCACCTTTCTGGCCCGCCACGAAGAAAGCTTCCACGCCGTCGATGCCCTGGACCATGACACCGAGGCCAGCAGCGAAAGCGACCCACTGCAACGCCTGTCGCTGGCCAGCATCAGCGAAGACCAAAGCCGCGTGGTCAAACTGGTCAACTCCACCCTGTACGACGCCCTCAAGCTGCATGCCAGCGACATCCACCTGGGCATGACCGGCCAGGGCCTGACCATCAAGTACCGTATCGATGGCGTGCTCAACGGTGCCGGCAAGGCCAGCGGCAGCGCCTTCGCCGACCAGGTGATCTCACGCATCAAGGTCATGGCCGAGCTGGACATCGGCGAAAAGCGCGTGCCCCAGGACGGCCGCTTCAAGGTGGCGGTGGGCGACCGGCAAATCGACTTCCGGGTGTCGATCATGCCCAGCATCTTCGGTGAAGACGCCGTGCTGCGGGTGCTCGACAAGCAGGACCTGTCCGACCGGGTCAGCGGCGTGCAGTTGCAAGCCCTGGGCTTTGCCGACGAAACCCTGCGCGCCCTGCGCCGGCTGGCTGCCGAACCCTACGGCATGATCCTGGTGACCGGCCCCACCGGCAGCGGCAAGACCACCACCCTGTACGCCATGATCAGCGAGATCAACCACGGCGTGGACAAGATCATCACCATCGAAGACCCGGTCGAGTACCAGTTGCCCGGTGTGCTGCAGATCCCGGTCAACGAGAAGAAGGGCCTGACCTTCGCCCGCGGCCTGCGCTCGATCCTGCGCCACGACCCGGACAAGATCCTGGTCGGCGAAATCCGCGACCCCGACACCGCCCAGATCGCCGTGCAGTCGGCGCTCACCGGCCACCTGGTGTTCACCACCATCCACGCCAACAACGTGTTCGATGTGATCGGCCGCTTCAGCCAGATGCAGGTCGACCCCTACAGCTTCGTTTCCGCGCTCAACGCGGTGCTGGCCCAGCGCCTCATTCGCCTGGCCTGCCCGCACTGCGCCATACCCTGCGAACACGATGACGACACCCTGTATGGCTCGGGCCTGACCCGCGAGGGTGTGGCCGGCTGGACCTTCGTCCGCGCCCAGGGCTGCGGCCAGTGCCGCGGCAGTGGCTACCGTGGCCGCAGTGCCATCGCCGAACTGCTGCACCTGGACGACGACCTGCGGCAAATGATCGTGGAGCGCCGCCCCCTTTCGCAAATCAAGACACTTGCCTGCCAGCGTGGCCTGCGCCTGCTGCGGGCCTCGGCCCTGGACCTGGTCCGCGATGGCCGTACCACCCTCGAGGAGATCAACCGTGTCACATTCATCTGATCGTTTCTGCGCGGTATTGGGCGCCGAGGGTGTCGGCCTGGGTCGCTGGCACAATAACCACCACCAATGGCTGGGCAGCCGAGAGTTCAGCTGCGATGCCGCCCAACCGGCCTGGGAAGCCGCCGCCGATGCGCTGGCCGCGCTGCTGGCCGAGCATGCGCTGCGTGGCGCCCAGTTGCGGGTACTGCTGTCGGCCCGCTACAGCCGCTTCTGCCTGGTACCCTGGAGCGACGCCATTGGCCACCCGCGCGAACTGGACGCCTATGCCCGGGCCTGCTTCGAAAACCTCTACGGGCAGCCGTTGGACGACTGGCGCATCGTGCTGTCACCAGAGCCTGCCGGTGCCGCCCGCATTGCCACGGCGCTGCCCGAAGCCCTGTTGCAACGCCTGCAAGCGCTGGGCCGGGAAAGCCGCCTGAACCTGCGCTCGGTACAGCCGTACCTGATGGCCGCCTACAACCGTTGCTCGCCACAGCTGGAGCAGGGCGACTTCCTGTTCGTGCTGGCCGAACCCCGCCGCAGCGTGCTGCTGCTGGCCGCCGGAGGGGCCTGGCAGCAAGTGCTGGCGCAAGGTTGCGCCGACAGCGACCAGGCCCTGCAAGCGCTGATCGAGCGCACCTGCGAGCTGTACGGCGAGCACTTGCCACGGGTGTACCTGCATGCCCCCGGCCGGGGCGACGTGCCGCAACTGGCGGCGGTGCAGCTGTGCCAGCCGGCCAGCGAAGCCGACCCACTGTGCGCCATGTGGCGGGCGGTGGCCTGACATGCGCCGCCTCGACCTGGAATTCCAGCCCCGGCGCACCAGCCCCTTGGCCTGGTCGCTGCTCGCCCTTGGCAGCGCCGTGGTCGTAGGCCTGGTGCTGCTGCAACAGAACTTGCAGGCCGAGCAGGTCGACCTGGAGGCCAGTGTGCATAGCCTTGAGCTGCAACTGGGCCGCCGTCCGGCCACCGCAGCGCCACAGAACAGTGCCGCCAGCCGCGAGCAAGCCGAGCGCCTGGCGCAGATGCGCAGTGTGTCGCAGCAACTGCAACGCCCTTGGCAACAGCTGTTCGCCATGCTCGAAGCCATGCCCCAGGACGACGTCGCGTTGCTCGGCCTGACCCCGGATGCACGCAAGGGCCAGGTGCGCATTGCCGCCGAGGCGCGCAACCTCGAAGCGATGCTGCAGTACCACCAGCGCCTGGAAGCCAGTGACGAGCTCAGCGATGTGTCGCTGCTCAACCACGAGGTGCTGGCCGCACAGCCCGAGCACCCGGTGCGCTTCACCCTCACCGCCACCTGGGAGACCGGCCATGCGCGCCCTTGAATCGCTGAACAGCCTGATCCTCCAGGAGCGCCTGCGCAGTGTCGGCCCAGTCGGCCTGGCTGCCGTAGCCGTAGGCCTGCTGGCCTTTGGCGTGGCGTGCGCCGGGGTGCTGCCGCAATGGCAGAACGTGCGCGAACTGCGCGCCACCGAAGCGGACGCCAGCGTGCAGGTAGGGCGGGTCAAGCGGGGTGAACTGAAGATTGCCGTGAAACCCGAGCAACAAGCCCTCGACAGCCTGCGCCAGCAACTGCCGGGGCAGCCCCAGGCCAGCGAACTGATCGAGCGCCTGTACCACCTGGCCAGCGCCGAACACATCAGCCTGGCGCGTGGTGAGTACGCCCTGGGCATCGACCCCAAGACCCAGCTGGCGCGCTACCAGATCGTGCTGCCGGTGCGTGGCAGCTATCCGCAGATTCGCGGTTTTCTCAAAGGCCTGCTCAAGCAACTGCCGACCCTGGTGCTGGAAGACCTTGAGCTGCAACGCAAACGCATCGGCGACAGCGAGCTCAATGCCCGCCTGCGCATGACCCTTTACCTGTCGAGGTCGTGATGAACACTCAACGTGCAGTCATCTGGGCCGGTTTCCTCGGCGTGAGCGCAGCGCTGGCCTGGGCACCCGGGCACTGGTTTGACCAAGAAGAAGCGCTGGCCCCGATCGCCGGCAAGCCAGCGCCCACAGGGACTGCGGGCAGCGCCGATCCTGTAGGAGCGGCTTTAGCCGCGAAAGGGCCGGAACAGGCCTCCAGAGACCTGTTCCCCACCCAGCAGTGGACCAAGCCAAAAGCCCTGGCCACCGTCACCGAACAACCCGTGGTCGCCGCGCCCGTCGTAGCACCAGAGCCTACGGCGCCGGCACTGCCATTCGAATTCATCGGCCGCATGGGCGACCGCGACGACCTGCAGATCTTCCTGCAGAGCGGCGAAAAGCTCTACGTCGTGCGCCAGGGCGACGTGATCGAAGACACCTATCGCCTCGACCGCGTCTCGGCCAGCGAGCTGAGCCTGGTCTACCTGCCTTTGCACCAGTCGCAGACCTTGTCTGTAGGGAGCGCACCATGAAGTCGTCGAAGCTGTGCAAGCCTGCTCCGTTCCTGCTCGTGGCGCTGTGCGTGGCCATTGCCGGCTGCGGTTCCAGCGCGGTACGCAAGGACAGCGACCAGTTGATGAAGGAGGGCCAGTACGAGGCCGGCATTGCCCGCCTGGAAGAAGCCCTGCGCGATGACCCACGCGACACCGAGCTGAACATCGCCCTGGCCCACAGCCGCCAGGCGGCCGTCGAGGCGTTGATCACCCAGGCCGACGCCGACCGCATCCGCCATGACTTTGCCAATGCCCGCATGGGCTATGGCCGGGTGTTGACCCTGGAGCCGAACAACCGCCGCGCCCAGGAAGGCATCCGTCAACTGGAACTGATCCGCACCCTGGACGAGCGTGTAGCACTGGGCCAGGCCGCACTGCGCCAGGGCGACCTGTTCGGCGCCGAGCGCTACATGCGCGAAGTGCTGCGCCTGGACCCGCAGAACCAGAAGGGCATGACCCTGCGCAGCGACATCGAGAACGTCCAGGCGCGCACCGCTCAGCCGTACCCGCAGTTGCGCAGCAAGCTGGAGCGGCCGGTGACCCTGGAGTTTCGCGATGCCAACCTGAAGACCATCTTCGAAGTGCTGTCGCAGGTCGCCGGCATCAACTTCATCTTCGACAAGGACCTGCGCCCGGACATGAAAGCCACCATCTTCGTGCGTGAAGTGCGCATCGAGGACGCCGTGGCCCTGCTGCTGGAGCAGAACCAGCTGCGCCAGAAGATCGTCAACGACAACACCGTGATGGTCTACCCCGACTCGCCGCAGAAGACCAAGGACTATCAGGAACTGGTCATGCGCACCTTCTACCTGACCAGCATCGACGCCAACACGGCGCTGAACATGGTCAAGACCATGCTCAAGACCCGCGATGTGTTCGTCGACGAGCGCCTCAACACCCTGACCATGCGCGACACCCCGGACGCCGTGCGCATGGCCGAGAAGCTGCTGCAATCGCAGGACCAGTCCAACCCCGAGGTGGTGCTGGAAGTGGAGGTGATGGAAGTGGCCACCTCGCGCATCCTCGACCTCGGCCTGCAATGGCCCAACACCTTTGGCGTGCTGAGCAACGACGGCAAACCGGTCAGCGTGCTCGACCAGCTCAAGGGCATCGACTCCAGCCGCATCAGCATTGCGCCGGCGCCGCAGGCCAAGATCAACGCAGCGGACAAGGACATCAACACCCTGGCCAGCCCGGTGATCCGCGTCAGCAACCGCGAGCAGGCGCGCATCCACATCGGCCAGCGGGTGCCGATCATCAGCGCCACCTCGGTGCCGTCTACCCAGGGCCCGGTGATCACCGAAAGCGTCACCTACCTGGACGTCGGTCTGAAGCTTGAAGTGCAGCCTACCGTGCACCTGAACAACGAAGTGGCGATCAAGGTGGCGTTGGAAGTGAGCAACGCCACGCCGCTGGAAGCCACCCGCCAAGGCACCATTCCGGTCCAGGTCGACACCCGCAACGCACAGACCAGCCTGCGCCTGCACGATGGCGAAACCCAGGTGCTGGCCGGCCTGGTGCGCAATGACCACAACGCCAGCGGCAACAAAATCCCCGGCCTGGGCGACATCCCCGGCCTGGGCCGGCTGTTCGGCAGCAACAAGGACGACATGAGCAAGAGCGAGCTGGTGCTGGCGATTACCCCGCGCATCGTGCGCAACCTGCCGTACCAGAGCCCGTCGGACATGGAGTTTTCCACCGGCACCGAGTCGGCCATGCAAGTGCGCCAGATGGCCCCGCTGCCACCGATGGACGTGCCTGGTAATGCACCGACCACCGACGCACCGGTCGTGGACAGCCAGATGGCGGTCGCCCCGGTCAACGGGAGCCCACGGCCATGAACACCCGGCGCCGCATGCATGGTTTCAGCCTGATCGAGGTGGTGCTGACCCTGGCCCTGCTCGGGCTGCTCGCCAGCATGGCCGCGCCGCTGACCGAAACCGTGGTGCGCCGTGGCAAGGAGCAGCAGCTGCGCGAGGCGCTGTACCAGATCCGCGAAGCCATCGACGCCTACAAGCGCGCCTTCGACGCGGGCTACATCGAAAAGCGCCTGGATGCCAGCGGCTACCCGCCGAACCTGCAGGTTCTGGTGGAAGGGGTGCGCGATGTACGCAGTGCCAAGGGCGCCAAGTTCTACTTCCTGCGGCGCATCCCGCACGACCCGCTGATGGCGGCCAAGGACAAGGATGAAGGCGGCTGGGGCCTGCGCGCCTACGACAGCAGCCCCGACAACCCACGCGAAGGCGAAGACGTGTTCGATGTGTACTCCAGGGCCCGTGGCAAAGGCCTCAACAACATCCCTTACGGGCAATGGTGACAGCCATGAAACGCAGCAAAGGCTTCACCCTGATCGAACTGCTGGTGGTGATGGCAATCATCGCCACGCTGATGACCATCGCAATGCCGCGCTACTTCAACAGCCTGGAGAGCTCCCGCGAGGCCACCCTGCGCCAGAGCCTGGCAGTGCTGCGCGAGGCGCTGGACCACTACTACGGCGACACCGGCCACTACCCGGACTCGCTGGAACAGTTGGTGGAGCAACGCTACCTGCGCAACACCCCGGTCGACCCGATCACCGAGCGCAGCGATGCCTGGCAGCTGGTGCCACCGCCCGAAGGCGTGGCCGGCGGCGTGGCCGATATCAAAAGCGGTGCCACAGGGAGGGCGCGTGATGGCAGCCTCTTCGCTGAATGGTAAGGCCGAAAGCGGCTTCACCTACCTGGGCGTGCTGCTGCTGATTGCGGTCAGCAGCGTGGCCCTGGCCGCCACCGGCACGATCTGGGCCAGCGCCGCCCAGCGCGACCGCGAACGCCAACTGCTGTGGGTCGGCAGCCAGTATGCCCAGGCCCTTCGCAGCTACTACCGCGCCTCGCCGGGGTTGGCCCAGTACCCGCAAGAGCTGGCCGACCTGCTGCAGGACAACCGTTTCCCCCAGGCCAAACGGCACATACGCAGGCTTTACCCCGACCCGATCAGCAACAGCGACGAGTGGGGCCTGCTGCGCTCGATCGACGGTCGCATCACCGGCGTGCACAGCCGCTCGGACGCCACCCCGTTCAAGCGCAGTGGCTTCAGCGCCGAATGGACAGGTTTCGAGGGTTTGGAGCATTACAGCGACTGGCAGTTCGTCGCCGAGCAGGCCTTCAGCGAAAGCGCCGGCGGTGTGCAGACCCATGCAGGCCCGGGAGACACACCATGAACCGTCTGGCCGCGCTGTGCCTGAGCCTGCTGTTGCTGGGTGTGCTGACCACCTCGGCCAAGGCCGGTAATGAAGACGAGATGCAAGGCTTTATCGTCGACAACACCATCTCGCACATCGGCCACGACTTTTACTACTACTTCGCCGACCGCCTGCGCGCCACCAGCCGCCTGGACTTCAACCTGGTGGTACGCGAACGCCCGGATGCCCGCTGGGGCAGCCTGGTCACCGTGGAGTTCGAGCGTGAAGTGATGTACCGCCGCTTCCTGCCGCCGAACACCACCGAGCTCAAAGACGAGGCCGTTGCCGCTGCCGACCTGGTCAAGCAGCAAATCATTCAACGCAAGCTGCAACGCCTGCTGCAGGACACCACCGACTTGGAGAGGGACGAGCTATGAACCACCGCATTCCACGTTGCATCGCCGCCTGCCTGTTGGCCAGCGCCTTTGCTGCCCAGGCCACCGAGCTGGTGTACACCCCAGTCAACCCGGCGTTTGGCGGCAACCCACTGAACGGCACCTGGCTGTTGAACAACGCCCAGGCGCAGAACGACTACGACGACCCCGACCTCAAGGACCGTGCCTCGGCCTTTACCGGCACCACGGCCCTGGAGCGCTTCAGCAACCAGCTGGAGTCGCGGATGTTGTCGCAGTTGCTGGACAACATCAGTAACGGCAGCACCGGCAGCATGGCGACCGATGCGTTTCTCATCGACGTCATCGACGATTCCGGGGCCTTGAGCATCAAGGTCACCGATCGCGCCACAGGAGAAATTTCGATCATTGAGGTCAGCGGCCTGAACCCCTGAGAGGGAAGGGCTTTTATGTTGGGGAGAGAACACCATGAAACGTCTGCTGAGCACGCTGCTGATCCTCACCGCCCTGGGCCTGCAAACAGGTTGCAGCCTGCGCGAACCCATGTCGGCCGAACAGGACTCGGAAACCCCGACCCTGACCCCACGGGCCTCGACCTACTACGACCTGATCAACATGCCACGCCCCAAAGGCCGGCTGATGGCCGTGGTTTATGGCTTCCGCGACCAGACCGGGCAGTACAAGCCAACCCCGGCCAGCTCGTTCTCCACCAGTGTCACCCAGGGCGCGGCCAGCATGCTGATGGACGCCCTGAGCGCCAGCGGCTGGTTCGTGGTGCTGGAGCGTGAAGGCCTGCAGAACCTGCTGACCGAACGCAAGATCATCCGGGCTTCGCAGAAAAAGCCTGATGTGGCGGAAAACATCATGGGCGAGTTGCCACCGCTGCAGGCCGCTAACCTGATGCTCGAAGGCGGCATCATCGCCTACGACACCAACGTACGCAGCGGCGGGGAGGGGGCTCGTTACCTGGGGATAGACATCTCCCGCGAGTATCGGGTGGACCAGGTGACCGTGAACCTGCGTGCGGTGGACGTGCGCACCGGGCAGGTGTTGGCCAACGTGATGACCAGCAAGACCATCTACTCGGTTGGCCGCAGCGCCGGGGTGTTCAAGTTCATCGAGTTCAAGAAGCTGCTGGAAGCCGAGGTGGGCTACACCACCAACGAACCGGCGCAGCTGTGCGTGCTGTCGGCGATCGAAGCGGCGGTGGGGCATTTGCTGGCGCAGGGGATCGAGCGGCGGTTGTGGCAGGTGGCCGGAGATGCGGGGGATGGCAAGGCCACGGTGGACAAGTATTTGAGCCAGAATCAGCAGCCGTGATCGATCTTGAGGGCCTCTTCGCGGGCAAGCCCGCTCCCACAGGTACTGCGTAGCCTTTGAGATCACGCGGTCCCTGTGGGAGCGGGCTTGCCCGCGAAGAGGCCGGTGCAGTTGACAGAAGTGTTACGACAAATGCCCTCAGCTTGAAACCCTTCCCTCACCCCGGTAGTCTTTGCCCGCTGCTGTCAATCCAGCAGCCGGGTTTGGTAGCCCGCAATCAATCAAGGCGCACAAGCGCCCGCTCTGCGATATAGTTGGCGCTTTTTTGTGCCCGGCTGTTTCGTTTTATGGCGGCTGTGCGTGGGGCGCCTCCGTGCGCGCCGGTTTCCTTGATTCCCGGTCTACCAACCTGCGTACAGCCGTCACCATTTCGTTTGGTAGCGATCTGTGGCGGCTCCAGTGAATCAAGGAGCGACACAATGACAAAAGGCTTACCTGATCCTCCCGTACGCGCCACCACGGCGTCCTCCAGTTTTTCGACCTGTGAATGCAGCCATCCGCCGTTGTTTGCCGTGCGTGCGGGGGTGGATTACGAAGATGCGCTGGTGCATCTGTCCACGCTGCTCAAGGGGGCGTTTGCGACCAACCTCAAGGCGTTGGAGTTGGCCAAGGGGACCTGCCGGGATCTGCTGTTGAGCAATGACCATGGGCTGGATTCGGCAAAGGCGGTGGTGGAGGCGTTGCTGGATGGGGTTGAAAGGCAGCAGTTGGACGAGCGGGGGAAGGTGGAGCTGGTGCAGGGTGTTTGAGGGCTGGCTCGGGGGTTGTGTTTGGGCCGCTAAGTGCCCGCCGATGAAGGTTTGGCGCCTGTGAGATCGAGCGCCGCCCGCGCGGCGCATCGCGAGCGAAGCTCGCTCCTACATTTGTTTCGGGCCAATTATTCCTGTGGGATTTGCGCGCGAACGCCTTGGCGCATGGCTCGATGTCGCGTCGTGCAAACAAGGCGGTCGCGCGCGTATGCCACAGGCGTTACTGGCCCGAAACAAATGTAGGAGCGAGCTTCGCTCGCAATGCGCCGCGCGGGCGGCGCTCGATATCCGCCCCAGCCGAAAACCCAAGCCATACACCCCCAGTCACTCTCAGCCATTTCTCCCGCACACTGCGGAAAACTCTCAAGCTCTTACCCCGCCACCTTACACGGCACTAGGCCATTGCGAACTGATATTTTTGATAGTTGCGCTTGTATTGAAACTAAGCAATTGTTTCGTAAAGGTTGGTTGAAGCGGAGCAGGCGATGTCTCGATATTTTTATAGCGGGCGGCGATTAGCTACCAAGGTGAGTGCGGATAACGCTTGCAGTGTGTTTGCTGGCGCTGACGTTGTGTTAGGTGAAATTTCTGAACAAACGCGATGGCTGCTGGCTGTAGATCGACGAAATTCAATATTCAAGGTGCAGCACAGTCGAAGCTATAGCCCTTATGGCTTTGATCAGGCTGCATCGGCAGAGTCTCTCCTTGGTTACAAGGGTGAACATCGGGATGTCACGTCTGGATGCGATTTGCTTGGCAATGGGGTACGTGCCTATAGCCCGGTACTGATGCGATTCTGTTCACCTGATGTGATAAGCCCATTTGGCGTGGGTGGGATCAATGCGTACGTATATTGCGAAGGAGATCCTATCAATTATCTGGACACTGACGGGCGGATGAAAGTATCTTCCCCTTGGGCATATGAACAACCTTACGGTATAAGCCAGCGGTCGCGCGCTATTCAGCGTGTATCACAGCCATCGCCGCCAACCGCTATGCAGAAGATGCCAGTAAATGACAATCGTCCGCTTTCCTCGCGAGTACCTCCAGAGGGGGTATCGCTGCAGCAGTTGAAGCCCTTTGATTCATCGCGGCAGGCCGTGCCAAAGAAATTCTGGGCAAACATAAAAAACACAGGAACGGATCCCGGGGCGTACGCGAACACACTGGTTAACGTGGCGCGAGGCAACGGAGTGGTCAATAGCAGTAAGTTTACAGACCAACTGCTGATTAGTGCGATCAAGCACAAGATTGAAATTGGTAGCAGTAGCTTAAAGGATTGGAGCGAGCGCGCTTCACTACACCTTCTAGGGTTTTCAAATTTTAACAGCGCACTAGTTAATCTCGGGATTCAAATCAATAGAGTGGTGCGCTCCAATTTTCCAGCAATGGAAGCCTCCGACAGCAACGCGAGCTTAGCCAGTCTGTTACGTTGGTCTGAAAATCAGACCTCTTCCAACAGTGGGTGAGTCTGGCTTGACCGGGGCTTCACTGGCATCTGGCTCGGTGTGAGCCTCTGTAGGCGCTGCGGTGCGGTGATCCTATTTGCCCGAGTAGAAGCCGGAGCAGGTGAGACGATCATTTGGGAGAAGTGTTACAGTGCTTATCCTTCGCTTGAAACGCTTACCCGACAGCGGCAGTCTTTGCCCGCTGCTGTCAATCCAGCAGTCGGGTTTGGTCACCCGCAATTATCAAGGCGCACAAGCGCCCGCTCTGCGATACAGTTGGCGCTTTTTTGTGCCCGGCTGTTTCGTTTTATGGCGGCTGTGCGTAGGGCGCCTCCGTGCGCGCCGGTTTCCTTGATTCCCGGTTGACCAACCCGCGTACAGCCGTCACCACTTCGTTTGGTAGCGATCTGTGGCGGCTCCAGTGCTTTGCTGGATGGGGTTGAGAGGCAGCAACTGGACGAGCGCGGGAAGGCGGAGCTGGTGCGGGGTGTTTGAGGGCTGGCTCGGGGGTTGTGTTTGGGCCTCCAAGTGCACGCCGATGAAGGTTTGGCGCCTGTGAGATCGAGCGCCGCCCGCGCGGCGCATCGCGAGCGAAGCTCGCTCCTACGTTTGTTTCGGGCCAATTATTCCTGTGGGATTTGCGCGCGAACGCCTTGGCGCATGGCTCGATGTCGCGTCGTGCAAACAAGGCGGTCGCGCGCGTATGCCACAGGCGTTACTGGCCCGAAACAAATGTAGGAGCGAGCTTCGCTCGCGATGCGCCGCGCGGGCGGCGCTCGATATCCGCCCCAGCCGAAAACCCAAGCCATACACCCCCAGCCATCCCCCAACCCATCAACCAGATGACGCCCAGCCATTTCTCCCGCACACTGCGGAAAATTCCCAAGCCCGTACCCCGCCACCTTGCAGGGCACAGCCGGAGTAGAAAATGGCGCGACAACTAATAACAAACGCCCAAGACCCGCTGCACGAATCCCGCCAGGCCCGCCTGAAACTGGCCAGCGAAGGCGAGCTGCCGCTGGGCATGCTGCGCGACGAAATCGACGCTTCCTGGCGGCGCAGCCTTGGCCATGGCCTGGATTGCCTGCAGGGCGAACAGGTCGGCCTGGGCCTGGAACAAGGCCATGACCTGCGCATGCTGCTGGAGCGCAACCGCCTGCTGGTCGACGCCGTCACCCCCGAACTTGACTACCTGGTCGCACGCCAGGGCAAGGCCGGTATCGTCATTCTCGGCGACGCCCAGGCCAACGTCCTGGCCATCGAAGGCCAGACGCACGTGCTCAGCCGCGAGGGCCTGCGCGACCTGCATCCCGGCAGCTGCTGGAGCGAGTCGCTGCGCGGCACCAATGCCATCGGCACCGCCGTGGTCGAAGGCCGGCCGACGCTGATCAACTGCGGTGAACATTACCTCGACCGCCTCAGCCCGTTCTCCTGCACCTCCGTACCGCTGCGCGACCCGCGTGGCGAGGTGATCGGGGTGCTCGACATCACCCGCGAAGGCGTAATGGCACAGCCGCAAGACAGCCTGTCGACGCTGATGCTGGCGGCCGGCAACATCGAAAGCCGCCTGTTCGGCCTGTGCCACCCAGAGCAACTGGTGCTGGCCTTCCACAGCCGCCCGCAGTACCTCAACAGTGCCTGGCACGGCCTGCTGGCGCTGAGCCTGGACGGTGAAGTGCTGGCCGCCAACGACAGTGCTTGCCAGTTATTGCAGGTGCCGCGCCATGAGCTGATTGGCCGGCGCAGCACTGACCTGCTCGGCGAGCGTTCACCTGCGTTTATCGCTCGCCTGTGGCAGGGCGGGGTGAGCAGTGTGCAGACGGCCAAGGGTGAGTTCTACTTCCGCGCCCTGCAACTGCCACGCCATGGCCGGGTCAATGGCAGCACGCCAGCCGGCAAGCCGGCGCTGAGCAAGCAGTCGCCCGCGCTCGACGCCCTGGCCGGTGGTGATCCACGCCTGGCGCGCAACCTGCGCATGGCCCGTCAGGGTTTGGGCAATGGCCTGCCGGTGCTGCTGCTGGGCGAGACCGGTACCGGCAAGGAAGTGGTCGCCCGGGCCTTGCACCAGGCCAGCCCGCGTGCCGACAAACCGTTCGTGGCCGTCAACTGCGCAGCCATCCCCGAAGGGTTGATCGAGTCGGAACTGTTCGGCTACCGCGAGGGCGCCTTCACAGGTTCTCGCCGCGGCGGGATGGTCGGGCGGTTGATGCAGGCGCACGGAGGTACGCTGTTCCTCGACGAAATCGGCGACATGCCGCTGGCCTTGCAGGCGCGCCTGCTGCGGGTACTGCAAGAGCGCCGTGTAGCGCCGCTGGGTGCCGGCGACGAGCAGGACATCGACGTGGCGTTGATTTGCGCCACCCACCGCGACCTCAAGCGTTTGGTGCAGGAGCAGCACTTCCGCGAAGACCTGTACTACCGGGTCAACGGCGTGTCGCTGCGCCTGCCGGCACTGCGCGAGCGTGACGACCTTGCCGCGATCATTCAGGGCCTGCTGGACAAGTCCGATGCCCGTGGCGTCACGCTGGACCCGGCGTTGGCGGCATTGCTCGAAGGCTTCGACTGGCCGGGTAACATCCGCCAGCTGGAAATGGTGGTGCGCACGGCGCTGGCCATGCGCGAGGACGGCGAGCAGGTGCTGACTATGGACCACCTCACCGATTGCCTGCTGGACGAACTGGCCAGCGGCTCGGCGCCCTCCGGCAGCCTCAAGGACAACGAGCTGGAGCTGATCCGTGGCGCCTTGGCGCGGCACCACGGCAATGTGTCTGCTGCGGCCGAGGCACTGGGCATCAGCCGGGCGACGCTGTACCGCAAGCTCAAACAGTTGCGCGGCTGAACCATGGGCCCATTGTTCGCAAAGCTGGTGGAGTCCAGCGACCCTGTACTCATGCGCCAGGCATTGGCCTGGCTGTATGGTTTCGTGCGCCCGCACCGGCGCGCCATCGGCCTGCTGCTGGGCTTGTCGCTGGGCGCCTCGTTGCTGGCCCTGGCACAACCGTGGCTGGTCAAGACGTTGATCGATGAAGGGCTGCTGGCCAAGGACTACCAGACCCTCTGGCACATGGCGGCGATCATGATCGGCGCAGGCCTGCTGGGCACGGTGCTGGCTGGCGTCAACCGTTACCTGCACACGCGCTTGTCTGGGCGCATCCTGTTCGCCCTGCGCGATGACCTGTACCGCCACCTGCAGCAGTTGTCGCCGACCTTCTACGGGCGGCGGCGCATGGGTGACATTCTTTCGCGGCTGGACGGCGATGTGGCGGAGATCCAGCGCTTTGCCGTGGATTCGCTGTTCTCGGCGGTGTCGGCGGTGATCGGCTTGGTGGGCGCGGTGGCGTTGATGCTGATGCTGTCGTGGCAGTTGTCGCTGTTGCTGGCGCTGCTGGTACCGATCGAGGTGCTGTGGCTGCGCTGGATGCGCCGTAAGGTAGAGCGCGAAGTGCGCAACCTGCGGGAACGATCGGCGGATGTGTCGTCGTTCCTGGTCGAGACCTTGCCGGCGATGAAGTTCATCCAGGCGGCCGGCCAGCAAGGCCGCGAGGCAGGGCGGCTGGATCAGCTTGGCCAGGGCTACATGCGCCAGTTGCTGAAGGTGCAGGTGACCGAATTCTTCACCCAGGCCATTCCCGGCACGCTCACCTCATGGTGCCGCGCTTGCGCGTTCCTGGTCGGCGGCTGGTGGGTGATTCAGGGGACCTGGCAGCTAGGCGCGTTAATCGCCTTTTCCACCTACATGGGCATGGCCGTAGGGCCGGTGCAGAGCCTGCTGGGCTTGTACGTGGCGGTGCAGCGCATGGCCGTTAGCCTGGGGCGGGTGATGGAGCTGAAACAGGAGGCGGTGGCCGTGCGCCCGGCAGCCAACCCGCAACCCATCCCAGATGGGCCAGGCGAATTACGCCTCGAAGCACTGAGCTTTGCCCATGAAGGGCGCCAAGGTGCGGTGCTGAATAACGTACAGGTGTGTGTGCCTGGCGGGCTGAAGGTGGCCATCAGCGGTGCCTCGGGGGTTGGCAAATCGACCCTGATCGACCTGTTGCAGCGCTTCTACGACCCGGACGCCGGGCGCATCCTGCTGGACGGCACCGACCTGCGCGAGCTGGACTTGGCTGCGTTGCGTAGGCGTATCGCCGTCGTCAGCCAGGACATCGTGCTGTTCCGTGGCACCTTGGCGCAGAACCTGGCCTACGGTGTGCCCGAGGCCAGCCGCGCAGAGCTGGAGCGGGTGGTGCGCCTGGCGCGGCTGGACAGCCTGGTCGAGAGCCTGCCGTTGGGCCTGGACGGCTTGCTGGGCGAGCGTGGTCAGCAGTTGTCCGGCGGCCAGAAGCAACGTATCGCTATCGCTCGAGCCGTGCTGCAAGTCCCGGCGATCCTGGTGCTGGACGAGGCCACCTCGGCGGTGGACGAAGCCACCGAACGCGAAGTGATCGCGGCCATCGACCAGTTGTTCGCCGGCCGCACGCGTATCCTGATCAGCCACCGTGCTTCGACGCTGGCCGATGCCGACCTGCATTTGCAGCTGCATGATGGCCAGTTGCAGGTGCTACCGCAGGAGGCAGTCAATCATGGGCACTGACGTGCGCGTTGGCGTCATCGACAGTGGCTGCTCGCCGGAACAGGCCAACAGTTTGCTGGATGCCCGGCGTTTCTGGCTGGAAGACGGCCAGTTGCGTGAAGGTGAACTGCTGCCCGACCAGCTGGGGCATGGCAGTGCGGTGCTTGCTGGCTTGCAACGTGAGGCCGGGCCAGTGCCGTTGCTGGTGGCCCAGGTGTTCAGCAGCCAGGCCAGTACCAGTGCCTTGCAGGTGGCGGCCGCTCTGCTGTGGTTGGTGGAGGCGGGGGCTACGCTGGTCAATCTCAGCCTTGGCCTGCAGCAGGACCGGCCTGTGCTGCACCAAGCCTGTGCCGAAGCGCTGGCTGCCGGTGTGCTGTTATGTGCATCCAGCCCGGCACAGGGAGGACCGGTTTACCCGGCAAGCTACCCCGGGGTCATCCGGGTTACCGGTGATGCGCGTTGCGGGCCAGGTCAGTGGTCGTGGCTTGGCAGCCGGCAGGCGGACTTTGGTGGTTATGTAGGCGCGGGCGGTAGAGCGGGTGCGAGCCTGGGCTGCGCGGCGTTGAGCGGGAGGATTGCCGCCTTGCTGCGGGGCGAGCCGAGTATGGATCGCCAGCAAGTCCATGATTGGTTGCGTCACCACGCGACGTTCACCGGACCGGAGCGGCGAGGTGCCAGCCATGCTTGAAGCGCGCATTGTGGTGTTGGGTGCCGGGCCGGCAGGTGCGGCCACGGCCATTGGCCTGCGGCGGCTGGGCTATGCCGTGACGGTGGTGTCGCAGTGGCGCCGCTTCGCGGCCGTTGAAGGGGTTTCGCAGCGGGTGCTCGACGGCTTGCGTCACGCAGGCCTGGGTGGGGCCTTGAGCCAGGCGGCCATGCCGGCTACCCGGCAGGTGCACTGGAACGGCCAGCACCTGCACATGAACCAGGAATTCTTGCTGGATCGGCAACGGTTTGACCGGGCGTTGCGCGAAGATCTTCAGCGTGCCGGCGTAAGCGTGGCCGAGGGGCGGGTGTGCGAGGTCGTGCACGAGGGTGGTCATCATGTACGTCTCGACGATGGGCAAGTGCTGACTGCTGATTTTCTCGTCGAAGCCCGAGGCCGCCAGGCACCGCTGGCCACGGACCGCCTGCGCGGGCCGGAAACGGTCAGCCTGCTCAATGCCTGGCAGGGTAGCCCCGGGGCGCCAGCATCGGCAGTGGAAAGCCTGGAGGATGGCTGGGCGTGGATGGCACGGCTGGAAGATGGCCGCTGTTACTGGCAAGTCACCCAGGACGCCGCAGGCCTGCCGGGGAAGGCCGGGTTGGCAGATTACTGCGCAGCGCTGCGGGCCGGCAGCAGGTTGGTGGCCGAGCTGTTCGACGATCAGGCGTTGCTGCCGACACAGGTGCATGCACGCAGCAGCACTGCCATTCTGGCCGGCGAATGCGTCGGGCAGGACTGGATCCGGGTGGGCGATGCGGCGATGGCCGTTGACCCACTGTCGGGTAACGGGATTTTCCAGTCGTTGTCTTCGGCATTGCAGGCGCCGGTGGTGATCAACACCTTGCTGCGCAGGCCCGAGCGGGCGGCGTTGGCGCGGCAGTTTCACCAGCAGCGGGTCGAGCAGCTGTTCTTGCGCTTTGCCCGTATCGGGCGGGATTTCTATGGGCAGGAGCAAGGGCGGGTAGGGCAGCCGTTCTGGGCTCGGCGCCAAGGCTGGCCGGATGCGCAGCCGCTGCATCAGGAGGCTGACTGGCAAGCGGTGCGGGTCGAGCGGCGGCCGGTGCTGCGTGATGGGCTGGTGGATGAGGCCGAGGTGGTGGTGACGGCGGACCAGCCGTTGGGGGTGTGGCATTTGCAGGGGGTAGCGTTGGCGCCTGTGGTACGGGCGTTGCAGGGTGGTCTGGCAGTTGGGGCAGTTGTGTCGGGCTTGCCGGGTGAACAGCAGGTGATGGTGCGGCGGTGGTTGCTGGAGCAGGGCCTGGTTTGAAATTGCCGGGGCCGCTTTGCGGCCCATCGCGACGCAAGGTCGCTCCTACACAGGTACAGCGCAAGCATCACAGGCAATGCTGTACCTGTGTAGGAGCGGCCTTGTGCCGCGAAAGGGCTGCGTAGCAGCCCCAGGCTGGTGAATCAGAAAAAGGTCCCGACAATCAGTTGCATGTAGGCCCCCGTATCCCGCCCACCCAATTGCGTGCCGCCGTTGTCCGCACTGCGCTCTGGCTTATAGAACCCCACCAACGGGCTGATCAGCAGGTGGTCGTTGACCATCCATTCCACGTACAGGTCCAGCTCACGCCCGCCGAGGTTGCCCTGGTCGGTGTCCAGCGTGTCGAAGTCGAAGTACAGCGCACCGACGGTCAGGTTGTCCCGTGGCTTACCTTTCAACGCCACATGGTGCACCTGGCTGTTCTTGTTGAATGGCCCGGCATAGTTGGCCGCCACTTCACCCTGGAACCAGGTGCCGTAGCCACGGCTCAAGCCATAGAACAGCGGGTCGAAGCCTTCGGAGAAGCGGCTGTAGCGGTAGGTGGCAGTCGGTGACCAGGGCATTTCGGAGAAGGTCCAGTTGCCTTCCAGGTACCAGGCATTTTCGCGCCCGCCGGTCTTGTCCTGGGTCACGTACTCGGCGGCCAGTTCCAGGTCCTTCACGCCCAGGTTGCCGCGCCCGTGCAGGCTGGCAGTGTCCATGCCGTCGCGGTGTTCCAGGCCCATGATCTGTGCGTAGCGCTGGTCCACGTCGAGGCCGCGGATCCAGCTCAGGCCCACGGTGCCGGCGTCGGCGACGTGTTCCAGGTTGGCTACCGCCAGCGAGGTGTCGGCCTGGTAGTGGTTGTCGGACTTCAGCCACATCAGGTCGCCGCGCCAGCCCTGCTTGCCGCCCAGGCGCAGCACGGCGGTGCGGTCGAAGGCTTTGCGGGCGGCCAGGTAATAGGCACCGCCACGGTCGAAGTTGGCACCTAGGTCGACCTTGCCGAGGTTTACCGGGTCGCCCTGGATCAGGAAACCATCGCCCAATGTCACTACCTGGCGGCCGCCGGAAATGTCCACGCCATCTTCGCCCAGGGCCGGGAACAGGTTGGCCGAACGCCAGCCCAGGTACAGGTCTTCGATGGCGGTGCGGCGTTCGTCGCCCAGGGTCAGGCCGGCGGCATCGCCATCGCCCCAGGTGGCGGAGCTGAGCAGGTTGACGGCGCCGTAGAGGGCGCCGCTGTCGGCCAGGGCCTGGCTGCCGCTAAGGCCGTATTTGATGTAACCCTCTTGCCAGGCGGTGCTGCCGGGCTGGCGGTTGCCGGCCTGGTTGAAGCTTTCGTCGCTGTGGAACACGCCGAACAGGGCTTCGAGGTCGGCGTTGAGGGTGGTGCCGTTTTGGTTGTACAGCTCGTAGGCTTGGCTGGCGGGTGCGGCCACGAGCAGGGCCAACGTGCAGGCGAGAGTGTGCCTCATGGTGTGCTCCATGTTTTTTGTTGTTGTTTTTCGGGTACCTGTGCCGGCCTCTTCGCAGCACAAGGCTGCTTCTACGGGGGCCGCGTTGCTTTTGTAGGCGCAGCCTTGGGCTGCGAAGAGGCCGACACAGGAAAAGATCAGAGCTTGATCAGCACCGACTTGAGCTCGGTGTAATGTTCGATGGCCGCCGCGCCCATCTCACGACCAACGCCAGACATCTTGTAACCGCCGAACGGCAGTGCCGGGTCCAGTGCGCTGTGGCAGTTGACCCACACCGAACCCGACTTGATGCGTGGGATCATGCGGTGCACGGCCGCCAGGTCGTTGGACCAGATGCTGGCGCCCAGGCCATAGGGGTTGTCGTTGGCCATGCCGATCACTTCGTCGATGTCATCGAACGGCATCGCCACCAGTACCGGGCCGAAAATTTCTTCCTGCACCAGGCGGTGACGCTGGTCGACATCGACGATCACCGTGGGCTTGACGAAGTAACCTGGGCCGAAGCCTTCACCGCCGCAGGCGATGGTCGCCCCCAGTTCGCGGCCAAGCTCGATGTAGCCGGTGACGCGGTCCTGTTGCTTGGCCGAGATCAGCGGGCCCATCTGTACCGCCGGGTCCAGCCCGTTGCCCAGTTTCATGCCATTGGCGATGCCGGCGATGTCGGCCACCACGTTGTCGAAGTGCTTACGGTGTACGTACAGCCGCGAGCCTGCGCAGCACACCTGGCCCTGGTTGAAGAAAATCGCCGTGGCCGCACCGGCTGCGGCTTCCTGCAGGTTGGCGTCGGGCATGACGATGGTCGGCGACTTGCCGCCCAGCTCCAGGGTGACGCGGGTCATGTTGTCCATGGCCGCCTTGCCGATCAGCTTGCCGACCTCGGTGGAGCCGGTGAAGGTCAGCTTGTCCACGCCAGGGTGGCGGCTGAGCGCGGCGCCCGCATTCAGGCCTGTACCGGTGATGACGTTGAGTACGCCTGCCGGGTAGCCGGCTTCGTCTACCAGCTCTGCCAGCTTGAGCACGCTCAATGGGGTTTCATCGGCGGGTTTTAGCACCACGGTGCAGCCGGTGGCCAGGGCTGGGCCGAGCTTCCAGCAGGCCAGCAGCAGCGGGAAGTTCCAGGCGACGATGGCGCCGACCACGCCTACCGCTTCGCGGCGCACGAAACCGTGGAACTGGTCGTTGGGCATCAACGGCATGGAGGCTTCGACGGTGCTACCCTCGATCTTGGTGGCCCAGCCGGCCATGTAGCGCAGGAAGTCGATGGCCAGTTGCACGTCCATCACCTGGGCCACTGCGGCGCTCTTGCCGTTGTTCAGGCATTCCAGTTCGGCCAGTTGGCGGGCGTCGCGCTCCATCAGGTCGGCCAGGCGCCACAGCAGGTTCTGCCGCTCGCGCGGGCGCAGGCGGCTCCAGGCCGAATCGTCGAAGGCCTGGCGCGCGGCGCGCACGGCGCGGTCGACATCTTCGGCCTCGGCGGCGGGTACTTCACCCAACACCTCGCCGGTGGCGGGGTTGCGGAACGACAGGGTGCGACCGCTGGCGGCGTCCTGCCAGTCGGCGCCGATGCGCATCTTCAGCTTGCGTTCGAGAAAGGCGCGGGTGGCGGGCAGGATGGGCAGTTCGGAAAGCATGGGGCGGTGCCTCTTGTCATTGGATGTGTGGGGCACAGGCGCAATGGGCGTGCCAAGGTGGGCAAATGGCCGCAAGGTGTTGAAGGCGTTGGGTTTTGCCTAGGCGCAAGGTGGCGATTGCAGGCGTGCGCTGTTGCACATTGAGACGGTGTGAGACGGTGGTGAAACAGTGGCTGCACCGGCCTCTTCGCGGGCTCGCCGCTTCCACAGGTACAGCGTCGGGCTCAGGCATGTGGGAGCGGGCGGGCCCGCGAAGGCCTGCGCAGCAGGCCCTGTCTCAGGATGAAACACCCTGTCGCGAAATGGCACGCTGCAAATGGCCATACCTGCGGACGATAAAACCAGAAAAACGGCCTAAAAGCCTGAAAGGCAACACTTTTACAGCACCTGGCACAGTTCCTGTATCACAACCGTCACATGCACACCTGCTGTACCAAAGCGTGCGAAAACGATAAGAACAACAACCGTGGAGGTCTGACCTTGAAGACGACTCGACTCCGGCGGCATGCGGGCAAACTGGCGCTGGTCGCCGCCGCGCTGCTGAGCACCCAGGCCATGGCGGCCGAGCAGGGCCCGAGCCTGTTGCAGAACAAGTGCATGGGGTGCCATATCCCCGAAGGCAACGACACCTATAGCCGCATCAGCCACCAGCGCAAGACGCCGGAAGGCTGGCTGATGAGCATTGCCCGCATGCAGGTGATGCACGGCCTGCAGATCAGTGACGACGACCGTCGCACGCTGGTCAAGTACCTGGCCGACAAGCAGGGACTGGCGCCCAGCGAGACCGATGGCGTGCGCTACGCCATGGAGCGCCGGCTCAACACCGTGGAGCACTTCGACACCCAGCTCAGCGAAACCTGTGGCCGTTGCCACTCCGGTGCCCGCGTCGCCTTGCAACGGCGCCCGGCCAAGGAGTGGGAACACCTGGTCAACTTCCACCTCGGCCAATGGCCGTCCCTTGAATACCAGGCCCAGGCGCGTGACCGCGACTGGCTGCCGATAGCCCTGCAACAAGTGGTGCCGGAGCTGGCCAAGCGCTTCCCGATGGAGAGCGCGGCATGGGCCGAATGGCAGAAGGCCAAACCCAAGGCTGACGCACTGCCGGGGCAGTGGGCATTCAGCGGCCATATGCTGGCCAAGGGCGATGTACGTGGGGTGATGAGCGTCACGGCCGCTGAGGGCGATACCTTCAAGGTCGAGGTCAAGGGCGCTTACGCCGACGGCACGCCGTTCAACGGCAGCGGTACGGCGATCCTCTACAACGGCTATGAGTGGCGTGGCAACGTCAAGGTGGGCGATACCAACCTGCGTCAAGTGTTCGCCGCACTGGATGGCGAAATGAAAGGCCGCATGTTCGAAGCCGAACACGATGAGCGTGGCCTGGACTTCACGGCTGCGAAGGAAGGCAAGGCGCGCCTGCTGGCGGTACAGCCGGCATTCATCAAGGCCGGCGGCGAAAGCGAGATCACCCTGGTGGGTAGTGGCCTGGACGGCAAGCCAGACTTGGGTGCAGGGGTGGAAGTGACCGAAGTGCTGGAGCAAACCCCGACCCTGGTACGGGTCAAGGCCCGCGCCGCGGCAGACGCCAAGCCTGGCCAGCGCGAGGTTGCGGTGGGCGCGCTCAAAGGCGTCAACCTGACGGTCTACGACAAGGTCGACGAAGTGAAGGTAGTGCCGGCGTTCTCCATCGCCCGCATTGGCGAGAACGGCGCTTCGGTGCCGAAAGTGCAGGGCCGCTTCGAGGCCGAAGCCTGGGGTAAAGATGCCAACGGCCAGCCGCTGCGTATCGGTTACTTGCCCGCCAGCTGGAAGGTCGAGCCGTTCAACGAGCGTGCGGTCGAGGACGAAGACGTCAAGTTCGCCGGCAAGATGCAGGCCGATGGCGTATTCGTGCCGGGCGGCGCCGGGCCCAACCCTGAGCGCAAGATGATGACCAACAACGCCGGTAACCTGAAGGTCATCGCCACGCTGGCCGACGGTGGCCAGACTGGCGAAGGGCACATGATCGTCACCGTACAGCGCTGGAACAACCCGCCGCTGCCGTAACGGCAGGCTGCAACGGTTTTCCAACGGATCGATTATCGGGAGGTCGCCATGGGCGTACTACTGAACCTGGTCGAACGCAACCTGCACGAAGTGCAGGTCGATGCCGACCGCATGCTGTTCCATATTCCCAGCAGCTCGCTGTTTGCCACCGATGCGGTGACCGGCAGCATCATCGATGCTTTGCGCCAGCAAGGCTGCTCGGCCGAGGAGCTGATGCAGCGCCTTGGCCAACAGTTTGCCGGCGACGATATCCAGGACACCCTGCGCGAACTGATCGCGCTGGAACTGGTCAGCGACGGCTCGCCGCTGACCCCGGAAATCGCCCTCAAGCAGGTCGAGCGTACCGCGTTGAACACTGTGGTACTCAACGTCAACACGGGCTGCAACCTCAGCTGCACCTACTGCTACAAGGAAGACTTGGACAAGCCTTCCGCCGGCAAGAAAATGAGCACTGCCACCGCCGAAGCCTCGGTGGAGATGCTGCTCAAGGAATCGCCCAACGAGGAACGCTACAGCGTGGTGTTCTTCGGTGGCGAGCCGCTGTCCAACCGGCCGTTGATCGAGCATATGGTGGCTTACTGCGAGCGGCGCTTTGCCGAGGCGGGCAAGCAGGTGGAGTTCATCATGACCACCAACGCCACGTTGCTGACCGAAGAAATCATCGACTGGCTCAACGCTCACCGCTTCGGCCTGTCGATCAGCATCGACGGCCCCAAGACCGTGCACGACCGCAACCGCATCACCGTGGGCGGGCAGGGCACCTATGACGTGGTGCGGCGCAAGGCCGACCTGCTGCTGTCGCGCTATACCAGCCGCCCGGTGGGCGCGCGGGTCACGCTGACCCGCGGCATTACCGACGTGGAAACCATCTGGAACCACCTGTTCAACGAAATGGGCTTCGCCGAGGTCGGCTTTGCCCCAGTGACCTCTGGCGACATGGCCGACTTCAACCTCACTGGTGAAGAGCTGGTGCAGGTGTTCGCTAATATGAAGGCCTTGGGCCGGCGTTACCTGGAAGCGGCGCTGGAGCACCGCAACATCGGGTTCTCCAACCTGCACCAGTTGATCACCGACATCCACGAAGGCCACAAGAAGGCACTGCCGTGCGGCGCCGGCTTGAAGATGCTGGCGGTGGACCACGAAGGCGAGCTGAACCTGTGCCACCGTTTCACCGGCTCCAGCCTGCCGACCTTCGGCAATGTGCATCAGGGTGTGAAGCAGGCGCAGCTCAACGATTTCCTGTCGCAGCGCCTGGACCGCAGCAACACCGGCTGCGAAAGCTGCCGCATTCGCAACCTGTGCTCCGGCGGCTGTTACCACGAAAGTTATGCGCGCTACGGCGACCCGCAGCACCCGACCTACCACTACTGCGAACTGATGCGCGACTGGGTCGACTTCGGCATCGAAGTCTACAGCCGCATCATGGCCGCCAACCCGGCCTTCATCGATCGCTACATCACCCCGCGGAAGGCGCACTGACATGAAGCACTTGAAGCCCCTGAACAACAAGGCGCGCATCCTGGAGCAGGCCGCCGCCGAAGACCGTGTCGAAGAAGTGATGGCCATGAGTGCGGTGGCAGGCTGCACCGCCACCACCGACCCGGGCTGGGAAGTGGATGCCTTTGGTGGCGTCAGCTCGTTGTGCCAGCCGATGGAGGCCGACCTGTATGGCTGCTCCGACCCTTGCTGGTGGCCGGCCCAGGTGCCGGACATGATGAGCACCTACCAGGACTGGAACGCCCAGGCGACCAACTCGGCGGACGACTGGCGCAACCTCGGCACCGTGTTCCCGAAAGACAAGTGACGGCCCAACAAGAATGACAAGGGGAAACCGCATGAAAGCTGGACGCTGCGCGCAACTTGCGCTCACCATCGCCGCCACGGCCTGCGCCGGGCTGGTACAGGCCGACGACACCGGGCCGGCACTGAAGGCTGGCCACGAATACATGATCGTGACCAACTACCCGAACAACCTGCATGTGGTCGATGTAGCCAGTGACACGGTCTACAAAAGCTGCCAGATGCCCGACAAGTTCGGCCCTGGCACCGCAATGATGGCGCCGGACAACCGCACCGCCTACGTGCTCAACAACCATTATGGCGATATCTACGGCATCGACCTGGACACCTGCAAGAACACCTTCCACGCCAACCTGTCCAGCGTGGCGGGTGAAGTCGGCCGGTCGATGTACTCGTTCGCCATCAGCCCCGATGGCAAGGAAGTGTACGCCACGGTCAACCCGACCCAGATGCTGAACGACCACTACGTGGTCAAGCCGCCGCGGCTGGAGGTGTTCAGCACCGCCGATGGCCTGCAGGCCAAGCCGGTACGTACCTTCCCGATGCCGCGCCAGGTGTACCTGATGCGCGCCGCCGACGATGGCAGCCTGTATGTCGCAGGGCCGGACATTTACAAGATGGACGTGAAGACTGGCAAGTACACCGTGGCCTTGCCGCTGCGCAACTGGAACCGCAAGGGCTACAGCGCCCCGGACGTGCTGTACTTCTGGCCGCATCAGAGCCCGCGCCACGAATTCACCATGCTGTACACCATTGCCAAGTTCAAGGACGACAAACAGGACCCGGCCACCGCCGAGCCGCTGTATGGCTACCTGAGCGTCGACCTGAAGACTGGCAAGACCCACACCCAGGAGTTCGCCGACCTGACCGAGCTGTACTTCACCGGCCTGCGCTCGCCCAAGGACCCGAACCAGATCTACGGCGTGCTCAACCGCCTGGCCAAGTACGACATCAAGCAGCGCAAGCTGATCAAGGCGGCCAATCTGGAGCACACTTACTACTGTGTCACCTTCGACAAGAAGGGCGACAAGCTGTACCTGGGCGGTACCTTCAATGACCTGGCGGTGTTCAACCCGGATACGCTGGAGAAGGTGAAGAACATCAAGTTGCCGGGTGGTGATATGTCGACCACTACGCCGCAGGTGTTCATCCGCTAGAAATCGGGTGGATTCACCGGCCTCTTCGCAGCACAAGGCTGCTCCTACAGGCCACCGCGCTCCAGTGTAGGAGCAGCCTTGTGCTGCGAAGAGGCTGGTTCAAATAACACAAGAACAACAAGAGAACGCCCATGCCCCAGCCAAGCTACTCCCAGGGCAACCAGGACAAAGCCCTGCTTACCCAGTGCATCGGCGACGCCTTCGACGCCACTGTTGCCCGCTTCCCCGACCGCGAGGCGTTGGTGGTGCTCCACCAGGCCCTGCGCTACACCTGGCGGGAACTGGCTGAGGCTGTCGACCAGCATGCCCGTGCGCTGATGGCCCTGGGCGTGCAGCCCGGTGACCGCCTTGGCATCTGGGCACCCAACTGCGCCGAGTGGTGTATTACCCAGTTCGCCAGCGCCAAGGTTGGCGCAATTCTGGTCAACATCAACCCGGCCTATCGCTCCAGCGAGCTGGACTACGCCCTCGGCCAGTCCGGTTGCCGCTGGGTGATCTGTGCCGACGCGTTCAAGACCTCCGACTACCATGCCATGCTCCTGGGCCTGGTGCCGGGCCTGGCAACCGGCCAACCCGGCGCGCTGATCTGCGAGCGCTTCCCCGAGTTGCGCGGCGTGGTCAGCCTGGCGGTCGCACCACCCTCGGGCTTTCTGGCCTGGCATGCGTTGCAGTCCCGCGCCGAGTCCATCAGCCGCGAAGCCTTGGCCGAGCGCCAGGCACAACTGCGCTGCGACGACCCGATCAACATCCAGTACACCTCGGGCACCACGGGTTTCCCCAAGGGCGCCACCCTTAGCCATAGCAACATCCTCAACAACGGCTACATGGTCGGCGAAAGCCTGGGCCTGACCGAACACGACCGGCTGGTGGTACCGGTGCCGCTATACCACTGCTTCGGCATGGTCATGGCCAACCTCGGCTGCATGACCCACGGCAGTACCCTGATCTACCCGAACGATGCCTTCGACCCGTTGGCCACGCTGAGGGCGGTGGCGCAGGAGAACGCCACTGCGTTGTACGGCGTGCCGACCATGTTCATTGCCGAGCTGGACCATCCACAGCGTGGTGAGTTCGACCTGTCGAGCCTGCGCACCGGGATCATGGCCGGCGCCACTTGCCCGATCGAGGTGATGCGCCGGGTGATCGACGAGATGCACATGGCCGAGGTGCAGATCGCCTATGGCATGACCGAGACCAGCCCGGTGTCGCTGCAGACCGGCGCCACTGACGACCTGGAGCGCCGCGTGACCAGCGTTGGGCGCACACAGCCACGGCTGGAAAGCAAGGTGATCGATGCCGACGGCAATACAGTGCCGCGCTGCGAGATCGGCGAGCTGTGCACGCGTGGTTACAGCGTGATGCTGGGTTACTGGAACAACCCCAAGGCCACGGCCGAGAGCATCGATGAAGACGGCTGGATGCACACCGGCGACCTGGCGGTGATGGACGAGCAGGGCTATGTGCGGATTGTCGGGCGCAGCAAGGACATGATCATTCGCGGTGGTGAGAACATCTACCCGCGCGAGTTGGAAGAGTTCTTCTTCACCCACCCAGCGGTGGCTGATGTGCAGGTGATTGGCGTGCCGTGCAGCAAGTATGGCGAAGAGATCGTCGCCTGGGTGCGGTTGCACCCGGGGTATACCGTTAGCGCGGATGAACTGCGTGAATGGGCGAGGGCGCGGATCGCGCACTTCAAGGTGCCCCGGTACTTCCGTTTTGTCGACGAGTTCCCGATGACGGTGACCGGCAAGGTGCAGAAGTTCAGGATGCGCGAGATCAGCGTCGAGGAACTGACTGCCAATTGATGCGTGGGCTGTGCCGGCCTCTTCGCGGGCTCGCCCGCTCCCACAGGACAGTGCAGCTTTTGAGTACTGTGATATTCCTGTGGGAGCGGGCAAGCCCGCGAAGAGGCCGGTACAGACAGCAGTTGATCTCAGCCCTGCAACAGCTCCGGGCTGTTGAAGTTACTCAGGCGGCGATCATCGTCGGTGCATTCCAGCCCCTGCACCGCCTCACGCAGCAAGGCCTTCTGCAAACTCCGCTCGCCCGTCGCCCAGGCCTGTTCCAGCACCGGCAGCACCCGCTTTGGCAGCACGCTGAACATCGGTTGCCAATACCCACCCTGACGCACCATCGCCGCGCTGTCATTGGCCACCGCCAGCCGCAGCAGGTCCTCGATCAACACCCGATCAACCAACGGTGCATCGCAAGCCAGCAGCACAACCCATTCATGCCGAGCCACCTTCAGCCCGGCAATCACCCCCGCCAAAGGCCCTGGGAAGTCTGCCTCGGCATCGCCCACCAACTGGTCGGCATACGCCTGGTAAGCCGCCTGGTTACGGTTGCATGAAATCACCAGGTCATCGCTAAGCGGCCGCACTACACGACGAACATGTGCAATGAGCGGCTCGCCTTGCCAGTCGATCAAGCCCTTGTCGCGGCCGCCCATGCGCTGACCGCGGCCGCCGGCGAGGATAAGGAAGGAGCAGGGTGGGAGTGAGCGGTAACCAAGGTACAACCCACGCAATTGCGGGTCGTCCAAGCTTTCATACCTGATGTTCTCTTTATCCAGTCCATCCAGCCCTTTGATCGTGCCCAAAACTTCTGGCCATTGTGCTTTGTCAGAAATTTCTACCCGAAAAGGTTTCAAATAATGATCAAGATGGCCTTTCGAGGGCTGATTGATTTCGGCGCTCAAGGCTGAGAGGTAGTCATCCTTCGTAGTCCGAGACCAATCAATTGCAAAGCCGGCTCGATGGCAAAGCTCCATGAACACAAGGAGTATCGTTCGGCCGTTACCGTCCAGAAAGGGATGGGCGTCAGCCAGCAATCCCAGTACCTCACCAGGGTGCTCTTTGAGCCATTGCTGATCTTGCCCCAGCTTCAGTGCATGGGATGTCCAGTGGCGGATCTGGTCTGGCGGGCAGAACGCTGTATGCCGAGGGTCGCTATCGGTTCCCTTGAAAACTGCCAGCCTGGGTGCCAGCTCGGCGCGATCCTTGCCTGCCCAGGGATAAAAGTCGAAAAACAACAGTTGGTGCAGCTCAAGCATCGTTTGGTAGGTGATGTTCTGACTGTTCGACAGCAGGGAAATGGCGTCTTCCAGGCTGGACTCGAACGCCAGATGTTCCATTTTCTTGATTTGCGCAGGGTCTTTCAGTTTGAAGACATTACGCAGGTAACCTGCTGTTTCAAAATCATCGAACGGATCGAACATCATGCGCTGATCTTTCGCCCATTGCCGTATTCAGGCACTTCATTGAGATAGCGTGCTTCCAGCTCCAGTATCTGTCGCTTGGTAAGAACGCCTTTTTTCTTGAGAGAAACCAGCACTCTTTCGACGTCGTCGAGGGTAACGACATCACCCGACAGGCTGGTAATCGTTGTTGCAAGGTCACTGAAACGATCTTTTTCGCTGGTAATGCCATGCTGTTTGGCAAGTTCCAGTACCTGGCATTTGATGCTGGCATCGCGGGCTTGTGTCATTTCAGCTCCTCCATCGATGCCAGCAATATTAACATACCGACTTTTACCCGTGCGGCTGTTCCGCCTGGCTGGCGCCTGCTTTACCTTCATGTCCAATGGCCGTTTTACTACGCCCTGCAAGGCGCATGACCACCACGAAGAACACTGGCACGAACACCACCGCCAGGGTGGCGCTGAGCATGCCGCCGATCACCCCGGTGCCGATCGCCTGCTGGCTGGCGGAGCTTGCGCCGCTGGCGATGGCCAGTGGCACCACGCCGAGGATGAACGCCAGCGAGGTCATCACGATCGGCCGCAGGCGCAGACGGGCGGCTTGCACGGCGGCATCGACGGCGTCCACGCCCTGGTCGACCAGGTGCTTGGCGAACTCGATGATCAGGATGGCATTCTTCGCCGACAGGCCGATCAGGGTGATCAGGCCCACCTTGAAGAACACGTCGTTGGGCATGCCGCGCAGGGTCACGGCCAGTACCGCACCCAGCACCCCGAGTGGTACCACCAGCAGCACCGCGGTCGGGATCGACCAGCTTTCGTACAGCGCCGCCAGGCACAGGAACACCACCAGCAACGACAGTGCCATCAGCATCGGTGCCTGGCTGCCGGAAAGGCGTTCCTGCAGGGACAGGCCGGTCCATTCCAGGCCAGCGCCGGCGGGTAGCTGCGCCACCAGGCGCTCGACTTCGGCCATGGCCTCGCCGGAGCTGTAACCGGCCGCCGGCTCGCCGGAAATCGACACCGCCGGGTAGCCGTTGTAGCGGGTCAGTTGCACCGGGCCGCTGACCCATTTGGCCTGGACGAACGCGCCCAGTGGCACCATCTTGCCGCTGTTGTTGCGCACGTGGATTTTCAGCAAGTCCTCGACCTGGCTGCGCTGATCGCCTTCGGCCTGCACCACCACCCGCTGCATGCGGCCTTGGTTGGGGAAGTCGTTGACATAGCTGGAGCCTACGGCAACGTCCAGCACCGTGCCGATATCGGCAAACGACACGCCCAGGGCGTTGGCCTGGCGGCGGTCGATTTCCAACTGCACCTGCGGGCTTTCTGCCAGCGAGGCTTCGCGTACGTTGGTCAGCAGCTTGCTTTTGCCAGCGCTTTGCAGCAACTGGTCACGGGCTGCCATCAGTTCGGCGTGGCCCATGCCGCCGCGGTCTTGCAGGCGGAACTCGAAACCGGTCGATTCGCCCAGGCCGTCGATAGGCGGTGGCAGTACCGAGTAGGCAATGGCGTCCTTGAGCTGGCTGAAAGCCATGGTCGCGCGGTCGGCGATCGACTGCGCACTGTCGTCGGCGCCGCGCTCGGACCAGTCCTTGAGCGTGGTGAATGCCAGCGCCGCGTTCTGCCCGCTACCAGAAAAGCTGAAGCCGAGGATCAACGTGGTGTTGCCCACGCCCGCTTCCTCTGCGTTGTGTGCCTCGATCTGCGCGGCCACTTGCTCGGTGCGCATGCGGCTGGCCCCGGGCGGCAGTTGGATGTCGGTAATGGTGTAGCCCTGGTCTTCGGTGGGCAGGAACGCCGTGGGTAGCTGGCTGAAGCCATAGCCGAGCACCGCCAGCAGTAGCGCATACACCAGCAGGTAGCGGCCGCTGCGCTTGAGCGCCAGCACCACCCAGCGCTGGTAGCCGTTGCTCATGCTTTCGAAGCGGCGGTTGAACCAGCCGAAGAAACCTTTGCGCTCATGCTGCTCACCCTTGGCCACAGGCTTGAGCAAGGTGGCGCACAGCGCCGGGGTGAGGCTGAGGGCGAGAAACGCCGAGAACAGGATCGACACCGCCATCGACAGCGAGAACTGCTGGTAGATCACCCCCACCGAGCCTTGCATGAAGGCCATGGGCAGGAATACCGCCACCAGCACCAGGGTAATGCCGACGATTGCACCGCTGATCTGGCCCATGGCTTTGCGTGTGGCTTCCTTGGGCGGCAGGCCTTCTTCGGCCATGATGCGCTCGACGTTTTCCACCACCACGATGGCATCGTCGACCAGAATGCCGATGGCCAGCACCATGCCGAAGAGGGTCAGCACGTTGACCGAAAAGCCCATGGCCAGCATCACGGCGAAGGTGCCCATCAATGCCACGGGCACCACCAGGGTCGGGATCAAGGTGTAACGCAGGTTCTGCAAAAACAGGAACATCACCGCAAACACCAGCAGCATGGCTTCGAACAGGGTGTTGATGACCTGCTCGATCGACACCTTGACGAACGGTGAGGTGTCGTAGGGGATGTCGTACTTGACGCCTTCCGGGAAATAGCGCGCCAGGTCCTGCATCTTCGCCCGCACCAGGGTGGCAGTTTCCATGGCGTTGGCCCCCGGCGACAGCTGCACGCTGAAAGCGGTGGCCGGCTTGCCGTTCAGGCGCGTGCCGTACTGGTATTCCTGGGCGCCGATTTCGACCCGGGCGACATCCCCGATGGTGACCGTGGAACCGTCCGGGTTGGCCCGCAGGACGATGGCAGCGAACTCTTCGGGGGTGCTGAGCTGGCCCTTGACCACCACGTTGGCGGTGATTTCCTGGGTGCCGCGGCTGGGCAGGTCGCCGATGCTGCCAGGGGCGACCTGGGCGTTCTGCGCGGCGACGGCTTCGGCCACATCGTTGGGCGTGAGGTTGAAACCGATCAGCTTGCGCGGGTCGATCCAGATGCGCATGGCGCGCTCGGAGCCGTACAACTGAGCCTTGCCGACGCCCTTGAGGCGACGGATTTCGTCCATCACGTTACGGGCGAGGATGTCCGACAGCGCGGTTTCGTCGAGCTTGCCGTCTTCGGAGGTGAGGGTGGCCAGCAGCAGGAAACCGGTGGACACCTTCTCTACCTGCAGGCCCTGCTGGGTGACCGGGCGTGGCAGGCGCGACTCGACCACCTTCAGGCGGTTCTGCACATCGACCTGGGCCAAGTCCGGGTTGGTGCCCGGGGCGAAGGTGGCGGTGATGGTGGCGCTGCCCAGGCTGCTCTGCGACTCGAAGTACAGCAGGTTGTCGGCGCCGTTGAGCTCCTGCTCGATCAGGCTGACCACGCTTTCGTCCATGGTCGCCGCCGAGGCGCCCGGGTATACGGCGTAGATTTCCACCTGTGGTGGCGCCACGTTGGGGTACTGGGCCACCGGCAGTTGCGGGATGGCCAGCGCGCCGGCCAGGAGGATGAACAGTGCGACCACCCAGGCGAATACCGGGCGGTCGATGAAGAATTGCGGCATGAATCAGGCCCTCACTGGCCGGTATGCTGTGCGATGGGGGGCGCACCAGGTGTGTTGTCGACCTGTACCTGGTCACCGGCCTTGACGTGTTGCAGGCCCTCGACCACCACCCGCTCGCCGGCGGCCAGGCCCTCGCTGACGATCCAGCGGTCGCCCTGGGCGCTGCCCAGCACTACCGGGCGGTCGCTGACCCGGGCCTGCTGGTCGACCACCAGCACCTTGGGCACGCCGGCGCTGTCGCGCAGGATGGCGCGCTGCGGCACGCTCAGGCCCTTGGGTTGCACCGCTTGTTCCAGGCGTACGCGCACGTAGCTGCCGGGCAGCAGGTCGAGGTCGGGGTTGGGGAACTCGCTGCGCAGGGTGATCTGGTTGGTGCTGGGGTCGACGCTGATGTCGGAGAACAGCAGCTTGCCCGGCAGCGGGTAGGCGCTGCCGTCATCCTGAATCAGAGTGGCGCGGGCCTGGCCTTCGCCCACCTGCTGCAGCTCGCCAGCACGCAGGGCGCGGCGCAGGGCGTTGAGCTCGCGGGTCGACTGGGTGACGTCGGCATGGATCGGGTCCAACTGCTGGATAGTCGCCAGCGGCGTGGTCTCGTTCTGCCCGACCAGCGCGCCTTCGGTGACCTGGGCGCGGCCGATGCGGCCGGAGATCGGCGCGGTGACGGTGGCGTAACCGAGGTTCAGGCGCGCACGCTCCAGGGCTGCCTTGGCTTCGGCCACCGCGGCGTCGGCCTGCAGAAAGCTGGCCTTGGCGTTGTCGTATTCCTGACGGCTGACGGCCTTGTCGTCGACCAGTTCGCGGTAGCGCTGCTCTTGCAAGCGCGCCTGGTACAAGGTGGCTTCGGCTTTGGCCAGGGTGGCGCGGGCGCTGTCGTGGTCGGCCTTGAACGGCGCCGGGTCGATCAGGAACAGTACATCGCCCTGTTTGACGTCGCTGCCTTCGCGGTACACCCGCTTGAGCACCACGCCTGCCACCCGCGCGCGCACTTCGGCGGTGCGCGGGGCGAGGATTCGGCCGCTGAGTTCACTGCTGATGGCCAGTGGCTGTAGTTGCAAGGTTTCCACGCGCACTTGCGCGGTGGGGGCCTTTTCGTCTTGCTCGGCGCTGTCGCTGCAACCGGCCAGGGACAGGCTCAGGAGCGCCAGGAGCGCCAATGGGCGCAGGCGCGGGGGGAGGGTAGTAGGCATGCGGATCTTCCGATGATGACCGTGTGTATGCTAAGGCAGGTGCTGCTTGAGCGGCTGTTAATACCTGTAGGGCGAGTGTGAAAAAGTGTGAAGAACAATCCTGCGGGCCGGTAGGGTTCTATATTCTGCGTATACCTATGCCGGCCTCTTCGCGGGTAAACCCACTCCCACAGGGCCGGCACAGGTATACCTCAACCCAGACTTTCAAGCACCTATGCCGAATATTTTCCTGGTCGAAGACGACAGCGCGCTGTCCGAGCTGATCGCCAGCTACCTGCAACGCAACGACTTCCATGTCCAGGTGATCGCCCGGGGCGATCATGTGCTGGACGAGTACCGCCGGCAAAAGCCCGACCTGGTCATCCTCGACCTGATGCTGCCGGGTATCGATGGCCTGCAGCTGTGCCGCCTGCTGCGCCAGGAGTCGCAGAGCTTGCCAATCCTGATGCTGACTGCCCGCGACGACAGCCATGACCAGGTGCTGGGCCTGGAGATGGGGGCCGACGACTATGTGACCAAACCCTGCGAACCACGCGTGTTGCTGGCCCGTGTGCGCACGCTTCTGCGCCGCAGCAGTGTCAACGAGCCACGTTTGGATAACGACCTGATCCTGATCGGCGGCCTGCGCATCGACCTGGCCGAGCGCACGGTCAGCTGGCGCGGCGAAGAGGTGGAGCTGTCCAGCGGCGAGTACAACCTGCTGGTGGTGCTGGCGCGCAATGCTGGGGAGGTGATGAACCGCGACCGTATCCTGCAGCAACTGCGTGGCATCGAGTTCAATGGTACCGACCGCTCGGTGGACGTGGCCATCTCCAAGCTGCGGCGCAAGTTCGACGACAACGCCGGCGAGGCGCGCAAGATCAAGACCGTGTGGGGCAAGGGCTACCTGTTCAGCCGCGTCGAGTGGGAGTGCTGATCGGCCATGCTCAAGATCCTGGTGCGGCTGTACCTGGTGATTATCGTCGCCTACGCCGGTGCGTTGCTGTTCATCCCCGACACCATCGTCGGCCTGTTCCGCGACCGCTTCATGGCCTACAACCTGGACCAGGCCAAGGGCGTACAGGCGTTGATCGTGCGCCAGTTCCGCCAGGCTCCGCGCGAGCAGTGGCCAGCGGTGGAGCAGGAACTGGCCAGTGACTTCGCACCGCTGGAGCTGCAGCTGTTGCGTATGGACCAGGCCGACTTGAGCGATGAAGAACAGGCGCGCCTGGAGCATGGCCTGTACGCGGTGCGCATCGCCGAGTGGGGCTACTACGAGACGGTGCTGGCGCCATTGGACAAGCAATGGCTGGTACGCCTGCATTCACCGCCAGACCCGCTGGACATCAATGTGCTGTCGTGGGGTGTGACCGTACTGATCGGTGCGGCCATGCTCGGCTGCCTGCTGCTATGGGTATGGCCGCACTGGCGTGACCTGGAACGCCTCAAGGAGACGGCGCGGCGCTTGGGCCAGGGGCAGATGGCCGAGCGTACGCACATTTCGCCACATTCCAACATCGGTGAGCTGGCTGGGGTGTTCGACACCATGGCCAGTGACCTGGAGCGCCACGTCAACCAGCAGCGCGAGCTGCTCAATGCGGTGTCGCACGAGTTGCGTACGCCACTGACCCGGCTGGACTTCGGTTTGGTGCTGCTGTTCGACGAAGTACCGCCGGCCAGCCGCAAGCGCCTGCTGGAACTGGTCGGGCATGTGCGCGAGCTGGACGAGCTGGTGCTGGAGCTGCTGTCCTATAGCCGGTTGTACAACGCCGACCAGGCCCGCGAGCGGGTGGAAGTGTCGTTGCTGGAGCTGGTCGACAGTGTGCTTGGCGGTTTTGCCGAGGAACTGGATGGCCGTGGTATCCACTGGGAGGTGCGGGCCGAGGGCGAGCTGCCGCGCTTTGTGCTGGACCCGCGGCTGACCGCGCGCGCGGTGCAGAACCTGGTGCGCAATGCCATGCGCTATTGCGATGAAAGCCTGTTGCTGCGCTTGCGCCTGGAAGAGGATGGCGCCTGCCTGCTGACGGTGGAGGATGACGGGATTGGCATTCCGGTGGAGGAGCGCGAGCGCATATTCCAGCCGTTCTACCGCCTGGACCGTAGTCGCGATCGCAACACGGGTGGGTTTGGCCTGGGGCTGGCGATCAGCCGCCGAGCGATCGAGGGGCAGGGGGGCACCCTGACCGTGGCGCAGTCGGCGTTGGGTGGGGCGCAGTTCAGGATTCGCTTGCCAGCCGGGTAGTCCACAGCACGAACCGGTCCTTGCCGGTGTGCTTGGCTTCATACAGCGCCTGGTCGGCCTTGATCAACGCCATGGTCAAGGTATCGCCCGCGTTCACTTGCGCCAGCCCGATACTGATGGTCACCGGGTGTGGGTTTGCGTCTTCACGCACTCTGCGTACCAGTGCCTCCACCTGCTGTTCAGCACCGTGCTGGTCCAGCCCTTCAAGAAAAATGGCAAACTCCTCGCCGCCCAAACGCGCAAATTCAGACTTGGCCATGGCGGCCTTGATATGCAAAGCCACACGTTTGAGCACTTCGTCACCAATGTCGTGGCCGTAGCGGTCATTGACTTTCTTGAAGTTGTCTATGTCCACCATCGCCAGGTATTGCCCAGGCGTTGCCAGTTTCAGTTGTTGCTCCGTTTTTGCCATGAACGAGCGGCGGTTGGGAATTTCGGTCAGGGCGTCGACGTAGGCTTGCTCCAGCAGCACCTTGGACAAATAGAAATTGTGCAGCTTGGCCTTGCGCGTCTGCAGGTAGCTGTAAGTGATCAGGCCGCTGAGAAACACCGCGTAGCTGACCAGCATGGCGCCTTCGAGCGCGTCGGGCTCGATGCGGGTGTGGTAGAACGGGTTGAGCATTACCCAAGTGACGACCATGGCGCAGAAGAACGACCAGCGCCGCACTGGCAACACCGACACCGCGTACAGCACGGTGGAAACCCCAAGCACCAGCCACACCGGGCGCAGGGCCACCGGGATACCTTCGATCAGCAGGCGCATGCCCAATGTGATGATGGTGATGAACAGCAGGTTGAGTACATCGAAGTGATGGCTGCGACGGGTGAAGTGCAGCACTACGCAAAGGCTGCCGAGCGAGGCGATGAACAGGTAGGACAGCCAGGTGAAACCTTGGCCGCCAAGAAAGCTGACGATCAGGTCGAAGACCAGCCAGATCAGGATGCTGATACAGAACACCAGCAGGCAGAACGGGCGCATGGACTCGAATTCGTGCTGGCGGAACTCGGCGCGCAAGGCGGCGGGGGCGACCTGCTTGCGTACGTGTTCTTCGATGGTCTTGAACATCGGTGGGCTCCTGGGAGTACTGCTTTGCCAGGGCCGGACTCTTCGCAGCGCAAGGCTGCTCCTACAGGGACCGCACGTATCTTGTAGGAGCAGCCTTGCGCTGCGAAGGGGCCAGCCCTGGCGACTCAATGCTGTGGCAAAACACCCCGGGCCCAAGGCCGGTAGCGCAAGGCAAACACCGCCTCGGCATGGCACCCGCTGCCCAGCTTCGGCTCGGCAGGCTCAGCTCGAAACGCCTGCCCAGGCGCGCTCACCTGGCGGAACGCTTCGCGCACCACGCCGACCCGGCACGGCAAGGCCTGCTCGTAGCCCTGGCGCACCAACGACGGCAAACGCCCGGTGCCGGCGCCATCCTGCCACCACACAGTCAAGCCCAACCCGGCCAGTTGATCCAGCCAGGCGCCATGGACTCGCGGCGACAGCTTGCCGGCGCTGAAGGCGCTGATGTGCAATGGCTTGTCCAGTTGGCGGTTGAAGGCCTGCAGTTGGTTGTAGAGTGCATCGCGCCGTTCGGCGTCGCGAAAATGCTGGTCGTCCAGTTCCATGGGCAGGTACCAGCCGTCCACCGGCAACTGCCAGGTCTGGCGCAATTGCTGGTACTGGCTGAGCGAGCGGCCCAGCTGTGCCTTCCAGTAGCTGTTCAGGCCCTCGCCATCCAGCTGGTCGAGGCGCTGGTAGTAGGCCGGGTCCATGTACAGCCCCAGAACCAGTTGCAGGCCCTCGGCCCGGGCCGCGCGCAGGCTGTTGGCCAGCCAGCCCTGGGCACCGCCGAAATCGCTGTCGCCATAGGCGCTCCACTGCACGATCAGGGTCTTGCCACCCTGGGCAGCGGTGGCGTGCCACAGTTGCTGCCACTGGGCGGCGGTGACGCTGGCATCACGGTTCAGGGGTTGGTAGAACAGGCGCTGGTCGGCTGTGGCCGGTAGGCAAAGGACCAGCAGGCAGTAGGTGATGATCGTACGCATCAGAAGGTCATCTCCGCACCGACCAGCACTCCGTTGGCGCGCTCGTAGAGGTTGCCGCCCAGCGATTGCTGGTATTCGGCACGCACTTTCAGCGAGCCGCGGTAGGCGTTGTAGCGGTCGTCGTCGAACCACCATTGCCAGCGTACGCCGACCCCGGCACGGGCATCCTGGCGCCAGTCGTTGCTCGGGTCCTGGCTGGAAAATTCGACAAAACCGTAGGGCATGAGGGTTTGCGGCGAGCTGCCTGGCAGTTTCCAGGCGTGGCCCTGTTGGTAGCGTGATAACCAGGCGTGGTCGCCGGCCCGGGTCCACCAGGCGGCGTCGAGGTAGAGGAAACGCTCGTTCCAGTCGTCTTCATCGACCCGCCAGTCGTTGCGCCAGTCACCCTGGTCGAGGAACGAGGCAGTGGCGCGCAGCAGCAAGTCGTTGCTCGATTCGGCGTGGTGGCGCAAATCACCCCAGTTGCCGCCGACTTTGGCCGGGCTCAGCAGTTGGCCAAGGCTGAGGCCGCGGTAATGCTCCTCGTCGATCTGGCGCTGGTGGTACAGCTCGGCATACAGGTTGAGGTTGGCCTGACCGAGCGGCTTGTAGCGCAGGCCGACGCCGGTGCCCATGCTTTGTGCGTAGTCGGTGCGGCTCTGGCCGCCGAACAGCACTCGGCCATACACCGACAGGGTGCTGCCGTTGCGGCTGGGCTCTTCGCCCAGGGCGTGGTCCCACATGGCCAGTTGCACGTTCTGCGATTGCGCCCGGCGTGAGCTGCCGCTGCGCTGGCCATTGTCGAGGAACTTGTCGTTGGTCGAGGTGCCGGCGGGCGACCAGGTGCTGGCCAGGGTAATGGTGTCGCGACGAGACAGGCTTTCATGGGCGCGGCGTTGGCGGTATTTACGGGCTTCGAGGCTGCCGTATTCGTCATCGCCATCGACCAGGTTCTGCTCTACGTCGAGAATGCGCCGCAGCTCGCGACGTGCTGCAGCGCTGTCCTCATGCTCGTCGTAGCGTAAGGCGAGTGTTTCGCCCAGACGGTAGTCTTCCGGGAAGTCGTGGGTGGCGCGCTCAAGGTAGGGGATCGACTGAGTGCGCTGGGCCTTGTCTGCCGAGCCAGCCAGGCGCATGCCGTAGTCGGCACGGTAGCGTGGCTGGTCGGGGGCCAGGCGCACGGCTTCGGCCAGCCAGGCGGTACTTTGCGCGCTGTCGCCAGCCAGTTGCGCGGTGCCGGACGCGGCGTAGTAGTGATCGGCGCGCGGGTTGTGCGCCAGGGCCTGGCGCTGGAAGCCCAGCGCGGTCTGTGGGTCGCCTTGGCGCTGGGCGATGGCGGCACCGAGCGCCCAGTCATCGGCGCTGCGGTGAGCGGCGGCGTCCCAGTAGCGGCGCGCTGCATCAGCGTCGCCTGCATTCAGCGCGCCACGGGAGGCAGTGAGGCGGGCGTTGTCGGTCCAGGCGCTGTCCGGCAGGCTGCGCCAGATGGGCAGGGCGGCTTCGGAGTCGCCGGCTGCTTCGAGTGCGTAGGCCAGCGGCAGGCGGTTGCCAGGGCCGCCCAGGCGCTCGGCGGCCTGGTAGTAGACCACCGCCTCGCCCGCTTGGTCGGGCATGGCGCAGCGGCCCAGGGCGCGGTACTGGCCGGGCTCGCTCGGGGTGGCTGGCACTGCCTGGCGCACGGCATCGCACTGGCCAGCCTCGGCCAGCCGGCCAAGCAACTGGGCGCGGGTATTGGCGTCGACCCGGGGGATCAGGCCAAGCATGCGGCGGTTGTCCAGCGGGCCGTCGTTGCGGGCATACAGGTTGCCCAGGCGCTGCAGCAGCGATGGGCTGAGGCGGCCCTGGCGGCGGTCGTAGGCCTGCTCCAGCAGGTGCCGGGCGTGGTCTGCGTGGCCCTGTTCGGTCAGCAGGAAGGTGGCTTGCTCCAGCGCGGCGAGGTCGCCGGTCTGCCGGTAGCGCTTCTCCCATTCTGCGGCGGTACGCGGTTGCGGGGGTTGGGGCGGGTCGCCGTACAGGCGTTGCTTGAGCACGGCAAAGGCTCGCGGGTCGGTGCTGGCAGTGCAGCCTTTGAATTGTTCGCGGGCCAGGTCCGGGTCCTTGTGCGACAGCCAATCGACCGTCTCCAGGCAGGGGCGTTGCAAGTCGTTGCTCAGGCGCAGCACCAATGCAGCGTCGTCGCCTTCACGGGCCAATTGCCAAAGTTGCTGGCGCTGTTCGGGTTGTTGCAGTTGATCGGGCGGTAGCGACTGCAGCCATCGTTGGGCTTGCTGGTGATGGCCGACGGCAATGGCGCGGTTGGCCATGGCCAGGCGTGCCTGGTTGGCCGCTGCGGCGGATGGCGCGCTGGGTAACAGCGCATTCAGGCCCTTTTCGTCGACTTTCTGGATATAGGCGTTGGCCAGGCGTTGCCAGTCCTGGGCCGGCAACTGGCCTTTGTCGGCCAGCGGCTGCAGTTGCTCGATGGTTTCCTTCCAGTTGCGCAGTTGCTCGGCAAAGTTGGCCCGGGCCAGGCGCAATACCTGGCCGTCGTCCCCGGGGGGTAGATGGTTGAGCCAGTCCAATGCCTTGGCCGCGCCGCCAAACTTGGCCAGGCTCAGGCTGTAGGCCTGCCACAGGCGCACGCGGTGGTTGCCGTCGCTGGCGGCCAACCATTGTTCCACCTGGCTGGCCGCCGGTGGGTCCTGCTCGATCCAGGTCAGGCGCAGCTCCAGCAGGGCGTCGGCATATTCCGGGCTATCGCCCAGTTGCTCGGCGAGTGCTTGGGCCTCCTTGTAACGGCGTTGGTGGGCCAGGGCTTCGACCAGCAGGGCGCGAGCCTCGTCGTTATTGGGCACCCGGCCCAGTACGTGGCGGGTCAGGCGCTCGACTTCAGCCCAATTGTCCTTCTTGGCCTCTCGGTAGCCCCGGTCCATGAACGGAAAGCTGGTGAACCGTTGAAAGTCGGTCATCGGTGCCGAAGCAGCGGCGGGCAGGGCAGCGGAAAACAGCAACAGTCCAGTGAAAGTGAGGGAAAAGCGCGGCTTCATGCCACCTCCCGGGTCAAGTCAAAGGCGGCCTGCTGTTCGCTGGCCTGTTCGATCAGGGCCTGTTCCAGCACCTGCTCGGTGATGATGCCGCGGGCGATCAGGTGTTCGCCCAGGCTCTGGTGTTCGGGGTCGAAGTCGATCAGCGCCTGGTTGAACAGGGTGACCGGGACCATGCCGCGCACCTGCAGCAGTGCGCCAAGCATGACCTGGTGATGGCTGACCCGTTCCAGCAACGCTTCGTCGTTCTGGTGGCGTTCGAGCACGGCCAGCATGTCGCGGGTTTCTGGCTTCTGCCAGGGGCTCGGATAGTGGTAGCGCAGGCCCAGGGTCACCCGGCCCTGTGGCGCCAGGCGTGCCTTGACCGGGCGTTTCAGTTGGCGGCTGATCACCCCCAGCGACACTTGGCTGACCGGGCTTTCACTGGCCAGGATCAGCGTGTCGCCGTCTTCCTCTACCGGTAGCACGCCATAGTGCGTGGCCAGTTTGCGAGGCAGTTTGGCGATCAGTTGCGGGTCGAGCTTGAACGGGTTCAAGGGTGACCAAGGCAGGTCCAGTTGCTCGGCCAGGGTGGCCACCAGTTGCTCGCTGTTCAGCCAGCCGCGCAGTAGCAGCTCGCGACCCAGGCGCCGGCGAACCGGGCTGGTGATTGCTTGTTGCAGCTGTTCGTCGCTGATCAGGCCCTTGGCCACCAGGCGCTGGCCCAGTGGCGTTCGGGCAGGTGCGGCGATGGCGGGGAACTCGTGGGTGGTCTTGTCCCAGGCCACACGCCGCGAATCGCCCATTTCCATGACCTGGCGCAGCGCGCGCAGGTTGGCGAAGAAGTTGACGAAGTTGCTCCACATCATTCGCGGCGCCGACAGCAGGCCCTCGCCAATGCCATAGAAGCGGGTGACGAACCAGGCGCGCTGGAACAACCGATTGAACAGCATCAGGCCGTTCAGCCACAGCAGGGTCGATAGCAGCCAGCTGTCGCTGAGGATCGACATGAAGCGCCACGAATTCGGCGCTACCACCGTGACCAGCCACATGGCCAGCAACACCAGCAGCAACAGGTTGACCAGGAAGCTCAGCAGGTAGGCGAACAGCCCGCGCCGGTCACGCCAGAGGAAGTAGTTGAGCGCGCCCTTGCGGCTCCAGCCGAGGTTGCTGGTGCCCTGGAACACGATGCCGACGATCCAGCGCGACTTCTGCCGAATGGCATGCTGCCAGTCACGCGGGAAGTGCTCGCGTACGCAAATCACCTGGGAGAATTCGCGGCTCATGCCCAGGCGCCATTGTTGCTTCAGGGTCAGCGCCGGGTCGGTGATGGAGTAGCGGGCGAAAATGCACTTCATGCCTTTTTGTTTCAGGCGAAATCCGATGTCGTAGTCTTCGGTCAGGCTCTGTACGTCGAAGGCGATGCCGTCACCGTCTTCGAGCAGCGCGCTGATGGCTCGGCGGCTGAAGCAAGTGCCGACACCGGCACTGGGCACCTGGCCGGTCAGTGCTTCGCGCACGATTACGTCCTTGCCATGGTTTTCGGCGAACTCGTCGACATAGTGGCCGGCGGTAAAGCCTTTCCACTCCGGTGCGTAGGGGTACACCGGGATCTGGATCATGTCCTTGCTCGGCAGCAGGTAGTTGAACAGGCGCAACTCCATGGGCGAGATCACGTCTTCGGCGTCGTGCAGGATGAAGCCGGCGAACTCGATGCCCGCGTCCTGCTGGAAGCGCAGCAGCGCGTCGATGATGTTGTTCAGGCAATCGGCCTTGCTGGTGGGGCCGGGTCGGGCGCAGACCACCTTGTGCACGTTGGGGTAGTGCAGGCACACCGCGTCGACGTCGGCCTGGGTTTGCGGGTCGTTGGGGTAGGTGCCGACGAAGATCTGGTAGTTTTCGTAGTCGATGGTCGAGGCCGCCAGGCGCGCCATTTCGCCGACCACGCCCACTTCGTTCCAGGCCGGGACCATGATGGCCAGGGGTTTTTCCGGGACTTCGTACAAGCGCTTCTCATCGGCCTTTTCGAACTTGTCGTAAATGCGAAAGCGCCGTATCAGCTTGCGCCCCCAATAGCACAGGTCGATGAACAGGTCGTCCAGACCCAGCAGAAACATCAACGAGGCCAGGGTGATCGCCAGAATCTTCAGGCCAAACAACACATAGGTTAGAAAATCGATGAATGCCAGGCTCATGTGGCATGCACCGGCAGGGTAGAGGGGGCCATCGTCATTATCCTCGCTCGGTTCCTTCGACGAAGTTGTACGAGATGTCACTGTTTGTACGGGATAGATACAAGCAGCCGAACGCGATGTTGTCCAAATTTCGGGCTTTTTCTTACGGGCTACTTCTTGTAGCTTTACAGGTCGCTTAATCAGGGAGTTGAACATGCAAGGCAAGGCCCGCAAGATCGTCCAGGCCATTCTTTATGAAGCCATTGCCGTCGCCTGCGTGGCGCCCGCGCTGGAGCTGGCGTTCGGTGCCGGGATGGCCCAGTCGACCGTGCTGTCGGTGCTGATGTCGGGCATCGCGATGAGCTGGAACATGGGCTACAACTGGGTTTTCGAGCGTTGGGAAGCGCGCCAGCACAAGCGTGAGCGCACCTTCCTGCGGCGCCTGCTGCATGCGCTGGGCTTCGAGGGCGGGTTGGTGGTGATCCTGCTGCCGCTGGTGGCGTACTGGCTGGACGTGAGCCTGTGGGCTGCCCTGCTGACCAACCTGGCATTGTTCGTGTTCTTCTTCGTTTACGCCTTCGTCTTCCAGTGGGGCTTCGACAAGGTGTTCGATGTGCCGCTTTCGGCGCAGCAGGCCAAGTGTTGACTTGCGGCCGCGTGGCAGGCTAAGTTCCTACCCCATGAATACATTCCCGCACATGAACGCCATTATTATTACCGCCATTATCAGCTTGGCGGGCTAGCGCGTACGTGCACCGAACCCGCCCTGGAGGCGGGTTTCTTCACTCTGACTCCTGGGCAACGTGAAAACAGCCAAGGAGTCATCGATGACCAGCTTCAGTGTCCCGCGCACTACCGTCACCCCCCAGCAACTGCTGTCGGAGCAGGTGCGGCGCATTCTTGCCGCGCCGGTGTACGACCTGGCCATTGAAACGCCCCTGCAGGCCGCGCCTGCCTTGTCTGTCAGCCTGGGTAACCAGGTGTTGCTCAAGCGCGAAGACCTGCAGCCGACGTTCTCGTTCAAGATCCGTGGTGCCTACACTCGCCTTTCGCGTCTAACCCGCGCGCAGCGTGAGCGCGGGGTGATCACCGCTTCGGCGGGCAACCATGCCCAGGGCGTGGCCCTGGCGGCATCGCACCTTGGCATGAAGGCCACCATCGTCATGCCTACCACCACGCCATCGCTGAAAGTGGAGGGCGTGCGTTCACGCGGTGGGCACGTGGTGCTGCACGGCGAGAGCTTTCCGCACGCCCTGGCCCATGCATTGAAATTGGCCGACAGCGAAGGCGCCACGTTCGTACCACCTTTCGATGACCCGGACGTGATTGCCGGGCAGGGCACCGTGGCCATGGAAATCCTCCGCCAGCGCCCGGGTGCGCTGGACGCCATCTTCGTGCCGGTGGGCGGTGGCGGCTTGATTGCGGGTATCGCCGCTTACGTGGAGTACCTTCGCCCGGAGGTGAAGGTGATCGGCGTCGAGCCGGAAGACTCCAACTGCCTGCAGGCCGCCATGGCGGCGGGCGAGCGGGTGATCTTGCCGCAGGTCGGCACCTTCGCCGATGGCGTGGCGGTGGCGCAGGTCGGTGCCCATTGCTTCGAGCTGTGCCGGCACTTCGTCGACGAGGTGGTGACGGTGAGCAGCGACGAGCTGTGCGCGGCGATCAAGGACATCTACGACGACACCCGTTCGATCACCGAGCCTTCCGGGGCCCTGGCTGTGGCCGGGATCAAGAAGTACGTGGCACGTGAGGGTGTGCAGGGGCAGACCCTGGTGGCCATCGACTCCGGGGCCAATGTCAACTTTGACCGCTTGCGCCATGTGGCCGAGCGGGCCGAGCTGGGCGAGCAGCGCGAGGCGATCATCGCCGTCACCATCCCGGAACAGCCGGGCAGCTTCCGCGCGTTCTGTCAGGCGCTGGGCAAGCGGCAGATCACCGAATTCAACTACCGCTACTACCCCGGCAAGGAAGCGCGCCTGTTCGTGGGGGTGCAAACTCACCCTGTGCACGACCCGCGCGAGCAGTTGCTGGCCAACCTGCGCGAGCAGGGTTACAACGTGCTGGACCTGACCGACAACGAGCTGGCCAAGCTGCATGTGCGCCACACCGTGGGTGGGCACGCTGCGCCAGGGGCAGATGAACGGGTACTGCGTTTCGAGTTCCCCGAGCGGCCTGGGGCGTTGCTGGGCTTTTTGGAGCGGTTGGGCAAGCGTTGGAACATCAGCTTGTTCCATTACCGAAACCATGGGGCAGCGGAGGCACGCGTGTTTGCGGCTTTGGAAGTACCGGAGGACGAGTTGCCGAGGTTGCCGTTGGCGCTGGATGAGATGGGGTATCGGTATTGGGATGAGACGGATAACCCAGCGTACAAGCTGTTTCTGGGTTGAGCTAACTGACCTCGGGTCTTCAGCGCCTGGTAGATCGAGCGCCGCCCGCGCGGCGCATCGCGAGCGAAGCTCGCTCCTACATTTTTTTCGGGCCAATTATTCCTGTGGGATTTGCGCGCGATCCCCTTGGCGCATGGCTGGATATTGCGTCGTATTGGCAAGGCGGTCGCGCGCGTCTGCCACAGGATTGACTGGCCCGAAACAAATGTAGGAGCGAGCTTCGCTCGCGATGCGCCGCGCGGGCGGCGCTCGATCTAACAGGCGCTAAAAAGGCCCGGGCGAGCACCCGCCAGCCTCAATGGTATTCAACGTTCACGCATGAAAAAGCCGGCGACGAACTTGCGGAAAGTTTCCAAACTTTTGAAGTCGGCGTAGCGCTTGAAGTTCTCGGTATCTGGCTCGGGGCCAATGGGCTGTTCGAGCAGTGACACTGACAGCACCCGGTCCTGGTCCGAGGTCATCACCAGCTCATCCATCACCTGCCCGCCAATTACCGGCCGGCGCATCTGCACTTTCACGCCCTTGCTCGCCATCCAGTCGATCAGCGACACCAGCGCCTTGAGCGGCTCGCGTTCTTCGTCGCGGTACACCGGGAACAGGTGTGCGCGCGACAGTACCGGTACGCTGGCCACATGGATCAGCTCGTAGAAATGGCTACCGGCGCTGGTCGGCGAGTAGATCATCAGAGCCAGCAACGGCCCGGTGGTGCGGCTGCCGCCCCAGTACAGGTGATGCCCCTGAAAGTCGAAGCCATCGTCACTGCGGTTGTTGAACAGCTTGCGCCCTTTGATCTGGTCGACGCAGTCCAGCAGCAGGCCGTGGCGGCGATGGTTGCCGAACACCGAGGCTTCGCGCAGGCGGGACTTGAGCATCATCATGTGCTTCATGTCCAGGCGGGTTTCCAGGTAGTTGCTGGCGGGCACCCGTTCCAGCAGCGGGTAGCGGCTGGCCACGCTGCGCAGTTCGGCGAATTGCCCGGTCAGGTCCTTTTTCAGATGGGTCGCGTAAAGGTTCAGACCACTGGTTTCGATCCAGGTGAGCAGCAGCGACAGCAGGCGCTGTTGTTCGCGCCGCTCGCTGCCATCGCCACCGGCAGTGGCTGTGCTTGCGCGGAAGTCGCCGATCAGGCGCAACGGTGTATCAGGCGCCAGCCAGGCGGCGGGGGGCGCGGGGTCAGTTTCGCGCTCGGCCGCTTCCCGCTCGTCCTTGGTGAACGGGCAGCCAGGCGCGTGCTCGGCGGTGCCTGGGTTGTTCTTGAGAAACAGCGTGCCGGTGTTGCCGTTAAGGGTGACATTGAGCACCGGCAAGGCGTCGCTGCGGCAATCGCAGGCCAGCCACTGGTTGGCATTGCGCACCTGCACCAGCAACTGGTTGGCCTGCAGCAGGCGTGGGCCGACCAGGCTGCCGGTGGCAAAGCCGACCAGCAGCTCTTCTTCGGCGGGGGTCAGGCTGCGCACCTGGGCGGCGGTTTTGTCGATGATTCGCATGAAGCAGCTCCAAGCTACGAGCCTAAAGCTTCAAGCAAAGTCGCGCCGCTTTCAACTTGCCGCTCAGTTACCGCCGAACATCTTCGCGGCGCGGGCGCGAATTTCGTCGGGGGTGAGGTCCTCTTTGTGGGTGGAGACGAACCAGATGTTGCCGAACGGGTCTTTCAGGGTGCCGCTGCGGTCGCCATAGAACTGGTCGGTCAAGGGGTGCAACTGGGTGCCGCCGGCGGCCAGGGCCTGGGCATAGACCTTGTCGCAGTCTTCGACATACAGGTGCAGACCCACGCCTGCGCCGCTGAGCTTCTGGCTGGCGGTAAGGCCGCCTTCCATGTCGCAGGGGTCGCCCAGCATCAGCGACGAATCACCGATTTTCAGCTCGGCATGGCCAACGCGGCCGCCTGGGGCATCGAGGCGGAACATTTCCACTGCGCCAAAGGCCTTCTTGTAGAACTCGATGGCCTTGGCGGCGTCGTTGATGGCCAGGTATGGGGTGATGCTGTGCTGGCCTTCGGGGATGGGTTTGGCTGCCATGTTGGACTCTCCTGTGCAATGGGCGCCGAGGGGCGCCCTGTTGCTTAGAGTCGTTTGCACAGATGGAAAATCGACAGTGATGCTAGATCGATTAGTTATAAGAGCGGCCGTCAGAAGATGTAGTCGGTGGTCAGGAAGCTCGACTGGCGGTTGCGGATGATTTCGCTGATCAGTGCCTTGTTGGCCTCCTGGAAACGGGTGGCGACCAGGGTGCGGATGGAGAACACACGCAAGGCGTCATGCACGGACAGCGTGCCCTCGGCGCTGTTCTTGCGGCCGTTGAACGGGTAGGTGTCCGGCCCGCGTTGGCATTGTGCGTTGATGTTGATACGCCCGACCTGGTTGGCGAAAATGTCCACCAGGCTGCCGATGGTCGCCGGGTCGTTGCCGAACAGGCTCAGTTGCTGGCCGTAGTCGGAGTCCAGCACATAGTCGATCACGGTTTGCAGGTCACGGTAGGGCACCACCGGCACCAGCGGGCCGAACTGCTCCTCATGGTACACGCGCATTTCCTGGCTGACCGGGTACAGCAAGGCCGGGTAGAAGAACGAGCCGCGGCTGTGCCCGCCACCTTCGTTGAGTACCCGCGCGCCTTTGGCCGTGGCATCGGCGACCAAGCCATCGAGGTAGTCGACCTTGCCGGGCTCGGGCAGCGGTGTCAGCGCCACGCCTGGCTCCCAAGGCATGCCGGGTTTGAGTGCTGCCAGTTTGCGCTGGAACTTGTCGAGGAAAGCCTCGACCACGTCTTCGTGCACGAACAGGATCTTCAGCGCCGTGCAGCGTTGGCCGTTGAACGACAGCGCACCGGTAACGGCTTCTTCGACGGCGTTGTCCAGGTCGACCTGCGGCAGCACGATGCCCGGGTTCTTGGCATCCAGGCCCAGTGCGGCGCGCAGCCGATGCGGGCGTGGGTGCAGCTTCTTCAGGTCGCTGGCGGCCTTGTGGGTGCCGATGAAGGCGAATACGTCGACCTTGCCGCTGGCCATCAGCGCGCTCACCGTCTCCCGGCCGCGGCCATAGATCACATTGATCACTCCCGGCGGGAAGCTGTCGCGGAACGCCTCGAGCAACGGGCGAATCAGCAGTACGCCGAACTTGGCCGGCTTGAATACCACGGTGTTGCCCATGATCAACGCCGGAATCAGCGTGGTGAAGGTTTCGTTCAGCGGGTAGTTGTACGGCCCCATGCACAGCGCCACGCCCAAGGGGGCGCGGCGGATTTGGCCGAGGGTGCCTTGTTCCAGTTCGAAGCGGCTGGAGCGGCGGTCGAGGTCCTTGAGGGCGTTGATGGTGTCGACGATGTAGTCGCAGGTGCGGTCGAATTCCTTTTCCGAATCTTTCAGGTTCTTGCCGATTTCCCACATCAGCAGCTTGACCACGGCCTGGCGCTGCTCACGCATGCGTGCGAGGAAGGTTTCGACGTGCTGGATACGCTCGGCCACGCGCATGTTGGGCCAGGCACCACGGCCTTTGTCGTAGGCCTGGACGGCGGCGTCGAGGGCGGTGAGCGCGGTGTCGGCATCCAGCAGCGGGGCGCTGCCCAGAATGACCTGTTGCTCCGTGTCGCCTTGCTTGAGCCACACCGGGCTGCGCACCGTGGCCAACGGGCCGTCCCAGCGCCTGAGTTCACCGTTGACCAGGTAGTCGCGTTGTTCCAGGGGGGCTCCCAGGCGCCAGGTTTCCGGGATGTTCTCGGCGCTGGGGAAGAGTGAATCGAGCAGACGGTCCATGGGTACTGCACCTCACATTACAGGGCGGGTTTCGAGCCGGGTGAATCGCTTCAGCTTCGAGCATGCACCGGCGGCGGAAAAAACACCAGTCTGGCTCAATGGCAGAGCAAATGCCTGCCGATGCGCCGGCAGGCACCGCGAGCATGATCAAAGCGGCAGGTTGAACAGGTTGATCGGCGGGTGCGTGAGCCATTCCTCGCGCAGTACTTGATCGGTGTCGATCGCTGTCAGTCGTCGCCAGAATTCCCTGCGGGCATGATTTGGCTGCGACAGGAACGGCTCTTGCTCGAGCAATGGCCGTAGGTCACGGCGAAATTGCAGGGGCAAGCGTTGCCACACTGCAGCTTCTGCCGGGCCTGTGTCGTCGAAGAACTCCAGGTAGTCACTTTCGCAGACCAAAAGATCGACACCGTGGGCGGCGTTGTAGGCCTCGATTTGCTCCAGCGCAGCTTGGCTCAGCCACTGGCTTTCAAGGCTGAGGGTTTCAGCTACCGGGCGTGGGACGTTGAAGGCGACAGGCAGTTGCTGGAACCGGTTGGACGTAAGGTCTAGCACCAGAGGTTCACTGATCAGGCCCAGGCCTCGAGGCAATTCGGTAAGTGCACAACCGGACAAGAACAGGGTCCTGAGCCTGGGGAACCGACCCAGGTCAGGTGCCTGAAGAAGAGGGTTGTCGGTCAAGTCAAGGGCGCCGATCTGGCTGAACTGGTTGAGCGTTCGTTGGGCCTGGCTATCCCAGGTGACGCGGTTGCTGTCCAGGTCCAACCACAGCAGCTGCTCGGGGTTGGCCACTTCAGGCAGGCGCTGGAAACGGCAGTTGGTCAGCAACAGGCGCTTGAGGTTGGGGAAGCGCTCGTGGAATTGGGCTGGGAGGTGGCTGAGCAGCCGATTGTTGCTGAGGGAAATGTGTTCGATGTGGGCGAAACCGTCAGGCAGGGGGAGGCTCGCCAGGTCCTCGTTGCTCAGATCGAGGCTGGACAGGTCGAGGCTGAAGATGCGCCCACTGCGTCCGTAAGGCAGCCAGGAAAGGCGGCGCCAGGCGTTGATGATTGGGCCGATTGCCCGGTGGCGCTGGTGCGGGTTTGATGCGTCGGGCGTTGCCCATTGCCGCAGGTCGCGGCGAAGGGTGTCCAGACCTTGCTGCAGGTCTCGCAGCCGCTCGGTGGGAGAGCGCAAGTCATGCAGGTCGTGGTCTTCCAGCTCGTCGTCCAACCAGTCGGTGAATTCCTCATCGGTGGCGTTGGGGAAGATGCGGCGGTAAGCCGCTGCCAGTGAACCGGCCTGGAGAGGGGCCGCTGGCAACGGCTCCAATGGGCGGCCACCGCGCAGCCAGCTTTGTGCTTTGCGCTGCCGGAGGGGCGCGCCCCAGAGCCGGCGCGCCAGCACAGGTCGGTATTCGTCGAGCCACGTCAGCACATGCTGGCGCACCACGTTGCCGTTGCTTTGTGCAATGCCGAGCGCCTCGCGCTGCATGCGTGGCAGCGCCTGCTCCACGGCACGGCACAAGTCCGGGTCACACTGCGCAGACGCCGGCCGCTCCCCCAGATCGGCCTCGTAGCCTTCGGCAGTCTTGATCACCCGGCACAGGGTGGTGGCCTGTTCACTGCCGACGTAGTTCAGCGTAGGGCCTTGCGGGCTGTTGGCACGCAACTCGAGGCGCAGGTCAGCAGGCCACTCGGGCATGGCGTCCAGTGCACTGAACAGCAGGCGCTCGCTGTCAGTGCTGCAGCGCGCAGGTTGCACCACGTCCTCAAACGCACGTACCAGCGGCAGCTCACTGTGAGCTTGTTCGATCTGTTGGCTGAGTACGTTGGGCAACTTGCCGCGCGCTTGCCAGGTGAGTAATTCGGCATCATCCAGCAGTGCCAGCAATCGCCTGGCCAAGGCTGGAGAAAGGCGAGGGTAGGCCGTAAGCAGTTGTTGCGTTGCAGGGGCGACAGCCGCTTTGCCGTTGTAGAGCTGGTCGAACAGGTGCGGCGCTGCTTTTGCACCCATGGCTCGCACCTCGGCCTGTACCGCCATGCGTTGCAGGGTGTCCAGCAACAGCGGTGGGGTTGGCAGGTTTTGCAGGTGCACTTGGCGCAAGCGCTCGGCGTCGATGCCGCAGATGCGTCCGGCCTGTTCCAGTTGCTGGGGTGTAAACGCTGAGAATGGCTCACCCAGACGCCGTGCAAGTGTTGCGAAAGGCCACTGGGCGGGCTGTTCATGCTGGCCACGCCAGGCACCTTGCCCATTGTGTTCCAGCGGTGGTTGCCAGGCATCCGGCGTGTCCGGGTGCAGGATGCGCCATTGCTGCAGCGTGTCGTCGAAGCGTTGTTGGTAAAGATGGCCATCCAGGCGGATGAACAGCCGGCCCTCGTGCAGGTATTGGCCTTGTGCGTTTGGCTGCAGGTGCTCTGGCAGTTCCATGTGACTGCGGTAAGGGGCCAGGTCCTGGTTCCAGAGCTTGTAGCCGCCGTCGTTGCCGGGCACTTCCTGGAGGTTTTCCAGCAGCGGGCTGCTGAACAGTTTGGGGACCACGCGGCCTGCTACGGCAAAGCCGCCCATCAGGGCCAGATTCAGGCCGACTGCTTGCAGATGGCGCAGGGCAAGGTGGCGGTCGCCTTCCTGCCAGGCCTCGTAGCCTTCGAACGCTTCGCCCAGCAGTTGGCAGGCTGTAACGGCCAGCATCAAGGTGCCTACGCCTGGTATGAAGAAGCCGGCAACGCTCAGCGCATCCCAGCCAAGGCTTTCCCATTCTTCCAGGCGCTTGGTACGGGCGTTGCTATCGGCCGTTGCCGTCGGTACCGCAAGCAGGCTGGCTTCATGCTTGAGGCGGGTCAGGTGCTGGTCCTGATAGTAGCCAAACGGTTCTGCCGCGATTACCTGGCGTGTCGGGCGCAAGTCCACTTGCACTGCGCGCTGCCAGGGGCGGTCGAAGGCAGCGCTGCCGGAAGCGTCGAGGTTCTGTTGCAGAAGGTCCAGAAAGTGCGCTCGCTCATCCAGCCTGATGTAATCGGTAAATGCCTGGCGCGCAGCGGGCTCCAGCAGCAACGTCGCCAACGCCTCATGCACCGCTTCAAGATCGTGGCATTGTCGCAGCGCAGGGTCGTGCCCGGGCAAGAACAACGCAAGCCCCGCGCTGCCCACATCGATGAGCATGACTTCGTGCAGGAGGCTGCCGAATAGCGCTAGCTGCCAGCACATCACGTTTTCGCCTTGCAGCAGCCTTTCGATTTCGTCACGGGCGCTGCCACTCAGCAGATGCCGCAGGTAGGCAAGGTCGGCCGCTAGCCGCAGGCGGTCTTGCTGCACGCGTATGGCGTGTGCGCGAACGCCGGGGTGGTCGAAGTGTCGTGACAGGTGGCGCTGGTAGGCGCCACCCAGGTCCAATCCCCGGCACAGTGTGGCGAAGGCTTCGGGAGCCAGTGGCAGCCGATCTACTTGGTAGTGCTCCGATTTCAGGGCAAATCGCGCCACCGGCACTTGCATGCCCATGGGGGCGTACCCTTGAACCTGAATGGCCGTGACATGGATGTTGTCCTTCAGCGCGATAGCGCTCTGGGAGGTGAACACTTCGTCATCGGCGAAATTCTGCAGGGCAGCCTGTAACAGATTGTCGCGACGATGGCTGTAGAGATAGCGCAAGCCGACCCAGTGCCAGTTGTGTTCAACCCGAAGCAGTTGGCTGTTGCGCAGTGGTGCGTCAAGGCCGTGCTCGGCGAGGCGCGCTTGCAACAATGGCTCGGCGAATTCGGTGATTTGTTTGAGGCCCTTGAGTGAGCGGGCCAAGGTAGCTTGCGAGCGGATCAGGCGTGCCTGGCTGGTGTGTACTGCCTGGCGCAAATCTGGCGCGGCGTTGGCGAACCAGTCCTGCTGTTGCCATGCGTTGGCCTGGGTTTGCTGCAACGCCGCCCACTGTTCGAGCGTTGCTTGATGGGCCCAGTGGGGCAGCTGCGCCTCCATCAGGGCTTGATGTGGGATGTTGGCAGGCATGTTGATGCTCCATTTATGCAAAGAAGGCATCAAACGCTAATTATCAATAGCCAAGTGGTAGTGGGGTATCGTGCAAGTGGGCACGCTTATAGCAAAGTTCCGTGGATGAAGGCTTTCTGTGCGGGTTATTTGACGCCATGAAACTTAAGCTAAAGTCAGCCAGGAGCCGCTTGCCAAAGCCTTTTCGGGCATCTTAAATTGTTACTGAATGTGATAAGAAAGTTTCAGGGCAAACTATAAAAATCAATGTGTTAAGTGTTTTTGCTGGATTTTTCTATCTTTACGATTGGCCATAGAGCACTTCAAAGGACGTCGAAGAAGAAATGAAAGAGACTCTGACAGCTGTGGCGCGGAAGCTCCTGTCGCCCTCCAGGCGCTACGAATTGAGGCTTTTGGCCAGCAAAGTGCGGGAAACCATGGCGCGTGCCTGTTTCTGGCGTTGGGAAGTCGCCCGGTTTCGCCCGCAGCAGGAGAGCCCTTACGAAATCCTCTACATCGGCCGCAAGCAGCAACGGGAAATGGCCAAGCTGCTGATCGGCGGCAAGGGCCAGGGCAGCGCAGCGATCGTGGACGGTGCAAGTGCCACGGCGGCTGCCAACCATGTGGTGGTCATCAGCGAAATGCCCACGTCGGGGGCGCTGTCAGTGCCGCACTACCTGAGCGCCGTGGTGCCGCTGGGGCGCCCGCTGGAAGACATTACTGCCCGCTACGACAGCGAACTGCGGCGTAGCATTCGCAAGAACCGGCCGCTGTATCACATGCGCCAAGCCATGTCGGACGAAGAAATCGCCATGGCCGACCGGGACCTGCTGCGCCCTTATGCCACGGCCAGGCAGGGCATTCACGCCGCGCAGTTCCCTACCGAAGAGGTGTTCCGTATTGCCAAGAGTGTCGGTCGGCTTGACTTGATCATGCTGGGCGATGAGGTGATCGGCTGCCACCTGGGGTGCGAAGTGGTGCGCGGCGGCAAGCGTTACTGGAGCACCTTGCGCTTTGGTTATTGCGAGGCGGTGTTTTCCGACGCGAAGAGACTGCGCGAGGTGAATTCGATCACCACCTTCATGGCGCTTGAGTGGGCACTTGAGCAGGGCTTCGATTACTACGACATCGGCCTGTGTCTGGCACGCCCGGACGACGGCCTGCTGAAATGGAAGCGCCGCCGCGGGGGCGATATCGACTCGCTGGGTAACCATGCGTACCTGTTTGTCCGCCTGCCCAAGACCGGCACGGCGAAGTTCTTGTGGGACACACCGATGTTCGCGGTAGAAGGCGACAAGCTCACGTTGCATCTGGGGCTGCCAGATGGGCCGAGCGATGAGGAAGTTGCCAGCCGCTATCACGAAATGGTGTTTGGCGGCCTGCACAAGATTTATCTCTACGGTGGCGACGGTGCAGGTGAACCGTTCGTGGAAACGTTACGCAGCCGTTACGCCAGCTTGCAGTCACCGCCCACCATGCAAAGGGTCACGTGCAGCTGAGTGGCAACCCGGATGCATTGATAGGGCGCTTCGCGCCAGGTTTTAGGCTCCGTCATCAAGGGAGGACGCTTCATGGGAAGCGACATCTCGCAGTTCAGTGCATCGCCCGCAGCCAAGCAGCACACCTGGACCTTGGCCGCCTACCGCTACATGGCGCGCAAACGGCTGGGCAAGAACACGGCCATCGACCTCAAGAGCATTGCCACCAAGAGCTGGGACATTGCCCCGGGCGAAGTCACGGTTTCGCCGCCGGCCTTTTTTTTGCCGGGCCAGCTGGAGCGGGTGACAGGCTGGGAGGGAAAGCGTTTCTATCCCTACGTGCACCCGGCGCGCACCATGGAAGGCGGTGTCAGTACGCTGCAAGGGCCAACCCGCGGTTACCTGATCAAAGATGTGTGGCTGGTCGATGGGGCGTTGTACAAGGGCAAGGCCAGCCATTGGCTGTCGCTCAAGCCAAGTCCGTTCCCGACCATCATCGTCGACAATGAAATCGACCGCGCGGCTATCTACTGCACGCAAAACGGCAATTCGTGGTTCGGCACCTGGCTGATGGAGGACTGCCCGACCTATGCGCTGGCCTGCAACGAGGGCATCCCGGTGACCACCGCACCTTCGGTCAAGTATCCGCTGTTTACCCAGGCACCGGCCTATGAAGACTGGCTGGACATGAAACCGCTGCGCCTGCGCAGCGCGTTCTTCCGTGAGCTGGTGCTGTTCGATGACCAGAGCAACAACCGCAGCCGGCATGCCCGCTACCGTGCCATGGGCGACAAGCTGCTGTCGCATGTGCCGCATACGCAGCATCCCGGGGTGTTCCTGCTGCGCGGTGGTGATGGCGACCTGCGCCTGTTGCGCAATGAACTGGAGCTTGCCGAGCACTTGCGGGTCACCCGTGGTTTTCGCATCGTCAACCCGCTGAAGTCCGACCTGCCGAGCATTGTTGCGGCCTGTGCCGGTGCCAAGGTGGTGATCGGGGTCGAGGGTAGCCAGCTGGTGCACGGGGTGAATGTGCTGCAGGCTGGCGGTTGCCTGCTGACCTTGCAGCCGCCGAACCGCTTTGTCAGTTACTACAAGTACCTGACGGATCGTGACCACCAGCATTTTGGCTTCGTGGTCGGTATACCGGAGGGTGACGGTTTCAGGATCGATATCGGCGAGGTGGAGCGCACGCTGGACCTGTTCCCGCGATAAGTGTTTAGTATCCGGCTACATGGCAGCGGCGGGCGGGGCGAAGGATGATCGAGGTATCACAGTTCTGGCGCGACCCTGCGTTGCCGTTCGTCGAAGCCCGAAGGGTAGGGGACGGGCGCAAGGTGTGCTACGCCGCACACTCCCACGAAAGCTTTTCCATCGGGGTTATCACGGGTGGGCGCAGCACTTACCTCAATGCCGGTCAGCGCGTGGAGGTGGGTGCGGGTACCACAGTGTTGATGAACCCGGGCGTGGTGCATACCTGCAACCCTGTTGCCGGGGAATCGTGGTCCTATCTGATGCTGTTCGTCGACCAACCTTGGTTGCAGGCATTGGGGTTTGCCTTGCCAGTGCAGACCTGGAGCCGCTCGCCTGTGTTGTACCAGCGCCTTTTGCAAGCCTTTGCCGACCTGTTCGATGCCAGCGTGCCCGATCGCGAAGCTCGCCTGGCGGCCCTGTTCAGCGGATTGCCGGATTTACTGGGTAGCAGTGCCGGTGTGAGTGCCGAGGGCAACCCTCGGCTGGAGGCGGCGGCAGCATTCATACGCGCCCATCGCAGTGACCCGCTGAGCCTTGAGGACATCTGCGCGGCCTGCGGCCTGTCACGTTCCTACCTGATTCGTGCGTTCCGCCAACGTTTCGGCCTGACCCCGCATGGCTACCTGCTCGACCAGCGTGTGCAACTGGCCCGGGCGCGGCTGCGCCAGGGCTGGGCGATTGCCGAAGTGGCGCAGGAGGCCGGGTTTGCCGATCAGGCGCACCTTCAGAGGGCATTCAAGCAGCACCTGGCGGCGACGCCAGGGCATTACCGCAATGCACTTGGCTGAATGATCAGGTAAATCGCACTGGCTACCAGCAACACGGCCAAACCTCGATTCAGCAAGCGCATATGCCTTGCGTTGCCCAGGTACTGGCGAATCACGCTCCCGGCCCACGCCCAGCAGGCCACCGAGATGAAACAGACTGGCCCATAGATCCAGGTGAACAGCCACAGCAAGTGCTGTTCGCCACCGGTGTAGGCGCCAACGCCGGCGACTGCAGCCAACCAGGCTTTGGGGTTGAGCCACTGCATTACCGCGCCGTGCCAGGCTGATGGGGCTGGGGTCGGGTGTCCGTGGCCCAGGTTGCCATCGTCACTGGCCAACTTCCACGCCATGTACAGCAGAAACGCTACGCCGCCCCAGTGCATCAGCAGGCTCAGCAAGGGCCAGCGCAACAGCAACTGATGCAGCCCCAACCCGACCAGCACCAGCAACAGGCAGAAGCCCAGTGTGGCACCGGCCACATGTGCCAGGCTGGCGCGTAGGCCATGGCGGGCACCGCTGCCCAGTGCGACGATGTTGACCGGGCCGGGGGAGATCGAGGCTGCCAGTGCGAAGGCGGCCATGGACAAGGAAAGGCTCATGAGGGGGATCCGTCGGGTTAAAGGAGGGCTTCATCCTCGGCTATCCCCTCGCGAGGGTATTGAACAAAAGTACCCATGCCTATCCACGAAGCACGCGATGCATTGCTGTTACAGGTTTTGTAATAGTTTTGCGCTACTACGGAAACCTGCTGTGCTTGTAGCATCACCCTCCCAATTTGTTATCAAGGTCTATATGAGCACCTTCGCGGAGCCCCCCAGTCTTCGGCCTTTCTGGCCTTCCTTCCCCCGTCCTTGTGACGCCTTCCTCGTGAGTACCCGCTAATGGAATGGCTAGCCGATCCCACGGCCTGGCTAGGCCTGTTGACGCTTATCGTCCTCGAATTGGTGCTGGGCATCGACAACCTGGTGTTCATCGCCATCCTCGCCGACAAGCTGCCGCCGCATCAACGCGACCGCGCGCGGGTTATTGGCCTGAGCCTGGCGCTGATCATGCGTTTGGGCCTGTTGGCCAGTATTTCCTGGATGGTCACCCTTACCGCGCCGCTGTTCGAGGTGTTCGGCAAAAGCTTCTCTGGCCGAGACCTGATCATGCTGTTCGGTGGTGTGTTCCTGCTGTTCAAGGCCACCATGGAGCTGCATGAACGCCTGGAAGGCCATGTGACCCAGGCCAGTGGCACACTGCGCCATGCCGCGTTCTGGCCGATCGTCGCCCAGATCGTGGTACTGGACGCGGTGTTCTCGCTGGATGCCGTGATCACGGCGGTAGGCATGGTCGATGAGCTGTCGGTGATGATGATCGCGGTGATCTTCTCGATCGGTATCATGATCGTTGCCAGCAAGCCGTTGACTCGCTTCGTCAATGCCCACCCCACGGTCATCATGCTGTGCCTGGGCTTCCTGATGATGATCGGTTTCAGCCTGACCGCAGAAGGCCTGGGCTTCCATATCCCGAAAGGCTACCTGTACGCGGCGATCGGCTTCTCGATCCTGATCGAGCTGTTCAACCAGCTGGCCCGCGCCCGCCGCAAGCGTAGCTTGCAGCAGCATCGGCCGTTGCGCGAGCGCACGGCCCATGCCGTGCTGCGCCTGTTGGGCGGCCGCCGGGTCGAAGCAGACGAGGTCGGCGAGGACATCGCCGACCTGGTCGAAGGTGGCGAGGAGCAAGTGCTGTTCGACCGCCGCGAGCGGGTGATGATCAGTGGTGTGCTGAACCTGGCTGAGCGGCCGATTCGCACGGTGATGACCGCACGTGCCGAGGTCGATGTGATCGACCTGGCGCAGCCGGCCGAGGCCATTACCCAGGCCCTGGCCAACTCGCCGTACTCGCGCCTGCCGTTGATTCGCGATGGGCGCGTGGACGAGCCCTTGGGCTTCGTGCACAAGAAGGAGTTGCTCAAGGAACTGCTGTCCGGTAGCCAACCCGACCTTGAAGGCATGGCCCGTGCGCCGTTGAACCTGCTGGAGAGTTTCAGCATCCTCAATGCCCTGGAGCAGATGCGTGGCCAGTCGACCCACATCGCCTTCGTGGTCAACGAGTTCGGCGACTTTACCGGCCTGCTGACCATGACCGACATCCTTGAGTCGATTGCCGGTGAACTGCCGGATGCCAGCGAGGTAGAAGGCCCCGGCATCGTTCAGGACGGTGAAGGCTTTGTGGTCAGTGGTGCACTTAACTTGAGCCAGGTGCAGGCCCGTACAGGCTTCAGTGCCCGTGCCACCGAGGACTACCAGACCCTTGCGGGCCTGGTGATGAGCTTGCTCGACCGCCTGCCGATGGTGGGTGATCAGCTGGCCTGGAACGGTTGGAAGCTGACCGTGGAGGCGGTTGAAGAGCGGCGGGTGCGCCAGGTTCGGCTTACACCGAACGGCGACGCTGACGCAGCAGGTGCTTGAAGCCTTCGAGCACCAGCACCAGCACTGCGGCCCAGATTGGCAGGTAAGTCAGCCACTGATCCGGGCCGATGGTTTCGCCCAGCAATAACGCCACGCCCACCAGTAGCACGGGTTCGACGTAGCTGAGCAGGCCGAACAGGCTGAATGGCAGCATGCGGCTGGCCAGTACGTAGGCGATCAGGGCCGAGGCGCTGATCGCCCCAAGAATCGGGATCAGTGCATACAGCCCAGGGTGTGCTTGCAGGTCGGCGTTGGAAAGCGGGCCTTGGATAACGAAGTACAGTGCCCACGGCAGCAGCAGGCACATGTCGCACCACAGGCCACCCAGGTGGTCGGTGCGGCAACGCCGGCGCAGCACGAAGTAGATCGGGTAGCCGATCGTGACCAACAGGGTTTCCCAGGCAAAGCTGCCATTTTGGTACAGCTCGTGGCCCACGCCCAGCGCGGCGCAGGCCACCGCCACCTTCTGCAGGCGCGACAGGCGTTCGCCATATACCAGCCGCCCAGTCAGGACCATGGCCAGCGGCAGCAAGAAGTAGCCCATCGACACTTCCAGGCTGCGCCCATGCAGCGGCGCCCACAGAAACAGCCACAGCTGCACGCCCATCAGCCACGAAGTGCCGACCATGCCGAGCAACAGCACCGGCGTGCGTCTTACCCGGCCCAACAGCTCGCCGACCCGTTTCCAGTCCTTCGAGACAAGCATGAACAAGGTGAGGCAGGGCAGCGTCAACAGGGTGCGCCAGCCAAAGATTTCTTCGCCATCGAGTGGTGTGAGCAGCGAGGTATAGAAGTACATCACAGCGAACAAACAGGACGCCATGACCGATGAAACAATGCCTTTTGACACGAATGCCTCGAATACGGGAGTTGAGCGAGTGAATCAGCCGCGCATGATCTCAGGGGCGGCGCCTTGCGGCAACTGCGCAGCGCCCGGGTGGGCGGCCAGGGCCTCGAGAAACTGGGCGGCTGGCATGGGCCTGGCGAACAGGTAACCCTGCTGGAAGTCCACCCCGTGTGTGGCCAGGTAGTCGCGCTGGGCTTCGGTTTCGACGCCCTCGGCAACGATGCCCAGGCCCAGCTTGGCGGAAAGTTCGATGATGCTCTCGAGGATGTGCACCGACAGCGCATCGGCGCCGATCAGGGCGACAAAGCTTTGGTCGATCTTCAGGTAGTCGACCTTGAACTGCCGCAGGTAGTTGAGGCTGGACTGACCGGTACCGAAATCGTCGAGAGCGATCATCACACCCATGGCATGCAGTTTTTCGAACAGTTCAAGGGCCACCGTCGTGGGCTCGATCAACTTGCGTTCGGTCAGCTCCAGGGTAAGCACCACCCGGCCGGGCGGAAAGTGTTGCAGGAACGTGCGACAGTCATCCAGCAGGCTGAGATCGCGGCAATGGTCTGCGGTGATGTTGACCCCCACATGGAAGCCGTCCTCCAGCAGCTCGGCATAGGGTGCCAGGCTTTGTGCCGCATGCGTCATCAGCGCGCGGGTCATGGCGACAATCTGCCCGCTGTGTTCGGCATAAGGAATGAACAGGTCGGGGCGCACCAGGCCTTCTCGTGGGTGGTTCCAGCGCATGAGCACTTCGGCGCCGGCCCAGCGGTAATCGCTTTTGCGTACCACCGGTTGGAAGTACGGGAGAAATTCATCGGCCTGCAGGGCGCGATCCAGTTCGGCACGGGGGGAGGTGACGCGGCGAATCTGCCAGCGGCACACCAGCGCCGCCACTGCCCCCAGCACCAGCAGCAGGCTGAGCAGGGCAGGATAGTGGCTGCGTAGCAATTGGCCTTGCTTGTCGGCGCTGTAGCCGCCCTGCACGCTGAACGGGTATCGCGTCGAGCCCAGCAGCACGTTGGCGCTGGGGGCGGCGGGTGGTATGCCTTTATGCACCACACCATCCTTGCCCATCCAGGCGTCGCCCACGCGGATTTGCAGTTCTTCGTCGGGGCCGATCAGGCGCAGTGCCGTTAGCAGATGGTCGCCATCTACCGTAGTGATTGCGCCGTGGTCGCCTTCGCTGGCACGGTATACCAGCAGCGGGTGGCCAGGTGTGACCGAGTTACCGTCCATCAGCCATAGCTTGCCATCGACGTAGTCGCCGGCATTGACCGGCTCTTCGAACTCGCCGAACAGAGACGTGCAATAAAGGGCGTTGTGCCTGAACAGGTTGGTCGAGCGCACGAAGGCATTGCGGGTAACCTGGGCCCGCAGCGTCAGCTGGACCTGGTCGCACGCACTGCCAGACAGGGGCAGCAGCGCATTGGCAGCCCCGGACAGGTTGTCGAGGATGCGCTCGATGTGCTCCACCGCCTGACGGCTGGTTGCCTGGCTGTTGGCCTGCATTTCGCGCTCGACCTGCCAGTTCATCACGCCCAGGCCGCACATGACCGGCAGCACGCCGACGACCCAGGGCAACAGGGTACGCCAGCTGAGCGCGGCGCGGCGCTTGATGGTGAGAGGCATGCTGGTCTGACTGCAATGAGGGATAACGAGAGGATAGCCGTTTGTCGGTGTGCATGAGTAAGTAAAACGCGACAAACTATTTTACGCAATGTAGAATCGGTTTACGAATACAACAATAAGGTCCTTCATTTCCGAAGGATCAAGCCCGCCGAGAATGGGTCCATATGACATACCATGGGTTCAAGCTGATCATAGGTGACTTCCTCGCCCGCAGCGTGCGGGGCATCCCGTGCTCACCGCCGTTTCTGTTCCACATCCCACGCATTCAATAATTTTTCGCTGCAGATGAGGACACGAACATGGCTGATATCTTCGACAACCCAATGGGCCTGATGGGCTTTGAGTTCATCGAACTGGCTTCGCCGACCCCTGGCGTACTAGAGCCGGTATTCCAGATACTGGGTTTCACCAAGGTGGCCACCCACCGCTCCAAGGATGTGCACCTGTATCGCCAGGGCGGCATCAACCTGATCCTGAACAACGAACCCAAAAGCATCGCCTCGTACTTCGCCGCTGAACACGGTCCGTCGGTGTGTGGTATGGCGTTCCGCGTACGCAATGCCCATGAGGCCTATGCCCGCGCCCTGGAGCTGGGCGCCCAACCGGTTGAAATCGAAACCGGCCCGATGGAATTGCGCCTGCCGGCGATCAAGGGGATCGGGGGGGCACCGCTTTACCTGATCGACCGTTTCGAAGAAGGCAGCTCGATCTACGACATCGACTTCAATTTCATCGAAGGCGTGGATCGCAACCCGGTGGGTGCCGGCCTGAAAATCATCGACCACCTCACCCACAACGTCTACCGCGGGCGCATGGCCTACTGGGCCGGCTTCTACGAGAAACTGTTCAACTTCCGTGAAATCCGTTACTTCGATATCAAGGGTGAGTACACCGGCCTGACGTCCAAGGCCATGACGGCACCTGATGGCATGATTCGCATCCCGCTCAACGAAGAGTCGTCCAAAGGGGCCGGGCAGATCGAAGAGTTCCTGATGCAGTTCAACGGTGAAGGCATCCAGCACGTGGCCTTCCTGACCGATGACCTGCTCAAGACCTGGGATGCCCTGAAGGGCTTCGGCATGCGCTTCATGACCGCGCCACCACAAACCTACTACGAAATGCTCGAAGAGCGCCTGCCTGGGCACGGCGAGCCGGTCGATCAACTGCAAGCGCGGGGCATCCTGCTCGATGGCGCCTCCCAGCCTGAAGACAAGCGCCTGCTGCTGCAGATCTTCTCGGAAACCCTGCTTGGCCCGGTGTTCTTCGAGTTCATCCAGCGCAAAGGTGACGATGGTTTTGGTGAGGGCAACTTCAAGGCGCTGTTCGAGTCCATCGAGCGTGACCAGGTACGCCGCGGTGTGCTGAGCACCGACTGATGCCTGCTGGATAGCGCCACCTTCAATTAACGTTGGCGGCGCTTTCCTGCCTACCAGGTCGTGCCCTGAGCAGGCCCAGATAGACGATCGAGCCGGTGACGATCCCCACCAGCACGAGCGAGGGCAGAATCTGCAGCATGGACTGGCGGATTTCCTGGGCGGTAAAGCCTTGCGCATAGCCGCCTTTTACCCTGTACCCAAACTTGGCCGACAAGTCTGTTACCAAAAACTCCGACTGTGACGGGCGCTGTGCGTCACGGCTATCGCCGTTGCTCCAGATATAGCGTTCGTCGAACTCCACCACCAATGTCAGGCCATCCTGGAAACCGTCCAGTTCGTTGCGCAGCTGTATGGCATACGCGGTCGCGATCACGCCGCTGCCGTTGCCTTGCAGGTAGAAGTTGACCAGCAGTTTGCGGCGCTTGTCGGGTTGCCCATAAGACAGTTCGACCTGCTGGCCCGACAAAATGAACGACGATAAATAGTCCAGTGAGTCTGAAGCGCTGCTGCAATAAGCTTGGTTACCCTCTACCAGGGTCAACGACCTGAGCATGGAGCGGCTCACAACCTGGTCCTGTAGAGCGCTTTTGACGCTTTCGCAGGTTTTGCCCGCAAGGGGCAGGGCACGCAGGGCAGCCTCGCTCATACGATCCAGCGCCTGATCAATGCTGAAAATGGCTTCCTGCACCGAAATATTCGCGTTTTCCGCGAGTTTCATTTGCAGTTGAACAACCATCACCAGCAAACCGGAAATCACAGGCACAAGGCCTACTGTGGTGAGCAACAGCAGCTCCCGCAGGCGGTGCCTGGCGTGCAAGAATCTCAACATAGGACAATGGTTCTCCAGCCCGAAGCTGTTCGTGGTGAACAGCTGAGCCATGAGCCTATGTATTCAATAACGTGCCTGATGTAGTCCGCATGCAGTCTGCGCGATAGGAAACCAACAAGTTTACTGTAAGGTTTTACCTGACTTGAGTTTCGCGAGGACTTTTTCGGCGAGCAGCGCGGTGGAGGCAGGGTTCTGCCCGGTGATCAGCCGATCATCCTCAACCACGTAGGGTTTCCACGGCTCATCATGTTTACTGTATTCACCGCCACGGCCACCCAGCTCGTTTTCTGTCAAGAAGGGCACCACGTTATCCAGCTCGACCAATTTTTCCTCGATATTGGAGAAGCCGGTAACCTGCCGACCTTTCAGCAATAGGCTATTGTCGCTGAGTTTGATGTTCAGCAGGCCGACCACGCCGTGGCACACCGCGGCGACAATACCGCCTTTCTCGTAGACCTTGCGGGCCAGCTCCTGCAACGGCTGGTTTTCGGCAAAGTCGTACATCACCCCATGCCCGCCGGTGTAGTAGATGACGCTGTATTCCTCAACTTTTACCTGGCCGGGGCTCAAAGTGTTGCCCAGACGCTTCATGAAACCCTTGTCGTCATACCATTGCCAGTCCAGATCGGGCGCCATCTGCAGGCTGTGTGGGTCGATGGGAACGTAGCCGCCCTGTGGGCTGACATAATCGACCGCGTAGCCGGCCTTTTCGACCTTCTCGACAAAGTGCACGGCCTCGCCCAGCCACAACCCGGTCGCCCGATTAAGCGTCGGGTATTTTGCTGTATTGGTCAGCACCACCAGTAGTTTCTTGCTCATGACCACGCTCCCGTCGGCAACCTGAATGGGCCGTTGTTCCCTGGCCCGAGGAAAACCTAATGAGCATAGCTGCCACCAGCCAGTGCGCCATGGTGTGCAGTGCATGCTGTGCTAACTTGAACACAATCCATAGGGCAAACCTGCCTGAGCTGGCAGCACTGTGGTCAACCCTGAGTATTGCTGGAGCCACGCCATTGGTCGCAAACGGTACGCCACGCAAGCCTGCGCCGCAGGTCAAACCGCAAGCGCCTGTTTCGTCATCGATCGAGCTGATGGGGGAACGGATAGCCCAGTTCGATTGGGGGCGTACATCGCTCGGGCCATTGCCGCGCTGGCCGGCATCGTTGCGCATTGCCGTCGACATGATGCACTTGTCGCCGTTTCCGTGTGCGGTGGTCTGGGGACCTGATCTCTGTGTGGTGCACAACGATGGTTACCGGGCATTGCGGGCAATGCCCGATGCGTTAGGCACAGCTTTCGATGCACTGTGGAGTGATGTCTGGTCAGCCGTTGGGCCTTGGGTGTTCAAGGTATTGGAAGGGGGCTCGAGTTTTGTCGAGGACCCACCCTTGCATATTGCCCGCGGCAAAGGCGCCGAGCCGCTGTGGTGCGCGTTCGGCTATGCGCCATTGCATGATGAACTTGGTAACGTCGCCGGGTTCCTGCATACGGTGATCGAAACCACCGCCAGCGTCGAGGCACATCGCCATTGGCGTGAGCTGGCGCAGGGTTTCGAGCGGCAGGTCGAGCGGCATGTGGCTGAGCGTGAGCAATTCTGGCAGCTGTCGCGCGAAGCCATGATGACGATTACCCCGGACTTGAAACTGCAGGCTGCCAACCCCGCCTGGTACCGCATTCTGGGCTGGACACAAGAGCAGGTACAGGGCCGGCCGGTACTGGAGCTGGTTCACCCCGCAGACCGTGTCGAAGTACAGGTGGCCGTGTCTGGGCTGCTGCAATACAGCCTCACGGAGCAGATCGAGACCCGCTTGCGGCACAGCGATGGTCACTACCACTGGTTTTGCTGGAGCGCGCAGTTTGATGGCAGCCTGTTGACCGCGGTGGGCCGGGACATTACCGCGGGTCGGGAGGAGGCTGCGCGCCAGTCCGAGGCGCTGCTGCGCAACAGTGAGCGTATGGAGGTGGTTGGCCAGCTGGCGGGCGGCATGGGCCATGAAATGAACAACTTGCTGGCCGGCATTGGCGGCAGCCTCGAACTGCTGCAGCGCCGCCTGCAGGAAGGGCGCCTGGAACGTGTAGGGGCCTACGTGGACGTTGCGCGTGACTCGGTGCAGCGTGCAATGGAGCTGACCCGTCGCTTGCTTGCGTTTTCCCGCCATCAACCCTTGGCCCCTGGTCCGCTGGACCTCAATCGGCAATTACGCCTGAGCGAACCGTTGTTGTTGCGGGCGTTGGGGGCAGAGATGCGTCTGCATTGGCAATTGGATGTTGTGCCTTGGGCGGTGAACCTTGACATCGCCCAGCTTGAAAATGCCTTGATCAACCTGTGTGCCAATGCCAGTGAGGCGTGCCTGGAGAACGGCAATGTCACCATCAGCAGCGTCAACGAACGGCTGACGGCCTTTTTCCCGGATGAAAATGGCTTGCCGCCAGGCGACTACGTGGCCTTGCATGTCGAGGACGATGGCCATGGCATGGCGGCGGTGGATATTGCCAGGGCATTCGAGCCGTTCTTCACCACCAAACCCATCGGGCGAGGGTCCGGCCTCGGGCTGTCGATGGTTTATGGTTTTGTCGGCCAGTCGGGTGGGTATGCCTGGATCGAGTCGACCCTGGAGAAGGGTACCAAGGTGTCCATGCTGTTCCCAAGATGCCATGAGCCGATCCCGGACGCGCCCACGCCGGAGCCGCGCTCGCAGCGCATGGCCCAGGGCGAGCGCCTGCTGTTGGTCGATGACGAGCTCAACTTGCGCGCGGTCATGCGTGAGTACCTGACTGAGCGTGGTTTCGACGTTACCGATGTGGGCGATGCCAATGCCGCGCTGGAGCGCTTCCGCCATGCTGGGCCATTTGATTTGGTGATCACCGACATTGGGTTACCGGGCGGTTTCAGTGGCCGGCAAGTGGCCAAGGCCATGCGCATGCAGCTTGAGCAGCAGAAAATTCTGTTTATCACCGGCTATGCCGACCAACCCATCGAGGCCCGATTGCTGGAGCAACCGGGTACGGCGTTGATGAGCAAGCCATTCCTGCTGGCGGACCTCGCCGACGAGGCGATACGCATGCTAGATGAGTGACACGCTTCAAGGCGTGCCAAGAATGCGCGTTACTTGGGCTTGCAACTGCTGCAAATCGAACGGCTTGCAGATCAAGTGCATGCCCGTACCCAGAAACCCCTCACGGGCCATGGCCGTCTCCGCATAGCCGGTAATAAACAGCACCGGCAAGCTGGGGCGCAAGCTGCGTGCAATTTCGGCCAGCTGCCGGCCATTCATGCCGGGTAAGCCGACATCGCTGATCAGCAAGTCCACCGGTTGTGCTGAGCGCAACACCTTCAATCCCTCGTTGGCATTGGCTGCGCTGTGGCAGGGGAAGCCGTCGTCGCGCAGTGCCTGGCATAGCAACTGGCGCACATTGGGGTCGTCTTCGACGATCAGCACGTGCCGTTTGCTGTCGCTTGGCTTGAGCGGTTCTGGCTTGCTCGATTGCCGGGTTCGGCCGAGATGGCGAGGCAGGTACAGTTCCACCCGGGTGCCTTGGCCGATCTCGCTGTGCAGCGTGACGTGCCCACGCGACTGCTTGCTGAAGCCGTACACCATCGATAGCCCCAGGCCAACGCCTTGGCCGGTCGCTTTGGTGCTGAAGAAAGGTTCGAAGGCATGTTCCAGCGTGCTTTGCGCCATGCCCTGGCCGTCGTCGATGATACGCAGGCGCACATAATCGCCCGCGCGCAAGGCGCCACCAGCGATTTGCTCGGTGGCGATGTGCTGATTGCTCGCCTCGATGCGCAGCAGGCCACCGCTGGGCATGGCCTCGCAGGCATTGAGCAGCACGTTGTCGAGGGCTTCCTGTAACTGCTGGTCATCCGCTTCTATAGGCCACAGGCCTTTAGCTACCTGCACTTGCAAGATCACCGCCGGGCTCAGGCCGGGCTTGAGACGCTGTACTTGCAGCAGGCTATGCAGGTCTATGCGCTGGTTGTGCAGCGATTGCCGGGAAGAAAAAGCCAGCAGGCGGTGAGTCAGGCGGGCGGCGCGTGATACGGCCTCGCGGCCCATGTGCAGAACGCCGTCCAAGCCATCGCTGCGGCCTTGGCGCAGGCGCCGCTCGATCAGCTCGAAGCTGCCACCAATGCTGGTGAGCAAGTTGTTGAAGTCATGGGCGACGCCACCGGCCAATTGGCCGATGGCTTCCATCTTGCGTATCTGGTAGCGGGAAAATTCGCTGTGGTCCTGCTCCGCGCCCGACGGCGCAAGCGGGGTGCCCAGTCGTTGCTGCAAGCCATTGAGCTGGTCACGTATCAGGTACTGCCTGCGCCGGTTGCGCAGGGCGGATTGGGTCATGTGCAGCAGCTGGGCGTTTTCGAATGGAGCGACCAGTAATGCCAGGTTGCCCACGGGATGGTTGGTTGCACCAGAGGCAGACCAGCCGCCCTGGGCGACCAGTACGATGGGCAAGTCCGACCAGCTTGGTTGCTGGTCTATATAGGCCTGTAGCAATGCGCTTGGGCCCTGGCTGAACACTTGTTCGGCAATGATCGCCAAGCCTGCGCCTTCGGCCAGGCGCGCCTGCAGGTTGGCCAGATCGACCGCGCACTGGCTACTGATGCCAGCGGAGGCGAGCAGGCGCGAGGTATCCGCCGCCAAGGGCGGGGGTGCCAGGATCAAGGCACGTTCATCCAGCGCCAACGTACTGGCCAAAACGACTCTCCTGTAGGGGCCTGTTAACCACTGGACCCTGGGCACAGGCTCGGGGTTCAACAAAAAATCAGCGGTGCCCTACAGGCCCTGTTGCAACACCGGGTCGTCCGGGTTCTGTCGCTCTAACTCGGCCAGCAGCACCTGCACGTTCTGCAGTTGGCCTGACTCCTTCCAGTACTGAATCAGCAGTACCCGCGCCCGGCGATTGGCGGGTTGTCGACTGAGCACGGTCTCAAGTTGCTTCTGTGCGGCATCCAGCTGGTCCAGCTCGTGCAGGGTAACCGCCAGCGTATAGCGATAGTCTGCGTTGTCCGGGTCCAGTTCGACGGCGCGGGACAGGGCCAACAAGGCATATTCGCGCTGCTCGTGGCGGTTCAGCCAAAGCCCCAGCTCATACTGCAGAAAGGCCGAGTCAGGGCTGAGCGCCAACGCTTTGCCCAGCACCTGGCGCGACGCATCGTGATGGCCCTGGCGTTCCAGCAGGCGTACCTGCGTGGCCAGTGCATCGAGGTTGCCAGGGGCAACCGCCAGCGCGCGTTGCAGTGCCGTGGCGGCCTGGGTGTAGTCGTTTTCATGCAGGTAAAGGCGCGCCAGGTGCACTTGGGCGTCGGCATCCTCGGGTTGCTGTTCCAGGGCTTGCTGGTATTGCTCCAGGGCGGCCTGAAGCGGGCCGAAGTACAGGCCGATGGCGTCGGGATCGAGACCCAGCAGGGCATCTACGGCGGCAAAACGCACGCTTTGCTCCTCGTCGTCCAGTAGTGGGCCGAGCACCAGGCTGCGCTGGGCCGCTGGCAGCAGGCGACGGATACCGGCGATGGCCGCACGGCGCACCAGCGGGTCGCCATGCTCCAGGTCCTGGCTGGCGAGTTTCAATGCCTGCGGCGAGGGGTAGTTGGGCAGCTCGACGTAAAGCGCCGCACGGCGGATGGCGGGCAGGTCGCTACGTTGCAATTGCTGGTACAGCACCCGTGCTGCACCAGGCTGGCCGTCATGGGCCTGGCGCAGCGCCTTGGCATAGCTGTGTGCCGGCAAGGTTGGCGGAGCAGGCGGGGCGTCACGCCACAGGTAGCCGAACAGGGCCGATACCAGAATCGACAACAGCAGGGCGATCAGGTAGCGGTTGCGTCTGGGCATCGGACGATCCGTGGCGGCGGGAAGGGCAGAGCTTGGGCTAGCCGGGGGGTAAATGCAACTGGATGGAACAGGCCACTTGCCATGAAGCACGCCTGCGTGATGACATTACATGCATTGCGTATGTAAGGAGAGGTCGCATGGTTCGTCGCACTCGCGCCGAAATGGAAGAAACCCGCGCCACGTTGCTGGCGACTGCCCGCCGCTGCTTCAGTGCGTTGGGTTATGCGAATACCTCCATGGATGACCTCACCGCACAGGCGGGGCTGACCCGAGGGGCGCTTTATCATCACTTTGGTGACAAGCAAGGCTTGTTGGCGGCGGTGGTCGAGCAGATCGATAGCGAAATGGACCAGCGGCTGCAATCGATTTCAGAGGGTGCCGAGGATGCCTGGGAGGGGTTTCGTCAATGCTGTCGTGCTTACCTGGAGATGGCACTGGAGCCGGAGATACAGCGTATCGTGCTGCGCGATGCCAGGTCAGTGCTCGGGGGCGCTTCACCGGACTCGCAACGGCAGTGCATTGCCTCGATGCAGCGGTTGATCGGTGATCTGATGCAACAGGGCGTCATAGCCGAAGCAGACCCGCAAGCGTTGGCATCGTTGATTTACGGGAGCCTGGCTGAGGCGGCCTTCTGGATTGCGCAGGGAGAAGACGGGCAAGGCCGGCTGGTGCAGGGGTTGATCGCGCTGGAGTTGCTGTTGCGGGGGGTGTTGAGAGGCGCGTGAGGCTGGTTCCCTCACGTTATGTGCTGGTGCCCAAATCGAGCGCCGCCCGCGCGGCGCATCGCGAGCAAGCTCGCTCCTACATTTGTTTCGGGCCAGTATCGCCTGTGACAGGCGCGCGCGACCGCCTTGTTTGTACGACTCGATATCCACCCATGCGCCAAGGCGTTCGCGCGCAAATCCCCCAGGAATAATTGGCCCGAAATAAACGTAGGAGCGAGCTTGCTCGCGATGCGCCGCGCGGGCGGCGCTCGATCTCACAGGCGCTGAAAAAACCGCGGCAAACATAAAAAAGCCCCGCGGACCAAGGCCTGCGGGGCAAACGGTTGGGGGAGGAACCAACCAAAGGAGTCGTTGAAACAGGGTGTATCAGCGCGTGCTGGCCACGGTCTCTGGTTGCCAGCCACCGCCCAGGGCCTTGTAGATCGAGACGATGCCGCGGTACAGCTCGACCTCACCTTGGGCCTGTGCATCTTCGGCACTCAACCGCTCGCGCTCGGCATCGAGCAGCACCAGGTAGTCCACCGTACCCTCGCGATAGCGAATCGAGGCCAGCTCCGCCGCCTTGCGGCTGGCGTCGCTCTGTCGCATCAGTGACAGCAACCGCTGTTGGGTCTTGTCGTAATCGCTGAAGGCGTTGGCCGACTCTTCCAGGGCCAGCAGTACCTGCTGCTCGTAGTTGGCCAATGCCCCTTCGGCATCGGCCTTGGCGCCGCGCAGGCGGGCCCGCACGCTGCCCAGGTCGAAGGCGGCCCAGGTAATGCTCGGGCCCAGCGCCCAGGCGTTGGCCGCCGAGGAGCCGATCTGCGAGCCGCGCGCGGCGGTAAAGCCGAGGAAGCCGCTGAGGCTGACCCGTGGGAACAGGTCGGCGGTGGCCACGCCCACGTTGGCAGTGGCGGCGGCCAACTGGCGCTCGGCGCTACGGATGTCCGGGCGGCGGCGCAGCAGCTCACCCGGGTCACCCACCGGCAGCGCCTTGGCGATGGCCGGCAGGGCCTTGGGCGACAGGTCTACGCTGAGCGCATCAGGGCGTTGGCCGAGCAGAGTGGCGATGCGGTGCCGCGCCCGTGCCTGTTCGGCCTGCAATTGCGGCACGGTGGCTTCGACCCCTGCCAGGCGCGCATCGGCACGCACCACATCAAGGTCGTTGCCCACGCCGGCATCGCGCAGGGTTTCGGTAATGGTGCGCGATTCCTGCTGGGTCTTGAGGTTGGCCAGGGCGATCTTTTCGCGCAACTGAGCACCGCGCAGTTGCCCGTAGGCATCGACCAGTTCGGCGATCAGGCTGACTTGCAGCTGCTGCAGGTCGGCGGCGGCCACCGCTTCCTGGGCTTCGCTGGCTTCGATCTGGCGCTGGATGCGGCCGAACAGGTCAAGCTCCCAGGCCATGTCCAGGCCCAGGTCGTAGCGCTCGCTGTTCACCCGCTGCGTGGTCTGGCCTGGGATCTGGCCCTTGCCGATATCGCTGCTGGCGCGGCTGGTGACCACCGGGAACTGATCGTTCTCGGCGTCTTCGCGGATAGAACGAGCCGACTTCAGGCGGGCGAAGGCCACGCGCAGGTCACGGTTACCGTCCAGCGAGGCCTGCACCAACTGGTTCAGCACCGGGTCGTCGAACTGCTTCCACCACAGGCTTTCGAAGCGGCTACGGTCGTAGGCCTTGGCCTGCACATCGCTGCTCAGCTGTGCAGGTTCGGTGGCGGGGGCCTGGTAATCGGGGCCCACCGCACAGGCGGCCAGGGCCAATGCGAGCAGGCTTGGGGTCAGGGGCTTGAGCAGGTTCATGCGTGGTTCTCCAGCACTTGAACGCGTTCGGCCTTGCGGGCCTGGCGACGCTCGACGAAACGGCGGATCAGGAAGAAGAACACCGGGGTCAGGAACAGACCGAACAGGGTCACGCCGATCATCCCCGAGAACACCGCAACACCCATGGCATGGCGCATTTCCGAACCTGCACCGGAGCTGAACACCAGTGGCACCACACCCATGATGAAGGCGATCGAGGTCATCAGGATCGGGCGCAGACGCAGGCGGCAGGCCTCCAGCACCGCAGCCAGCGGGTCGAGGCCCTTGGCTTGTTCATCCTTGGCGAACTCGACGATCAGGATCGCGTTCTTGCACGCCAGGCCCACCAATACGATCAAACCGATCTGGGTGAAGATGTTGTTGTCGCCGCCGGAGACGATTACACCGGTGATGGCCGACAGCAGGGTCATTGGCACGATCAGGATCACCGCCAGCGGCAAGCTCCAGCTTTCGTACTGGGCGGCCAGCACCAGGAACGCCAGCAGCACGCACAGCGGGAATACCAGCAGCGCCGTGTTGCCCGAGAGAATCTGCTGGTAAGTCAGGTCGGTCCACTCGAAGGTCATGCCGTTGGGCAGTTCTTCTTTCAGCAGCTTCTCGATCGCCGCCTCGGCCTGGCCGGAGCTGTAGCCTGGGGCCGCCGCACCGTTGATTTCAGCAGTGATGAAGCCGTTGTAGTGCATGACTCGGTCCGGCCCGGAGGTGTCGCTGACCTTGAGGAAGGTCGCCAACGGGATCATCTCGCCGAGGTTGTTGCGCACTTTCAACTGGCCGATCTGCTCGGCATCGAGGCGGAACTGCTGCTCGGCCTGGACGTTGACCTGGTAGGTGCGCCCAAAGCGGTTGAAGTCGTTGGTGTACAGCGAGCCCAGGTAAACCTGCAGGGTGTCGAAGATATCGGTGATCGCCACGCCATGGGTCTTGGCCTTTTCCCGATCGATGGCGGCATCGACCTGGGGCACGTTGACCTGGTAGCTGGTGAACAGACCTGCCAGCTCCGGCACGTTGTGGCTCTTGGCGATGATGTTTTGGGTTTCCTTGTACAGCGCTTCGTAACCCAGGTTGCCACGGTCTTCGATTTGCAGGCGGAAGCCACCGATCGTGCCCAGGCCCTGTACGGGTGGCGGTGGGAAGATGGCGATGTAGGCGTCCTGGATGTCGGCGAACTGGGCGTTCAGCGCGGCTGCAATGGCTGCCGCCGACTGGCTCGGATCCTTGCGCTCGTCGAATGGCTTGAGCGGGGTGAACACGATGCCGCTGTTCGGGCTGTTGGTGAAACCGTTGATCGACAGGCCCGGGAAGGCCACCGAATCGGCCACCCCAGGTTGCTTGAGGGCGATTTCACTCATGCGCTTGATCACCGCCTCGGTACGGTCGAGGCTGGCGGCGTCCGGCAGCTGGGCGAAGGCCACCAGGTACTGCTTGTCCTGGGCCGGCACGAAACCGGTCGGGGTGGACGAGAAGCCCAGGTAGGTCAGGCCCATCAAGCCGGCATACACGAACAGGGCGATGCCGCTGGAGCGAATGACCCGGCGCACGCCACCGACGTAGCTGTGGCTGGCACGGTCGAAGAAACGGTTGAACGGGGAGAACAGCCAACTGCCCAGCAGCTTGTCGAGGAACCGCGAGAAACGGTCCTTGGGCGCATGATGGTCCTTCAGCAGCACGGCAGCCAGGGCCGGCGACAGGGTCAGCGAGTTGAACGCCGAGATCACGGTCGAAATGGCGATGGTCAGGGCGAACTGCTTGTAGAACTGCCCGGTCAGGCCGGAGATGAACGCGGCCGGCACGAACACTGCGCACAGCACCAGGGCGGTGGCGATGATCGGCCCCGTCACTTCGCTCATGGCTTTTTGCGTGGCTTCCAGCGGTTTCAGGCCCAGCCCGATATTACGTTCGACGTTCTCCACGACAACGATGGCATCGTCCACCACGATACCGATGGCGAGTACCAACCCGAATAACGACAGCGCGTTGAGCGAGAAGCCGAACAGGTGCATCACCGCAAAGGTACCGATCAGCGACACCGGCACCGCCAGCAGCGGGATGATCGAGGCGCGCCAGGTCTGCAGGAACAGGATCACCACCAGCACGACCAGCACCAGGGCTTCGAACAGGGTGTGCACCACTGCTTCGATGGAGCCACGCACGAAGATGGTCGGGTCATAGACGATGCTGTAGTCCATCCCTTCCGGGAAGTCCTTCTTCAGCTCGGCCATTTTCGCCCGCACTTCGTCGGAGATTTCGATGGCGTTGGAGCCTGGGCGCTGGAAGATCGGGATGGCCACCGCCGGCTGGTTGTTCAGCAGCGAGCGCAGGGCGTACTGGCTGGAACCGAGCTCGACGCGGGCGATGTCCTTCAGGCGGGTAATTTCGCCATCGGCACCGGCGCGGATGATGATGTTCTCGAACTCTTCTTCATTGACCAGGCGGCCCTGAGTGTTGATCGAGAGCTGGAAGCTGGTCGAACCTGGGGCGGGCGGTGCGCCCAGCTGGCCTGCGGCAACCTGGCGGTTCTGTTCGCGGATCGCGGCGACCACATCACTGGCGGTCAGGTTGCGCGAAGCGGTCTTGTTCGGGTCCAGCCACACGCGCAGCGAGTAGTCGCCCATGCCAAACAGCTGTACGTCGCCCACACCGCCCAGACGCGCCAGCTCGTCCTTGATGTTGAGGATGGCGTAGTTGGACAGGTAGAGCATGTCGTAGCGGTTGTCCGGCGAGGTCAGGTGCACGACCATGGTCAGGTCGGGCGAGGCCTTGTCGACGGTGATGCCGATGCGGGTCACTTCCTCGGGCAGTTTGGGCTGGGTACGGGTGACGCGGTTCTGCACCTGCACCTGGGCGTTGTCCAGGTCGGTACCCAGGGCGAAGGTGATGGTCAGCGTCAGCTTGCCGTCAGCGGTGGACTGGGAGGACATGTACAGCATGTTCTCCACACCGGTAATGGCCTGCTCCAGCGGCGCGGCAACGGTTTCGCCAATGACCTTGGGGTTGGCGCCGGGGAAGTTGGCGCGCACCACCACGGTGGGCGGCACCACTTCGGGGTATTCGCTGATTGGTAGCTGGAACAGCGAGATCGAACCCGCAATCAGCAGCACCAGCGACAGCACCGCGGCGAAGATCGGCCGGGTAATGAAGAATTTCGAGAAGTTCATCGGTAGTGTCCCTTAACCGCGTGGCGCCTGGGCGCTGGCGACTTTCACGTTGTTGCCCGCCACCTTCGGCGCCGGGTTGCTGGCCTCCAGGGCCTGGCGCTGCTGGGCGAGGGCGGCGAGGGTCTGTTCGCTGGCCATCGGCGCCTCGACCGGGGTGACCGGTGAGCCAGGGCGTACGCGCTGCAGGCCTTTGACCACGATGCGGTCGTCCTTGCCCAGGCCGCTGCGCACGATGCGCAGGCCTTCCAGCTTCGGCCCCAGCTCGACGGCGCGGTAGGCGGCCTTGTTGTCTTTGTCCATGACCAGCACGAACTTCTTGCCAAGGTCGGTGCCCACGGCTTCATCGTTGATCAGCACGGCGTCGTACTGGGCGCTGCCGACCAGTTTCAGACGCGCATACAGGCCTGGGGTGAACTGGCCGTCGCTGTTGTCGAACACCGCACGGCCACGGATGGTGCCGGTGCGCGGGTTGACCTGGTTGTCGACGAAGTTCATCTGGCCCAGGTGCGGGTTGCCGCTTTCGCTGGTCAGGCCCAGGTACACCGGGGTGCTCTGGCCACGCTGGCCTTCGCGGGCCAGCTGGGTGTACTTGAGGTACACGCGCTCGTCGGCGTCGAAGTAGGCGTAGACCTTGTCGGTGGACACCACGCTGGTCAGCGGGGTGACATCGGCGCTGACGATGTTGCCGGCGGTGAACTCGGCGCGGCTGACACGGCCGCTGATGGGGGCGGTGACGCGGGTGAAGCTGAGGTTCAGGCGCGCCAGGTCGAGTTGGGCCTGGATCGCATCGACCCCGGCGCGGGCTTCGGCGGCGGCGCTGCTGCGCGATTCGGCCAGTTCGGCGGAGATGGCGTTGCTGTCGCGCAGGCGTTCGCCACGGCGGGCTTCGTTGGCGCTGCGAATGGCGGTGGCCTTGGCCTGTTGCAGTTGGGCTTCGAGGCGGCGGACTTCAGCCTGGAACGGGCGTGGGTCGATCTGGAACAGCAAGTCGCCTTTCTTGACCTGGGCGCCTTCGGCGAAGGCCACCTGGTCGATCTGGCCCGAGACCCGAGGGCGAATCTCCACGGTTTCCGGGGCTTCGAGGCGGCCGGTGAACTCGTCCCATTCGTTGATCGGTTGCTCGATCACCTTGGCAACGGTGACTTTCGGCGCGGCGGGAGCCTGCACGGCGTCGGGGGTTCGACCGCAAGCGCTGATCACCACCACTGCCAGGGCGGCAAGGGGGAAGCGCAAGGGTTTGAGTGATTGTTCCATGGAGAACTCCGCCAATGTATTAGTAGTGGGCGGAGTGTGAGTGTGTTGCGCGTGAGGCACGAATCGAACGGGGCGAAGGTTATTATCACGCTGAATGATATGTGCGGATCATTCATCGATTTGCGGCATGGTTGGGTGTGGCTGGCGGGGAGAGGGGGGAGGCCAGTAGGTGTTCGTCACGACATTTTCAGCGCCTGTGAGATCGAGCGCCGCCCGCGCGGCGCATCGCGAGCGAAGCTCGCTCCTACATTTGTTTCGGGCCAGTAATGCCTGTGGCATACGCGCGCGACCGCCTTGTTTGTACGACGCGATATCCAGCCATGCGCCAAGGCGTTCGCGCGCAAATCCCACAGGAACAATTGGCCCGAAACAAATGTAGGAGCGAGCTTCGCTCGCGATGCGCCGCGCGGGCGGCGCTCGATCTCACAGGCGCTGGAATAATTGCGGCGGACTCAGCTCAATACGCTGAACCCATGGGTACCATCGCGTTCGAGCTGTGCAATCAGCCCGAACTCCCAGTCCAGATACCCCTGCATGGCCTCACGTGGATTATCAGTGCCTTCATAGGGCCGGCGATATCGGTCAGTTCGTGCCACCGCCAGGTGGGTTTCGCCACTTTCCAAGGGTTTGCCTGCCGCAATCCAGCGCGCCGTGCCGCCTTCCAATACGTACACAGGAGTTTGCGTAAGCGCCTGCAGATCCACTGCCGCGAAGCGCGCCAGCAGGCTGCTACCGCAGGTCAGCACGTAGCGCTCGGCAACTGGCAACTGCTCCAGCACTTGCGGCAACTGCGCACGGATCGCCCAATGGGCGCCTGGAATGTGGCGTTTCACGTAGTTGGCACTGCTGGTGAAGTCCAGCAGCACCGTGCCTGGCGCTTGCAGCCAGGCGTTGAGTTGCTCGACGCCGATCTCGGTGACCGCGGGCAGAGCAGGCTGCGGTGCCTGCCACTCGCCGGTCTCGCTGAAGTCTTCCGCCGACACCCCATCGAGCACAGCCACCTGCCAACCCATCTGCGCCAGCCACGAGGCACTCATGTTGGCCCGCACACCGTCGTCATCCACCAACACGATGCGCGCCCCGCGCACGCTGGCGACATGGTCGGTTTCCTGCACCAGTTGTCCGCCCGGCACGCTGCGGCTGGCCGGCAGGTGGCCGTGGGCATATTCCTCTGGGGTGCGCACGTCGAACAGGTAGGTGGTGCGGTGTGTTTCAGCCTGCCAGACGGCCAGGGCGTTGAGCGCCAGGCGCAGCACACCGGCACGGTCGGCTACATCGCGGGCACGCTGGGCGGCGTCGATGCGGGTGTCGTCGCTGACCGCTGCAAAACGGCGCTCCTGGCCGTGGGCCAAGGTTTGCCCGGCCAGGGTCCAGCCAATGGTGCCGTTGCGCAGGGCGGCCACCGGGTTGGGGATGCCGGCATTGACCAGCGACTGGGTGCCGATGATGCTGCGGGTGCGCCCGGCGCAGTTGACGATGACTTGGGTGGCGGGGCTGGGCGCCAGTTCGGCAACCCGCAGCACCAGCTCGGCGCCCGGCACGCTGATGCCTCCAGGAATGCTCATGGTCTGGTATTCGTCGAAGCGGCGGGCGTCGAGCACCACCACATCGGCTTTGGCGTCGAGCAACGCCTGCACCTGCTCGGCCGCCAGTGACGGGGTATGGCGCACGCTTTCCACCAGCTCGCCAAAGGCCTTGCTAGGCACATTGACGTCGCGGAACAGCTCGCCACCGGCAGCGCGCCAGCCGGCCAGGCCGCCATCGAGCAACGCGACATCGCCGTAGCCCAGAACCAACAGGCGTTCGGCGGCCTGGGCTGCCAGGCCTTCGCCGTCGTCATACACCGTGATGGCGGTATCACGCCGGGGCACGCGGGCGTAAATTTCCAGTTCGAGCTTCGACAAGGGGATGTTGGCGGCGAACAGCGGGTGCGCCTGGGCGAACGGGTCTTCCTCGCGTACATCGATCAGCGCCAGTTCTTCATGGGCCAACAAGGCCCGGCGAATAGCGTGGTAGGAGCGGGTGGCAAGGGTACTCATGGGGCAGGGTTCTCTTTGGACAGGTCCCAGATGTTGGGCAGAAGGCTGTTGGAGTAGCCGGAAATGAACGGTTTTTCAGTGCCGTCGGGCAGGTAAACCGCCCGGCTGACGGCGCCAATGTTGGCGCCGTACACGTGAATACTGATCGACACCCGGTCATCAAAGGCATTGCTGACTTGGTGGATATCGCCAATGCGGGGCGATACAGCCTCGACGTGGCCGGGCTCGATACGCACGGGTTGGCCCGCCGGCAGCAAGGCGCCCTGTTCGCCACGGGCAAAGCCTTGCGAGTATTCGGCGCCACGCAGCATGCCGATCAGGCCCCATACCCGGTGGTCGTGAATGGGCGTCTGCTGGCCGGGCCCCCAGACGAAACTGACGATGGAAAAGCGCTGGCGCGAATCGCAGTGCAGCAGATATTGCTGATAGCGGGCTGGATCCGGTTGCGCCAGTGTCTCCGGCAACCAGTCGTCATGCGCGACCAGGCTGCGCAGCAAGCCTTGACCCTGGTCAAGGAGGGTGGCTTCGTCGGTTTCCCGGTCCAGTAGTTGCGAAAGCGCGTCGATGAACTGGCGCAAGCGCTCGAAGCGTAGGGGTTGGCTCATGGTTGAGGCTCGGGTGACGGTTTCGCTTAACCCTAGCAAATGCGTTTAATATTCTCAAAAGTAAAAATATGCATAAGCTAATATGCATAAAGTGCATTTACAGATTGGCCGATCTGTTTTCAAATGAACCCTCAATCTACGAGACCGCACGGGCGGATCGGCCTTATGTACCCAGACGGTACCTGGAGACGAACGTGCGATACCTCAAGCAATTGGCCGCCGGTGTGCTGGCCAGCTCCCTCAGCCTGGCCGCTGCCGCACAAACCCTGGTGGTCGGCGACCAGAGCTTCAACGCCCGAGCCGTGATGGAGGCGGCCGGCGTGCTCGAAGACCTGCCGTATACCCTGGAATGGAAACAATTCACCGCCGGCTCGCCGGTGGCCGAGGCACTGAACGTGGGCAGCCTGGACATCGGCCTGCTCGGCGATGCGCCGCCGTTGTTCCTGGGCGCGTTGGGCGCGCCGATCAAGGTGATCGCGGTTAGCCGGCAGAACCTCGATGGCGTGGCCATCCTGGCACGCAAGGACTCGAACATTCACAGCCTCGAAGACTTGCGCGGCAAGCGCGCGGCGATCTGGAAGGGCTCGTGGAGCCAGCAGTTGCTGTTCAGCGCGCTGGACAAGGCCGCCGTACCGCGTGATGCCCTGGAGTTGCGCTACCTCAGCGCCCTGGACGCCTCGCACGCCCTGGATGGTGGTTCGGTGGATGTCATTGCCACCTGGGAGCCTTATGTCACTCAGCAGGAGCGCCAAGGGGCGCGGGTGCTGGCCACGGCTGAAGGGTTGATCCCGGCGCAGAGCTTCGTGGTGGCCAATGCCAAGGCGGTGGAGGCCAAGCGGGCGCAGATCAGCGATTTTCTCCAGCGTTTGAAAAAGGCCCGTGAATGGACCTTGAGCGACCCGGTGCATACCGAAGCCTATGCCGATGCCTGGGCCAAGCGCACCCGCGCCGACCGTGACATTGCCCGTGCCTGGTTTGCCAGGGCGCGTACCGATCTGGCAGCGCTGAACCCGCAGGTGATCGTGGATGCGCAGAAGACTGTGGACTTCTTTGCCGGGTTGGGGCTGATCAAGGGCTATCCGGCGGCAAGCTTGTTCGATACTTCGTTCGCGGCAGCGTTCGAGCACTGAGTTCTCCTGTACCGGCCTCTTCGCGGGCACGCCCGCTCCCACAGGTTCTTGAGCATTGTGCCCTCTCTGTGGGAGCGGGCGTGCCCGCGAAGAGGCCGGTGCAGTCACCAGCCATTTATCGGAGCAACATCCATGACCACGCGCAAGATCAAGCTGGGCGCCCTGACCATGGGTTGCGGCGGCCCCGGCCGGCACAACCTGTGGCTCGACCCGCAGTTGCCGGCCGATGCCAGCGTCAATATCGACTGGTACATCGACATCGCCCGCCAGGCCGAGGCGGCGCTGTTCGACTTGATATTCATCGTCGACAGCCAGTACATCACCCCTGGCTCACCGTCCCACTACCTCAACCGCCTGGAGCCGCTGACCCTGCTGTCGGCACTGGCCGTCACCACCCGCAACATCGGCCTGGTCGGCACCCTGACCACCTCCTACAACGAACCCTTCAACGTCGCCCGCCGCCTGGCCTCGCTGGACCTGATCAGCAAGGGGCGGGCGGGTTGGAACGTGGTCACCAGTGGCGACGCCGGCACTGCTGGCAACTATGGCCGTGACGAGCATTACGACTACGACACCCGCTACGCCCGCGCACAGGAGCATGTGGCGGTGGTGCAGGGCCTGTGGCGGTCCTATGAGGACGGCGCGTTCCCGCGCAATCGTGCGACCGGGCAATTCCTCGACCCCAGCCGCATGCATGCGCTGAACCACAAGGGTGAACACTTCTCGGTCGTTGGGCCGTTGAATATCCAGCGCTCCCCTCAAGGCCAGCCGGTCATCTTCCAGGCTGGCGACTCGCAGCAAGGGCGCGAGTTGGGGGCTGCCACGGCGGATGTCATCTTCACCCATGCCGCCAGCATCGAGCAGGGTCAGGCGTTTTACCGCGATGTGAAAGGCCGCGCCGCGCGGCTGGGGCGCGACCCCGAGCAACTGCTGGTATTGCCCGGGGCCGAGATCTACGTGGGCGACAGCGACGAGCACGCCCGCGAGATCGAACGCCATTACCACCAGCAGGACCACAGCTTCGAACTGGCCCTCAAGGAGTTTGGGCGCAATTTTGGCTGGCACGACTTTAGCCAGTACGACCTCGATGCACCTTTCCCGCAAGAAAGCCTGGAGCATGCGCGCAGCAGCTTTTTCACCAATGCCAAGCGCATCGCCGACCAGGCCCGCGAGCAGGGCTTGAGCCTGCGTCAGGCGGTGGAGTTCGGGCGTAAGCTGCGCCCGGGCGCCTTTGTCGGTTCGGCCGAAACAGTCGCGGCAAAGATGGCCGACTGGTTCGAGGCTCGGGCGCTCGATGGCTTCAACATCTACATCGGCCACCCAGAGCAGTTCCGCCGATTTACCCACGAAGTGGTGCCGTTGCTGCAGGAGCGCGGGGTATACCGCACGGCGTACGAAGGCAGCACGCTACGCGAAAGCCTGGGCCTGGCGATTCAGTGAATGCTCGAGGCCAGCTCGAAGATCGGCATGTACATGAGGATCACGATCAGGCCGATCAGCAGGCCGATGAACGTCATCAGCAGCGGCTCGAACAGTTTGACGAACCATTCCACCCAGCGGCCGATTTCCTGGTCATGGAAGTCGGCGCAGCGCTCCAGCATCTCGCCCAGGTTGCCAGACTGTTCGCCGGCCCGTAGCAAACGCAAAGACACTGGCGTAACCAGGTGCCCGGCCTCCAGTGCATCGGACAGCGGCAGCCCTTCGCCCACCCGCTGGCTGGCTTGCGCCAGGCCTTGCGCTGCTGCGCTGCCAAGCAGGCCGCGGGCCATGCCCATGGCGGTGAGGATGGGAATGCCGCCTTGCAGCAGAATGCCCAGCGAGCGATAGAAGCGCGCCAATTCGTACATCATCAAGCGCTGGTGCAGTGCTGGCAGGCGCCGCAGCTGGCAGGAGGCCCAGTGCCGTACACGTGGGTGGCGGCGTAGCAGCCAAAGCACCGTAACCCCGCCGACGGTGCCCAGCGCCAGCGGCAATTGCTGGGCATGCAGGAACAGGCCGATCTGCATCAGCACCCTTGATAGCCATGGCAGCTCGGTGCCCATGCCTTCGAACACCTGGCTGAAGCGCGGTACCACGTAGCCGAGCAGGAACAGCACCACGCCGCCACCCACCAGCAACAGCAGCAACGGGTAGACCGAGGCGCCCACCAGTTTCTGTCGCACCAGGTCCAGGCGCTGGCGATAGCTGATATAGCGGGTGAGGGCATCGCCTAGCGCGCCGGTGCGCTCGCTTGACTGCACCAGCGCCACATACAGCGGCGGGAAGACGCGCGGTTGCTGGCCCAGGGCCTGGGACAGCGAGCGGCCTTCGTACAACTGGCGTACCAGCTCGGCCAGCACCTTGCGCGTGGCTGGCGCCGGCGCCTTCTCGGCCAGGCTTTCCAGTGCGTCGATCAGCGGCAGACCGGCATTGAGCAGGGTCGACAGTTCCTGGCTGAACAACACCAGGTCAAACGCTGCCTCGCGGCGCCAGGCCATGCCGCGCAAGGCGCCACCGCTGCCGCGCAGGCTGAGCACGCGCAGGCCCTGGTCTTCAGCCTGGCGGCGAGCCTGCTCGGCGTCTTCGGCGTCGATCTGCAACTGCACCACGCCCTGCCTACCCAGGGCCTTGAGGCTGTAGCGCATGGCCGCTCTCCTTACTGCCAGCTGGTGATTTCGGCGTTTTCCCCGTCGCCACCCGGCTGGCCGTCCTTGCCCATCGACAGCAGGTCGTACTCACCGCCATTTTCGCCGGGTTGCCGGTAGATGTAAGGGCGGCCCCACGGATCTTGCGGCACGGCCTTCTGCAGGTACGGGCCGCTCCAGCGCGCCTCGCCACTGGGGGCGGCCACCAGCGCCTGCAAGCCTTGCTCACTGTTGGGGTAGTGGCCGACTTCCAGGCGGTACAAGTCCAGGGCCTTGCTCAACCCCTCGATCTGCGCCCGCGCCACTTTCGCTTCGGAGCGGCCCAGCTGGCTGAAGTATTTGGGCGCGACAATGCCGGCCAGCAGGCCGAGCACCACCAGTACCACCAGGAGTTCGAGCAGGGTGAAGCCACGTTGCGGGTTGGTTCTGCGCTGCATGGTGAAGCCCTCCACGGCCTTGGGACACGCGTTGACAGGCACCATGCAACAGCCGTGCACGTCTGCCTCGGGGCCTTGCGCCATGCGGCACGGGAAGCGGCACAGTGCTTGCGTCGTGGTCATTGTCCTCGGGTTTTCCGGGGCATTTCCCCCACTTTGGGGGCCACGACCAAGAGGCGACCGACATGCGTGGACTCATCCTCGGTTTGATCTGGCTGGCGGCAGGCAGTGCCCAGGCCGATGTATACATTTCCATCGATGCCAAGGGTGGCTACGTACTGACCAACGTCCATCGACCAGGACGCCACTATGAGAAAGTGATCAACGAGCCGTTGGCCCAGGGCGGACCGACCAATGCGCAGATGATCACGGGCCGCCCTTACGCCGAGGTGGTCGCTACGGCAGCACGCATCCACAACGTGCCGCCGGCGCTGCTGCATGCGTTGATAAAGGCTGAGTCGGGTTACAACCCCAAGGCCCGGTCACGGGCGGGGGCGGTGGGGTTGATGCAGCTGATGCCGGATACTGCACGGGAAATGGGTGTGGAAGACCGCCTGGACCCGGAAGACAACGTGCAGGGCGGGGCACGCTACCTCAAGCAGATGCTTACCCTGTTCGACAACGACATCACGTTGGCCGTAGCGGCCTACAATGCGGGCCCGGATGCAGTGCTGCGGCGCGGCGCCGTGCCGCCGTTCGCCGAGACTCGGCGCTATGTGCCCACCGTGCTGCGGGAGTACCGCAAGCTGCAGGGGTTGGCGGTTGATTCGCCGCTTTGAGGGGTTGCGGTTTCGCTGGGAATAGCTGGCTTGCTTAAAAGCCTGGGCGATCGTTGTGGGAGGTTCAAGCATTACCCTTTGGTCTGGGCTATAACCTTCTGAAGGTGCCCAGCTGTGGAGTCCACCATGGACCTCGCCCCTCGTTCCGACGCTCTTGACGTGCCTGCCGGTAGCGAACTGGCTACCCCGCACAAGCCGTTCAACCTGCTGCGCTGGTACGCTTGGGTCAGTTTGGCCATCATCCTGTCGGTGGCTGCCGGGCTGGGGCTGATTTCGAGCCGTTTCATCATTGACGAGAGCGTCGAGCGCGACGCTTTGCTCACCGCGCAGTTCATCACCTCCATTGCCGATGCCGAAGTGCGCCATGTGTCGATCCCCAATGTGCGCACCATGGGCGAACTGCTCGACCCGCGCACCGACCGCAGCAACTTGCCCGACGTCGACCCGGATGCCCGGCGCAAGGCTCGCGGCGAGTTCCTTGACCATATCGCCCACCTGCCCGATATGCTGCTGGCCAATATCTACGCCCCGGACCGCACGGTGATCTGGTCCAGCAACCCTGCACTGATCGGCAAGCTGATCGAAGGCGACGACGACCTGGAGCGGGCCTTCGAGTACAAGATGCGGGTCTCGGCCAGTTATCACAACTTCGAACAGGCCCGCGCCGAGCAGAAGTTCATTACCCCGCCCGAGCAGCTTTTCATCGAAAACTACATACCGCTGTTCGATGCCGATGGTGAGCAGGTCACGGCAATGGTCGAGATCTACAAGGAACCCCATGACCTGATCGTGCGCATCGAGCATGGCCTGATCCTGATCTGGTTGGCGATCACCGTTGGCGCCGCGCTGGTCTATATCGGCCTGTACGGCATCATGCACCGCGCCGCGCGGTTGCTGGCGGTGCAGCAGAAACGGCTGATCAGCAGCGAAACCTACGTGGCACTGGGCGAGGTGTCTTCGGCGGTGGCCCACAGCCTGCGTAACCCGCTGGCCAGTATTCGTTCGAGTGCCGAACTGGCCCAGGCATTCGATGATGGCCCGGCGCAACGCCAAGTCAACGACATCATCAACCAGGTCGATCGCATGTCCCAGTGGATCCGCCAGATGCTGCAGTCACTGCGCCCGTTGAACGACGAGGCAGTAGCGGTGGACTTGCCGCAGGCGTTGCAGGAAAGCCTGCAGACCTACGCCGTGCCGCTGGCACGCGATGGGATAAGCCTGGACCTGCAACCGTTACCGGCAGTGCAGGTGTTGGGGCACCCGGCGTTACTGCGCCAGGTATTCAGCAGCCTGATCGCCAATGCCCTGGAGTCGATGGAACAGGGTGGGCGGCTGCGCATCGAGGTCGTGCGGCAGAATCGACGCTACCTGACTCTGCGCCTGTCCGACAATGGCAAGGGCATGAACGAAGTACAGCAGCGCATGGCCTTCCGGCCGTTTTTTACCACCAAACAGGGTGGGCTGGGGGTGGGCTTGGTGCTGGTGAAACGCATCATGGAACGTTTCGGCGGTACAGTTAGACTCAGCAGTAGCGAAGGCCATGGCACCCGGGTTTCGTTGACTTTTCGCTTGGCTGATACGCTCTGAATGACGTTAAAAATATCAAATAAGTAATTGATTTATAAGTAATTTGTATTTTTGGGTGAAAATTACCCAAATGTGGGGAGTCTGCCTCATGCCAAGCTTTATAAAGTTTATGTAACCTCATGAAAAATAAGAAAATATTGTAATTTTTATTTGTCTGGCTAAGTTTTTGCTACGTGATCTGTGGAGCGCTACACGCGACAAATGGCAGCTGCGGCTGCCCAGGTGGATTGCAATCCAACGGCTTGGCCTTGATGCAATCCTGAACGGACGCCCTGCGCGGGAATCACGCGATGCAGATGCTGGAAAACGAAGCGCCCGACAAGGCCAATGCGACCGCCAGCGGTCTGGCCGTCCCCTTGCGTGAATTCAACCTGCTGCGCTGGTTTTCGGTCATCAGCCTGCTCATCATCGCCTCAGTGGCGGGTGGGCTGGGTTACGTTTCGACGCGCTTCGTGGTGCGCGACAGCGTGCAGCGCGATGCCATGCTTACCGCACAGTTCATTCAAGCCATGGCTCAGGCCGAGGTGCGCCATTCGCAGCTACCGCCGGGGACCACCATGGGCGAGTTGCTGGACCCGCGACTGGACCTGCAGCACCTGCAGTTCACCCCGGCGCTGGCCGAATCGACCCGGGTCGAGTTCCTCGACCATGTCGAGCACCTGCCGGATACCTTGCTGGCCAATGTCTATGCCCGCGACCGCACCATCGTCTGGTCAACCAATGTCGAGCTGATCGGCAAGCGGATAGAAGCCGACGGCGATCTCGATCGCGCCTTCCGCTCGCGCAAGGCGGTGTCGGCCAGCTACCACAAGGCCGAGGACGATCGAGAAGAGCAGAAGTTCCTGCGTGAACCGCGCTACTTGTTCATCGAGAACTACATCCCGCTGTTCGACAGCCAAGGCGAGCAGGTGTTGGCCATGGTGGAAATCTACAAGGAGCCGCAGGACCTGATCCGCCGTATCCAGCGCGGTTACGTGCTGATCTGGGCCTCGACCCTGGTGGGCGGCGCCTTGATCTACTTCGGGCTGTTCTGGATCGTGCGCCGGGCGGCGCAAATGCTGCACCTGCAGCAGGACCGGCTGGTGGCCAGTGAAACCTACGTGGCACTGGGCGAAATGTCGTCGGCGGTAGCCCACAGCTTGCGCAACCCACTGGCCAACATCCGCTCCAGCGCCGAGCTGGCCCAGGAAATCGCCAACCCTACTGCGCAGAAGAACATCACCGACATCATCAGCCAGGTCGATCGCATGTCGCGCTGGGTCCGCGATTTGCTCGTGTCGCTGCGCCCGACCAGCGACGAACCCGAAGCGGTAGACCTGGTGGCGGCCATCGAGGACACCCACCTGGCCTTCGCCCAACAGATCGAGCGCAATGGCGTGCGCTTTCATTTCGAAGGGCCTGATGTGCAGTGGGTGGCCAGCCAGCCGCTGCAGCTCACGCAGATTCTCAACAGCTTGTTTTCCAATGCCCTGGAGGCCATGCCCACCGGCGGCATGCTCAATGCCCAGGTCATTGTGCAGGAGGGCCTGCGTGCCGAGTTCGTGCTCAGCGATACCGGTAAAGGCATGAGCCAACAACAGGAGCGGATGGTGTTCAAGCCGTTCTTCACGACCAAGCAGGGTGGCCTCGGTGTAGGCCTGGCCCTGGTCAAACGCATCATGGAACGTTTTGGCGGCTCGGTCAGCCTGAGTAGCCGCGAAGAGGAAGGAACCCGCGTCAGCCTTACATTCAACATCGCAGCGGGAGGGGACCATGGAGCACAGCATCCTGGTGGTCGAGGATGATGAAATTCTCGCCGACAACATTCGCACCTACCTCAGCCTCAAGGGCTACGAGGTCACCGTGTGCCACAGCGCGGAGCTGGCGCTGGAGCAGATCAAGCGGGCCCAGCCCGACGCGGTGCTGACCGACAACTCGCTGCCGGGCATGAGCGGGCACGACCTGCTGCGTACCCTGGTGGCACAGGTGGCGGACCTTAAAGTGATCATGATGACCGGCTACGGCAATGTCGAAGATGCCGTGCAGGCAATGAAGGAGGGCGCTTTCCATTATCTGACCAAGCCCGTGGTGCTGGCCGAGCTCAAATTGACCCTGGACAAGGCCCTGGCTGCCGAGCGCATGGAGCGCACGCTGTCGTTCTACCAGGAGCGCGAGGCGCAGAAGTCCGGGCTGCAGGCGTTGATCGGCGAGTCGCCGGTGATGCTCACGCTCAAGCACACGCTGCGCCAGGTGCTCGATGCCGAAAGGCGCATGGCCAGTGACGACCTGCCACCGGTACTGATCGAAGGAGAGACGGGTACCGGCAAGGAACTGGTGGCCCGTGCCCTGCATTTTGATGGCTCGCGTAGCAAGGGGCCGTTCATCGAGTTTAATTGCGCCTCCATCCCCGCCAACCTGCTCGAGGCCGAACTGTTTGGTCACGAGAAGGGCGCGTTCACCGATGCCAAGGAGCGCCGGGTGGGGCTGGTGGAAGCTGCCGATGGCGGTACCTTGTTCCTTGACGAAATCGGCGAGATGGATTTGGTGCTGCAGGCCAAGCTGCTGAAGTTGCTGGAAGATCGCAGCATCCGCCGAATTGGTGCGGTGAAGGAGCGCAAGGTCGACCTGCGGGTGATCAGCGCCACCAACTGCAACCTGGAGCAGATGGTGCAACAGGGCAAGTTCCGCCGCGATCTGTTCTTCCGCCTGCGTATCATCGCCCTGAAGGTGCCGCGCCTGTATGCGCGAGGGCAGGACATACTGCTTTTGGCGCGGCACTTCCTGACCCACCATGGCCGGCGTTATGGCAAGCCGAACCTGCGCTTTTCTGCCGAGGCGGAAAGCCTGATGTTGGGTTACAGCTGGCCCGGCAATGTGCGTGAACTACGCAATATGCTGGAGCAGACTGTGCTGCTGGCACCGAACGAAGTGGTGCAGGCGCACCAACTGAACCTGTGCATGACCTTGATCGACGAGCCGTTGGTGCAGCAACCGGTGTCGGCGGTGTTCGAAATGCCTCGGCACGAGCCGGAACCCGGTACCAGCCTGCCGGACATGGAGCGTGACCTGGTGTGCAAGACGTTGGATCGTACGGACTGGAATGTGACCAAGTCGGCGCGGATGCTTGGGTTGTCGCGGGATATGCTGCGTTACCGTATTGAAAAGCTCGGCTTGACCCGGCCCGATAAGCGCCAATGGTAACTGTGGGAGCGGGCATGCCCGCGAATCAGGCGACACGGGAGGATGGCACCGGCTTCGCCGGTGTTCGCGGGCATGCCCGCTCCCACAGGGGTTGTGGGACCTTGTCGTCCTGAGCAAGGCAGTTAGGCTGTTAGGCAGTGTACTCAGGGGTTGCCGGTGCTCGTGCCGCTTTCACCTTGCCGCCCGCTACCTTCCGAGCCACTGCCATCCATGCCTGGCAAATCGCGGTTGTCATTCTGCTTCGCCGGTGGGCTTTGCGGGTCGTTGCCCTGTATGCGCGCATCGGTGTCCCGCGGCATGGGTTTTTCGATCGGGTTGAGGGTACTGTCCACGCCTGGTCGTGGCGCCGGGTTGTGCGGGTCGTCGGGGTAGGTCGGGCCGGTACCGACGGCCAGGGCCCATGGCGAGGCGAGCAGGGCAATCAACAGGATGCTTGAGCGGGGCATGGCAGGCTCCTTTGCTGCGGGTAGGGCTGATACTTCCTTTCGGCCCTAGCCGAAACCTCAGGGTGCCATTACCCCGATCAACGGTCACACCACCAACGACAGCAACATGATGAAGATGATGCCGACAATGGACAGGATCGTCTCCATCATGCTCCAGGTCTTGAAGGTTTCCGCCACGGTCATGTTGAAGTACTGCTTCACCAGCCAGAAGCCCGCGTCGTTCACATGCGAAAGGATCAGCGAACCGGCACCGGTGGCCAGCACCAACAGCTCACGGTTCACACCCGGAACCAGGTCGATCACCGGTGCGACGATGCCCGCACCGGTGATGGTGGCGACGGTGGCGGAGCCGGTGGCGATGCGGATCACCGCCGCCACCAGCCACGCCAGCATGATCGGTGAAATTTCTGCCTGCACGGCCATTTGCCCGATCACATTGCCGACCCCAGTGTCCACCAGCATCTGCTTGAAACCACCGCCAGCGCCGACGATCAGGACGATGGCGGCGGTTGGCGCCAGGCTCTGGTCGAGCATTTTCATGATCTGCTGGCGGTTGAAGCCGCGGGCTGAGCCAAAGGTGTAGAAGGCCAACAGCAGGGCGGCGAGCAGGGCGGTGATCGGGTGGCCGATCAAGTCCATCCACTGGCGCACGATGTGCTCGGCGGGTAGCACCACGTCGGCGAAGGTTTTCAGCAGCATCAGCGCTACCGGCAGCAGCACGGTGATCAGGGTAATGCTGAAGCTTGGCAGGTTGCCCTGATCGGACTCCTTGGCGATCTGATCCATCAGTTCCTGGGACGGGTTGCCCGGGATGTAGCGTGAAATGAAATTACCGAACAGCGGGCCGGCGATGATCGCGGTGGGCAGTGCGACGATCAGGCCGTAGAAGATGGTCTTGCCGATATCGGCATGGAAAATGCCAATCGCCAGCAATGGGCCCGGGTGTGGTGGCACCAGGCCATGCACCACCGACAGGCCGGCCAGCAGCGGTATGCCGATTTTCACCAGTGATACCCCAGAGCGCCGGGCGACGATGAACACCAGTGGAATCAGCAGCACGAAGCCGATTTCGAAGAACAGCGGGATGCCTACCAGGAAGGCGGCGAACATCATCGCCCAATGCACGTTCTTCTTGCCGAAGGCGCGGATGAGGGTTTGCGCGATCTGGTCGGCGCCACCGGAATCGGCCATCAGCTTGCCGAGCATGGTGCCCAGGGCGAGCACGATACCGACAAAGCCAAGAACGCCGCCAAAACCGTCCTGGAACGATTTCATGACCTTGGCCACCGGCATGCCGGAGGTCAAGCCAAGGAAGCCGGCAGCAAGGGTGAGGGCGACGAAGGGGTGGACCTTGAAGTGGGTGATCAGCAGGATCAGCCCGACGATGGTAACCAGCGCGTCGAGCAGCAGGAAGGTATCAGTAGCCAGTCCGAACATGGTGTGAAGGCCTCGGTCTTATCGTTGTTTTGGGCGTAGCTTTTTGCAACTTTCCCAGCATTTGCAGGGTGAGGTAGCGCTGTCTTTGGTGAGACGGAGAAGCCGCCAAGGTCAGGCGGTTTGCGCCAGGCCCGGCTCACCGCAGCGCTTTAGCCAGCGGTCCACCGCTTCGGCCAGTGCGTCGATGGGTTGGGTGGCGTCCAGCGCCAGCGTCAGTGGCTCGCCGCGTGGCGACTCCAGGGCGGCGAACTGGCTGTCGATGAGGCTGGCCGGCATGAAATGCCCGGGGCGCGCCAGCACGCGCTTTTCGGCCTCGGCTGGGGACAGTTCGAGGAACACGAACACCAGGCCAGGCATGGCATCGCGCAGGGTGTCGCGGTAGCGGCGCTTGAGTGCCGAGCAGGTCAGGATCGGGCGCTCCCCAGCTTGGCTGGTGGTTTGCAACTCCTCGCCAAGGCGCAGCAGCCAACCGGCGCGGTCGCTGTCGTCCAGCGGGATGCCAGCGCTCATCTTGCGGATGTTTTCGGCAGGGTGAAAAGCGTCGCCTTCGATCAGGCGGCCGCCACTTCTGGCAGCGATGGCGGCGCCGATGCAGCTTTTGCCGCATCCGGCCACGCCCATCACCACAATGGCGGACAGGGGAGAATTCATCAGTACCTCCTGCGGGGTGAGATAGCGCTGTCTCGTCATTGACGAACAGCCACCTCCCCGGTGTTATTGGTCTTGTCCTTACGCAGTATGGACGCCTGGCGGCTAGCGCGTGGTGGCTGCTACCAAAGATTACATTGCCTGCGTCCTGAGACAGCGCTACCTTAGTGGCCGTTCCCTCTCCTTGCAAGTAGTAAAATTACAACATCCATGTCCCGCATCGGCTCCCGCACTACAGGTCGTCCCACCCTGGCTGAAGTTGCCAGGCTTTCCGGGGTTTCCCCGATTACCGCTTCGCGCGCCTTGCGCGGGGTCAGCACAGTTGCGCCGGAGCTGGTGGAAAAGGTCGCCGCCGCAGCGGCGGCCCTCGGCTATGTGGCCAATCCGGCGGCCCGGGCACTGGCCTCGGCGCGCAGCCAGTCAGTGGTGGTGTTGATCCCGTCGCTGTCCAATCAGCTGTTCATCGACACCCTGGAAGCCATTCACGAGGTCATGCGCCCGCGTGGGCTCGAGGTGCTCATCGGCAACTATCACTACGACCTTGCCGAAGAAGAGAACTTGATTCGCAATTACTTGGCCTACCAGCCCTGCGGCATGCTGCTGACCGGTTTCGAGCGCAGCGATGCCGCGCGGCAGATGCTGGCCGCTAGCGGCGTGCCGTGCGTACACATGATGGAGCTCAATGGCGAGCCAGGTGCCTTGTCGGTCGGTTTCTCGCAGCAGCAGGCCGGGCGCGCGGCGGCCCATCACCTGATCGAGCGCGGCTGCAAGCGCTTGGCATTCATCGCTGCGCAGCTCGACCCGCGGGTGATGCAGCGTGCCGAGGGCTTTCGCCAGGCCTTGGCCGAGGCCGGCTTGCAGGCTGCCGAGCTGGAGGTGTTGGCGCCGGAACCTTCGTCGATTGCCTTGGGCAGCGCACTGTTCAGCCAGCTGATGCAGCAGTCGCCGGATGTCGACGGTATTTTCTTCTGCAACGACGACCTGGCCCAGGGGGCGATACTGCAAGCCTTGCGCCAGGGCGTGGAGGTGCCCCGCCAGGTGGCGATGGTGGGGTTCAACGACCTGCCTGCCTCGGCGCACATGGTGCCGCGGCTGACCTCGATTCGCACGCCTCGGGCTGCCGTTGGTCGGGGCGCGGCACAGGCGCTGTTGGCGCTGCTGGACGGCAAGCGGGTGACGAATGCGCAGCAGGACCTGGGCTTCGAGCTGATGGTGCGAGAAAGCTCCTGATTTCAAGGCTGGCATCAGCGCGCTTGCGCGGGGCGTTCAGCCTTCGAATGACCGGGCCAGTCATGAAAATGTAGTAACTACAAAGTGATAGCACTGTGCTTGCACGGCGCTAACGGCGATCTATGCTCAGGACACCGCGCATAAAGGAGCCCGGCGTCATGTTTGATTTCCATCGCAAATCTGATTTGGTAGAAATCCAGCGCAGCCACCAGGCTTTGGCCAACGCACAAGCCAAACTGGCTGCGATCAGCCGTGCCATGGCGATGATCGAGTTCGCCCCCGATGGCACCATCCTTGATGCCAACGAGCGCTTTTGCCAAGCCATGGGCTACAGCGCCGATGAACTTCGGGGCAAGCACCACCGGCTGTTCTGTGAGCCAGACTACGCAAAGAGCGCCGAATACCAACAGTTGTGGCGCGAGCTGGGGCAGGGCAAGGCCATCAGCGGTACTTTCGAGCGTATCGACAAGGCCGGCCGCGAGGTCTGGCTGGAAGCCAGCTACATGCCGGTAGTGGATGAACAACGCCAAGTCACCAGTGTGATCAAGGTGGCATCCGACATCAGCCAGCGGGTGATGCTGGAGCACGAGAGCGAAAGCCTGCTCAAGGCCATCAGCCGTTCCATGGCGGTGATCGAGTTCACCCCGCAAGGCCGAGTGATCAAGGCCAACCAGAACTTCCTCGACACCATGGGCTACCGCCTCGATGAAGTGGTCGGCCGCCACCACGGGCTGTTCTGCCTGGCGCATGAGCGCGAGTCGGCCGAGTACCGTGAATTCTGGGCTTCGCTGAACCGAGGCGAATACCACTCGCACCGCTTCGAACGCATCAACAAGCAAGGCCAGACGGTCTACCTTGAGGCCTCCTACAACCCGATCTTCGACAGCAAGGGCCGTCTGTACAAAGTGGTCAAGTTTGCCAGCGACATCACCCATCAGGTCTGCACCCAGCAAAGCGCAGCAGACGCAGCCCATGCCAGCTCGGTGCAAACCGATGCCTGCGCGCGCAAGGGCACCGAAGTGGTGCAGCAGACGGTGCAGGTGATCGAGCAGATTTCCCTGGAGCTGAATGATGCCGCACGCAGTATCGATGCGGTGAGCAAGCAGTCGGATGTGATCGGGCAGATTGTGCTGACCATTCGCGGCATCGCCGATCAGACCAACCTGTTGGCCCTCAATGCAGCCATCGAGGCAGCCCGTGCCGGCGAGCACGGGCGCGGCTTTGCCGTGGTGGCCGATGAGGTGCGTAACCTGGCCGCGCGCACCAGCAAGGCCACCCTGGAAATTGTCGATGTGGTCCGGCAGAACCACGACTTGTCACTCCTGGCAGTGGCCAGCATGCAGTCAAGCCTGAATCGCACTGGTCACGGCGTGGCGCTGGCCAATGAGGCCGGTACGGTGATCATGGAAATTCAGCAAGGCTCACGGCACGTGGTGGATGCCATCAGCCAGATCAGCTCGACGCTGCAATTGCATTGAGCGCATCGCGCATGTCGTCGAGCAGTGCCTGCAGGCTGGTTTGCAGTTGCGCGCGCAGCTCGACGGTGGGCAGCCCCTGTGCGTGAGCGTGTTCGATGGCTTCGCAGTCCTTGACCACGGTGCGCACCCTGATCATCTTGGCGCCGCCCTTGATGCGGTGAGCCAGGGCATGCACGGTCTCATCCGGGGCGTCTGCAGCGAGGGCGCCCAAGGCGGCCAGGTCTTCGCCGACGCTGATTGACAGTTGTTCGAGCAAATGACGAGTCAACTGTTCGTCGTCCTGGGTCAGGTGGCGCAATTCGGCCAGGTCGAATCCACTGCGGTGGTGGGCCGGCGGCTGTGGCTGAGGGCGGACCTGGGGTAGATGGGACTTGAGTGTGCGCAGACCAATCGGTTTGAACAGGCATTCGTCCATGCCGCTGGCCAGGCAGCGGGCACGCTCCTCGGCCTGGGCATTGGCGGTAACGCCGATGATCCGGCACGCTGGCAGGCCGCTTTCGGCCTCAAGCGCGCGAATGTGCCGGGTGAGCTCGTGGCCGTCCATGACCGGCATGCTGCAATCGGTGATTACCAGCTCGAAGCGCGTGGCCTGCCAATGTGTCAGGGCGACTTGGCCATTTTCCGCCAAGGTCACCCGATGCCCTAGGGTATGCAGTTGCCGCTCAAGCAACAGTAGGTTGGCGGGGTAGTCGTCGACCACCAGGATATTCAACGGGCCGCCGCTGCTTTCATGGGCCGGCACATCCCGTTCGGCCTGTACCGGTGGTGCGCAGGTGGGCAGCTGCAGGTTGACTTGTACCCGGGTGCCGACGCCTTCGACGCTCTGCAGGCTCAAGGCGCCGCCCATCAGTTCGGCCAGGGTTCGGCTGATGACCAAACCCAGGCCTGCACCTTGGCGGGCCCTTGGGCCCTCTGCCTGAACGAAGGCATGGAACAGCCGCGCCTGGTCGGCGGGGCTGATGCCAATGCCGGTGTCGCGCACATTCAGCTCGATGGCCAGCGTGCCGTGGCCGGCAACCTTGGGCAGCAGCAGGCTCGCCTGCACTTCACCACGGTCGGTGAACTTGATGGCGTTGCTGATCAGGTTCGACAGAATCTGCTTGAGTCGCAGCGGATCAGCCAGCACCCAGACAGGTTCGCCAGGCAGCTCACCGTGCAGATGCAGGCGCTTGGCCCGGGCATTGCCTTCGAACACCCGCAGCGTGGTGCGCACCAGGTCGACCAGGTCGGTGGGCACGGGCTGCAGGCTGATGTGCCCGGACTCGATCCGGGAAATGTCGAGAATATCGCCAATCAACTCAAGCAGGCCGATCGCCGAATCGTGGGCGGTCTGCAAGGTCTGGAGGTCACAACGGCCACTGCGGCCGTCTACCAACGCCAGCTCCAGCAGGCCGATCACGGCATTCATCGGGGTTCGGATTTCATGGCTCATGGTGGCCAGGAAGGTACTTTTGGTCTGGCTGGCCTGTTCAGCGTCATCCTTGGCTTGGCGCAGTTGTTCAAGGAGCCCGCGGCTCAGCGTCAACTGTGACTGCAGCGCGTGCTGGGCCTCGGTGCGTTGGTTGATCAGCTTGCGCAGGTAGCTGTTCCAGAACACCACGCCGGCCAGCAACAGGGCCGACAGCACCAGCACTTGCAAAGCCAGAGTACGGTAGTCACGCCATGGGCTGTCGCTGACCAGGGTGCTGGTACGCCAGCGGTTGATCAACTGGTCCAACTCTTCGGGCGGAATGCTCAATAGCGCCTTGTCGAGGATGGCCTGTAGCTGGGGCTGGTCGGCGGCGACGGCGAAAGCGGCAATGGCCGGGTCGTCGTCGAGGACGCTGGCAATGCGCAAGCGATTCTTGAACACATGGCTGATGTAGTAGGCCGCATTGATATGGTTGCTCAGTGCGACGTCGGCGCTGCCATTGGCCACGGCCTCCATCAGACCGAGCGGGTTGTCCACTTCGACCAGCGTGGCGTGCGGGTAGCGCCGTTGCAACATGGCCAGTTGCGGTGAGCCGCGCACCAGGGCGATGCGCTGGCCATCCAATGCCATGGTCTGAACAGGCGATGCCTGGTCGATGCGGGTGACCAGCACCCGTGGGCTGACCAGATAGGGGCGGGTAAAGCGCAGTTGATTAGCGCGCTCCGCGCCATAGCCGAGGGCACCGATCATCAGCGCATCACCGCGGCTGAGGCGTTCGACCATGGTGTAGGCCGACGTGCTTGCGACGGGGGTGAATTGCAGCCCTGTGCGCAAGCCGATCTGCTTGAGCAGGTCGAGGGTAATGCCACTGGGGTGTTGCTGGGTGTCGTTGAACGTGAGTGGCGCCAGCGAAGTATTGATCAGTACGTTGACGGTGGGGTGCGCGGCGATCCAGGCGTGTTCTTCGGCACTGAGGGCGGTCAGGTGGCGCTGCAGCAGCAGGCTGGTGTTTCCGCTGCTCCAGCGGCGCAGAATGTTCAGGCGTTCGCTTTCGCTGATGCGCGCCAGTGCTTTGTCGACCAGTTGTAGCAAGCGTGCGTGGTTGCTGGCCACGGCGAAGGCGAACACCTCGGGGACTGCATGGGAGAAATGATCGATTTTCAACGTGCCTTGAAAACTTTTGCCGATCGTGAAATCGGTGCTGAGGGCATCGCCCAGGTAGGCGTCAGCCTCGCCCAGCTCCACCGCAGCAAGCCCGGCCAGGGTCGAACGGTAAAGGCTCAGTTGCGCCTTGGGGTACAGACTGCGAACGCTGCTGGCTGGCAAATAGTGATCGACCATGGCCAGGCGCAGGCCGGCGAGGTCGGGTGTGCTTTTCAGGCTGCGCCCTTCACGGGTGACGATCACCGGCAGGTCGTCAGCGTAGGGGGTGCTGAGGTTGAGTTGGGCGTCCGCCGCCTCGAAAGCGTTCGAGCTGCCCAGCAGGTCAATGCGGCCGTCACGCAGGGCGGTGATAGCCTCGTGACGGCTGTCAAAGCGCCGCACTTCGATGGCTATACCAAGCTGTTCGCCGATGATGCCTGCGTAGTCTGCGCTAAGGCCCTCATAGTCGCGTTGGCTGATATTGATCTCGAAGGGCGGGTAGTCGGGGCGTGATGTGCCCAGAACCAGATATGGGCGTTGCTGCAACCAGTGGCGATCGTCTTCGGACAACACCAGTGGGGCGCTGGCGCTGACCGAGCGGGCCAGCAGTTGGCGGGGTTCGCTGCTGGCCTGCAGCGCAGTAGCGTTGGCCAGGCCGATGGCCAGGAGGGCGCTCGCCAGCAGCTGCTTCATGGGCGTCGGTTGCTCAATAGACGCTGTTGCGCTTGGCCAGGTCGACCATTTCAACCAGTGATTCAGTCTTCAGCTTTTCCATGATTCGGCCCCGGTAGGTGCTGATGGTCTTGGCGCTGAGGTTCATGCACGTGCCGATATGCTTGTTGTTTTCGCCGCGCGCCAGGCGCCGCAGTACTTCCATTTCCCGGTTGGAGAGGCTGGCCAGGCGGACCGGCTCGCTTTCCAGCGAATTGCTGTTGACCGACATCTGCGGAAAGGTCGAGTACCCCTTGACCAGGGCCTTGAGGGCAAACAGCAGCGCTTCGTGGTCCTCTTCCTTGGTGACGAAGGCACCGATCCCGGCGTCCAGGCAGCGGCGCACATACAGGTCGGTGGCCTGGCCGGTCAGCACCATGATCTTCGGTACCGGTTCCAGGCACTGCAGGCGTTTGATCACTTCCATGCCGTCCAGGCCAGGCAGGCCGATGTCGAGAATGACCACGTCCGGGCGCAGTCTGCGGGCTTCCTGTGCCACTTCACTGCCATCGCCGACTTCGCCGACGACATGGAAGCGCTCACGCTCGAGCAGTAGTCGCAAGGACAGCCGGACGATGGGGTGGTCGTCGACGATCAGCACGGTTGTCATGTGGAAAACTCCTGTAGGGATGTGGTCCGCTTCCTGGATCACACAGGAATACGTTTACAAGTGGTGTTATCGGAAGCGCTGCACGATACGACCATTCCCGAAGTTTGGTAATGCCGAGTATAGAGGTGTTGAAAGTCCTCGTAGTTGTTGTTGAAAAGTCCTACACAAAACGGAAAAGACATCACCGCTCGCAAAGCGGTGATGTCAGGGTTTTGCCATGGCTCAGGTGCAGGCTGCGTGCGGTTTTTTTACGCGCAGGGTCGAGGCGGGGTTGTTGGCCAATGCCTGGCCCACCCGGGTCGGGCGGGCCACCAACTGGCCGGTGCAGTTTGGGCAACGGCCTTGAAAGCGGGTTTCGGCACAGCTACGGCAGAACGTGCATTCAAAGGAGCAGATCAGAACATCGGGGCTGTCACCCGGCAGGTCGGTATCACAGCACTCGCAGTTGGGGCGTAGTTCCAGCATGGGCATGGCTCCTGTTCGCAGGCGGGAACTGGGAGTCTGCAATGCTCCGTGCAAGGCTGGCAATGCTCAGTTGCCGGGGCGATACAGGTGGGCATGCCCGGCACGGTACAAGGCCGATTCGGCGAACGGCGCATCGCCCAGCACATGCCCTACCAGTATCAGGGCCGTGCGCCGGAAGTCCTTGGTTGCCACGCGTTCAACAATATCGCCGAGATTGCCGCGCACCCAGTCCTGGTCTGGCCAGGTGGCGCGATGCACAACCGCTACCGGGCAGAGCGCGCCGTAGTGCGGCAGCAGTTCATCGACAATCCGCGACAGGTGTTTGACCCCCAGGTGAATCGCCAGGGTACTGCCATGGCGCGCCAGATCGCTCAGTTGTTCGCCAGGCGGCATTGGCGAGCTGTCGCCATAGCGGGTAAGGATCACCGTCTGCGCCACGTCCGGCAAGGTCAGTTCGCAGCCAAGCAGGGCAGCGCTGGCTGCCGTGGCGGTGACTCCAGGGATGATCTGGTAATCGATACCCAGCGCCTGCAGGTGGCGGATCTGCTCGCCGATGGCACCGTACAGGCTAGGGTCGCCGCTATGCACCCGGGCTACGTCCAGGCCTTGCTCGTGCGCGCGTTGCATGGCCGCGACAATCTGTTCCAGATGCAGTTCGGCGCTGTTGATCACGGTCTCGGCCTGGTGACCTTCGAGCACGGCTGCGGGCACCAGCGAGCCGGCATAAATGATCACCGGGCATTGGCGAATCAGCCGTTGGCCCTTGACCGTGATCAGGTCCGGGTCGCCGGGGCCGGCGCCGATGAAGTAGACGGTCATGGATAGTCCTTGCAAGAATTTGGGGGTGAAGCGCTCAGCAGGCCAGGGCGAGTGTCGCCTGGCCCAGAACCTGGCGGGCCAGCAGCAATCGGGCCCTGCCAAGCTGCTGGCTGGCCAAGGCCAACGCCGCGCTCTCGGCTACACCCCAGCAGCCGCTGTGGGCATGGGCTGCGGCGGAACGGTGGCTGAGCATGGGTTCGTATGGTTGCAGTTGCGCGCTATGGTACAGCACCAAGGGTAAACCGAGGCGTTCGGCCAACTGCAGCAAACCGGGTTCGTCGGCCTTCAGGCTGATGCTGGCAATGCCGCGCAGATCTGCCAATGCCAGGCCCTGGGTGTCCAGGGCCTGGCTCAGCAAGTTTTGCAGGGTGTCCGCCGAGCAACCTCGGCGGCAGCCAAAGCCGGCGTAGAAGCCCGGCATCAGGCCTGGCTGGAACGGCGGAACAGCCATGCGCTGAGCAGGCCCAAGGCCAGCCAGAAGGCGGCGTTGGTGAGCCAGGAGGCTACTTTGAACTGGGTTTCCAGCGCTTCAGGGGCCAGGCTTTCGTGCACCTCGGGTTGCGGTGCGCCGATCACATGGGGAATCACCAGCAGTGCCGCGCCAAGCACCTTCAGCAGCCAGTGGCGGGCGAACACCAACAACGCCAGGCCCAGCGCAGTGGCGCTGGCGGTGCCAATCCACCAGGTTTGACGTTGACCCAGGTCGGCAGCCGCAGTGCCTGGCAGCTCTGGTGGCAGGCCAAGGGTTGGGGCCAGGCAGAACACGGCGAAGCCGGCGAGCCCCCACAGTGCACCCGTGCCGGCGCGCTTCGGCTCGCGCAGGCTGTACAGGGCGGCCAGGATCAGGGCGAAGCCGACCGCGACCACCAGGTTGCCACCGGTGGTGGACAGCACCCGCTGCCAGCCGTCTTCCGGCGACCAGGCTTCGGCACTGTGCTCATGGGCGGCCACTTCGCCACCATGCTCGTGATGTGCGGCGGGGGCCGAGGACTCGTAGGTTTCCGCTTCAAGAATCAGCGGAGCGACCCAAAAGCTTTGCAGCAGGGTCAGCAACAGGGCCGCAAGCAGCCCGCTGAAGCCCGCGGTACGGGCGATGCGCGTGATCATCAGGGGTACTCAGTGGCAGGGGAAGGCGGCGCTGTGGCGGGTGTCGTGGGCGGCGTTGTGCACGGCCTCGATGTGCGAGAAGCCGGCAAAGTACACCAGGCACAGGCCCAGCAGGCTGGCGCCGACGGCGATGACCAGGCGCTGGCTGAGGGTAACGGGGGTGGCAAGGCTGTGTTGTTTGGCGCTGGTGATGGGCATGACGCGTTCCTCTGCTTTTTTGTGGGCAACGGGCGAGCGCGGCAGCCCCGGGCGAGGTGGCCCAGGGGAATGCAACAGCGCCCGCCCACCGCGGGGTGTTCATGAACGCCAGGCCGGTCTCCGGGCTTGCGAGGAAGAGCAGGGCTCCTGGAACACGTCACCTTCCCATGCCGCAGTTACCAGGCACAGTGGTACAGACGCTTCACTCGCTTACCGTTGCGGGGGCAGCACCGGCATTGTCCGGCCCTGTTGGAGGGCCTGCGACGCACCGGTTTCCCGTTTCACCCCGTGAGGGGCACCTGAACGCGAGGCATAAGAAGAGCATGGGGCGGGCTTGGCGTCAATGCCGCACTTGACCTGGGAGGGCAGTGCAGCGAGTAGAGCGCTAGGCCGTGCGCGCGTTGCGCCCAGCCTCGTGCCGTTCAACCAGCGCACGAATCCGCGGGATCAGGTCCTGCCCGTACTCCACCGCATCACGTAGCTGGTCAAAGCCGCGGAACAGGAAGGTGGTTACCCCCAGTTCGTAGTACGCCAGCGCCGCCTCGGCCACCTGGTCCGCAGTGCCCACCAGCGAGGTGGAGTTACCTGCACCACCGCCTAGCGCGGCAATCTCGGTCCACAGCCGGGTGTCGTGCACCTTGCGCTGGCTGGCCAGCTGCACCAGGCGTTCGGAGCCGGCGTTGCTCTTGCCGAAGTTCTTCTCGCGGCGATTGCCCTGATGGATGCCGATGCGCGCCTGGGCATCGGCCAGGATGCGCTCGGCACGGGCCCAGGCCTCGGCCTCGGTAGCCCCCAGAATCGGCCGCAACGACAGGCTGAAGCGAATATGCTTTTCGCGCCCGTAGCGGGCGGCGGCCTTGCGCACCTTGGTGATGCGCTCGCCTACCTGCTCCAGCGGTTCGCCCCACATCATGTAGACATCGGCGTGCTTGGCGGCCACTTCGACCGCCGCGTCAGAGGCGCCGGAGAAGTAGATCGGCAGGTGCTGCACGGGCTTGACCAGGGTCAGATTGTCTTCGACGCGGTAGTGCGTGCCCTGGTGGTCGAACGGTTCATGGCGCGTCCAGGTGTCGCGCAGGACCTGCAGGTATTCGTCGGTACGGGCATAGCGGGCATCCTTGTCGAGGAAGTCGCCATCGCGCTGCAGGTCGCCGCTGTCGCCGCCGGTGATGACATTGATCGAAGCGCGGCCACGGCTCAGTTGGTCGAGGGTGGCAAACTGGCGGGCGGCGAAAGTCGGGGCCTGAAAACCGGGACGGTGGGCTACCAGCAGGCCGATGCGCTCGGTAAGGGCGGCCACATAGCTGGCCAGGATCAGCGAGTCCGGTGCGCTGGTGTTGACCGCCAGCAAGGCCTTGTCGAAGCCACCGTATTCCTGGGCCTGGGAAAAGGCTTTGATGAACTCCAGGTCCACCAGCGGGCCACGTGGGGCCTGAGATTCGCTGCTTTCCTGCGGGCCGATGAGGCCGATGAATTCGAGGCTCATGGGTGAAGCTCCTGTGCTGTTGAGTGGGCGATTCGGGCCGCGCAGGCGGCGAGATAAGCGGCCTTGCAGGGCGGTGGTAGAGGGCCTGCGCCTGGCTCTGGGGCGCTTGGCGGTGAGCGCGGGGTTGCCCGCGAAAAGGTTGACTCAGGCCCCTGTAACGCTGTCAGTCCTGGTAATCCAGCCCCTCCCGATCCAACTGGCGGATCAGTGCATCCCAGTGCCGCTGGATGCCTTCCCCCAACCCATCGGAAAACCGCTTCGACTGCTCATGCACCTTGGCAATTGCCGCCGGCGCCGCATGCAGTAGCTGGTCATTGCCCCCGGCCTGCGCCGCCACCTGGATGTTGCAGGCGCGCTCCAGCCCGTGCAGCTCGCGGAAGGCATGCTCGACGCTGATGCCGCCGGTCAACAGGCCATGGTTGCGCAGGATCAGGATGTTGCTGTCGCCCAGGTTGGCCACCAGCCGCTGCTGCTCATCCAGGTCCAAGGCGACGCCTTCATAGTCGTGGTACACCACGCGGCTGTAGTAGGCCAGGGCGTGCTGCGAAATCGGCAGCAGGCCATCGCGTTGCGCCGACACTGCAGCGCCGTCACGCGTGTGGGTGTGCAGCACGGCCTTGAGGTCGGGCCGCGCACGGTGAATGGCGCTGTGAATCACATAACCGGCCTGGTTGATACCCAGGCCCAGCGGATCATCGATGATCGTGCCGTCTACATCGACCTTGACCAGGTTGGATGCGGTGATTTCGTCGAACAGCAAACCAAAGGCGTTGATCAGGAAATGCTCGTCTGGCCCCGGCACGCGAGCCGAGAAGTGCGTGTAGATGTGGTCGGTCCAGCGGAACAGGGCGGCCAGCCGGTAGGCCGCGGCCAGCTTTACCCGTACCTCCCATTCTTCGGCGCTGACCCGCTGGCGTACGGTGTTTCCCTGGGGGGTGACGACAGACAGTACAGTCATGGTGTTCTCCAAAAATGTGAGGGCTCAGTAGCCGCGTTGGGTGCCAACCTGGCTGTGCAGCACCTGCGCCAGGGCTGCGCGGCCGACCTGGCCGAGTACCACGTCATCCTGGGGAGTGTGGATTCGGCTGCACAGCACATCGCGATAGTGCCGCTCCAACGGATTGCGCCGTGACAGGCCGGGGTTGCCGGCAGCCTCGATGGCCAGCTCGACGGCTTGGATGGCGTTGCCGCTGACCAGGTGTTTGAGCTGCCCGGCGTGGCGCGGGTCGGTCTTGCCGCTGGCGGCCGCGTCCAGCAGGCTCTGGTTGGCGAACAGCAGGGTGTCGATGCGCCCGACCACTTCCTGGAAGCGCGCCAGGCTGGCCAGTGGTGCGCCCAGGTTGGAAGGCGTTCGCTGGTTCAGGAACTGCACCAGCCAGTCACGTGCGGCCTGGGCCACACCGTCGTACAGCGCTGGCAGCAACACCGCCATCCACAGCAGGGCGGTACTGTCGAGCTCGGGGCGTGGCGCACTGGCCGGGCTGACGCTGACGGCATGGTCCAGCGGGATCAGCACCTCGTCGAACCGCACTTCATGGCTGCAGGTGGCGCGCATGCCCAGGTGGTCCCAGTCTTCGACGATACGGATACCCGGGGTGTCCTTGTGCACCAGGAAGCCACCCACCAGTGGGTCCTGGTCGTCGCTGCGGGCCCACACCAGGTACCAGCTCAGGCCATGGCTGCCGGTGGAATAGATTTTGCGCCCAGACAACCGCCAGCCTTCGGCGGTGCGTCGGGCGATGGTCGCTGGCAGGCCACCACGGGTAGGAGTGCCCAGTTCCGGCTCGACGCGAAAGGCGTTGATCAGCGCGCCGTTGGCCACGGCGTCGCGTGCCACTTGCAGGCGCAGGTGCTCAGGCCAGCGGTCTTGGTCCTGCAGGCGCAAGTGCTGCAGGTACTGCATCACCAGGATCAGCGCGGTGGACGGGCAGCCTTTGCCAACGGCGGCGATCACCTGGCGTGCGCAGGCCAGGTCGGCCCCGCCGCCGCCCAAGCTGCGAGGCACGGTCAAGCCCAGCAGGCCGTGGCGGTGCAACAGGTTGAAGTTGTCGGCGGGAAACTGGCCGCTGCGGTCGTAGCGTTCGGCATTGGCGGCCAGGGCCTGGGTGAGTTCGGCAAGCGCGCTGGCGGAAGGGGGGTGACTCATGGGGTATTCATCCCTGAAACACGGTGGGTTTATAAGACCGTATTCGTATGAATGAAGGCTGTAAAAGTCTTTTTGGTTCTATGCTAATTATGAATTGTATTGATTAAGTTGTCGTTTAGTTATGCGTTGTTGGTATTTATTACCTTGTGTAGGAGCGACCTTGTGTCGCGAAAGGGGCGCAAAGCGCCCTGGCTTTATGGGATCACCCGCACAGCTGCTGCCCCGCCACCCGACCAAACAGCTCCACCGGCTCCTGCAAGTTGCCCAGGTAGCGCGGATGGAACAGCCACAAATCCACTTGCGGCTTGAAGTCCGTCACGTTGATCACATCAAGCGCATCCCGATGGCGGCTGTTCTGCAACAATGGCTCCGGCACCAGGCCAAGCCCCTGTCCATTGGCCACCAGCCCCAGCTGCAGCTCGGTGCCAAAGGTCTCCAGATTGATCGACAGGCTCAGCCCTTGTTCGCTCAGGGCACGCTGCAGGCCGGCGCGAAAGCCGCAGCCATCGGGGTTGAGTACCCAGCCCCGGGTGTAGCAGTCCTTGAGCTTGAGGTTGCGCTTGCCGGCACTGCCCTTGGCTGCCACTACCCGCAGCGGCATGCGTGCGATCGACTGGCTGGCGATGCCCTCGGGGAAGATCTTGCCCGGTGGGAACAGCGCGGCGGCGGCGTCGAGTTCGCCATTTTCCATGCGGGCGATCAGGCTGCTGCCCCAGCCGCTGGTGACCTGGGTGCGCAGGTCCGGGTAGGTTTCGCGGATTTGCGCCAGGGCATCGAGCAGCACCACATCGCCCAGGGTTTGCGGCACACCCAGGCGTAGGGTCCCGGACGGGGCGCCGTCGTTGGCCACCAATTCGCGCAGCGAGTCGATCTCGCGCAAGATCGCCTTGCACTGTTCGTACACCCGCAGGCCCATGGGGGTAGGCTTGAGCGGCTTGGTGTTGCGGTCGAGCAGGGTGGCGCCCAGGTCTTCCTCGAAGTTTTGCACCCGCCGGGTGATGGCCGGTTGAGTCAGCTGCAGGGCCTCGGCGGCGAGGTTGGTCGACTGGCAACGGATGACCGCCACGAAGGCGTCCATGTCATCGATTTTCATATTCGGCGCTCACATATTGGGGCGGTGGGACATACCTTGGGAGAATAATCCTCATTGGCGGGATTGTCACAGCGCCTCTGCTGCCCTGCGCCTCATGCGCTTTTCCGGGTTTCCCAATAGCCTGTTAACCGCGTGCAAACGCCGCCAACTTCTCCCCATCCAGCCGGTAGCGCACCCACTCATCCTGCGCCTCGGCCCCCAACTTCTGATAGAAGCCGATCGCAGGCTCGTTCCAGTCCAACACGCTCCATTCCAGGCGCCCGCACTCGTTCGCCACCGCCTCGCGGGCAATGTGCCGAAGCAGCTGCCGCCCGGCACCATCGCCGCGCTGCTCGGGTGTTACGTAGAGGTCTTCCAGGTAAATGCCGTTGCGCCCGAGCCAGGTCGAGTAGCTGTAGAAATACACGGCAAAACCGATTGCCCGGCCATCACGCTCGCAGATCAGGCTGTGCACTGTGCTGCCCTCGTCGAACAGGCTGTGCTCGATATCGGCCAAGGTGGCGACCACCTCGTGGCGGGCGCGTTCGTAATCGGCCAGTTCGGTGATGAAGGCCAGGATCTGCTCGGCATCGGTACGAACGGCAGGGCGAATGGTGAGGCTCATGGTGACGGCTTCCTTGGTCCGGGTTAGCGGTACAGTAGTGTGTATCTACAAAATTTCACATGACTGTATCGGTCGCGGGGTAGGGCGACTCCGGTAGTGTGACAGCACCCATAAAAAAAGTGGATTGCCCGCCATGCTTGCCTCTGCCGACCTGCTCACGGCCTTCGTGCTGTTTGCTTTCGTGTCTTCCATCACCCCTGGCCCCAACAACACCATGTTGCTGGCCTCGGGGGTCAACTTTGGCGTGCGCCGTTCGATCCCGCATGCCCTGGGTATCAGCGTCGGCTTCATGGTCATGGTGCTTGCCGTTGGCTTGGGCCTGGGCGAGGTGTTCAAGGCGTGGCCACCGCTGTACACGGTATTGCGCTATACCGGCGCGGCCTACCTGTTGTACCTGGCCTGGAAGATTGCCACCTCCGGGCCGGTCGGCACGGCTTCGTCAAGCGCCCGCAAACCGCTGGGTTTCTGGGGCGCGGCGGCGTTCCAGTGGGTCAACCCCAAGGCCTGGGTGATGGCGGTGGGGGCGATTACCACCTACACGCCGGCGCAAGGCTATGTGACCAACGTGATCGTCATCGCCGCCTTGTTCGCTTTGGTCAACCTGCCCAGCGTCGGTGTGTGGGTGATGTTCGGCAGCGCCCTGCGCAACTTGCTGCAGAACCCACGCTGGCTGATGCTGTTCAATGTCCTGATGGCCTTGCTGCTGGTGATATCGCTGTACCCGCTGCTGTTTGTAGAATCAGCGTTTTCCTAGCCCCGCGAGTACAGCAAGCCCATGCAGTTGATTCCCTGGTCCCACGAATGTGCCGAAGGCTTCACCCTGCGTGGCTGGCGAACCCCGGCCAGTGGCAAGCCGTTGCTGCATTTTCTGCATGGCAACGGCTTCTGTTGCCTGGCCTACCAGCCCTTGCTGATGCGCCTGGGCGAGCATTTCGACCTGTGGCTCTGCGACGTTCAGGGCCATGGCGACAGCGACCATGGCGGGGTGTTTCGTGGTTGGAACCGCACCGCTGCGCTGGCCGTGGAGGCGTTCGAGCAAGGGCGGGGCGAGTACGGCGACGTACTGCGGTTTGCCGTGGGGCACAGCTTCGGTGGCGTACTCACCGGGCTGATCCTGGCCAGTGAACCGCAACTGTTTGCACGTGCCGTGTTGCTCGACCCGGTGCTGTTCAGCCGGCGCATGATCGGCGTGATGGGAGCGGCTGCCCTGGTCGGCCTGCATCAGCGCCATGCACTGGCCCGCAAGGCTGCCAGCCGCCGTAGCCATTGGCCCGATCGCGAGGCCGCACTGGCTTCGCTGCAAGGGCGTGGCATCTTCAAAGGCTGGACCGATGCTGCGCTGCAGGCTTATGTCGAGCATGCCATCGGTGACTGTGGCGAGGCCGTGGTGCTCAAGTGCCGGCCCAGCCGCGAAGTGGAAATCTTCAGCTCGTTCCCCAAGCGCATGTGGGCCAGCCTGGGCGCAATCAGCACGCCGACGCGGGTGCTGTACGGCGAGCATACTTACCCCTTCGTGCCACACTCGGTAAACCGCCTGGCGGCGCTCAACCACCATGTGACCGCACAACAGGTGGCCGGTGGGCACTGTTTCATGCAGGAGGACCCGGCGATGGCTGCAGAGCAGGTGCTCGGCTTTTTGCAGGGCTAATTGTTCTATCAGTGAGACGATGCATGCCATTCCAGCCGTCTACCGACGAATTGGCATCATTGATAAGGTTATCCCAGCCAAGAGAGGAGCCTTCTCATGAAACAGATTCTGGGTATCCACCGCAGCCCTCACGCCCATTGGGTGGGTGATGGTTTCCCGGTACGCAGCCTGTTTACCTACGACAACCTGGCCAGCCGTATCAGCCCGTTCCTGCTGCTGGATTACGCCGGCCCGCATGATTTCACCCCGACCGCCGCACGGCGTGGCGTAGGCCAGCACCCGCACCGTGGTTTCGAGACCGTGACCATCGTGTATCAGGGCGAACTGGAGCACCGCGACTCCACCGGTGCCGGCGGTTTGATCGGCCCGGGTGACGTGCAGTGGATGACGGCGGCCAACGGCATCATCCATGAAGAGTTTCACTCCCCAGGCTTTGCCCGCAGTGGCGGCACACTGGAAATGGTCCAGCTATGGGTGAACCTGCCGGCGCGAGACAAGCGCGCAGCGGCCGGCTACCAGACGCTGCTGGCCAGCGACATCCCAGTGGTAGCAATGGACGGTGACGCCGGTAGCTTGCGGGTGATTGCCGGTAGCTACCAGGGGCACCAGGGGCCAGCGCGGACCTTCACCGCGATGGACGTGTGGGATTTGCGCTTGAACGCGGGCGCCGCCTTGCCGCTGCCGGTGGCCGCGGGGCGCAACGCGGCGCTGGTGGTATTGCGCGGCAGCGTGCGCATCAACGGTGAGCGCGAAGCAGGTCCATCCAGCCTGGTGCTGCTTGACCGGGCGGGCGAGGATGTCACCGTCGAGGCGCTGGACGGTGCCAGCGTGTTGCTGCTCAGCGGTGAGCCGATCGATGAGCCGATCGTCGGGTATGGCCCGTTCGTGATGAACAGCCAGGCGGAGATTGCCGAGTCGTTCGATGATTTCCATGCCGGGCGGTTTGGTCAGATGCAGGATGAGCGCGAAGGTGCTCGACACTGAGTCTTGCCTGAAGCCGGGTCTGCAAAGCAGGCCCGGCATGCTTGAAGTTGGGTTGGCCCCCAGGGTTTTCTGGCATGATCAGCCTATGCCCAACCTCACTCGACAGCATGCTGTGCGCAGATCATTGCCCAACCTGGGCCACCACACCTTGTGGCTGCGCTACCGTGCCCCTTATCACTGGCCCTCGACCCTGGGCTTCCTCGCCGCCCGCTGTATTCCGGGCATCGAGACCTGCTGCGATGGCACCTACCACCGTACCCTGAGCGTCGCAGGCCACCACGGCGTCCTGCACGCTACGCCACTACCCAATCATTGCCTGCGGGTGCACCTTGAAGGTGTTCCTTCACACACTCTGCCCGGCCTGATCGCCAGGCTGAGGCGAGTCTTCGACCTTGACGCCGACCCCGTCCGCATCAGCGCCGAGTTGTCTCGCGACCCGTTGATGGCAAACCTGCTCGAAGCGCGCCCGGGGCTGCGTGTGCCGCAGGGCTGGGACGCCTGTGAGCAATCCATGCGAACCGTGCTGGGCCAACAGATCAGTGTGGCTGGCGCCATGACCCTGGCCGGCCGTTTGGTGCAACGCCACGGCGCAGCGCTGCGCCTGCCCGTAGCGGGCCTGACCCATGTGTTTCCGGCGTTGTCGGTATTGGCGCAGGCGCAGTTCGAGAACATGGGCATGCCGCGAGCGCGCGCCACTACCCTTGGCACCCTGGCCAGCGCCTTGCTGGCCGAACCCGGGTTGCTGCGCCGTGGGCAAGCGCTGGATGAACTGCTGCGTAACCTGTGCCAGCTAAAAGGGATCGGGCCGTGGAGCGCGCACTACCTGGCGCTGCGCCAGGCCGGTGCCGCCGATGCCTTGCCGTTGGGTGACGTAGCGCTGATCAAAGCGTTGCGGCTGCTCGAGGGCGATGACGCGCAACTGGCAGAACGGGCACCGGCCTGGCGCCCGTGGCGGGCCTATGCGGCGCAGCACCTGTGGGCATCGCTGGGCAGTGCGGGGACCACTCGTCGTTAAGTTGATCATTGCGTTCGAACACTCGGCCCACCCGCGCAATCTTCCACTAAGGTGCTAGAGGATTCCCCGCATCATTATTGCCCCGGCGCATGGACGCCTGCCCAGGCATGCGCAATATCAATTGGCGCCCCGCCCGACAAAGGCGTACTTCCACACAACAGGCCATCGCACAGAGAGGGTCGTACCATGTCGTTGATAGGAGTTTCGATGCTAGAGATGCGGCAGCTGATCGAGCAGGCTTGCCTGCCGGATCGCTGTGAAGTCAGCTGCCCGGACGGCGCCAACCTGACCATCCGCCTGGGTCAGGGCCAGAGTCTCGATCAGGGCGTGACCCTAAGCGGGGTCCCGCTGCAAAACCTCAACAGTTGCCGTGACCTGGTCAACCTGGTGGGGCAGTTGCATGCGCTGCGTGACCACCATCCGGCGCCACTCAGGTCGATTGCCTGAGTGCACCCATCGTACCCCGGTCAGCCCAGGTTGGCCGGGTTCAGGTATTGCACAGTATTGATCGGCTCACTGCAGCTCCAGCAGCAGGTTCAGGCCGCCATCGCCGCATTTGCCCTTGTCGCGCACCACACCATGGTAACTACGCCCATCCCAGACGAAGGCCACGCTGTGCGCACGGTCGACCTTGTCAGGCAGCGGTGGGCAAATGTGCAGGCGCAGCCCCGGGCGGCCTTGCAGGTTGAGGGCGGCGAGCTGGCATTGGCATTCCACGCTTTGCGCCACCGGGCCGAACAGGGTGTCGCGGACATAATCGAGCTGCAGTGAGGCATTGGGGGCGCGGCCAGGCATCTTCATCGGGACGTGGCTCCGTGGCAACGGCATGAAAGGCTGGGTGGATTGGGCATGGCAGGCTCCAGGCGAAGGAAGGCGCGGCTATTTATTTGAAGCTTGCCTGACCAAGATGTTCAACCTGTTTCATGTACGTTCATCTTGTTCGCGCCGGGTGGCTGATGACTGACCTTGTTCAGGCACCTGCCTTGCGCAGGGTCAGGTTGATACGCCGCTCGCCCAGCCGCGGATGCACGCCGGGCTTGATCGGTAGCACGCCATGGAAGCGCAAGCGGTCTTCGCCGCCCCAGACCAGCACATCGCCATGGCTCAGCGGGATGCGCCGTGCCTTGTCGGCGCGCTGCAAGCCGCCGAACAGGAACACCGCCGGCAAGCCAAGCGACACCGACACGATCGGCTGGCCGAAATCCTGCTCGTCGCGGTCCTGGTGCAGGCTCAGGCGGGTGCCTGGCAGGTAATGGTTGATCAGGCAGGCATCCGCTACGAAACCCTCGAACCCGGCACTGGCTGCAGCGCGGGTGGCCAGGGCGAGCAAAACCGGGGGCAGGGCGGGCCAGGGCTTGCCGCTGAGCGGGTCGTTGGGGCTGTAGCGATAACCCTGTTCATCACTCACCCAACCCAGCGTGCCGCAGTTGGTCAGGCCAACGGCCATGCGCAGGCCACCTGGGGTGTGCATGTGCCGCAAGGGGGCGGCGCGCAGCACCGGGCGCAGGGCGTCGAGCAGCGTCTCGATTTCGGCCAGGGCGAAGCCGGGCAGCAACACGGTATGGCTGGCCAGGCGTTGTGGCTGCGGGCCGAACAGGTCGAGGTCGGACTGGATCATGAGGAGCTGCACATTCTGTGGGTATGGCCAGTGTATCCCGGCAGATGCAATTCCTGTAGGAGCAGCCTTGCGCTGCGAAGCGGTCAGTAAGCCTGACGAACGTATAGGCCTCTTCGCAGCACAAGGCTGCTCCTACAGCAAACGCACAGGCCGGGCGGGTACAAAAAAAGGAACCGCGGTGCCAGGGAGAGGAGCACCGCGGTTCAAGGGGGGAGAGGTTTACTTCTGGGTCACAGTGGCCAGGTTCGCGCTGCCCAGCTGGGTGATGGTGGCGGTTTGGGCGATACCGCTCTGGTCGACGAACGCCTTGTTGCCCTGACCTCCCTGGGTCACGTAGGCGACGTTGATGCTGTCAGTCTGTTTGATGGTGGCTTCGTTGCCGCTACCGTACAGCTGGTTGGTGTAGCTCTGGTTGCTGTAGCCGGACTGGTCGAGGGTGATGGAGTTGCCGGTGCCCTGGCTGTTGCCGTAGGCATAGTTGTCGGTACCACGCTGGTCGGCGATCAGGATGTTATCGGTACCGTTCTGTTCGAAATACAGCTCGTTGTTGACGTCATCCTGCTTGGTTTGCATCTGGTTGCCTTTACCCGTTTGGGTCAGCGTGGCCACCTGGTCAGCGCCCTTCTGGGTCAGGTTGACACCGTTGCCATTACCCGTCTGGTTGATGGTGGCGTTCTGGTTGGTGCCGAACTGGCCACCCATCTTGGCGCCTTTCCAGTTGCTGGCGGTGATGCTGTTGCCATTGCCTTTGGTGTTGATGGTCAGGTTGAGGTTTTCACCATTTTGATAGGTGAAGTGCAGGTTGTTGTTACCGGTCTGGGTGATGGTGGCGGTCGCGTTGTTGGTCTCGAACTGATCCGACCAGCTGGCGTTGGCATTGCCTTGCTGCGACAAGCTGACCTTGTTGCCGGTGCCGAAGCTCTGGTCGATGTAGCCTTCGTTCGACTGACCCGTTTGGGTGACGGAGGCCTGGCTGCCGATCTGGGTGTCCTGCCACACTTCCACCGAGTTGCCGCCGCCGTATTGGCCAATGCCGATGGTGCCACCGGTGCCTTCGCGCTGGTCGCCGTAGGCCCAGTTGTCGTGGCCATCCTGGTAGACCTGGATGTCGCCATCGACATGGTTCAGGTGCTCGGCGGCGGCATAGTTGTCCTGGCCGGTCTGGTTGACGGTACTGCGGTTGTTGAGGCCGCCGAAGGTCTGCTCGATGAAGGCCTCGTTACGCTGGCCGGATTGCCAGGTAGTGGCTTTGCTGCCTTCCTGGCTGTCCTGCCACACCGTGGATTTGTTGCCGGTGCCTTGCTGGGTTTGCAGCGATTCGTTGTTCAGCCCAACCGACTGGCTGGCGAAGGCGTCGTTGTAGCTGCCTGAAGCCTGCTGTTTGATCTGGCTGCCATTTTCGAACAACTGCTCGGCGTAACCGGCGTTGTACTGGCCGGTGGCGCTCTGCTGGATATCGCTGGTGCTTTCGGTTTGCACCGCCAGGTGGTTGTGGCCCTTGCCGGTCTGGTTCTGGGTGGCCGAGGCGAAGGATGCCTGGCTCTGGGTGACTTCGGCGATGTTTTCCTTGCCGTCCTGGGTCTGGGACGAGGTGCTGTCAGCAGCCATGGCCTGACCTGCGAGGGCCAGGACGATAGCGGCACTTAACGGAGCGAGCTTGTACATGGTGGTGCCTCCAGGTCTATCGGTATTGGGTGATCTGAACATGCTGGCCATTGCCGGTCTGGGTGACGGAGCTGTTGAGGCCCGAGCCGGACTGCACGATGCTGGCGCTGTTGTCGTTGCCGATCTGCTCGATGGCTGCGCTGTTGCTGCTGCCGCTCTGGCGAATCGACGCGCTGTTGCCATTTCCCTGTTGGCTGATGCTGGCCATCAGGTCACTACCTTCTTGCAGGATGTACGCTTCCTGCGCTCCGCCAGACTGGACGATACGGCCCAGCAGGGCTTGACCGTTCTGGTCGAGGGCGGCGCGGTTGCCCGACCCTTGCTGCTCGATCACCGCCGCCTGACCGGCACCGACCGGCAGGAGGCGGATGATCACTGGGTCACCTAGGTCATTGCCGGGCGCAAGGTCGGCATTGTCCATCAGGTCGTCGGCCCAGCAGGCCTGGCCCGCCAGGGCCAGGCTGAACAGCAATGGATACAGGCGTTTCATGGCGTTTCCCCGCCTTTACTGCACAACCACGTTGACGGTGCGGGTGGTACCCGGGCTGGTGGTGATGGTTGCCGTCGGCGCGGCGGTCGGGATGATCGTGGTGCTATTGCTCACTGCCAGGCGCCAGCGGCCGTTCACGGGCACCGTGGCGGTACCCAGCGTCTGCACGCCGGTGGTGGTGGTGACCCGGACGGTGACAACGTTGCCGGTGGTTACCGACGAAGTACCGCTGATGTCCCAGTTGAAGCGGTTGTTGGAGCGCGCCGTGACGGTGGCTGCCGTGACCGCGAAGGTTTCGGCGGCTGGCCGTGGCGACACGTTGACGGTGACCGTGCCCGGGGTAGACAGCGCCCCCAGCGAGTCACGCGCCTGGTAGGTGAAGGTGGTGGTGAAGGCCGTCGTCACCGTGGCCGGTGGGGTATAGGTCACCGTGGCGCCGTCGGTGCTCACCGTGCTCCGGCCGACAGCCGGCTGGGTGACGGCGGCAACGGCCAGCGGTACGTTGCCTTCTGGATCGGTGTCGTTGGCCAGCACGTTGATGGTCAATGGCACGCCCAGGGTGGCGACGGTTTCCGGGTTGGCGGTCGGTGCCTGGTTGGGCGCGACGTTGATGGTCACCGTGGCCGGTTCCGACTTGAGGCCCTTGGCGTCCACCGCCCGGTAGCTGAAGGTGGCCACCAGCGGCTGCGTGGCCCCGGCGGGCGGGGTGTAGGTAACCGAGGTGGTACCGTTGAGCACGACGCCGCCCAGGCCAGTACCCGGTTGGGTAAGGTCACTGATGGTGAGCGGTACGTTGCCGTCCGGGTCGCTATCGTTTTGCAGCAGGTTGAGGGTGATCGGCACACCGACACTGGTGCTGCCGACATCGGCCTGTGCCAGCGGTGGCTGGTTGGCGGCTTCGACCGGTGCGTTGCCGACCACGATCACCGGCTCCACATCGCTACCCCCATGGGCGGACTTGACCGTAACGGTGGCTGGCGGTTGCGCCACGTCATTGACCGTGAGGCTTTGCAGCGTGCCCGATTTCGACAGGCGGCCATAGCCTTGGGCGAGCATGTCGGGGATGGTGACTTCGTCACTCGACCTAGCCTCGATCAGCAGCCGTTTGTTGGCCCAGTCATAGCGTGCGGTGCTGACCTTGACCACGTCGGTTAGCTTGCTCGACAGCGCGGTCGGCTGGGTGCCGCCGGCGCTGTTGCTGGCGGTGACCACGACCACGGCGGGCGGCACGGCCTGGCTGAGTTGCTGGCTGAAGAACAGGCCGTTGTTGTCCGCCGTCAGGTTGAACTGGCAGGGCGAAGGTGGCGTACCGATCAGTGCCAGGCCATTGCGCATGCACAGGCTGGCTTCTTTCGGGGCCTTGGCGAACACTTCCACGCGGGTGCCGTTGCCGTTGCGCGAGTAGGTGGCGCGCTCCAAAGTGACCGGGGTTTGCGCGCGTTGGTCCAGCACCTTGCCCGAAACCGTGAACAGCGCGGTCTCGATGCGCCCGGGCGGGCCGTCGATGCGGATGAAGTTGGTGTTGAACGGGCTGCCCACCACGGCTTCCGGGCGGTTCGGGTCACCAATGAAGGTTTCGGTGGCGCCGGTATCCGGGTTGACCTCGGTGTAAGGCCCGCCAACCCCGCGCAGCCATGGCCCGAGTGCACCGTTGAGTGCCCCGGTGAAGTTGCCCGGTGCGCCGATGCCGATGTCGCGGGTGATGTTGATTGCCCGCCGGCCCGGCGTGGTGACGTTGACCGTTTCCACACCGTAGGGGTGGGTGATGGTGTAGGTACCGGCGCGGGGTACCGAGACACGAATACGGATGCGGGCGAAGCTCTGCTGGTCGCCGTCTACCGGGTTCTCGGCGGCAAAGGCGGCTTCCAGGCCGGCGACGTAGGCATCCAGTTCATAGCCGCTGTTTCCCACGGCAGGGATGGTGGCTTCTGCCAGGAACCAGAACATTTCTGGTGGCCAGTTGTCCGGGAACACCAGCGGCAGCGCGTCGTCGTAGATGCCGGGCTCCGGCAGCAGGGTGCACATGTAGGACGGCGCGGCCGGGGTGCCGGGCACGCGGGTACTGGTGGCACGCGATTGGCACAGCTCCAGGGACTGGTTGAGGCTGTCCTTGTACCACATCGGGTAGCCGCCCGTGGCGAAGGTGTAGGGCCCCGGGTCGACTTCAGACAGCGCGGCAAAGGCGGCGCTGGTAACGGTAAGGGAAAAACCGGCGGCGAACAGCGCACGGCGCGACCAAGTGTTCATGCTGCCTCCTTGAAGGCTGAGCCTTTGTCTGTTCATGGCACCAGCACCACGTCTTCGGTGTCGCTACCGCCATTGGCGCTGGTGACCTGCACCTTGGCCGGCGGGATGGGCGAGACGGTCATGCTCAACGACTTCACCGCGCCGCTGCCGCCAAGGTTGCCGATCAACGTGCCGTTGCCGGTATGGGCGGTGAGCACGGGCGGGGTGGTTTCGTCGCTGGTGCTGGCTACCAGGGTCAGCTCGCCGGTAGATAGGCGGTACTGGGCCTGGGTGATGGTGACCAGGTCGGTCAGCGGCACGTTGTGGGTGGTCAGGCTGCTGGTCGGGATCGCCACGCTGTTGTCGGCGGTGAGTGTCAGGACGGTGCCGGCTGCCGGGTTCAAGGCCGACTGGGCGTACCAGGCCCCGGTGCCGTTGGCTTCGGTGAGGCCCAGGTTAGGGGTTTGGCTGGTCAAGGTGACGCTGGCTGGTGGCGGCGGGGCCATCACGAAGATGTCCTGCTGGGCCCGCAGGTCGCCATTCTCGTTATGCCGCGAGTAGGTGCTGCGTTGTGGCATCAGCGGGGTAGGCAGGGCAACGGTCGAGAGCTTGCCGGAGATGGCGAACAGCTCGGTGCGCAGGTCGATGCCACCTGGGCCTTCGATGCGGACGAAGTTGGTGTTGAACGGGCTGCCGGTCACCCGTTCTTCCAGGTTCGGGTCGCCGATGAAGCGTTCGTTGCCTTCGGTGTACGGGCCGTTGACGCTGCGCAGGAACGGCCCCACATCGCCCTTGAGCGCCCCGGTGAAATCACCTGCGCCGGCGATACCGATGTCACGGGTCATGTTGATCGCCCGGCGCCCGGCGGCGGGGACATCGAACACTTCCACGCCGTAGGGGTGGGTGACCACGTAGGTGCCGGCGGTAGGTACGTCGACCCGGATACGCACCCGGGCGAAGCTGACCTGGTCACCCTCGACCGGCTCTTCGGCGGCGAATGCCGCTTCGATTGCCGTGCCATAGCTGAGGTCGATGCCTCGGGCGGCGTCGACGATAGCGGCGTCGGCGGTGAACCAGAATGCTTCGTCAGGGAAGTTGGTGGGGAAGACGATGGGTTGGGTATCGTCGAACACGCCGGGGGTGGGCAGTAGCGTGCACATGTACGAGGGGGCGCCGGGTGCGCCGGCGACCCGTGAACTGACGGCTTTGGTCAGGCACAGATCGAGGGTTCGACCGTGACTGTCCTGGTACCAGGCGGGGAAGCCGCCGTTGGTGGGGACGTAGGCGCCTGGATCGACAGCGTTCAGGGCGGCCTGCGCTGGAAGCTGGAGTATTCCGGCGAAAATCGCCACTGCCAGCGGGTGGGGTATCGGTCGGTGCATGAGTCAATTCCTCCTGCAAACGGGCCCATGGACTTGGGGCGTCTGGGAGGAGATCGGCAAGAGCTGTGCCAACAGTTGAAAATTGCGTTGCAGGCCTTGTGGCGCAGGGGGTAGAGGTTTTTAGCCGAGGATTTTATGAGAGGCTGGCGGTGGGCAGCGTTCCCCCAAGGTTGGGGATTGGGGGCATGTAATTCCAACCCAGTTGTAGGAGCAGCCTTGTGCTGCGAAGAGGCCGGTAGGGCTAGAGATCCTCTTCGGCTGCAATGGCCCTTTCGCAGCACAAGGCTGCTCCTACCGGGTACTACGCGAAGTCTGCAGCCTGCGTACCCACTGCTGCCGGACTGTGCTCAGTCGCCTGCAACGCGCGGCGTCCATAGAACAGCATTGCAGTTGCCCAAGTCGTGAGCCAGACGAATATCCCGGCCCAGAACGTATGAGACATGTAGTGCCAGCCCTGCAGCACTCGGGTAGTGCCGTACACGAACCCAATCAGCAGAATGGCCACCAGCAACTTGCACGCATGCGCCCAGCGGTGGCGCAGGGCCACGAAATACAGCGCCAACAGGGTAAAGCCACTGGAAGCATGGCCGCCCGGCCAGCAGCGGCCATCGCCGGCCTTGCTCCAGAAGGAAAAGTTTTCGAACCATTCGACCCGGGCCTGCGAACCGCCATATAGCGTGGTTTCCACAGGGCAATACACGCTGGTGTGGCTTTTCAGGTAATGAATCACGGTCGTGCTCAATGCAAATGCCACCACCACGAATAGCAGGTCGCGGCGGTGTTGGCGGGTAAAGCGCAATACCGGTGCGATCCTGGCCTTTTCCAACCCCCGAGTCATGCCCCATTGAGGGTGGTTGGCCAGGCGCGGCCAGATGAACGACAGGACGCTGCCGATGACGGCCAGCTCACCCGTCCAGTCCGGCAGGATGCGAGGCCATTTGTGGGTAGCTTTCTCGAACCACTGGTTATGCAGCAGTGGGAACTGGCCGGAGGCCGGGTCGAGCAGCAGGTTGCTGATCCAGCGATCGAGTTCGGTAAGGTCGAATGCCAGGAACACGATTGCAGCCAGTACCAGTGGCAGCAGCAGGTTGTTGCGGTAGAAGGTGGCACGGGAGGGCATGTTCAGAATTCCTTGGCATCTACGAGTTTGCGCCATTCACTGGCCGCCATCTGGCCCAGCAGCTTCGCCTTGCCATCGCTGCCCTGGGTGATGAACAGGGCGCTGGCATAGCTGTTCGATATCGCGCTGGAGGGCACATCAAGCGCTTGCTCCAGCCGTTCCATGCAGCCGCTGTGGCTAACCAGCACGAGGTTGTGGCCGCTTCGCTTGTGGGCGAAGGCGTTGTCGGCAAAGTGGCCGTCGCACTGATTGAGCCAGTTTTGCGTGGCAATGGTTTGACCGAACATGGCTTGTGCGGTCTGGCGGGTACGCACCTCTGGGCTGGCCCACACATCGGCCACGCCCAGGCCAAGGTGTTGCAGGCCGTGCCCTACATTGGCCGCCACCTGGCTGCCCGCGACCGTGATGCCGCTGGGGTCACCGAGGCAGGCACCGCTGGAGCGGTCGCAGCGTTCGGCATGGCGCACCACCACAATCACCGAGCCTTTCGCCCAGGCAGCCTCGAGCCCGCTGCGTTGCAAGTGATGCGGGTTGCCCAGGTTGGGGATGGCCGTGCGCGCATGCGCCCAGGCTGCCGCCACGCCCAGGATGAACAGCAGGCCCAGGACTGCTAATAGCGCCGTGCCCCAAGGCAACCGGCTCACCTGCACAAGCCGTGAGGTGGGGGATTTGTCGATAACGCCTTGCAGCATGATTACCACTCCAGTCAGCTCGCTCCACACGGGAGCGTCGGCACTGTAGGTAGCGGGATGTCGGTAGAGGGTGAGCGAGATGTGAAAAAACCCTTGGCCGACAGCAGTGCGTGATCGCCTCAGGCATTGAGAAGCCAAGGATGAAACCGGTTTCAAAACATTTCTGAACGCGCTAGATTATTCGGCTGTCTTCTTGACGGCCTATCAAGACCACCTCCCATACCAATCAGATGGCGCTTATCAAGGCCGCCCCACAGCCGATGAGGATTCGCAATGCCTGAGCATGCCCCAGACAACCCGCGCAGGGATTTTCTGCGCAAGACCTTGACCCTGATCCCTGTCGTCACCGTGGCCAGTACTGGGCTTGGCGTAGGTGCCAGCCAGTTGCTTGCGGCCCCGCAACCGCATCAACAGCCGAAGGTGCCGGCCACGCCACCTGCGGGCAACTATCAACCGACGTTCTTCAGCGCCGAAGAGTGGGCCTTTGTACAGGCGGCCGTGTCCCGCATCATCCCGGCCGATGAGCTTGGCCCCGGCGCACTCGAAGCTGGCGCCGCCGAATTCATCGACCGGCAGATGAACACCCCCTACGCGACTGGCGCCCAGTGGTACATGCAGGGCCCGTTCAATGCCGACGCCGCCCCCGAACTGGGCTACCAACTGCAACTCAGCCCGCAACAGATCTACCGCCTGGGCATCGCTGCCGTGGACGGTTGGTGCAAGGCCAACGGCGGGCAGGTTTTTGCTGCGCAAGATAGCGCTACCCGAGACCGTATTCTCAGCAAGGTCGAGGCAGGTGAGCTGAAATTCGACACTGTTCCGGCCAAGGTGTTTTTCAGCCTGCTGGTGCAAAACACCCGCGAAGGGTTTTTCTGCGACCCGATTCATGGTGGTAACAAAGGCATGGTCGGCTGGACCCAGATCGGCTTCCCCGGCGCCCGCGCCGATTTCATGGATTGGGTCGAGCGCAACGAGCCTTACCCGTTCCCGGCGGTATCGATTCGCGGCGAGAGGGCTTGAGGCATGGCGACTGTGTTGAACAAAGTGGATGCAGTGATCGTCGGCTTCGGCTGGGCGGGTGCGATCATGGCCAAGGAGCTGACCGAGGCCGGGCTGCATGTGGTGGCCCTCGAGCGTGGGCCGATGCAGGACACCTACCCGGAAGGCAGTTACCCGCAGGTGATCGATGAACTGACCTACAGCGTGCGCAAGAAGCTGTTCGTGGATGTGTCGAAAGAAACCGTCACTGTCCGCCATGGCCTGAACGACGTGGCACTGCCTAATCGCCAGCTCGGTGCCTTCCTGCCAGGCAAGGGGGTGGGCGGCGCGGGCCTGCACTGGTCGGGCGTGCATTTCCGAGTGGACCCGGTCGAGTTGCGCCTGCGTAGCCACTACGAAGAGCGCTACGGGCGCAGGTTCATCCCCGAAGGCATGACCATCCAGGACTTCGGCGTCAGCTACGAAGAGCTGGAACCGTACTTCGACTTTGCCGAAAAGGTATTCGGCACTTCTGGTCAGGCGTGGACCGTCAACGGCCAGGTGGTCGGTGAAGGGAAGGGCGGGAACCCCTATGCGCCGGACCGTTCAAACCCGTTCCCGCTGCCCGCGCAGAAGAACGTTGTGTCGGCCAGGCTGTTCGAAAAAGCCGCCACCGGCCTGGGCTACAAGCCTTACAACCTGCCGTCGGCGAACACCTCCGGGCCCTACACCAACCCCTACGGGGCGCAAATGGGGCCGTGCAACTTCTGTGGTTTCTGCAGCGGCTACGTGTGCTACATGTACTCCAAGGCCTCACCCAACGTGAACATTCTGCCGGCGCTGCGCCAGGTGCCCAACTTCGAGTTGCGGCCCAATGCCCACGTGCTGCGGGTGAACTTGGACGACAGCAAGCGCAAGGCCACCGGCGTGACCTACATCGATGCCCAGGGGCGCGAAATGGAGCAGCCGGCGGAGCTGGTGATCCTGGCGGCGTTCCAGTTCAACAACGTGCGCCTGATGCTGCTTTCGGGCATTGGCAAGCCTTACGACCCGGTCAAGAACGAAGGTGTGGTCGGACGTAACTTCGCCTACCAGAACATGGGTACGGTCAAGGCGTTCTTCGACAAGGACACCTACACCAACAACTTCATCGGTGCTGGTGGCAACGGCATCGCCATCGACGATTTCAACGCCGACAACTTCGACCATGGCCCGCACGGCTTCGTCGGCGGCTCGCCGATGTGGGTGAACCAGGCCGGCAGCCGGCCGATTGCCGGTACCTCCAACCCGCCGGGCACGCCGGCCTGGGGCAGCGCCTGGAAGAAAGCCACGGCCGACTACTACACCCACCAGGTGTCGATGGACGCCCACGGTGCCCACCAGTCCTACCGTGGCAATTACCTGGACCTCGACCCCACTTACCGCGACGCCTACGGCCAGCCGCTGCTGCGCATGACCTTCGACTGGCAGGAAAACGACATCAAGATGAACCAGTTCATGGTCGACAAGCTGAGCAAGATCGCCCAGGCGATGAACCCCAAGGCCATTGCTGTGCTGGGCAAGCAGGTCAAGGATCGCTTCAACACCACCAGTTACCAGACCACCCACCTGAACGGCGGCGCGATCATGGGTACCGACCCCAAGACCAGTGCCTTGAACCGCTATCTGCAAAGCTGGGACGTGCACAACGTGTTCGTCCCGGGGGCTTCGGCGTTCCCCCAGGGGTTGGGATACAACCCGACCGGGCTGGTGGCCGCGCTGACCTATTGGTCGGCCCGCGCCATCCGCGAGCAGTACCTGAAAAACCCCGGCCCGCTGGTCCAAGCCTGAGGAGCGATGAGCATGAAGACAATGTTGATCGCAACCCTGCTGCTGGGTGCGGCTGCGCAGGCTGCAGCGCATGACGATGCACAGGTGCGCCTGGGCGAGTACCTGGCACGCGCCGGTGACTGTGTGGCGTGCCATACGGCCAAGGGCGGCAAGCCCTTTGCCGGCGGCCTGCCAATGGAAACGCCGATCGGTACGGTGTACTCCACCAACATCACCCCGGCGGCCAGCGGCATTGGCCAGTACAGCTTCGACGACTTCGACCAGGCCGTGCGCAAGGGTATCGGCAAGGACGGCAGTACCCTGTATCCGGCCATGCCATACCCGTCGTATGCGCGGGTCAGCGAACAGGACATGCGGGCGCTGTACGCCTACTTCATGAAGGGCGTGGCGCCGGTCGAGCAGCCGAACAAGGCCACCGACATTCCCTGGCCACTGAGCATGCGTTGGCCGCTGGCAGTCTGGCGTGGCCTGTTCGCACCAGAGGCCAAGGCTTGGCAGGCCTCGGCCGCAGCCGACCCGGTGGTTAACCGTGGTGCGTACTTGGTCGAAGGGCTTGGGCATTGTGGCGCCTGCCATACGCCACGAGCGCTGACCATGCAGGAAAAAGCGCTGAGCCCAGCGGACGGCGAGCAGTTTCTGGCCGGCAGCGCACCGTTGGAAGGCTGGATTGCCAAGAACCTGCGAGGCGATCACAAGGACGGGCTGGGCAGCTGGAGCGAAGGGGAGCTGGTGCAGTTCCTCAAGACTGGGCGCAGCGATCGCAGCGCCGTGTTCGGCGGCATGAGCGACGTGGTCGAGCACAGCATGCAGCACCTGAGTGATGCCGACCTGACCGCGATCGCCCGCTACCTGAAGACCTTGCCGCCGAGCAACCCCGACGACCAGCCGCACGTCTACGACAAGCAGGTGACGCAGGCGCTGTGGAAGGGTGATGACAGCAAGCCTGGGGCGGTGGTGTACATCGACAATTGCGCAGCCTGCCACCGCACCGATGGCCAGGGCTACACCCGCGTGTTCCCGGCCTTGGCTGGCAACCCGGTGGTGCAGACCACCGATGCCACGTCGCTGATCCATGTGGTGCTGGCGGGGGGCACGGTACCGGCAACGCATGCCGCGCCGTCGAATTTCACCATGCCAGCGTTCGGCTGGCGCCTGAGTGACCAGGAGGTTGCCGAGGTGGTGAGCTTTATCAGGACTAGCTGGGGTAACCAGGGAAGTACAGTGACTGCCGCTGATGTGAAGTCGCTCCGCTAACTGCCTCCTCATCGCTCTGTTGACAGCTGCTTGATCGACCAGAGGGGCACTGTGGGAGCGGGCGTGCCCGCGAACACCGGCGTAGCCGGTGCCAGCCACCGTGGTGGATTTTTCGCGGGCATGCCCGCTCCCACAGTTATAGTATTTAAACCATATAAATCAGTTATATATTGTATTTAATTAAAGTAATTCATCAGAATTAATCAATCGCTCCTGACCAACGGCAGGTTGACGAACGGCCACAGTTTTGCTGTATTGAAACCGGTTTCATCGTCATCACAACAATCATAAGGACAACCCATGACCGACGCGCCTGCCCATGCCCGCGAACGGGTCACCATCAGCGAAGTGGCGCGTGTCGCTGGCGTTTCCAAAGCCACCGTCTCCCGCTACATCGGCGGCGATCGCCAATTGCTGGCCGAAGCCACGGCCAAGCGCCTGGAAGAGGTCATCGAACGCCTTGGCTACCGCCCTAACCAGATGGCTCGCGGCCTCAAGCGCGGCCAGACGCGATTGATCGGCATGCTGGTGGCCGATATCCTCAACCCTTATTCAGTGGCCGTGATGCACGGTGTGGAAACCGCGTGCCGTCAGCACGGCTACAGCCTGGTGGTGTGCAACACCAACCGCGACGACGAGCAGGAACGTCATCACCTGGAGGCCCTGCAGAGCTACAACGTTGAAGGGCTGATCGTGAACACGCTTGGCCATCACCCCGGCGAACTGCTCAACCTGCAGCGTGACATCCCCATGGTGCTGGTCGACCGCCAGCTACCCGAACTGAACGTCGACCTGGTCGGCCTGGACAATGCCGACGCGGTCGAGCAGGCCCTCGACCATCTGCAGGCCCAGGGCTACCGCGATATCCTGGCGGTCAGCGAGCCCCTCGACGGCACCAGCTCTCGCCTGGAGCGGGTGCAGGCATTCGGCGCGTCGGTCAGCCGCCGGCCCGGCATGCGCCAGCAGGTACTTGAAATCAGCGCCGGGCTGCCGGGGCAGCTGGCGTCGTTTCTTGCCCACCGTGGCCATGGCCCACAAGCCATCTTCACCTTCAACGGCGTTGCTACCTTGGCGGTGACCCGGGCCCTGCACGAAGCCGGGTGCAACCTGTTTACCGACGTCGGGCTGATCGCCCTCGACGACCTCGACTGGTACCCCTTGGTTGGCCAAGGCATCACTGCATTGGCCCAACCCACCGAGCGTATCGGTGTGGCGGCGTTCGAAAGCCTGCTCGGTCGCCTGCACGGCGACAGCGGGGCAGCGCGGCGCATCGACTTCAAGGCCGACCTCATCATCCGCGGTTCAACCCAACCCCAGTAAGCAACGGCAGGCCTGTGCCCGTCGCTGTTGATCAAAAATGAAACCGGTTTCATAAGGATAAAAACAATGCACCCGAACCCCGTTTCCATCAGTCTCTCCAGCTACGGCGCCGATTTCGTGCGGCAGCGTGGCCAGGAGCAGTTCCTGGACCTGCTGGCTGCCGCTGGCGTTAGCCGAGTGGAATTGCGCGAAGAATTGTTCGCCAGTGCACCAGACGCATCTGCCCTGGGTGGGGTGATTGCCGCACTGCACCTGGAGTGCCTGTATTCGACACCCCTTGAACTGTGGACTGCGCAAGGCATCCCCGACCCACTACTGGTACAGAAGCTGGAAACGGCCCAGGCGCTTGGCGCAGTGGCGCTGAAGGTTTCCCTGGGCCACTTCGATGAGCGCTGCGATATGACGGCCCTGGCGGCGTTGATGCCTGCGCATGGGCCGCTGCTATTGGTGGAAAACGATCAGACCGCCCAAGGTGGCAAGGTCGAACCGCTGCTGCAGTTCTTCCAGCGAGCCGAGGCGCTTGGGCTGCGCTTGGGCATGACCTTCGATATCGGTAACTGGCAATGGCAGTGCGAATCTGCGCGGCAAGCCGCCCGGCAACTGGGCCGTTGGGTGCGCTACGTGCATTGCAAGGCTGTGCAGCACCGGGCCGATGGCCAACGGGTTGCCGTGCCGCCGCAAGCGGCGGACCTCCATGAGTGGGCAACGCTGCTGGCCGAGTTCGCGCCTGGCGTGGTACGCGCCGTCGAATACCCCTTGGTTGGCGAAGACCTGCTGGCGTTGACCCGTGCTCAGGTGCGTAGCCTGTCCGCGCTGGGCGCGCAGCAGGAGGTGGCCCATGCATGAGCATGACGTGCTGTGTTTCGGCGAAACCATGGCCATGTTCGTTGCCGAGCACACTGGCGATCTGGCCAGTGTCGGCCAGTTCGGCAAACGCATCGCCGGTGCGGACAGCAACGTAGCCATCGGCCTGGCGCGGCTGGGTTTCAAGGTGCGCTGGCTGAGTCGGGTAGGTGACGATTCGCTCGGCCGCTTCGTGCTCGACAGCTTGCGCAGCGAAGGTCTGGATTGCTCCGGCGTCGAGGTGGATGCCGGCTACCCCACGGGTTTTCAGCTCAAGGGCCGCTGCGATGATGGCAGCGACCCGGCAGTGGAGTACTTCCGGCGAGGCTCGGCTGCCAGCAGGCTGTCGCCCGCAGTGCTGCGCCCAAGCTGGCTGCAGGCTCGCCACGTGCACGCCACCGGTATCCCGCTGGCGCTGTCGGACAGCTGCCGGGCGCTGTCCCACGCGTTGCTCGACAGCATGCGCGCATCGGGCCGCAGCATTTCGTTCGACCCCAACCTGCGCCCCTCGCTGTGGCCTGATCAAGGCAGCATGGTGCGTGAAATCAATACCCTGGCGGCCAAGGCCGACTGGGTGTTACCAGGCCTGGAGGAGGGCCGGCTGCTGACCGGCCAGCACACCCCGGCGGACATCGCCGCGTTCTACCTCGACCAAGGGGTGGAGCTGGTGGTGATCAAGCTGGGCGATGCCGGTGCCTACTTCCGCAGTGCCAAGGGCGAAGGGCAGGTCGCGCCGGTGCCGGTCAGCCGTGTGGTGGACACCGTTGGCGCCGGCGATGCCTTTGCCGTCGGCGTGCTCAGCGCGTTGCTGGAGGGCCGTGCCGTGGCCGAGGCCGTGGCGCGTGGCAACTGGTGCGGCAGCCGTGCCGTGCAGTCGCGGGGCGACATGGAAGGGCTGCCGCTGCGCCACGAACTGGAGGCTTACGACCTGCGCATAAGCGCGTGAGCCAACCACCCCGAATCACCTGTTGCAACAAAAACAACAAGCTCAGGAGCAACGAACCATGCAAAGCCAAAGCCTGGCACCTCGCCGCTGGTGGTACATCATCCCGATTGTGTTCGTCACCTATAGCCTGGCGTATCTGGACCGCGCCAATTATGGCTTCGCCGCCGCCTCCGGCATGGCCGAAGACCTGCACATCACGCCCGTGCTGTCTTCACTGTTGGGCGCGCTGTTCTTTCTCGGTTACTTCTTCTTCCAGGTGCCCGGCGCCATCTACGCCGAAAAACGCAGCGTGAAGAAGCTGATCTTCGTCTGCCTGATCCTCTGGGGCGGTCTGGCCACGCTCACCGGCATGGTCAGCAATGTCTACATGCTGATCGGTATTCGCTTCCTGCTTGGGGTGGTGGAGGCCGCGGTCATGCCCGCGATGCTGGTGTACTTGTGCCACTGGTTCACCCGTGCCGAGCGCTCGCGCGCCAATACTTTCCTGATGCTCGGCAACCCAGTGACCATCCTGTGGATGTCGGTGGTGTCGGGGTACCTGATCAAGCATTACGACTGGCGCTGGATGTTCATCATCGAAGGCCTGCCTGCTGTGATCTGGGCGTTCTTCTGGTGGCGCCTGGTGGACGACCGCCCAGCCCAGGTGAACTGGCTGAGCGCGCAGGAAAAGGCCGCCCTTGCGCAAGCACTGGCCGCCGAGCAGCAGGGCATCAAGCCCGTAAAGAACTACCGCGAGGCGTTCCGCTCGCCGCAGGTGATCATCCTGGCGCTGCAGTACTTCTGCTGGAGCATTGGCGTGTATGGTTTCGTGCTGTGGCTGCCGTCGATTCTCAAGCAGGCGGCGAACGTCGATATCGTGCAGGCCGGCTGGCTGGCCTCGGTGCCTTACCTGGCGGCGGTGCTGGCGATGGTGGGCGTGTCCTGGGCGTCCGACCGCCTGCAAAAGCGCAAGCGCTTCGTCTGGCCGCCGCTGCTGATTGCCGCCGTGGCGTTCTATGGCTCGTACGCCTTGGGCAGCGAGCATTTCTGGCTGTCGTACGCGTTGCTGGTGGTCGCCGGCGCCTGCATGTACGCACCCTATGGCCCGTTCTTCGCGATCGTGCCCGAGATCCTGCCGGCCAACGTCGCAGGCGGTGCCATGGCGCTGATCAACAGCATGGGCGCGTTGGGCTCGTTCGGCGGCTCGTGGCTGGTGGGCTACCTCAATGGCGCTACGGGCGGGCCGGGCGCCTCTTACCTGTTCATGTGCGGCGCGCTGCTGACCGCAGTGGCGCTCACCGCCGCACTCAATACTTCCCAGACATCTGGCCGGGCCAAACGCGATGGCTCGCGGCTGGCCATGAACCCTTAGGAAACCTGTAATGAAGAAGCGAATCGTCCTGTATAAACGCCTGTCCGACGACTTGATGGCCCGCCTGCAAGCTCGTGTTGAGGTGACCTGGGTGGATACCACCCAGCCCGATGGCCTGGCCCGCCTGCGCGATGCGTTGCCGGGGGCCCATGGGTTGCTGGGAGCCAGCCTGCGCGTGGATGCCAGCTTGCTCGACCTGGCGCCGCAATTGGAAGTGGTGTCGAGCGTTTCGGTAGGCGTGGACAACTACGACGTTGCCGAACTCAGCCGCCGTGGTGTGATGTTGACCAATACGCCTGACGTGCTGACCGAGACCACCGCGGACACCGGCTTTGCCTTGATCCTGGCCAGTGCCAGGCGGGTGGTGGAGTTGGCGAGCTGGGTGCGCGACGGCCATTGGCAGGCCAACCTGGGGCCGGCGCATTTTGGCAGTGACGTACATGGCAAGACGCTGGGCATCGTCGGCATGGGCCGCATCGGCGAGGCCCTGGCCCGGCGCGCGGCCGCCGGCTTTGGCATGCGCGTGCTGTACCACAGCCAGCGTGCCAAGCCCGAGGTGGAGGCGCGCTATGGCGCATGCCAATGCAGCCTGGATGAGTTGTTGCAGCAGGCGGATTTCGTCTGCCTGACGGTGCCGCTGAGTACCAGCACCGAAGGCCTGATCGGCGTACGGGAACTGGCGCTGATGAAGCCTGAGGCGATTCTGGTGAATATTTCACGCGGGCGCGTGGTGGATGAGCAAGCGCTGATCGAAGCGCTGCGGGCCAAGCGCATACGCGGTGCGGGGCTGGATGTGTTCGTGCAGGAGCCGCTGGCGCCAGACTCGCCGCTGTTGCAGCTCGATAACGTGGTGGCCACCCCGCACATTGGCTCGGCAACCGAGGAAACCCGCCAGGCCATGGCGCGTTGCGCGGTGGACAACCTGCTCAGCGCCCTGGCCGGTGAGCGACCAGCGAACCTGGTCAACGGCTGACGAGAGTCCGAGGGCTTGCACAATCCCCTGTAGGAGCAGCCTTGTGCTGCGAAGAGGCCGGCAAGGCTGTAATCACCTTGTTCGGCGATGGCCTCTTCGCAGCACAAGGCTGCTCCTACAGTGCCGAGGCTAGCCGACTACCGGCAGTTACCCGCCTTGCGATAACCCGCAGCCTGCGCTTCGCCTTCGCTGGCAAAGGTCACCTGATTCTTCGCTGCAACCTGGCTGTAGCCCGGGCAGCCAACGGACAGGTGGTAGACATGGCTGTTGCGGTTGCCCAGCACAGCCCCGACCGACTCGGCGCTGGCCAGGCTCGGTTTCGCCTCTGCCTTGGCGGCCTTCACCGGCAGCGCTTGCACCACGCCACTGCCAACCGGCTTGTAGTCGGCTGTCCACTTGCGCTCTCCGCTTACGAACGGGTTGGCATGCCCCATGATCGCGGCAATGCGCCGGTCGCGCTCTTTTTCCCAGGCCGACACCGGGTGCTGCTTGTCCCAGGCCATCAGCAGCTGTTGCTGCTGGCGCGACATGCTCAGTTGGTAGCGGTCGAACATATAGAACGTGGTGCGGGCCACCAGGCCTTTGACTTCATCGCGCGGTTCGGCGGCACGCTGGACGAAATCGACCTTGGTGGTGCATTGGCCGTATTCGCCGGCATTGCCAGCCACCATGCCGTAGTTGAAGTTGCTGCGGTCACCGTTCACCTCACCCACGGCGGGGTACAGGTTGAACAGGTCGGCCTCCATGGCGCGGAACACCGGGTCGTTGTCCACGCAATGCTCGCGGCCGCCGTTCTTCCAGCACTGGCGTTGGTTGCCGAAGGTGTAGGCGGGCACGATGTGTTCCCACTCGGTACGCTCGGCGCGGTTCTGCTGCTTGCGCGTCTGATAACCGCACGAGGCGGCATCGATGCGCCCACCGGACTTGCCCACCCAGGTCCATTTGCAACCACAGTACAGGTCGCCCATGGCACTGCTGGCCTGGTCCAGGTACACCTTCTGCTTGGCCACCACCTTGGCTTCGGTGAACGTTGCCGGCGGGTTGGCCTGGGCGGGCAGGGTAAAGGAAAACAATAAGGTTACGGCGTAAAGCAGTGATTTCATGGAGAAAACATATTTCAGATTGGGGCGCGCATTGTAATGCTTTCCCCGGTGCAGGCCAGCTCGCGAAGCCATACCAGTGGTCGGCCAGGGTGTTCGCTGGCCATAAGGCTGAAGGTGGCTGAGTCGAGCATGTCCCGCACCTGGGTGGCCATGCGCAACAGACGCTCGATGAAACCGGCACCGACATCGCCGTAGTCTTCCAGGGAAACACCGCTTTGGTTGTGCTGGATTGCCAGGTGGTAATGGCTGACCCCGGCACCGTCGCCGCTGCCGCCCAGGATCACGGTGAAGCGTGGGCCGAGCAGGCTGGCCAGACGCTGCTGAACCAGGTCGAGCAGTGCCAGCGGTACTTCATCGTGCCGCAGTGTGGTGGGGAAGCAAGAGGTGAAGGGAGGCATGAGCGTGTCCTGCTGGGCGGGGTTCGAGTGCAGGTCAGCTTAGGCAATGTCACTGTCAACTTGGGTTAAGCGGGGGTAAAAGCGGGTAATGCTCAAACCCAGGTCCACGCGGCCCTTGTAGGAGCAGCCTTGCGCTGCGAAGAGGCCAGCAAAGGCGATAGAAATGCGTCGGCATTACTGGCCTCTTCGCAGCGCAAGGCTGCTCCTACAAGGGCGTTATTCATCAGCGATCAGAACGTTTGCCCCAGGGAGAACTGGAAGATCTGGGTTTCGGCGTTATCCGGCTTTTTCAACGGCGCCGCCAGGCTGAAACTCAGCGGACCCATCGGGCTGTACCAGGTCACGCCAACCCCCAGCGACACGGCTATCTGTGCCAGGTCGACGCTGCCGCAGCCCTGGGTAGTCGACAGGTAGCAGGTGTCGGCATACACATTGCCCGCATCGACGAACAACGAACTGCGCAGTTGGCTTTGGTCCTTCACGAACGGCAACGGGAAGATGTATTCGGCACCGCCCGTGATCAGGATGTTGCCCCCCAGCACATCGGTGTCGCGGTCGGAGTAGTAGGCCTGGCCTGCGCTTGCGTAGGTCCCGGTGGCCGGGGTATTGCGTGGGCCGAGGGTGCCGTCCTTGAACCCGCGCACCGACCCCTGGCCACCTGCGGTATAGCTTTCGTAGAACGGCAGGCCATCGGTGGAACCGTAGCCGTTGCCATAGCCCAGGCTGGTGTGCAGGCGCAGCGAGGTGTTGTTGGTCACCGGCAGGTAGGTCTGGCCGTTGTAGTCCAGCTTGTAGAACGACAGGTCGCTGCCCGGGGTGGTGGCCATCAGCGTCAGGCTCTGCGAGTGGCCACGGGTGGCCAGCACACCTTTGTTGAGGGTGGATTCCGACCAGCCGATCGAGGCCTTGAGGTTGTTGAAACGCTTGCCCTCGCGGGAGATGAAATCGTAGATCTCGTCGGCGCTGTAGGTGCCCGGCGAAATGTCGTCGTGCTGCAGGGTCAGGCCATAGGTCAGGCGCGAGGTTTCACTGATCGGGTAGCCAAAGCTGAGCCCGGCGCCATAGCTGTTGATCGCATAGTAGGAAACGCCATCGTCGTAGTAATCGCTGTAGTCGGTGCTGTTGTAGAACAGGTTGTAGCCCAGGCTGACACCGTCGGCGGTGAAGTAGGGGTCGGTGAAAGCGAAGTTGTACTTGGTCTGGTATTCGCTGCGCGTCAGGCCGATGGCCACCTTGTTACCGGTACCTAGGAAGTTGCTCTGGCTGATCGAGCCGCCCAGGATCAGGCCGGCGCTCTGGGCGAAACCGACGCTGGCGGTGATCGAGCCGGAGGCCTGCTCTTCGACGCTGTAGTTGACGTCGACCTGGTCGTCGGTGCCGGCTACCTGCGGGGTCTCGACGTTGACTTCCTTGAAGAAGCCCAGGCGCTCCAGGCGGGTCTTGGACTGGTCGATCAGGTAGGTCGAAGCCCAGCCACCTTCCATCTGGCGCATTTCGCGGCGCAGCACTTCGTCTTCGGTCTTGGTGTTGCCGCGGTAGTTGATGCGGTTGACGTAGGCACGCTTGCCCGGGTCGACCACGAACATGATGTCGACCGTGTGGTCCTGGTCGTTCGGCTGTGGCACGCCGTTGACGTTGGCGAAGGTGTAGCCTTCGTTACCCAGACGACGGGTGATCAGCTCGGAGGTGGTGGTCATCACCTTGCGCGAGAAGACCTGACCTGGCTGCACCAGCAGCAGCGACTTGACCTGGTCTTCCGGCACCTTGAGGTCACCCGACAGCTTCACGTCGCGCACGGTGTACTTCTCGCCTTCGTTGATGTTGACGGTGATGTAGACGTGCTTCTTGTCCGGCGTGATGGACACCTGGGTGGAGGCGATGTCCATGTTGATGTAACCACGGTCCAGGTAGTAGGAACGCAGGCGCTCCAGGTCACCGGACAGTTTTTCGCGGGCGTACTTGTCGTCGTTCTTGAAGAACGACAGCCAGTTGGTGGTCTTCAGCTCGAACAGCTGCCCCAGGGTTTCATCGTCGAACACGTTGTTGCCGACGATGTTGATGTGCTGGATGGCGGCGACGGTGCCTTCGTTGATCTTGATCTTCAGCGCCACACGGTTGCGCGGCTGCGGCACCACTTCGGCGTCGACTTCGGCCGAGTAGCGGCCCTGAGCCACGTACTGGCGCTGCAGCTCGTTGCGCACGCCTTCGAGGGTGGCACGCTGGAAGATCTCGCCTTCGGCCAGGCCCGACTGCTTCAGACCCTTCATCAGGTCTTCGGTGCTGATCGCCTTGTTGCCTTCGATCTCGATGCTCGACACCGACGGGCGCTCGACCACGTTGATGATCAGCACATTGCCATCGCGGTTCAGCTGGATGTCCTGGAAGAACCCGGTCTTGAACAGGGAACGGGTCGAGTCCACCAGGCGACGGTCATCGGCCTGGTCGCCGACGTTCAGTGGCAAGGCACCGAACACACTGCCGGCGGAAACCCGCTGCAGGCCGTTGACGCGGATGTCGGCGATCCTGAAGGGGGAGGCCTGGGCCAGCGTGGCTTTCAGCAACAGGATGGAGAGCAACAGGCGCGGGTAGTTCATCAGGGGTTCCAGACAAGCGGATTCGGAAGACAGCAAGCGCGGGCAACCCGCATGCAGCGGGCGATGAGGATACGGGCGGGCCGTGTACGGCGCGGTTAGCCGAGGGTAAAGATGTGTAAAGTCCGACCGGCTGGCGGTGACAGTGCCGGCCTGCGGGGCGATCATTGCCGCCCCTGCAATTGCGATATCTGGCCCTGATGATCCCTGTGCTGCTGGTCGACGACGACCGCGAACTGACTGAAATGCTCGCTTTGTACCTGGCCCGCGAAGGCTTCCAGGCCACGGCCGTGGATACCGGTGAAGAGGGCGAGACCCAGGCCTTGTCCGGTAACTTCCAGGTGGTGGTGCTGGACGTGATGCTGCCCGGCATCTCCGGTATCGAAGTGCTGCGCCGCGTGCGGGCACGCAGCCAGGTGCCGGTGTTGTTGCTGACCGCCCGTGGCGACAATATCGACCGCATTGCCGGCCTTGAGCTGGGGGCCGATGACTATGTGCCCAAGCCCAGTTCCCCGGGTGAGCTGGTGGCACGCCTGCGGGCGATTTTGCGCCGGGTACAGCCACAGCAGATGGGCGAGGCCAGTGCGCCCGAACACGTACGCACCGGGGCATTGAAAATGTGGCCTGGCCGCCGTGAAGCGCACTGGGGCGACGCCACGCTGGAGCTGACCGGCTCGGAGTTCAGCCTGCTGGAAGCGCTGGCCCGTCAGGCTGGCCAGTTGGTCAGCAAGCAGGACCTGTCGCTCAACGCCCTGGGCCGGCCGCTGACCCGATACGACCGGCGCATCGACGTGCATGTCAGTAGCATCCGGCAAAAGCTCGGCCCGCGCGCCGACGGCAGCAGCTGGATCCAGAGCGTGCGTGGCATGGGCTACATGCTGATTGTCGAATGATGCGCCGGCGCCTGTTCTGGAAGCTGTTTCTGGCGTTCTGGCTGGCCAACTGCCTGACCTTCCTGGTGGGGGCGGGCGCTTTCATGCTCAATGACTGGCGTGGCGATACGCCGGCGCTGCGTTCGCTGCTGAGCACCGAGCTGCAGTTGTTGCAGCGTTACGGCGAACAGGCGGGCCGGCAGCTGCTTGAGGTGTCGCCACAACCGCCGGATGTGCAAGTGGGCCTTTACGACAGCCAAGGCCGGTTGCTTGCCGGCAGAGCGGTGGCGGTGGCGCGTTTCGAGCAGGTGTTGAGCGACCGTGAAGGTCGACCGCTGGTGCTGCGTGCTTCGGTGGCCACGCTGCTTGGCGAACCACCGCGCCCGCGTGGCATGGGCCCGCTGTTTACCGGCACGCTGATGAGTGCACTGTTTGCCTTCCTGTGCAGCTTGTATTTGACTCGCCCGCTGGCCTGGTTGCGCGAAGCGATGGGCCAGGTAGCCCAAGGCCGCTTCGATGTGCGGGTAAAGCCCAGGCTGGGCAAGCGCCGCGACGAGATCGTCGAACTGGCCGAGGATTGTGACCGTATGGCCGGCCAGCTCAAGGCGCTGGTGCAGGCGCAGCAGAACCTGCTGCACGATATTTCCCACGAACTGCGCTCGCCGCTGACCCGCATGCATGCCGCCATCGGCCTGATGCGCCAACAACCGGACCGGCACGACATGCTGGAGCGGGTTGAGCGCGAATCGCGGCGCATGGATGAGTTGATCGAGCAGCTGCTGACCCTGGCCCGCGCCCAGGCTCGCCAGGGCGATGGCGACTTTGCCAGCGTGGATGTGGTGGAGCTGCTGGCGCAAATCGTCGAAGACGCCCGTTTCGAGGCCGGCATGAAGCGGTGCCAGGTGTCTTTGCAAGCCCAGGGTGCGTTTCTCATCCATGGGCATGAAGAACTGCTGTACCGGGCGTTCGAGAACATCATCCGCAACGCGGTGCGCTACACCGCAGCCGGTACGGAGGTGTTGGTGGAGGCCGCGCTGGCACCGGGTGGGCAATGGTTTCAGGTCAGTGTCAGCGACCATGGGCCGGGCGTAGACCCAACGCGCCTGCCGCGGATCTTCGAGCCGTTCGACCGGGGTACCGACAACAGTGACGATGGCTTTGGCCTGGGGTTGGCGATTGCCCAGCGGGCCATTGCGCTGCATGGCGGCAGCATCGCTGCGTTGGCTGCTGACAGTGGCGGGCTGCGGGTGCGTATCGAGTTGCCACAGGCGAACCCTGCTTAAGCGCTAAGGGCTGCGAAGCAGTCCCGACGATCTAAAGCGTCGGCACGAACATACCGGTCTTCACATTGCTCATCGAGACCAACGTCTTGAAGCGTTTGACGTTATTGTTTTCGAAGAACAACTCACGGGTCAGCTGGGTGTACTGCTCCATGTGCCGCACCAGCATGATCAGCACGAAATCGCATTCACCGGCCACGTAATAGCACTGCTGCACCTGCGGGCAGGCGAGGAAGGTGCGCTTCATCTCGTCCAGCAGGTCCAGCCGCTCGTTCTCCACTTCGACCTCGGTGATCACGGTCAGCGTGTAACCCAGCTGAGCGGCATCCACCTGTGCCAGCGTGCCACGGATCACACCGTCGGCCGCCATTTTCTTCAGGCGCCGGTTGACCGCTGCCGAGGACAGGTTGACCTGCGTGCCCAGGTCCAACTGCGACGTAGCGGCATTGTGCTGTACGGCCTCGAGCAGGGCCAGATCGAAGTGATCGAGGGGCATGAGCGGTTCTCCGTTGCTGAGCAGCACCAAAGGCTGGAAAAGCGTAATGAAAGTGCATGAAAAGGCCGAAAATCAAGTTTTTCGTACGTTTCCAGCGAATAGAATTCTCCTATGACCAAAAAACGGTGCGTTGCCATGGCACCCAGGGAGAAACGATTGATGAATGCGAGCACCCCGCTGCAATTGGACGGCGCCTTGCTGTTGCAGCAAATCAGTGCGCTGGGGCAAGTAGGCGCAGACGCCATCCACGGTGGGCGCACTCGGATTGCGCTGACCGATACAGAAAAGGCCGGGCGCGACCTGTTGGTCGGATGGATGAATGAGCTTGATCTCGAGGTGCAGATCGACCGCATCGGCAACATTTTCGGCACGTTGCGCTCAGCCACTGACAGCGGCGCCCAGCGCCCATTGATGATCGGTTCGCACATAGATACCGTCACCAACGCAGGTGCCCTGGATGGCTGCTACGGGGTGCTGGCGGGGCTGGCAGTGATCCGTGCCTATCGCCAGGCGGGGCGGCTGCCCGAGCGTTCGGTCACGGTTGGCGCCTTTACCAACGAGGAGGGCGTGCGCTACCAGCCCGACATGATGGGCTCGCTGGTATACGCCGGTGGCCTGTCGCTGCAGCAGGCCCTGGATACGCTTGGCACCGACGGCACGCGCCTGGGCGACGAACTGGCGCGTATCGGCTATGCCGGCACGCTGCAGCCAGGGGCCATCGTGCCACACGAATACCTTGAGCTGCACATCGAGCAGGGCCCGATCCTTGAAGCCGAGAACACCCTGATTGGCGTGGTCGAGAACCTGCAAGGCATTTCCTGGCAGCAGGTAGAGGTGCGGGGCCATGCCAACCATGCCGGCACCACGCCGACTCACCTGCGCCATGATGCCGGCTATGTGGCCAGTGCGATTGTCGCCGAACTGCGCGCCATGGCCGTGGATTCTGGCACCACACTGGCTACCGTCGGGTGCATGCGGTTCGAACCGAATGTCATCAACGTCATTCCACGCAGGGCCACTTTCACCGTCGATCTGCGCGACCCCGACGAAACCTGCCTGGCCTACGCCGAAAGCCGCCTGAGCCAATACCTGGATGCGCTCGCCGAGCGCGAAGGCGTGAGCATCACTACAGAACGCCTGGTGCGCTTCGAACCGGTCATCTTCGATGCCGGTCTGGCCGATGCCATCGAGGCCTCGGCACAGCGTTTTGGTTTCAGCCACCGGCGCATGACCTCTGGCGCCGGCCACGATGCGCAAATGATCGCCCGTATCGCGCCGGCCGCGATGATCTTCGTGCCCAGCCAAGGCGGCATCAGCCATAACCCGCGTGAGTACACCGATGACGACCAGCTTATCCAGGGCGCGCAGGTGTTGCTGGATGTGGTGAGCCGTCGCCTGACTCGCGCGTAATGCTCACTGAAACGCCCCGCTCGCTGAAGCCTGGCTGCAGCGGCATGGGCTTGCTGTTGCCTGCAGAAAGGAGTACCGAATGTTTGTTTTCAACCCCAAGGCTGGGCGCCAGCCTTACCCGCAAGCGTTACAAGAGCTGATGAGCATCGCCAAAGCCAAGGAAAGCCGCCAGTGGCTGGCCGGCTGGCCCTGCCTGAATGCCGGGGCTACGCCGCTGTACGGTTTGCCTGACCTGGCGGCAGAGTTGGGCATAGCCCAGTTGTCGGTCAAGGATGAATCGGTGCGCTCGGCGCTGGGCAGCTTCAAGGCCCTGGGTGCGCCGATCGCCTTGGTTCGCCTGATCCTGCGCACCTTCCCCGAACAGCACTTCGACCCCTGTGGTTTGCTGGAAGGCCGCTACGCTGACCTAGTGACCGATTACACCGTCGTCAGCGCCACCGATGGCAACCATGGCAGAGGCCTGGCGGCAGCGGCACACAGCATCGGCTGCCGCTGCGTGATCGTGCTGCACGCCAATGTCAGCAATGAGCGCGAACAGGCGATTGCCGCCTACGGGGCACAGATCGTGCGGGTTGCCGGCCACTATGACGCCTCGGTCGAGCACGCTGCCGAGCTGGCGGCCAGCAATGGCTGGACCGTGGTGTCCGATACCTCCTATGCAGGCTATGAGGTGATCCCGCGTGATGTGATGCAGGGCTACGGCACCATCGCTGCTGAAATCATCGAAGCCACAGCCGGGCAACCGCCATTCACCCATGTGTTCCTGCAGGGTGGGGTAGGTGGCCTTGCAGCGGGCATCGTCAGCTACCTGTGGGAGCACTTCGGCGAGCAGCGCCCGCTGTTCGTCATGGTCGAACCCGAGCAGGCCGACTGCCTGTACCAAAGCGCGTTGCTTGGCAAGCCGGCCAGGGCTATTGGCTCGGTGGACTCGGTCATGGCCGGCCTGGCCTGTGGCGAGACATCACCCCTGGCATGGCGCTTCCTGGCGCCGAGCGTCGATGGCTTCATGACCATCAGCGATGACGAGGCCGTGGCTGCCATGCGCCGCCTGGCAGCCGGCAGCGCTCGGGACATTCCATTGGTCGCGGGTGAGTCAGGTGTCGCCGGGCTGGCTGGGCTGGCCCGCCTGGTCAAGGACACCGGCGCAGCCGCCAAGCTGGGGGTCGGCGAAAATGCCCGTGTTCTCTTCATCAACACCGAAGGTGCCACCGCCCCAGGCGTTTACGCCGAGCTGTTGGGCGAAACGGCCGCCTCGGTGCTGGCACGTCAGCACCGCTGGGCCTAGCGACCGGGTGTTTCAGTGCCCACCCTTCATCCGCCGCGCCACCAGGTAGATACCCAGGCCAACCAGCGCAGTCGCTGCGCCGATGTATCCGGTGCTGGTCCAGCCCAAACCTGCCGTGATCGCCATGCCACCCAGCCAGGGTCCCAGTGCGTTGGCCAGGTTGAACGCCGCATGGTTCGACGCGGCCGCCAGGCTCGGCGCTTCATGGGCAATGTCCATCAGACGGATCTGCAGCGGTGCGGCCAGGGCGATCATGGTGCCCACCAGGCCGATGCCCAGCAAAAGGCTCCACAGCGCTTGCGCGGCGAAGGTGAAGAACAGCAACACGGCAATCGACCACATCAGCACCAGCCCTACCGCGCGAAATTGCAGGCGGTCGAACAGTTTGCCGCCAGCAATGTTGCCGACGATACCGCCTATGCCGAACGCCGCCAGGCCGAACGGAATCCACTGCGGCGAGACCTGGGTCACTTGCAGCATGGTCGGCGCCAGGTAGCTGAACACGCAGAACATGCCGGCAAAGCCGATGGAGGCGATGGCCAGCGCCATCCATACCTGCGGGAGGGCAAACGCCTGCAGCTCCTTGCGCGGGTCGCTGCGTACTTCGTCGTGGCGCTGGGGCACGAAACGCCAGACCAGGGCGATGGTGCACAGGGCAATCGCGCCGACCAGCACGAAGGCCGAACGCCAGCCGAAGTACTGGCCCAGGAAGGTGGCCACCGGGTTGCCAAGCAACATGGCCAAGGTCAGGCCCATCATCACCCGGGCAACGGCACCCGCGCGCTGATCTTTGGCCACCATGCTCGAGGCCACCACCGCCGCAATGCCGAAGTAGGCGCCGTGGGGCAGGCCGCTGATGAAGCGGAAGGCGACCAGGCCGCTGAATGAAGGGGCGAAGGCAGTGGCCAGGTTGCCCAAGGCATACAGCAGCATCAACTGCAGCAGCATGTGCTTGCGCAGCAGTTTGGCACCGAGAATCGCCAGCGTAGGGGCGCCGACCATCACTCCCAGTGCGTAGGCGCTGATGGCATGGCCCACCTGTGGCTCGCTCAACTGAAGGTTGCTGGCTATGTCGGGCATCAGGCCCATGATGGCGAATTCGCCGGTACCGATGGCAAAGCTGCCCAGCGCCATGGCGGCCTCCATCTTGGCGACGGTGCTTTTACTGGCAAGCGGGGGGAGTTCCTGGACTGACATCTGTATCCCTATTGAAACATGCTGAAACGTTCAAGGCGGGATCATAGTCAATCTGTGACTGCAACGTCGAGGACGCCGGGCGGTTACTTGCCGTGCCCGTGGGGCACTCACAGTGTCAGCTTCTTGCTGAATTTGGTCTCCATGACAATGTGCGAAGCGGTGTGGGTCACGCCCTTGATCATGTTGATGCGGGTCAGCTCGGCATTCAGTTCCCCCAACGTGTGGGTGGTCAGGTGGATGATGAAGTCCATTTCACCCGACACCGCATACACCGCCTGTACCGAGTCCATCTTGCGCAGGGTGGTCATCACGTCGGTGTAGCTCTTGTTGCTGCACGAGGTCATGGTGAAGCAGTTGATCACCTGCTGCAGCTTGTCCTGGTCGATGCGCACGCTGTAGCCGGTGATCACCCCGGCGTTTTCCAAGCGGTTGATGCGCTCCTGCACCGCAGAGCGCGATACGCCCAGCTTGCGTGCCAGCGAGGCGGTAGGCTCACGGGCGTTGGCCTGCAGCAGTGCCAGCAGTTGCCGATCTTTTTCGGTCAGTTTGAACAGCGCGCCGGGTGGAAGGGCGTCCATGGTGGTTCCTGGTGATTGTTCTAGTGGTTGTACTGCGCGCGGGCTTCCTGGAGCTTGTCCATCAGCTTCAGGCCGGCATACACCGTTTGCGCTGCCGCGGGCCCGAACGGCCCGCCGTTCCATTGCAGGCCATAGGCGTCGAACAGGCGGTAGCGGTCGCTCTCGTTGCAGACCGCCTCGGCGACCACCCGTGCACCTACGGGTGCGGTGTTCATACCATGGCCCCCAAATGAAGTACAGGCCCACAACCCCGGGCCCAGAGGGCCGATGTGCGGCATCTTGTGGCGGGCGTAACCCATCAGCCCAGACCAGGCCTTGGCGATTTTCAAACCCTGCAGTTGTGGGTACACGTTAAGGATGTCGCGGGTCAGCAACTGCCCCAGGCGCTGTTCGTCCTGCAGGTTGCGCGTGGTGATATGGCCACCCCACAGCAGGCGGTCGCCCTCGACGATGCGGTAGTAATCCGAGGCGCGGCGGTTATCGCCCACCGCATCCGTGGTACGTACTACATCGTGCAAGCGTTCACCCAGGTGCTCGGTCAACACCACATAAGTGGCGATCGGCAGGAACGCACGGCGCAACGGGCCGAACTCAGGCCCGCCGTAGCCGCCGCAGCAGTACACCACATCGCTACAGCTGACCACGCCCTTGGCGGTGATCACCCGGTGGTGGCCGGCCTTGCGTTCTACCCGCAGCATTGGCGATTGTTCGTGTATGCGGCCGCCGGCCAGCTCGACCAGTTCGGCCAAACCCAGGCAGTAGTTCAGCGGGTGGAAGTGAAAGCCATGGCTATCACGCAGCCCCTGGAAGTAGCGGTCGGTGTTCAGGCGGCTGCGCAGTGCCTGGGTATCGAGGTACTCCATGTCGAAATTGAAGTCGCGGGCCATGCGGTCGCGGGTGCGCTGCAAGTTGTCGGCGTCGTCGTAGCGCACCACGCTGAGTTTCCCGGTGGTTGCCGCGCAGCCTGGCAGTTGGTGGTGGGCGATGGTGTCACGGACGATATCGACGCCCTCCAGCGACAGCCGGAACAGTGCGGCGGCGGTCTGCTTGCCGCAGCGCCGCTCGATCGCCGACAGCCCTTCGGACCAGCCCTGCAGCACGAAGCCGCCATTGCGCCCGGAGGCGCCCCAGGCCACCCGTGCCGCCTCCAGCAACACCACCGAGCGCCCGCGCATCAGCAGCTCGCGGGCCACGCTGAGGCCTGCCAGGCCGCCACCGATCACGCATACATCGGCGCGGCTTTCTCCGGCCAGGGCCGGGCGCGGGGGGGCAGCGCGCATGGTCCCGGTGTAGTAGTTGTTGCTGTAGCTGGACATCGGTTGGGTCATCCTTTTGCTGGGCGCTGTATGTTTTGCGGGCATGAGGGTGCCGCACGCCCTTCAAGGGAAGGGCGCTGGCCTGCAGGGCTGGGGGTTACTGCACTTGCGTGAGGTCGGCGCCGTACCACTTCTCGGACAGCTGCTTCAGCGTGCCGTCGGCTTTCATGCCGTCGATAGCCTTGGCCAGTTCGGCGTTGAAGGCTTCGTCGCCCTTGTCGGTGGCGATGGCCAGTGGCTCGTAGTAGGCGGGCTTGCCTTGCACTGGGGCAATCGGGTACCCGGCCTTGATCGCGCCCATGACGGTTGGGAGTGCCGACAAGGTGGCATCCAGGCGGGTGCCGTTGCCCATGCGCAGGTCGTCCAGCGGGCCCATGCTGTCGCCATAGGTCTGCACTTCGCCTGGCTCTACGCTGTAGCTGAAGGCGGGCACATCTGCCGCGTCGATCTTCAGCCGGCGGTTGATGTAGTCCTCGGAAGTGGTGCCGGCCTCGACGCCGATGGTCTTGCCGTTGAGGTCGGCGGTGCTGGCACCGGCGGCGTCCTTGTGCACGGCGAAGACGTAGGGGGTGTAGTAGTAGATGGCCGGAAAGTCGAGCACCCGTCCGCGCTCGGTGGTGGGCGTCATCGAACCGACCGACAGGTCCCAGCGGCTGGCCCAGCGCCCTGCCGTGATGATGCCGTACTCGGGGGTGACAAAGGCTACTTGGGTGCCCAGGCGTTTGCCAATTTCGTTGGCCACATCGATGTCGAAGCCCTTGAGGGTGTTGTCGTCGCCAAGGAACGACTGCGGAGGCCAGTTGGCGGCGGTGGCCACTTTCATGACCTTGCTCTGCTGGATGCGGTCAAGGGTGGCCCCGGCCCAGGCGGCCCCGGCCATCAGGGTCAGGCTGCCGGCAACGGCGGTGAGTGCGAACAAGCGTGCGACTGGGTTCATTGGGTAAGTCTCCGGGCATGCAATTGTTGTTGTAGTGTTGGCACAGCGGTAGACACAGGCCTCAGTGGCTGAGGATCTGCGAGAGGAACTCCTTGGCACGTGGGTGGCGCGGGTTGTCGAAAAACGCGTTGGGCTGGCCCTGTTCGATCACCTGGCCCTGGTCCATGAAGATGATGCGGTCGGCTACCCGGCGGGCGAAGCCCATTTCGTGGGTGACGCACAGCATGGTGATGCCGTCCTGGGCCAGCTCGCCCATCACATCGAGCACTTCCTTGACCATTTCCGGGTCCAGCGCCGAGGTGGGTTCGTCGAACAGCATGATGCGTGGCTTCATGCACAGCGCGCGGGCAATGGCCACGCGTTGTTGCTGGCCACCGGAAAGCTGCCCGGGGAACTTGTCAGCCTGGCTGGCGATGCGCACCCGGTCCAGGTATTCCAACGCCAGGGTGCGGGCCTGGGCCTCGCTGAGCTTACTGACCAGGCGCGGGCCGAGCATCAGGTTTTCCAGCACGGTCAGGTGCGGGAACAGGTTGAACTGCTGAAACACCATGCCCACCTGGCGGCGAATGGCGGCCACGCTGGCGGCATCGCGGTTCAGCGGGTTGCCGGCGATCAATACCTGGCCTTTCTGGAAATCTTCGAGCAGGTTCAGGCAGCGGATCAAGGTGGATTTGCCCGAGCCGGACGGCCCGCAAACCACCACGATCTCGCCGCTGGCGATCTCCAGGTCGATGCCCTTGAGCACATGAAACTCGCCGTACCATTTCTGCAGGCCGCGAATCGACACGGCGGCCTAGGCGGCAGCGGGGGTGAAAGGCTGGTTCATCATGGGGCTCCTCGATCAGCGATGGGCGCGGTCGAAACGTTTTTCCAGGCGCGACTGCACGGCTTCGAGCAGGATCGACAGCACCCAGTACAAGACGGCGGCGGTGATCAACATTTCCAGGTGGCGGAACTCCGCACGGCCCTGGGTGCGGGCGAGGAACATCAGCTCCCACACACCGATCACCGACACCAGCGAGCTGTCCTTGAGCATGGAAATGAACTGGTTGCCGGTGGGCGGTATGATCAGCCGCATCGACTGCGGCAGGATCACCCGGGTCATGGCCTGGAAGGGCGTCAGGCCGATCGCCCGCGAAGCTTCCCATTGCCCGCGCGGGATGCTGCTGATACCGGCGCGGAAGATTTCCGTCATGTAGGCGCCGTAGCACAGCGACAACGCCAGGATCCCCGCCGGCACGGCACCGACCACATAGCCGAGCTGGGGGATGCCGAGGTAGATCAGGTAGATCTGGATCAGCAGCGGCACACCGCGAAAGAACGAGGTGTAGAAGCTGGCAATGGCGATGGCGAAGCCGTTGGACGACAGCCGAGCGGTTGCGCCTAGCAACGCCAGGACGAAGGCGATGGCGATCGACAGGGTGGACACGTAGACGGTGGTGAACACCCCCTGGGTGATCATGAAACCGACCTTGCTGGCGATGAAGCTGTAGGACAGGTCGAAGGTGTCGAAGAACAGCAGGAACAACAGCAACAGCTCGCACCAGACCGTAATCACCTGGGCCCGCATCGCAAAGCGGCCAAGAATGAACAGGTTCAATACCAAGGTCACGGCCAGGGTGCCGGCCACGGCAATGTTGCGCAGTTGCGGTACTTGCAGGTCGAGCACGATCGGGCCCATCAGCCGGGCCAGGCTACCGTCGCCCACGCCGTAGAGCAGGGCGAGGGCGAATATCACGGCGGCGGTCACACCCATGAATGCCGGGTTGTCAGTCGCGCGCGGTTTGACGATATGGTCTCTGTACATGGGGGCGTGCCTCACGGAGCTGGGCTCGTTTGTTGTTGTGGGGTCATTGTAGGGAGGCGAAGCGCAGGCAAGAACCTGGCGAATTGCTGTGATTCAAGCGTTTCTGATTGCAATTGCCGAGGCATGATCCTGACATCTGCAGTGGGATGCCTGACAGATTGTTGCCCTTGGACAGGTGGTCAGCCGTCTGGCACTTGCGTCGACTCAGGCTGGCGCATCATCCTGTAGGAGCAGCCTTGCGCTGCGAAGAGGCCCGTACGACTGACAGTGATGTGTCAGCGATACGGGCCTCTTCGCAGCACAAGGCTGCTCCTACAGGATTTGTGTTGTCTTGAAATCGACGTAGGCTAACTTCAACGTTCCAGGTAATGCGTCTGCGCGGCAAAGTCGATGAACCGCTTGCTGGCCAGCGACACGTATTCCCCTGAGCGCCAGCACAAGCGGAAGCTCATCTGCTGGGCCGGCCGGAACGGCACACCGACGATGCCAGGCGTGCGTTGCTGCACCGAGCGCAGCAAGGTCGCCACCCCCATGTTGTCCAGCGCGGCCTGTACCACCAGCGAGACGAAGTTGCTCTGCAGTGCGACCTGGTAGGTGATCCCATGTTCGGCGAAGAACGCGTCCAGCAGATGGCGTTGCACGAAAGTGCGGTCGAACACCACCATGTCGGTATTGCGCAGGTCTTCGGCGGTGAGGAAGGCCTTGCCGGCATAGGGGTGGTCGGGGTGCATGCACGCCAGCATCTCGTCGCTGCCCAGCAGGATCGACTCCTTGTCCGGCGGCACACGCCGGGATTCCAGGAGCGCCAAGTCGATTTCGCGCTGCTCCAGGCGATGGCCAATGTCTTCGGCACTGCCTTCGAACACGGTCATGGCAATACCCGGGTACAACTTGCGGAAGGCGTTCATCAAACCGGGCACGTAGTGCAGGCCGAACATGGGCGGAATGCCCAGGCGCACTTCGCCGCGCTTCAGGTCGGCCATGTCGCGCAGTTCTTGCCGGGCGACATCCATCTCGCGCAGGGCCGAGGCAATGCGTGGCAGAAATTGCTCGCCTTCTGCCGTGAGGATCACTTTACGCGTGGTGCGGTTGAACAGGGTCACGCCCAGTTCTTCTTCCAGCCGGGTAACGGCCATGCTCAGCGCTGGCTGAGCGATGTGCAGGTGCTGCGCGGCCTTGGTGAAGCTGCCTTGGCGGACGATTTCGACACAGCAACGCAATGCCTTGAGGTTCATTCAGGGGTGCTACCTTTCATGCGAGCTGCACTCATAACAATCTGTGATGCTAGGCATCATAACAATATATTTATTATTATTAACCAGAGGGCCTACGATGCGCGCCACTGAGACATCCTGCAACATCTCAGTCACGCAGCTTAATAAATCTGCAATCCCACAAAGATTTTGAGGTAGTACCCCAAATGGCCAAGGCCGCCGATGTCGTTGTGCAATGCCTGGAAAACGAAGGTGTCGAGTATGTGTTCGGCATTCCTGGTGAGGAAAACCTCGACCTGCTCGAATCCCTGCGCAAGTCGAAGATCAAGCTGGTACTGACCCGCCATGAGCAGTCTGCAGGTTTCATGGCTGCCACCTACGGTCGCCTGACCGGCAAGACCGGCGTCAGCCTGTCGACCCTCGGCCCTGGTGCCACCAACCTGGTCACCGCCAGCGCCTACGCCTACCTGGGCGGCATGCCGATGATGATGATCACCGGGCAGAAGCCGATCAAGAAGTCCAAGCAGGGCCGCTTCCAGATCATTGACGTGTGCGGCATGATGGACCCCATCACCAAGTACACCCACCAGTTCGCCTCGGCCGACAACATCCCGTCGCGCATGCGCGAAGCCTTCCGCCTGGCCGAAGAAGAGAAGCCGGGTGCGGTACACCTGGAACTGCCGGAAGACATCGCCGCCGAGCAGACCGACGCACTGCCGATCCCGCGCAGCCTGCACCGTCGCCCACTGGCCGAGCACGTGGCCATCGAAGCTGCCGTCGAGAAGCTGCAGAACGCTCGCAGCCCGATCCTGGTGATCGGCGCCGGCGCCAACCGCAAAATGACCGCCAAGGTCCTCAAGCAGCTGATCGACAAGACCGGCATCCCGTTCATCACCACCCAGATGGGTAAAGGTGTGGTCGACGAGCGCCACCCGCGCTTCCTGGGCAACGCCGCGCTGTCGTCGGGTGACTTCGTCCACCGCGCCGTCGAAGCAGCCGACCTGATCATCAACATCGGCCACGACGTGATCGAGAAGCCGCCGTTCTTCATGGTCCGTGGCGGCACCGAAGTCATCCACATCAACTTCCGCTCCGCCGAAGTCGATGCCGTGTACTTCCCGCAGGTGGAAGTGATCGGCGACATCGCCAACGCC